>JANRIT010000047.1:0-1921 GCA_033764645.1 Hyphomicrobiaceae bacterium
CCATGACCGCTCCCCCGCGCCCACGTCTGTGGACGTCCTGGGGAAAAGGTTCGCCGCGGCGTTCCTCTCCGGTCAGCCTACGGCCTCCCTCCGACGACCGCCGCCGCCTCCGCTCCTACACCACGTGCTGGGACATCAGCCGCTCCGTTCGCCTGATCCCATTTCATCTGCCAGTTTGGCCTGGCCGGGAAAGCATGACGTGTTGTGCCACGCGTACTTCAAGAGCATCGCATAGGCGAGCTTGGCGCCGACCGAGAGATCCTAGTTGGTCAGGAGGAAGTTCGGCACCTGCGTGAAGCCGAACCGGGTCGCGTTGTCCGCGGCGACGATCTCGATGTTGCGCTGGATGGACGATAGCTTGTCAGCAATATGCTCCATAGGCCGTTGCGGTCGTTATAGCGAGCCGGCCATGCGGCTCGTGAGTTATCAACATGTCAGGCTATGACATCGTCTCGCTCGCACTGCCCGAGCGATGATCGTACATCCTCGGACCCAGCAGCGGTGTCAGCATTTCCTGCAGTCCGCGCACCAGGAAGTTGGTCTCGCGGTCGCGTTCGATCAGCGCATCGATGGTCTTGTCCTTGCGGTCGATCTGCTCGCGCAGGAATTCGCGCTCGTCCTTCGCCTGCTCCACTTCCCTTTCGAGCCGTGCGACCAGCCGCGACGTGTCGATGTCGTCTGTCGTCGCGTGTCGTGCCGTTGCGTCGCTTGTCGTTGGGGGCACGTCGCCGGCAACGTGTCAATCGGCGTCCAAAGTTGACCCCGGATCGGCGTGCAATCTTGACCCCATCCGTCCGTGCTCGTCTTGCCGGCCAAGCCCGGAGCTGCGGAGCGTAGCGGAGCAGAGGAGGGCTTGACCGGCGGCGGCGTTCAGGAGTGGTGGCGGAGGCGCCAGCTGTCGTTACCGGTTTCGACGATGTCGCAGTGATGCGTGAGCCGGTCGAGCAGCGCCGTGGTCATCTTCGGGTCAGCGAACACGGTCGGCCATTCGGCGAAGGCTAAGTTGGTCGTGACGATGATCGAGGTTCGCTCGTAGAGCCGGCTGATGAGGTGGAACAGCAGCTGGCCGCCGGATTGGGCGAACGGCAGGTAGCCGAGCTCGTCGAGGACGAGCAGGTCGACACGCGCGATGCCGTCGGCGATGCGGCCCGAACGGCCGAGCTTGGTCTCGGCTTCGAGCTTGTTGACGAGGTCGACGGCATTGAAGAAGCGGGCCTTGCGCCCGGCACGGATCACGCTTCTGGCGATGCCGATGGCAATATGGCTCTTGCCCGTGCCGGTGCCGCCGATGAGGACCACGTTCCGCTGCTCGTCGAGGAAGGCGCCGGTCGAGAGCTGCTCGACGAGCGCGGCGTTGATCGGCGTGCCGGCGAGGTCCAGATCGTTGAGTTCCTTGGCCAGCGGCAGTTTCGCGATCCCCATCTGGTAGTTGATCGATCGGGCCTGCTTGGCGGCGATCTCGGCCTTGAGCAGCGCTCCGATGACCTTCTCGACGCCGTGCTGGCGCTTGACGCCGACCGAGACGATCTCATCGTAGGCCGCGCGCATGCCGGCGAGCTGCAGCGCGCCCATCATGTCGAGGATCTCAGAGCGCTCCATAAGCCACCTCCCGCGTCCTCAACGCGTCGTAGCGGGCGCAATCGGCGAGCGGCGGCAGCGTGAGCGCCAGCCGGTCCGGCGTCGCGATCGGGAGCATCTCGGCAGGCTGAGCACGCCGCGCCAACGCGTTGAGGATGACGTCGGCGCTGGCGATGCCGGCTTCGAGCGCCTCGGCGCACGCGGCCTCGACCGCAGCGAGGCCGTCGGTCAGCACAGCGGTCAAGATCTTCACCATCTGGCGATCGCCGTCCGCGCTGCCAGCGAGCTTCCTGCGCACCTTCCCGATCGCCCCCGGCAGCGGCCAGTCCTTGAACGGCGCACC
>JANRIT010000081.1:0-85519 GCA_033764645.1 Hyphomicrobiaceae bacterium
GTTCTGCTCGTGGTTCAACGCAACAGGCCCAGGGGGTGCTCAGCCCCTGCCTGCACTGGCCCGCTCAGGTCTGGCGCATCTGTACTTTGAATCCATCCACCCCTTCGAGGACGGCAATGGCCGCATCGGACGGGCGATCTCAGAAAAGGCCCTCGCCCAGGGCCTGGGGCAGCCCAGTCTGACCGCCCTGTCAGTCATGATCGAGAGCCGCAAGAAGGCCTATTACGCGGCCTTGGAGAAGGCTCACAAAGACAACGAGGTGACCGAATGGCTGCTCTGGTTTGCCGACAGCGTGCTGGAGGCGCAGCGCAGCACGCAACGCTGGATCGCATTCCTGATCGCCAAGACGCGCCTGCTCGACCGGCTCCGGGGCCAGATCAACGCTCGGCAGGAAAAGGCGTTGCTACGCATCATGCGCGAGGGCCCTGACGGTTTCGAGGGCGGCCTCTCAGCCGGTAAGTATGCCGCCATCACCGGCGCGGCTCCGGCCACCGCCGGACGTGATCTTGCCGAGCTGGTCAAACTCGGGGCCCTGGTCCGCACTGGCCAGCTTCGCGGCACGCGCTATTGGCTGCCCTTCGCTCCGCCGCCCGACGCAGTCGGGTGATCTGCTTCACGACCAACCTGGCAATCCCGGGGTGCTGCACCTCTCCATACAGGCTCCAGCGTCGCCATCCGAACGGGCGCGATTTGCGTCCCATATGCGTCCCCGGCCCATTTGAGAGGATGAGGGCCACAGCATAAGCTATTGAAGTAATTGGTCGGAGCGAGAGGATTTGAACCTCCGACCCCCAGTCCCCCAGACTGGTGCGCTAACCAGGCTGCGCCACGCTCCGACAAGGCCACACGTATTGCCCGCTCGTCCGTCCCAGGTCAACGGATAAGCGCGCGATCCGCGAGGTAGTGCTCAGCGCGCGTCCGGCGCGACGGCGCTATCCGCGCGAGCGGCGCGCGGAGCCCGGCGCCGAAGCAGTGCCAGCGACGGGCATGCCTGAGCCACCCGCAGCACTCGCCGAGGACGCAGCTCCGGCCATCTGAGCACTGCCGGCCGCAAGACGTGCGGCAACGGCCTCCCGCAGCAGGCCGCGGCAGGCCTCGAGTTCGGCAACGGCCTGCAAGACCGCATCGCGAGCCGTCGCCGGGAGCGCAAGCGCGTCCCGGCGCAGCCGGGCCGTACCGCGCACGTTGCCGACGCCGGCGACATCGAGTGGGGCCGACGCTGCCGCACGCGTGCTCGACGCAACGGCCGAGGACGACACGTGTGCCGACGCGCCGGACGGACGCGTGACGGAAGCGCCTGCCTGTCCCGAGGCACCGATGCCTGTCTTCCTGCGTCCGCGCACGCCGCGGCTGGCGGCGGCTTCAGCGGCGGCGGCGGCGTGCTTGACGGCTTCGATGCCCTGTGTGCGCAGGATCTTCTGCACGCCCTTGATCGTGTAAGCCTCGGCGTGCAGGAGATGGCGGATCCCGCGCAAGAGCTCGAGGTCCTCGGGCCGGTAGTAACGCCTTCCGCCGCCGCGCTTCATCGGCTTGATCTGCGGAAACTTCTGCTCCCAGAAGCGCAGCACGTGCTTGGGCACGTCGAGCTCCTCGGAGACCTCGCTGATGGTGCGGAAGGCGTCGGCGGCTTTCGTCATGGCTGCGCTCCGAAAAGTTGAGCCCGCACGACCAATCTCAAGTGGATCGGCGGCGGGCAGGAGGAACGCGGTCTGTTACTCCGCAGCTTCCGGCTTCGACTGTAAGCCGGTGTTGATGCGGTCCTTCATGATGTTGCTCGGCCGGAAGACGAGGACGCGGCGCGGCGTGATCGGCACTTCCTCACCCGTCTTCGGATTTCGGCCGACGCGCTCGCCCTTCTGGCGGATACCGAACGAGCCGAACGAGGAGAGCTTGACGGGCTCGCCCGTCGACAGGCAGCTCGCGATCTCCTTCAGGACGAGCTCGACGAGTTCGTGGGATTCGTTGCGCGGCAGCCCCACGTTGCGAACGACGGCCTCGGCGAGGTCTGCACGTGTCAGTGTCTTGCCCGTCATGCGCGCCTCGCTCTCCCCAGTCCCTGTCCCGACAAGCCAATGCTAACGCAGCGCGCTTTGGGCGGTCAATCGGATAAAGCTTTCAAGCACCTGACATTGCGGGTGTTTTTGCAACAGGGTAACAGTTGCGTGGCGCCCCCGGCCGGTGCGCTGCAGCACGCGCGCAGCGATCTCGCGGGTTACCAGCGGGCGAGCACCGCGCCCCAGGTGAAGCCGCCGCCCATCGCCTCCATGAGGACGAGCTTGTTCTCGCCAAGGAGGTGCTGCTCGAAGGCACAATTGAGCGCGAGCGGGATCGAGGCCGCCGACGTGTTGCCGTGGCGATCGAGCGTCATGATGATGCGCTCGGGCGGCACCCCCAGCTTGGCGGCGATACCGTCGAGAATGCGCTTGTTGGCCTGGTGGGGCACGAACAGGTCGATCTCGTCGGCGGTGTAGCCGGTCGCCAGCAGGGTCTCCTCGATGACGCCTGAAATCTTCTGCACGGCGTGGCGGAAGACCTCGCGGCCGTTCATGCGCAGCTTACCGACCTTGCCGGTCGAAGACGGCCCGCCGTCGACGTAGAGCAGGTCCTCGAAACGCCCATCGGAACGGATGCGGGTGGACAGAATGCCCCGGTCGGTGCGCTCGCCATGCTGCGGCTGGGCTTCCAGGACAACGGCACCCGCCCCGTCGCCGAACAGCACGCAGGTACCGCGATCCTCCCAGTCCAGGATGCGCGAGAAGGTCTCCGCACCGATTACGAGGGCGCGGCGCGACTGGCCCGACTTGAGGAAATTGTCGGCGATGGTGAGGGCGTAGACGAAGCCCGAGCAGACGGCCTGAACATCGAAGGCGGCGCCCTTGGTGACGCCGAGCATGTTCTGGATGCGGACGGCGGTGGCGGGAAATGTCCGGTCGGGGGTCGCGGTCGCGCAGATGACGAGGTCGATGTCGACGGGATCGATGCCGGCGCGCACGAGGGCCTGCTTGCCGGCGGCGCAGCCGAGATCGGAGGTCTGCTCGCCGTCGCCGGCGATGTGGCGCTGGCGGATGCCAGAGCGCTCGACGATCCACTCGTCGCTCGTGTCGACGATGCGCGCCATCTCCTCATTGGTCATGACGCGCGCGGGAAGATGGGCGCCGACGCCGCGGATCACAGAGCGGATGACAGTCACGTCTACCTCTATCCCTTACCGGGCCTGTTTGCGCCCCTCGCGGCTTTACCGGCCGACGCCGGGACACCGCACGCCAGCGATGCCGGCGGGGACGGGCACCGCATGGAGCCCCCCCTCGGGGCGACCACCGCGGTCACGCGCCGCGTGGCGGCACCGGCACACGGCGAATAACGCACGTCAACTGGCGAGCCGCTCGCCGATGCGATGGTGGAACGCCTCGAGGTCGGCGGCGAGGCGCTCGAGCAAGGTGCTCTCGGCCATCTCGTAGCCGAGGTCGATCGCGCTGGCGAACCCGAGGGCGTCGGTGCCGCCGTGGCTCTTGATCGCGATGCCGTTGAGGCCGAGGAACGTGCCACCATTGACGCGGCGCGGGTCCATCTTGTGTCGTAGCACCTTGAACCCGCCTCGCGCCAGCAGTGCGCCGAGCTTGGAGGCCATGGTGCGCCGCATGGCATCCTTGAGGTACTGGCCGATCTGTCGCGCCGTACCCTCGGCCGTCTTCAAGGCGATATTGCCGGCGAAACCCTCGACGACGACCACGTCGACGACGCCCTGGCCGATCTGGTGGCCCTCGACAAAGCCATGATAATCGAGCGGCAGGCCTTCCGTCTGGCGCAGCCAGGCATGGGCCTGACGAACCTCGTCGTCGCCCTTGACCTCCTCGGTGCCGACATTGAGCAATCCGACGGTCGGGCGCTCGATGTGGAACAGGGCGCGCGCCATGGCCGCCCCCATCAAGGCGAAGTCGGCGAGCTGGCGCGCATCCGCACCGATGTTGGCGCCGACATCGAGCACGATGCACTCCGACTTCACGGTCGGCCACAGCGCGGCGATGGCCGGCCGTTCGATCGCTGCCATGGGTCGCAAGACGAGCTTCGATATGGCCATCAGCGCGCCGGTGTTGCCGGCCGACACCGCGACGTGCGCGTCCCCGTTGCGCACGGCCTCGACGGAAAGCCACATGCTCGAGCCCTTGCCGCGGCGCAACGCCTGGCTCGGCTTCTCGTCCATGGCGACGACGTGGTCGGTGTGGATGATACGCGACTTGGCGGCGAGCTTGGGATGGCTGGCGAGTTCGGCAGCGATACGCGCCTCATCGCCGTACATCAGGAACTCGACCTCGGGATTGCGCGTCAGCGAGAGGGCCGCGCCGGGAACGACGACGGACGGACCGAAGTCTCCGCCCATGGCGTCGAGGGCAATCTTGCGCGCGGGCATCTCGCTCTCGCCTCGTCACAGTCAACGGCCGCTGGGTGACGGCCCGGCGCTCCTCATGCCGCCAGACCGGCAGACACAGAGACGCTCGTGAAACGATCGCAGGTGGTGCAGGGTCTCGCCGCCATACGGCTGCGGCCACCGATCATCCCCCCGGTCGAACGTTGCCCCCCGGCAAAGCCGCTGGAAAATACTCCTTTGCCGGGCCGTGACAACCGGATTTTGGTGCGCTGCGGCACAGGGCCCCGCGCGGCGTGGCGCCTTCAGTCCTCCCGCGCCGGCCGCGCCAGACCCGCGAGAGCGGCGAAGGGACCCGACGGCGCATCGGGCCCGGCGGACGCCCTGCCGTCCTCCGACAACGTAGCGCCGTCGGCGCGTGGGAACGGGTTCATTGCCGCCGCGACCACCTCGTAGAGGGTTCGCCCGACATCGATGGTATCGCCCTCGATCGGCTCGATATCGGCGAGCGCAAGCGCTTCCTCCTCCGCATCCTGCCGATAGTCGGCCTCGGCAGCGGGGACGTAGGTGCAATCGAGCGCCTCGTCGATCGTCTCGGCAACGGCCTCGAACGTGACGACGCACGCCTGTTGCAGGTGTGCGATCACACGGCCGGCGAGAACGAAACGGCCCGCGCCGGCGGGACGCAGGCGATAGCGCACATCCACCCGATCGACGGCGACGACGCCTAGAAGGTCCAGCAGGGCCGCGCGCTCCTCCGGGCTCGCCTCACGCTCGACTACGAGACCGGCCGACGGGATCGCGCCCACCTTGTGGGCGAACGCTGCGAAAGGGCTGGCGCCGCCGGCGGCTTGTGACGCATCAGCGGCTCCTGGGGAGGTATGCTCGGGCATGGTGTGGTCGGCCTCCGGGTCAAGCGTCGGGAGCGAGCGGCGCCCCGGCCAGTAGCCTGTCGAGCGGCGTGGCGGCAACCCGGTCGTTGATGGTTGCGAGGTCGGCGGCAAGGGCGGCGAAGTCGATGGGCGTCGGGGAGACAGCGGGGTCTTCGGCATCCGGCAGACCCGCCATGGCCTCGGCGAGCGCGCGTGCAAGCGCGGCGCGATCCCCCGACGGGCCCAGCGACGGCCGATAGAGCTCGGCCCGCTCCCACAGCCCGGCGGCGGCACGGCGCACCTTCTTGGGCACCGACAGGTCGCCGACGCCGATCTCGCGCATGCAATCGTCCATATCGATGACGAAGCGCTCGATCAGATCGCGGCTCAGGGGCGCCGTCGCGTCGCCTTCGGCGCGCAGGCGCTCGAGTACGATCACCAAGTGGACGACCACCATCTCGTAGCGGCCCTCGGTCGTATCGGGCACGTTCACGTCGCGATACAGCTCAGGCCTGCGGGCGGAGGCGATGACCGCCTCGTAGACCGTCTCGACAGTTGCCCGGTGGGCTTTGCGCGCGCTCAGCCAATTGAACATGTCGTCGCCTTCCGGCCATGATCCTGATCGATGTGAAGAAACTGTCCGCTACGGCGACCGTCGTGCGCATTGCTCGGCGGTTCACGGCGCGCTACCCGGTCGAAGCTGGACAGGCACCGATTCTCGCCGGCACTGCCACTGACGCGGCAGGTTCGCCGCCAGTTCAGTGCCCAAGGCCGGGTAGCGGTAGCATCGAAACGCGTGAAGATCGAATGTCGACCATGCTCCGGGGAGGGAGAATGCGCCACATCGACCACACTGCGAACAGCCAGGCCGAAGGCCGTGCTGCGCCTCGTCGTGCGCACGAGCGGCGTGCTTCCCGCTCGGGGCTCGCCATTGCCATGGCGGTGGCCGGCTCGGTCCTCGCCGGCGGCTGCTCGGAGCAGGTGATCAAGCACGGCCAATATTTTACTCAGGGCGACCTGCAGCAGGTGCAGCCCGGGATGAGCAAGGATCAGGTGCGCCTGTCGCTCGGCACGCCGTCGACGACGACGACCGCGACGACCGATGGCGGCGAAGCCTACTATTACATCTCCTCGACGGCCAAGCAGGCGGCGTTCTTCAAGCCCTCCGAAGTCGACCGGCAGATCGTCGCGGTCTACTTCAACCCGCTCGGCTCGGTCGACCGCATCGCCAACTACGGGCTCAAGGACGGCAAGGTGTTCGACTACATCTCCGAGACGACGCCAGCACCGGGTGGCACTGACGAGGGTCTCCTCAAGCAACTCTTCCGCGGTCTCGGCACGCGCCAGATCTTCGGCCAGGATGGCTGAGGCGAGCACGTTTGCCGCGTATCCGGCCGGCGCCGATCGCTTCGCGTCATGAAAAAGCCCCGCCGGTCGCCGGCGGGGCTTTTTGTTTGCGAGACGGCTTGGGGTGCCGGCCGATCAATGCGCCAGCACGGCCAGCAGCAGGAGGGCCACGATGTTGGTGATCTTGATGGCCGGGTTCACGGCCGGGCCGGCGGTGTCCTTGTAGGGGTCGCCGACCGTATCGCCCGTTACCGAGGCCTTGTGCGCGTCGGTGCCCTTGAGGTGCTTCACGCCGTCCTTGTCGACGAAGCCATCCTCGAAGGACTTCTTGGCGTTGTCCCAGGCGCCGCCGCCGGAGGTCATCGAGATGGCGACGAAGAGGCCCGTGACGATGACGCCGAGCAGCATGGCGCCGACCGCCGAGAAGGCCGCCGACTTGCCGTCCACGCCACCGCCGGCGATGTAGTAGATGACGCCGAACAGAACGATCGGCGACAGCACCGGCAACAGCGAGGGGATGACCATCTCCTTGATCGCCGCCTTGGTCAGAATGTCGACGGCGGTCGCGTAATCGGGCTTGTCGGTGCCCTTCATGATGCCGGGCTTGGCCTTGAACTGGCGACGGACCTCCTCGACGATGGAGCCGGCCGCGCGTCCCACCGCCGTCATGGCGATGCCGCCGAACAGGTAGGGAATGAGGCCGCCGAGCAGCAGGCCGACGACGACGTAGGGGTTGTCGAGGCCGAAGTCCGGCTTGACGCCGGCAAAGAAGGGATACTTGTCGGCGTTCGCGACAAAATACTTGAGGTCGTAGTTGTAGGCGGCGAACAGCACGAGCGCGCCGAGGCCGGCCGAGCCGATGGCGTAGCCCTTGGTCACGGCCTTCGTCGTGTTGCCGACGGCGTCGAGGGCGTCCGTCGAGCGGCGCACCTCCTTCGGCAGGCCCGCCATCTCGGCGATGCCGCCGGCGTTGTCGGTGACCGGACCAAAGGCGTCGAGGGCCACGACCATGCCGGCCAAGCCGAGCATCGTGGTCGTGGCGATCGCGGTGCCGTAAAGCCCAGCGAGGTTGTAGGTCGACAGGATGCCGGCGACGATGACGAGCGTCGGCAGCGCGGTCGATTCGAGCGAGACGGCGAGACCCTGGATGACGTTCGTGCCGTGCCCGGTAACGGAGGCCTGGCTGATCGAGCGGACAGGCGCGTACCCGATGCCGGTGTAGTATTCCGTGATCCAGACGATGAGGCCCGTCACGGCGAGGCCGACGAGGCCGCAGAGGAACAGGTTCTGGCCGGTGATCGTGACGCCGTCGATGGTCTTGGCGACCTCGCCCCAGTTGCCGCCGAGGACGAAGTGGTTGGCCGCGTAGAGACCCGCGACCGACAGCACGGCGGACGCGATGAAGCCCTTGTAGAGCGCGCCCATGATGGAATTGTTGGCGCCGAGCTTGACGAAGAACGTGCCGATGATCGACGTCACGATGCAGGCCGCGCAGATGGCGAGCGGGTAGACCATCATGGTCGCGGAGCCGGAAAACAGGATCGCGCCGAGCACCATGGTCGCGACGATCGTCACGGCATAGGTCTCGAACAGGTCGGCGGCCATGCCGGCGCAGTCGCCGACGTTGTCGCCCACGTTGTCGGCAATGGTCGCGGGGTTGCGCGGGTCGTCCTCCGGGATGCCGGCCTCGACCTTGCCGACGAGATCGCCGCCGACGTCGGCACCCTTCGTGAAGATGCCGCCGCCGAGACGGGCGAAGATCGAGATGAGGGAAGCGCCGAAGCCAAGCGCGACGAGGCTGTCGATGACGACGCGGCTGCCGGGCTGGAGGGCGAGCGGCCCGGTCAGGATGAAGTAGTAGATTACCACGCCGAGGAGGGCGAGGCCGGCGACCAGCATGCCGGTGACGGCGCCGGCCTTGAAGGCGATATCGAGGCCGGCGGCGAGCGACTGGGCGGCGGCCTGCGCGGTGCGCACGTTGGCGCGGACCGAGACGTGCATGCCGACGAAGCCGGCGATGCCCGACAGCACGGCGCCGATCAGGAAGCCGACCGCGACAAGGCCGCCGAGCAGCGCCCAGGCGGCAACGAAGATGACCGCGCCGACGATCGCAATCGTCGTGTACTGGCGGGCGAGGTAGGCCTGCGCACCTTCACGGATGGCGCCCGCGATCTCCTGCATGCGGGCGTTGCCGGCATCCGCCGCCATCACGGATTGGATGGTGTAGGCCGCGTAGACGAGGGAGAGTGCGCCGCACCCGATGATCCCCCACAAGATCTGATCCATGACGTCGTTTCCCTCCGGGCCGTCCACGATGGCTGTTCATTGCGGCGCCGCGCCTGCGACACCGGCCATCTCCACCCCTGCTGGCGGGAGGCGGCGCGGACCATGCCAAAAGAGACCTTGCGTTGCAACACGGGCACATCGGCCATTGGTTGAAGCCCGTTAGATTTTCCAACGACATAGACAACGCTGACGAAAATTGGCCACGCCGGGGTGCGGCATCGTGGCCGGCCACCCAAGCAAATGGCCCGCCATGCCAGCTTTTCGGACCGAGGACGACGACAGCCATGCCGACACCAGCACCAGCCGACACCAGACCTCCCGGCTTTCACCCGACATTCGAGCCGGTCGACGGCCGTGGCATCAACGCGCTGGCCGCCGCCTTCGGCCTGTCGTCGGAGAGCACACGGCTCGCCGCCGACCGCCTCGACGACGTGCTGCAGGCGCGGCTCGAACGGCTCGCGCTGTCGCGCGGCGGCGTCACCGATGTGCTTGGCCTGATCGGCATGGCGCGGTGGGACGCGCTGCCGCTCGACGCGGCGAGCCTGAAGAGCGATGAGGTGCGCGTTGCCGGTGACGCCGCGCTCGCCGTGCTCCTCGGCGACAAGCATCAGAGCCGCGTGATCGCCGAGCGCATCGCGCGTGAGGCCGGGCTGGCGGTCGCCGATGCGAAGCGCATGCTTCCGGTGATCGCAGCGCTCTTCATGCGGGGCGCGCGGCTCAGCGCGGCGGCCCCCGTCGCCGCCCTCGCACAGCGTCTGCCGGTGGCAGCGGCAAACGCCGCGCTGGCGTTCGATGGGCAGGCCCCGCTGCCGCTGCCCGGCGAGCCGCCGGGCGGCGCGGCGCCGCGCAGTGATCCGTTCCGCGATTTGTCTGACATTCTTCGTCGCGACGGACGCTCGGCTCCGCTGCCGCTACCCGAGGGGCCGGGCGGGCGCCCGGCGCCTGGAAGCGAGATCGAGATGCCGCGCGGCGGATCGCTGTGGTCGATCGTGCGCGCGCTCATCGCCCGCGCGCTCAACTTCCGCTCCAACGGGATCGTCGGCTGGATCGTGCAGTACATCGTGCTGCGCTACGGCTGGCGCATCCTGAGTTTCATCCTCGGCCGCGTGTTTGGCCGGCGCTGAGAGCGCGACGGGCGCGCGAAAAACAACCGAGGCCGCAGCGTGGGCATCGCTGCGGCCTCGGTCGGGTTCGGCGATCTTCGAACAGGGTCTCGTTGCTCGAGACCATGCCGTAGGAGAGGTGCGTGTTACGCGCGCCGGCTCATCCTGCGATGACCGGCATCGTGACCAATCGTCAGCGACGCGACTTGCCGAGACAAGGCCGTGCCTCGATCTGGCAGGACCAGCCCGAAGAGGACTCGCTACAGTCCACCTGCTTGCCCGTCGCCAGATTGAAGCTCGCCCAGTCCGAGCCGTACTCGAAATCAGTGAAACTCTGCCAACTCGCAATAGCATCGCTGAGCGCTGCCTTCTTGGTCGACTTGGTGCCGCTCGTGCCACCGTAATGATAGTGGTCCGACATGCACGTGCGGCCGCCGACCTTCGTCCAGGAATGCATACTCGCCATGCCCGTCTGATCGGCGACGGCGAGCGTCGGCAGCAGCAGGGTTGCACATGCGAGAAGTAGAGCTGGAACGTTGCGCATCATCTTCCTGACCTCGACGGGTGCGCTCAACGGCGCTCGGTGGGAGACTGACAGATTCCCCGCGCCGGCTCGATCCGTCGCAGTTGAACCTCGAAACAAAGCCAGGCGCGCGCTGCACTTCGGACACAGCCCGGTATCGGACACGAGTGGCACAGACATCTTGCCCAAATTCGTCATTCAGATCTTGTGGTTGGTCAAGGGGCATGGGCGCGGGAGCGGGCCTGGCACGGCCTTCCTCGAGCCGGCTGGCGGGCGTATGCGGCTTTTCGTCATGGGCTGCCGGCCTGGGCTCTCCGCCGGCCGTGGTGCTAGCCATCCTTCACCCGATGCCCGTCAAGCGTGAGTTCGATCGATGCCCGCCCATCCGTATGGCCGTACCAACCGCGTCGGCACCGTGATCGCCCGTGCGTTCGCGCTTTGTCTAGCGATGATCGCGGCAACGATGGCCGGTCCCAGCGTTGCGCATCATTCTTTCGTGACCAAGTACGATGGTCAGCGCGTCGTCACGCTGAAGGGGACGATCGGCGCGGTCAGCTTTACGAATCCGCACATCTTTTTTTTCATTTCGACCGCGAACGGCACGTGGCGCGTCGAGACCGAAAGCATACCGAAAGTGGCCGGCAAGGGGCTCACCGAGGCCCTGCTGCAGGACGGCGCCGAGGCGACCGTGACGGGCTGGCCGGCGCGCGACGGCAGCGCGGAAGTCGGCCTCAAGTCGATCACCATCAAGGGCCGCACGATCACGATCCGCACGACGGCCCGCTGAGCACGGGACAGACCGAGCCATGGCAACGTCAGCCGTCGTCGACTGGGGTGCATGGGCAGGCCTGTGGGAGGCGATCGCAGCGAGCCCCATCGCGCGCACGGTCGCAGAGGCGCCTTGGGCTTACCCCGCGCTGGAGGCGGTCCACCTTCTCGGCATCGCGCTCCTCGTCGGGCCGATCCTCGTGTTCGACCTCAGCGTGCTCGGGCTGACGCGGCCGATCGACCGGGCCACCGCGCAGGGTCTGCTACTGCCGTTCGTGTGGGTCGGCTTTGCCGTCAATGTCGTCAGCGGAGGGCTACTGTTCGCCTCGAACGCGGTCGAGTTCGCGGGCAATCCGGCGTTCCTCGCCAAGATCGCGCTGATCGTCGTCGCGGGCCTCAACGCAGCCGTGTTCCAGGCCCGCTTTACGGCGAGCGCGGCGCCGCTCGCCACCGGGCACGCAGAGCCACAACGCCTCGCCGAGGCGGGAGCGCTCCTGTCTCTCGTCACCTGGGTGGCGGTGCTGGTGGCGGGGCGGCTCATCGCCTACGTCGGATGAGCCGCCAACTGCGCCTCCTGCTCGGGCGGTTGCCCGTTGTGAAGCCCGCGCAATGCTCATAAGTGTTGGCGATGATCACACCTCGCGCGGTTCACGTCATCGGCGGCGGACTCGCCGGCTCGGAAGCGGCCTTCCAGATCGCCGAGCGCGGCGTGCCGGTGGTACTGCACGAGATGCGGCCGGTGCGCGGCACGGACGCGCACCACACCGACAAGCTCGCCGAACTCGTCTGCTCCAACTCGTTCCGCTCCGACGACTGGCAGAACAACGCCGTCGGCCTCTTGCACGAGGAGATGCGCAGGGCGGGCTCCCTCGTCATGCGGGCGGCCGACCGCCACAAGCTGCCCGCCGGCGGCGCGCTCGCCGTCGATCGCGACCTTTTCGCCGGGGAGGTGACGGCGACCCTCACCGCCCATCCGCTCGTCACCATCGAACGCGGCGAGGTCGAAGGCCTGCCGCCCGACGACTGGGACAGCGTCATCATCGCCACCGGGCCGCTGACCTCGCCGGCCCTGTCGCAAGCGATCCTCGCGGCGAGCGGCTCGGATGCGCTCGCCTTCTTCGACGCCATCGCCCCCATCGTGCACGCCGAGACGATCGACATGGCGCGCGCCTGGCGGCAGTCGCGCTATGACAAGGCGGGGCCCGGCGGCACCGGTGCGGACTACATCAATTGCCCGATGAGCCGCCCGGAGTACGAAGCGTTCATCGACGCGCTGCTCGCCGGCGAGAAGACCTCGTTCAAGGAGTGGGAGGCCTCCACGCCCTATTTCGACGGCTGCCTGCCGATCGAGGTGATGGCCGAACGGGGCCGCGAGACGCTGCGATTCGGGCCCATGAAGCCGGTCGGGCTCGCCAATCCGCACGAGGGCGGCGCGCGGCCCTACGCGGTCGTGCAACTGCGCCAGGACAACGCGCTCGGCACGCTGTGGAACCTCGTCGGCTTCCAGACGAAACTCAAGCACGCCGAGCAGGTGCGCATCTTCCGCACGATACCGGGCCTGGAAGAGGCGCAGTTCGCGCGACTCGGCGGGCTGCATCGCAATACCTTTCTCAATTCCCCGCGCGTGCTCGATGCGCAGTTGCGGCTCAGGGCCGTGCCGCGGCTGCGGTTTGCCGGACAGATCACGGGCGTCGAAGGCTATGTCGAGAGTGCCGCCATCGGCCTCGTGGCCGGGCGCCTCGCCGCCGAGGAGCGCCTGGGGCTTCCGCCGCGCCTGCCGCCGGCGACGACGGCGCTCGGCGCACTCGTTGCGCACATCACCGGCGGGCATATCGTCGAGGCCGCCGAGGCGGATGCGACGGAAGACGGACGTTCGCGTCCGCGCAGCTTCCAGCCCATGAACATCAACTTCGGCCTCATGCCCCCGGCCGTCCCGCCCAAGACCGGCGCTGATGGCCGGCCAATCAAGGGCAAGGACAAGGGATTTGCCAGAAAGCGCGCGCAGTCCGAGCGGGCGCTCGCCGATCTCGCCGGCTGGCTGGCGACCTGACGCGGCCTTGGCGGCCGCTTGGCCGGCTCCCTGGCGGCCCGCCGACGACGGTGTTCCTTCCGGGACAGCGCGGCGAGGCATCAGCCTGCATTCTCCCTCCATCGAACGGGCCCTGGTGCCCACCCTCGCAGCGCACTGCGCACATCCCGGAGAGAGAACAATGTCGAAGTCGATCATCGCCATCGCCGCCACGCTCGCCGTCGCCGCCATTACCTTCGCGGCGTCAGCCGAGGCCGGCGGCGGCTGCAACAAGGGCGGTTTCCGCGGCGGCTACCAGCACTTCCGCGCCGGCCCCGCCTACGACTTCCGCGCCGCCCAGGCGCGCCGCCAGGAAATCGCCCAGCGCAAGGCGGCAATCGTGGCGGCCAAGAAGGCAGAAGCCCAGCGCCGCCTTGCCGCCGCCTCCGCGCAGGAGCGCAAGGCAAAGCTCGCCGCTGCCGCCAGCACCGGAGATGATGTCGCCGAGGCCGCTCCCAAGAAGTCGAAGCCCCCGGTGGCGACTGTCGCGGCACTGCACAAGCCGCTCGCCGTCGAGGACGCCGGCGATGCTTCGCCGATCGTCAGCGATGCCGACCCGGACGAGGCCGGCGATGCGGCAGACGTCACGGAGGCCGCCCCCGCAACCTGCAAGCGCTTCATCGCCTCGGCTGGCCTGACCGTCGACGTGGCTTGCGCCGACTGACGCACACGAACCCCTCAAGTTTTGGTGAAGCAGCCCGCGCGCTCCCCCAGCGCGCGGGCAATTTCCGTTTCCCGTCCGATACAAGCGTTGCTATCGGCCGTCGTCGGACCTGCCACAAGTTCGACACGCCACGGACAGGATTGGGCGATATCAATGGCTTGTCGGTGGCTTGAAGCCAAGGTTACGGCTCATGTGCGCACCGCGCTGCATTTCAGCCTGCAAAGGTTCTGCGTGAACTTGCGCGGCGGCCGCGCGTTGCATTTCCACAGAGGGCCAAACTCGAGGAGCGTTGCAGCATGTTGTCATTCGAATGGGTGCGCAGACCGGCATCGGCCGTCGCACCACGCCGGGTCCGAGGATCCGTGCTGGGGCTGGCGTTCGTGCTGCCAGTCGCCGCAGCCGTCCTGGCCATGGGCCCGGCACACGCCGCGCCTGCTTCTGCGCCGGGGCTTGCGCAGACGGTCGACCAACTCAACCAATCGCTGGCGAGCGACGTGATCGAGGTGCGGCGCGGGCGCGGCTTCCGTGGTGGCCATTTCCGCGCCGGGCGCAGCTTCCGCAGCTACCGGACGGTCCGGCACTATCATCGCGGCGGCTACGGCCGGCGGCATTACGGCTACAAGCCCTATCGCTACCGCTACGCGAAGCACTACTACCACCGGCCATATCGCCGCTATTACCGGCCCTACGTCGTCTACGGCGGCTATGGCATCTACAATTACAACTCGTGCTACCTGCCGTGCCGGGCCGAGGGCTACAGCCGGCGCTACTGCCGCTATCACTGTGCAACGAACAGCTACTGGTAAGCAGCAGCACTCCTGACTGGCAACCACATGCCCAGCGCCCGCGACCGCAGCAGCGATCGCGGGCGTTGCCGTGTCGAGGGATTGCTCGAGGAATGGAGCGATCGGGCCATCAGCGCGGGCGAGCGGCGGTCGGGCGGCGAATGCGGTCGTCATAGCGGGCGAGTACGCTGCGCGCTTTCTCGGCCACGGCATCTGCGATGGCGGCGTGGCCCTCGGCGGTCGGGTGGAATGCCCCGGAGTAGGTGGAGGCCAGCAGAAGCTGGAACCAAGACAGCGTGTCGAACTTCAAAACCTTCTGCAACAGCGACTCCGGCACGTGGAAGTTGCCGGTGAGGAAGGCATCGTTGGGCGTGCGGAACCAGCGCTGGCGCGATGCATAGGGCCGGTAGTGCGCCGGGTTGTAGGGCACCCAGCGATCGCCCTGGCGGCGTGGCAGGCGCAGGTCCTCGTCGGCGGAGAAGGCATTGTCGGTGAAGCCGGCGCAGATACCGCGGCCGAGGAACTGGGCGCGGTGCCGATCGACGAAAGTCCAGCCGTGCGCGGACGCGCTCTTCTGCATGATGGCGTGCAGGCGGCCTGCTATATTCACCCCATCGCGCGCGCGCCGTGCGCTCAGCGCGAAGTCGTTGACCACCTCCATGCCAGCCGCTCCGTCCGGGCAGACGCTGCGCCCGTCGCCGAGCAGCGCCATCTCCGGGTAGGCGGTCAGCAGGATGCGGTCGCTCTCGTTCCACGGCACATGCAGGATGTTGTGCAGGGCCCGGTTGAGGGACTTGTAGCGGGCATCGAGCAGCGCAAGGGCCGCCCGCGCCTGCAGGGTGCCGTGCACCTGGCCGACCCAGCCGCCGAGTTGCTTCAAGAGCGACTGGTCGACGAGGATGGCGTTGGCGAGCAGCCGCGCGAAGCCGATGTCGTTGCCGCCTACCGAGACCATCAGGAGATCGATCCTGCGCGAGCGCTCGGCTGAGCACTTGTAGAGCACGAGGCCGCGCAGCGCCTCGACCTTGCCGCCCATGTGATAGGCCTCGGGCAGGTCCTGCGGCGTGGCGCGTCCCTCCGCGCACGTCTCGACGGCGGCGGCCGAAATCTGCGACAGGTCGGGCGGGTTGGGTGTCCACTCGTTGCCCTTGTAGCGCAGGAACAGGCCCGAAACGATCTCGGCACCCGAGCAGGCGAGCCCGACGAACGTGACGGCGCGGTGGTCGTCCTCGACGGCAAGCTGCAAGGCGGCACGCACCTGATGGGAATAGAGTGAGCGGTGGCAGGCCTGGTCGAGCCAGCGCGCGCTCTCCGAGAGGAAGGCAGCATCCCCGATGCGCTTCCAGCCGCCGACGCGGGCAGGGTAGCCGGCCAGTTGCGGCTCGCCGGCCTTGCCGTAATCAGCGGTGCGGTCGGGATCGAAGCGGACGGGCACGTCGGGGTTGCCCTCGCCCGAGCCGAAGCTGTCACCGAGCCCGACGATGAGGATATCGCTCACGCGCGCGGTGACGCGGGCGATCGACCGGCCACCGAGCGCAACCTCGATGTCGCCGCCGGCGGGATAGGGCAGGTCGAAGCCGACTTCCGCGTTGCACGGGCCGGATAGTGTCAGCGGCCGGGCCGGGTTCTCGCTTTTGGCTTTGTTGCCGGTCGCGTCGTGCGGCGCGGGGTGCAGCGTCCATTGGCAGGTAACGACCTCGGCGTCGGCGAGCCCGGCCAGCCTGACGAGGATGCGATGGCTCGACGGATCGATATAGTCGCTGCCGGTGCCGCACACGTGCCGGTTCTTCCACGGGTCCCAGCAGGTTGCATCGATGACGTCGGCGGCCCACCCGAGCGGGGCGGACTTGGCGAGCGCGCGCTCGGCCGCGAGGATCGGCTGGCGACGCTCGGCAGGCGACAGTCCGAGGAACACGTCGCGGTGACGCGCGGTGTCGGCCGGGTCGGTAAAGAAGCGGAACGGGTTCTCGACACGCCAGCGGATCTCGGGGACGACGGCGTCCTCGCCGATCGGGACGGGTTCGAGCGGCGTGGCGGCAGGGGCCGGGCTGGCGGCGGCCGGCGGCTCACCGACGACGAGCATCGGCGCCGGGATGGCGGGTTCAGCGACGGGGCCGGGAGCCGCCGGAGCCGCCGGCTCAGCATCGGCGCCGGGTAGCGGCTCGAGATCGGTGGCAACGACGCCCCGCTGGGCCTTCGCGGCAGGCGCTTGTTCCGCGGGAGGGCTTTGCGCGGCGGCCGAACTCAGGCCAGAGAGACCCACGAGGGCGAGCCCGACGAGGACGCCGGCGCTTGCCGTCCGCCCGCGTGTCAGGCCCCATGACGACGATGTCGGCTTTGGTGTCCGCATGGTGCTCGTCCCGCTCGCCCCATGTTGCAGATCGCGCTTCAAGATGCTGCGCGCACAGCCGGCGCTCACGGCCACCCGCCGTAGCGCGCGATGGCCAGGCGGCACACGCGCGTCAGCGGATCGATGTCCGCGGCCAGCGAACGCCACTCTTCATCTCGCACCTGCAAAACGCGCAAATACGGCTCGACAAGGGCAACGGGCAGAAGAGCGATTTTGATGTGGCGCGGCAGGGACCGCCAAGTTGCGGAAAGTTCCACGCGTGCGTTCGCCGACCGGGCGAGCAGCCCGCTGCGCCAGCCATCGAGCGCGGCCTGCACGGCGGGGGCGTGCATGGTGTCGGCGTCGATCGGCGGCCCTGGAGGACAGAAGTAGGGCGGCAGGCGGCCACGCGCCTGGAAGGCAGGCAGGCGCAGGGCAAGGCGGACCCCGCCGTAGGCCGTCGCTGCGAGCGCGATTGCGCCATTCGAGGAGGTCGCTTCAGGTAGCGAGACAGTGCCGCGTGTGGGATCGAGAACGAGCGCTGACAAGCGGAAGGCCACCGCCTCGGCCTCGTGGCAGGGCAGAGCGCGGGTTTTCGACTGGGCGATGAGATCTTCACCGGGCTCCAGATCGCGCATGCGAGCTTCGATCAGGCGCCGCACGAGACCGCGCGCGCTCGCGTGCTCTGCAAAAAGCGAAAGCATCGCGTCGGCCACGGGGTTGCCGGTTGGCGGCGGCGGACCACTCGCCTCCGTTGCCGCCCAATCCCACCACCATTGCAGGCGTATTTCTCCCAGCATCGGCTCGCTGACGAGCGTCGGGATGCGCTCGAGTTCGCCGGCGAGCGCGGCGATGGCGATCAGGTCCCTGCGTGCCGACCGCGGCGCCAAGAGTGCCGCGAGATAGCGGTCATGGGCGTGGGCGCGCGCCGCAGCACGGACTTCTTCGAAGGCTGTGCCATCCATTGGCGCAGGGCCATTGCCAGGCGACACGCGAACTCCCTCACTCGACGGGCAAGAGCGCGGCGGCGACCGCCCGGCCCTCGGCGAGGAGCACGTTGTAGGTGCGTGCGGCGGCACCCGTCGTCATGGTCTCGACGACGATGCCACGCGCTTCGAGCGCGCCTCTGACGTCGGGGCTGAGAAACGTCTGCACGGCGCCGGTACCGATGAGCAGCACTTCGATGGGCTCGGCGCTGTCGATGACGGGGCCAAGTGCCGCCAGATCGATGTCGCCGGCGGCCGAGGCCGTCCAGCCACGCACCTCGGCCGGCAGAAACAGAAGCGCTCCGCGGTGGCTCATGCCGGCGAAGCGAAAGCCGCCATTTCCATAAGCATCGATGGCCGCGCGGCCGGGAAAGGCAGGTGTCGGGCCCGGTGCCATGGCACCCCTCAGTCGAACACAGCGCTACCGCTGACGGGCGAAGCGCGACCACGTCGCGGAACGGCGCGTTTGCCAGCGCGCACGACATCCCCCTCGTGCCGAGGGGGCTCAGCCCTTGGCAGCGGCCGCCGCGCCGGGCTTAGCCGCCGCCTCGCCAGACCAGTCGCGCTTGACGCCGAGGAAGCCCAGCAGCGGTGCGGCGATGAAGATGGACGAATAGGTGCCGATGATGATGCCGAGCAGCATGGCGAGCGAGAAGTTGCGGATGACCTCGCCGCCGAACAGGGTGAGGGCAACGAGCACGACGAGCGTGGTCACGCCGGTCAGGATGGTGCGCGAGAGCGTCTCGTTGATCGACAGGTCGAGGAGCTCGTTGAGCTCCATTTTCTTGTACTTGCGCAGGTTCTCGCGGATGCGGTCGGACACGACGACGGTATCGTTGACGGAGTAGCCGAGAATGGTCAGCAGGGCCGCCACGATCGACAGGTCGAACTCGAGCTGGAACAGCGAGAAGATGCCCACGGTCAGCAGCACGTCGTGGGTCAGCGCGACCACCGTGCCGAGCGCGAACTGCCACTCGAAGCGGAACCAGACGTAGCAGATGATGGCGATGACGGCGGCGATAACGGCGATGACGCCCGTCGTGCGCAATTCACTCGACACCGCCGGGCCGACGACTTCGACACGGCGCTGCTGGAAGCCAGCGCCAAGCTCGTCGATGACCTTCTTGAGCGCAACCTGCTGCACGGCCTCGCCACCGGGCTGCTGCTCGATGCGGATGAGCACGTCGGTCGGTTCACCGAGGCCCTGGATCTGAACGCTGCCAAGACCAAGCCCACCGAGCTTGGTGCGCAGCGCGGACACGTCGGCGGGACCCGACGTCGAGCGCACCTCGATCAGCGAGCCGCCCTTGAAGTCAACGCCGTAGTTGAGGCCCATCGTGAAAAACAGAAGGAGCGAGCCCAGCATGGCGACGACGGATAGGCCAAAGCACAGCTCCTTGTAGCGCATGAACTTCAGCCGCACGTGGTGCGGGAAGAAGTCGTAACCCTTGAATTCCGGGACCAGCATCGGTCGTCCTCGTGATCGGTTCGGGGCGTCGGCGGCGCGCTACGTCAGATGGGAACGGTCCAGCGCCGGCCGCTCGTGGCGTTCTTGTTGGCGACCCACAGCGCGATGAGGAGCCGCGTCACGGTCACCGCCGTGAAGACGGACGTGAAGATGCCGATGGTCAGCGTCACGGCGAAGCCCCTGATCGGACCCGAGCCGAGCCAGAACATGATGAAGGCGGCGAACAAGGTCGTCAGCTGGCTGTCGGCGATCGTGATCATGGCACGCGAGAAGCCGGCGTCGATCGCCGATGTCGGCGGTTTGCCGTTGCGCAACTCCTCGCGGATGCGCTCGTAGATGAGCACGTTGGCGTCGACCGCCATGCCGATCGTCAGCACGAAACCGGCGATGCCGGGCAGCGTCAGCGTCGCGCCCATCATGCTCATGATGCCGAGGATCAGGACGGCGTTGACGAGCAGGCCGATGACGGCGAAGACGCCGAACGTGCCGTAGGCGATTGTCGTCAGGATCACGGTCGCGATGCCGCCGATGAGGAAGGCGCGCGTGCCGGCCTCGATCGAATCGGCGCCGAGTGCCGGGCCGACGGAGCGCTCCTCGACGATGGTCAGTGTGGTCGGCAGGGCGCCCGAGCGGAGCTGGATGGCGAGGTTGCCGGCCTCCTCGACCGAGAAGCCGCCCGAGATCTGGCCGGAGCCGCCGAGGATCGGCTCGCGGATCACGGGCGCCGACAGAACCTTCACGTCGCGCTTGCCCTCGATCACACCGTTGTCGAGGACGATGGCGAAGGGACGGCCAACGTTCTTCGATGTGAAGTCGCCGAACACGCGGGCGGCGCGCTGGTTGAAGCGGAACGAGATGATCGGCTCGTTGGTGCGGCTGTCGAAGCCGGGCTGGGCGTCGACGAGATCCTCACCGAAGATGATCGGCGTCTCCTGCAGGAGATACTCGATCTGCGGGTTCTCCTGGTCGGGGTAGAGGCGGTAGCCGAGCGGAACGCGCGTGGCCTGGGCCTCTTCGGCGGTGATGTTCTGGTGGACGTCGTGGAACGACAGCTTCGCCGTCTGGCCGATCAGGGCCTTCAGCTTGGCGGTATCGTCGAAGCCGGGAACCTGTACGAGGATGCGATCCTCGCCCTGACGGACGATGCTCGGCTCGGTCGTTCCGAGTGCGTCGATGCGGCGGCGCACGACCTCGATGGCCGCGGTCGCGGCATGGGCGAGGCGCTGGCGGATGCCCGGCTCGGTCGGCGTCAGTGTCAGAAGAAGCCCGTCGCCGGCGGCGATCTCGACGTCGTTGCCCGACGTGCCGACGAGCGCATTGCCGATCGGCGTGGCGATGGTGCGCAACTCAGTCAGTGCCTTGTCGCGGTCGGCGGCGTCGACGAGGGTGACACGCACCTCGCTCGCCGTCGCGCCGAGGCCGGTGTAGCGGATCTTGGCGTCGCGCAGGCGCTTGCGCACGTCGCCCTGGATGTTGATCAGCCAGTCCTTGACGAGTTCGGTCCGGTCCATCTCCAGCAGGAGATGAGCGCCGCCCTTGAGGTCGAGGCCGAGGTTCAACTGCTGCTTGGGCAGGAAACCCGGCCAATTGGCGAGCGTTTCCTTCGAGACGAAGTTGGGCAGCGTCGCCAGGAAGCCAAACACGCAGACGAGCGCGATGAGAAGCATTTTCGCGCGGGAGAAGTGCAGCATGTTCGTCAGCTTCCTGTTGGCAGCAGCGTCCCCCGGAACCGGTTCCGGAGGCCGCGCTCATCGTAGGGGCGGTCGGCCCTTGCCACGGCTTCGGCTACGTCAGAGGACGTGGCCGAGAACGTGGCTCAGGCCGCGTCCTTGACCGGCTCGCCCTTGGCACGCACGTCCATCAGCGTCGATTTCAGAACGCGGATCTTCAGCGTCTCGGCCAGCTCGACCTCGATCTCGTCGGAGCCGTCCGGAACCTTCGTCACACGGCCAATGAAGCCGGAGGAGGTCACCACGGTGTCGCCGCGCCTCACTTTGGAGATCATCTCCTGGTGCTGCTTGGCGCGCTGCTGTTGCGGACGGATCAGCAGGAAGTAGAAGATGATCAACATCAGGATCATCGGGAACAGCACGCCGAGACCGCCGAACGGGTCGCCGCCGGGAGCGCCTTGGGCAAAGGCCGGTGAGATGAACATGGGCGTGGCTCGCTTCTCGATTTCGCAGAGACGGATTGCGCAGGGATGGGATCAACAGCGCCAGTGGCACGCGCCACTGACGGCAGGCACCGGGAGCCGGGACGCAACGCTGCGTCCCTCGTGCTCGCCGGAGATATAACCTGCACGTTTCGTTTGCAACCGCGCTGCCCACCGCTTCAGCCTGCCTGCCCCTTACTGGTTCTGGCATTCTCGTGTCGGCCAGGCCATCCCGCGCGGTGCGCGCGCCAGGGCGGCAGCGCGCGCCCGGCCCTTGGCCTGCGTGCTTGACGCGGGCGGGCGTGCCTCTACTGAATGCGCCGCCATGAGCGACGATACCGACCACACCGCGCTTCTCGCGCGGATCGCAGCCGCACTCGAGCGCCTCGCGCCGCCCGCGCCGGTGCCCGTCGACTTTGCCGCAGCCGACGCTTTCGTGTGGCAGGGCGAGCCGCCTGCGTTCCTGCCGGTCGCCAAGGTGGCCCGCGTGCCGCTCGACCTGTTGCAGGGCATCGACTTCGCCGCCCGTCAACTGATCGACAATACCGAACGCTTCGCCCGCGGGCTGCCGGCCAACAACGCGCTCCTGTGGGGTGCGCGCGGCATGGGAAAATCGTCGCTCGTCAAGGCGGCTCACGCGACGGTGAGCGCCAGGACGGGTGACGGCCAAGGCTTGAAGCTCGTCGAGATCCATCGCGAGGACATCCACACGCTCCCGGCCTGTCTCGCCGCCATCCGGACCTCGCCCCACCGCTTCATCGTGTTCTGCGACGATCTATCCTTCGACAAGGACGATACGTCCTACAAATCGCTGAAGGCGGTGCTCGAGGGCGGCATCGAGGGCCGGCCGGACAACGTGGTGTTCTATGCCACCTCCAACCGGCGCCACCTGATGCCGCGCGATATGGTCGAGAACGAGCGCTCGACGGCGATCAACCCATCCGAGGCCGTCGAGGAGAAAGTCTCGCTCTCGGACCGCTTTGGGCTGTGGCTCGGCTTTCACAACAGCAGCCAGGACCAGTATCTCGCCATGGTCGAAGGCTACGCAGCGCGCATCGGGCTCGCTCTGCCGCCCGACGAGTTGCGCCGGCAAGCGCTCGAATGGGCGATCACGCGCGGAGCCCGCTCGGGGCGCGTCGCGTGGCAGTTCATCCAGGATCTGGCAGGCCGGCAGGGGCGACACATCGATCTCGATTGAAGCCGATGGCCGGCATGGGCCGAAGCGTTCACGATTTTGCGTAATTGATACAGCCGTGTGTTAGCCAACCAGGGGTTCTCACGAACAGTGAATGTGATACTGTTCGGCGCGCCGGTTGAACGGGTTGTGCGATCATCTTCACGTCGAGGTACAAGTCATGCGTAGCGCCGCGGTCCTCCTCAGCGGACTTGCTCTTCTTGCCATTCCCGGTGTCGCCGGTGCCGAGGTGGCGGTTCGCCCGGTGGTCGCCGAAGTCGCCGTGCCAGCGCCGCAGCCGGCGCGGGCTGACGCACTCCTCATCGACGTACTGCGCGAGGTGACAGCCCGGCGCGAGCGGGCCGATCAGGAGACCGGCGAACTGCTCGATGCACTCGGCACGGTTTACGCAGACGGGCTCGCGCGTCCCGTGTTCGTCGATCACACCGGCATGACCGAACGCGGCCGGGCCGTGCTGTGGGAGGTGTCGCGGGCCGACGAGTGGGGCTTAGAGCCCGGCGAATACTCCCTGCGCGAGGCAGACCTCGGCGCGCACGACGCGGCTGGGCTCGCCCGCCTCGAGGTCGAGATCGCGCTTGTGGCCCTTCGCTATGCCTCGCACGCGAGCCAGGGCCGGTTCGCTCCGACCGAGTTCTCGCTGTGGTACGAGCGGGCGCGCGGCAATTTCGACGCGCTCGGCGTGTTGAGCGAGCTCGCGCGCTCGAGCGACGTCCACGCCGTGCTCACCGCCCAGCATCCCCAGCACCGGCAGTTCCAGCTTCTGCGGGCTGCCTACCTGCACGCCAGATGGCCGGACCGGTTCGCCGCACCCGGTCGCGAGGCAGCGCCCGAGCCCGAGCGCTTTGCGCCCGGCGCGCCGATCGAGCGCGGCATGCGCGACGGCGAGATCGTCAAGCTGCGCCAGCTGCTCGACGTGCCGGCGCGCAACGCGGCGGATGCCGACCTCTACGACCGGGAGGTCGAGAGGGCCGTCACCGCCTTCATGCGCACGCGCGGGGTGCGCGGCAAGACCGTGTTCGACGATACGGTCCGGCGCGCTCTGAACAGCGACGGCAAGCCGGCGAAGCGGACCACGCAGGCCGGCCTGCAAGAGCTGCGCGTCAACATGGAGAAGTGGCGCTGGATGCCGCGCGAACTGGGCAACCTGCACATCATCAACCACCTGCCCTCGTTCGAGACGCGCGTCGTGCGCGACGGCAAGACCGTCCATGCCGAGCGCATCATCGTCGGCAAGACCAACACGCAGACGCCGGTGTTCTCCGACCAGATGACGCACGTCGTGTTCAAGCCGCAGTGGGGCGTGCCGAACTCGATCAAGATCAAGACGCTGCTGCCGAGCCTGGCGGGGGGAGATCTCGGTGTGCTCGACCGGCGCGGCATGAGCATAGTGCACGAGGGGCGCAGGATCAGCCCGACGCGCTACAACTGGTCCAAGACCGACATCTCATCGGTGCCGATCGTGATGGGCGCGGGGCCATCCAATCCGCTCGGCCGGCTCAAGTTCATGTTCCCCAACCATCACGCCGTCTACATGCACGACACGCCCGACCGGCATCTGTTCGGCAGCGCCGACCGGACGTTCAGCGCCGGCTGCATCCGCGTGCGCAACCCCGTGCGGCTCGCCGAAGTCGTGTTCAGCGAGGCCTCCGGCTGGGCGCCGGAGCGGGTTGCCGACTATCTCGGCCGGTTCGGCGAGGAGAACCATCGCGTCGACCTCGACCGCCCGATCCCCGTGCACAACACGTATTTCACGCTAGTCGCCGACGAGGCCGGCGGGTTCGTGCGCTACAAGGACATCTACGGGCACGATCGTCGCATCGCGGAAGCGCTCAGCGGCAAGTCGCTGGAGCTTATCGCGCGCAGCGATCCGGCGCGCGCCCAGCAGCGCGAACTGAAGGCCATGGCCAGCAATGCCCGCGCCTACGCCATCGCGGCTGCCCGGCCGAAGCTGCCGCCGCCGGGCTTCGGCCTGCCGCCGGGTGTCGGCTTCTACGGTTACCAGCAGGCCCTCGGCGGACCCGTGCCGCCGACTTTCGCGCCCAAGCCGCAGAAGCCGGCCCGCGCCAAATCGTCGAACCCTTACGCGAAGAACCCGGCCCGCATGTGGTCGATCCAGGCGTTCGGCGGGTACTGAGGCTCACACACAGTTCGGACACGCTGGCTGTCGGACTGACGAGCGGTCGAAAAAATGGGGTGCCCGACGGCTCGGGCACCCCAGTTCGTGAGTCCCTTGAACGTTCGCCGGCCCCGTAAAGACGTTCCGGCGACGGAACTCACCCCTCGTTATGTCTCAAGGGGTCGGAGTGAAGGCGCGGAGCCTTTCCGTCACAGGGCCTCCAGGTGCGGCAGGGGATCGACGGGATCGGAGCCCTGGCGCAGCTCGAAATGCACCTGCGGCTGGTCGACGTCGCCGGACTTGCCGGCCTTGGCGATGACCTGACCGCGCTTGATGGTATCGCCGCGCTTGACCAGCACTTCGGAGGCGTGGGCGTAGGCCGTCACCCAGCCGTTGTCATGGCGGACAAGCACGAGATTGCCGTAGCCCTGCAACTCAGAGCCCGCATAAGCGACGATGCCATCGGCAGCGGCGTGCACTTCTGAGCCCATGGGCACGGCGAGATTGATGCCGTCGTTGCGCGTTCCATCCTTCTTCGGTCCGAAGCCGGCGATGATGCGGCCGCGCGCCGGCCAGCGCAGTTTATCGGACTTGGCGGCGGCCTCGGCGACGGGCGAGGGCAGCGTGGGCTTGTCGGCTCGAACCTGAGTGACGGCCGGCTCCTTGGGAGCGATCGTGGCGGGGGCCTCGGCGGTCGCGACGGGAGCCGATGGCGGGACGATGTCGATCGTGCGGACGCCGCGCGCAGGCTCGTCGGCTGCGGCAACCACGGTCGTCGCAGCCGGCGCGGTGGCCGCCACGGCGCCACCCGCAGGCGCGCCACCCGACGGGGTGCCACCCGACGGGGTGCCGCCGCCCGGCACGCGCAGCACCTGACCGAGACGCAGCCGCGTCGGCTCCTTGATGCCGTTGTAGCGTTGCAGATCGGCGCTGCGGGTGCCATAGCGGCGGGCGAGCTTGTAGAGGCTGTCGCCGGCAGCAATCGTGTGCGTGCCGGTCCAGTCGTCGGGGGCCTCGGCGGTCGTCGCCTCCTGCTCGGCGGGGTAGGGCGTATGGTCCGGCGGCGGGCGCACGGCGCTGCCGGCCGGCAACTGGAGCTTCTGGCCCGGGCGCAGGTCGGGCTTGTCCAGGCCGTTCACCGCCATCAGCTCGGCGAGCGCCACGCCATGCCGGCGCGACAGACCGTAGAGCGTGTCGCCCGGCGCGACGGTGATCGTTTCGCCGGATGCGGCAACGACCGGTGTTGCGTCGCTCACAGCTTGACGCGGGGACGGGGGCACGGGCGTATCGAGGGCCGCATGCCGCTCGACGGGAAGCTCCTCCCGCTCGACTGACCCGACTGCAGCCGGCGCCCGGCCAGCGCGTTGTGCGCCGGCGACCGGGCTGGCATCGCCCAGCGCGCTGCCGACACCGACGGCAGGCGTTACCGATCCTGTCCGGGTGGTCGTGTCGCCACCGAGCTCGAAGCCTTCGAAGCGCTTGATATCGGCGCTGCAGGCGCCCGCGAGCAGGGCGGCGGCAAATCCCGCCAGCAGCGGTCGTACCAGCACCGTGGTGAAAAGACCCGTTGGCGGCAGGGCTGCGCGCGGGGCCATGTCGTCGGTCGTGGCAATTCGATCCGTCGTCGTCATGATACGCACCTCTCAACCGAACGAATCGTTAACCCCTCGAAGGTTAACGCCCGATTAACGAAACGTCGGCTTGGCCCGCGACGGCGCGCGTGGAGGTGCTTCTCGACAGCCTTTCGAACGGGCACACCCTCGGCCTGCGCAGAAAAGAGAGGCTAGATCGCGATTGTGCTGGGGCGTGGGCGCGGCGGCGGCAAACCGGTGACAGGAGCGAAGTTGCTCGCCCCGCCCGAGGCAGCTTGGCCGCTTGCCGCCGAAGTCCTCAGAGCGGGCGCCCGGTCGGCAGGACGCGCGCCAGCGCGGCGAGCGTGGAGGAATGCGTCAGGTCGACGTGGAGCGGCGTCACCGAGATGTGCCCCTTGTAGATCGCCCACAGGTCGGTGCCTTCAGGCGGGTTCGATTTGCGGCGCTGAAAGCCGAACCAGTAGTAGGGGTGGCCCCACGTGTCGTGACGCTCGTCGATATGGAGGAGGTTCTGATCGCGCCGGCCCTGCGTCGTTGCCAGCACGCCGACGACCGCTTCGGGAGCGAGGTCGGGATAATTGACGTTGATGAGGACGTCGGGGGGCAGGCCCGCCTCGATCAGGCGGCGCACGAGGCCGGGGCCGTGCGTGAGCGGCGTCTCCCAGTGCACCTGGCCCTCCTCGTCAAAGCCGATGGCGAGGCTCATGGCGATGGAGCGGATGCCCAACAGCGTGCCCTCGATGGCGCCCGCGATGGTGCCCGAGTAGGTCACGTCTTCGGCGAGGTTCGAGCCGTTGTTGACGCCGGAGAGGACGAGGTCCGGCGGGTGGTCGATGAGGAGATGGCGCACGCCCATGATGACGCAGTCGGTCGGCGTACCGCGCACCGCAAAGCGGCGCTCGCTGACTTCGCGGCAGCGCAGCGGCTCGTGCAGGGTCAGCGAATGGGAGGCGCCAGACTGATTGGTCTCGGGCGCCACGGTCCAGACGTCGTCGGAAAGCTGACGGGCGATGTCCTCCAGGACCTTGAGCCCCGGCGCGTTGATGCCGTCGTCGTTGGTGACCAGGATGCGCATGGGGGTGAGGTTTTGGGTTCCAGGTTTTAGGGGTCAGGTTGTTCGGTGCGGAGGCGGGCGTGGAGGGACATGAATATTTGCCTGTCGTTCCCCCTCTCCCCGCGCGCGGGGACCTGTCGCCCTCCCACTCAACCCTTGGTGATCTTTTCCACCCCGCCCATATACCCCCTTAGTGCCTCCGGTATGACGATCGAGCCATCGGCCTCTTGGTAGTTCTCCATGACCGCGATGAGCGTGCGGCCGACGGCAAGACCGGAGCCGTTCAGCGTGTGGACGTAACGCACGTCCTTGTCGCCGGCGCGATAGCGCGCGCCCATGCGGCGGGCCTGGAAGTCGCCGCACACCGAGCAGGACGAAATCTCGCGATAGGTGTTCTGGCCCGGCAGCCACGCTTCGATGTCGTAGGTCTTCTGACTGGCGAAGCCCATGTCGCCGGTGCACAGCAGCATGGTGCGATAGGGCAGCCCGAGCCGCTGCAGCACCTTCTCGGCGCTCGCCGTCATGCGCTCGTGCTCGTCGCCCGAGGTTTCCGGCGTGGTGATCGAGACGAGTTCCACCTTCGAGAACTGGTGCTGGCGGATCATGCCGCGTGTATCGCGCCCGGCGGCACCGGCCTCCGAGCGGAAGCACGGCGTCCACGCGGTCATGCGCATGGGGAGTTGGTCCGGGCTGAGGGTCGTCTCGCGGACGATATTGGTCAGCGAGACCTCGGCGGTCGGGATGAGCCAGTAGTTCTGGCCCGATAACAACCCATCAAGTTGGGCATGGATCTCCATTGGCAGCAACTTTTTTGCATTGGCAATGCCAATTCTCGCTTCATTGTAGTCAAAATCAAGTAGAGGAACGACGATATCGAACCAAACCGAAACACCGTAACTGTCCGCTACATCCGGATATTTCCTCATTAATTCCTGAATCTCATTTGATTTAGGCGCAGTGCCGCTAACGCTGAACAGATCGTCTTTGAACTTCGGCAGGTTGCCGGTGCCGTAGGCGGCGTGGTCGCGCACGAGGTAGGGCGGCACGAACTCGGTGTAGCCGTTCTCGCTGGTGTGCAGGTCGAGCATGAGCATGGCGATGGCCCGCTCGAGCCGGGCAAGCGCGCCTTTCAGGAACACGAAGCGGGCGCCGGAGACCTTCTGCGCCGTCTCGAAATCCATGAGGCCGAGCGCCTCGCCGAGTTCGAAGTGCTGCCTGGGAGCGAAGTCGAACGTGCGTGGCTCACCCCAGCGGCGGACCTCGACGTTGCCGGTCTCATCGGCGCCGTCCGGCACGTCGGGGCGCGGCAGATTGGGGATGACGGCGAGCGCCTCCTCGATGGCGCGGTCGAGGCGGCGCTTCTCCTCCTCGCCGGCGGTGATCGTGGCCTTCAGCTCGGCGACCTCGGCCTTGAGCGCGTCGGCCTTGGCGGGGTCCTTGGCGGCCATGGCCTTGCCGACCTCCTTGGAGGCGGCGTTGCGGCGCGCCTGCGCCTCTTGCAGCGTGGTCAGCAGGCGGCGGCGCGCCTCGTCGAGGGCGACAAGCTCGGCTGCACGCGGCGGCAGGCCGCGGCGCTGCAGGGCCTGATCGAAGGCTTCCGGGTTGTCGCGGATCCACTTGATGTCGTGCACGGCAGGCCTCGTCGGCTGGCTGTCGGATGATTGGCCAGAGCTATAGGCCGGGGCGCGGCGGGTGGTCCAGACGGGTCGCGCTTTGGGAGACGGCTGGCGTCGCTCGCAGCCTATGTCGGCGCCGCAGGCTTGCGCTTTTCGACGAAGCGGACGGCGTAGATCGAGGCCTCGTAGAGGAGGCAAGTCGGCAGCGCCATGATGATCATCGAAATAGCATCGGGCGGCGTCAGGATCGCCGAGACCGCGAAGATGCCGACGATCGCGTAGCGGCGGGCGGCGACGAGGCCCTCGCTGTCGACCACGCCGGCGCGGGCGAGCAAGGTCAGCACGACCGGCAACTGGAAGATGATGCCGAAGCCCATGACCAGGGTCATAATCAGCGACAGATATTCGGAGACCTTCGGCAGCAGCGAAATCTCCGCCGTCGTGGCGTCGCCTGCCTGCTCGAAGCCGACCGAGAAGCGCACCAGCAGCGGCATGGCGATGAAATAGACGATCGAAGCCCCCAGGGTGAACAGCACGGGCGTTGCGATCAGGTAGGGGCGGAAGGCGGCACGCTCGTTGCGGTAGAGGCCGGGTGCGACGAACTTGTAGATCTGCGTCGCGGCGACCGGGAACGACAGGAAGGCAGCACCGAACATGCCGACCTTGATGTCGACGAAGAACTTCTCGAGTAGGTGGGTGTAGATCGCCTTGGCGTGCTCGGGTCCGACCACGCTGACGAACGGCCACATCAGGATGTTGTAGATGTGCTTGGACTGCGAGAAGCACAGGATGAACATCAGGAAGAAGGCGACGACGGTGTAGATGAGCCGCTGGCGCAACTCGATCAGATGATCGAGCAGGGGGGCCTTGCTGGCGTCGATATCGGCCTGGCCCTCGCGGGGCAGACTGTCACCCGGCGCGCTCATCCGTCGACACCCCTGTTCACCGGTGTGGTGGCTGCGCCCGCGGCGCCATTGACGTGATGGCCGGCAGCGGTACTACGAGCCGGATCGGGCTCGTTCGAGTTGGCCGCCTCGGCAGGTGGTGCGGCGGGTGCGGGCGGCGCGGCGGCCGGCAGACCATTCTCGTCGGTGAAGTCCGGCTCGCGCACGGCCGGGGCCACGACCGGGTCCGCGAGGGGCGCGGTGGTCGACCGTGCCGTCTCGTCGAGTGAGCGGCCAGTCTCGCGCAGGTCGTTCTCTATGCCGGCGGTGGCGCTGCGCACGGTGCCGGTCACGTCGTCGCGCAGGCCGGCCATGTCCTTGCGGATCTGGTCGAGCTCGGTCTCGCGCATGGCCGCATCGAAATGGGCGCGGAACTCGGCGGCCTGCGTGCGCAGCATGGCGACGTACTTGCCGATGGTGCGCAGGAAGACGGGCAGCTCTTTCGGGCCCACCATCACCAGGGTGACGATGCCGAGGATGAGAAGCTCGCTCCAGCCGATATCGAACATGAGCGGGGTACGACCCTTTCGACACTGCGGGCCTGCGACCGCTTCGGGTTCTACATGCCGTGGAAGAGCCTCCTGAGGGAGGCCGTTGATTTGATTGAGGAACCCAAGGCAAGGCGATCGCCTCGGCCCGCCCCGGCGCACGCCTGAGTGCAGCACACTATCGGGCGGGACTTACCGGAGCGTCAAACGTGGCCGTGCCCGGCTCTACGGCACGCCCGTCCGCCGCCCCCGGGGTGAAGGGCCGGTTTCAACCCGCCTTCGTGCGCTCGCTGTCGACCTTTGCGGCCGACGACGCGTTGTCGATCGCCTTGCCGTCCGACTTGGCCGTGTCGTCGTCGTCGGAGAGCCCCTTCTTGAAGCTCTTGATGCCCTTGGCGACGTCGCCCATGACGTTCGAAATGCGGCCGCTGCCGAACAGCAGCACGACGATCACCAGGAGGATGATCCAGTGCCAGATGCTTGTCGCACCCATAGCGTTCAAAACTCCTCTCGCCACGCAGCGCCCGTGGCGGGTGCCAGCGTGTTGCTTTTTGGTCGCGGGACTATCGCAGAAAGCCTGGTGTGCGGCAAGCCGAAGGACCTGCTCGAAAAACCGGGCCTTGCACTTGCCCTTGGGGCGGCGCGCACGATTCAGCGGGTATCGTTACCCGGATCGGCGAAGACGAGGATGGCCGACGGCGCGATGACGACGCCGACCTCCTGGCCGCGCGCCCAGCCCTCGCGCTGGAGAACACGGGCACGCAACGGCCGATCGAAGCCCGCTACGCCGACCTCGACGAGCGCGGTATCGCCCAGGAAGCGCACGTGCAGCACCCGGCCGGCAAGGCCGACGCGCGGCGGGCCGATCTCGATCGCGCGCTCGCGGATGCAGACGATCGCCCGCTCCCCAGGGCTCAGACCGGGCGCCGGAGCGGGCCCGACCGGAGTATCGACGCGGCCGTCGACCACCACAGCCGGCCATTCGTTGATCTCGGAGAACAGCCGCGCCACGAACAATTCGGCGGGATCGTTGTAGAGGGCTGCCGCATCGCCGACCTGCACGACGCGGCCTCGTCGCATGACGGCGATGCGGTCGCCGAGGCGCATCGCCTCCTCGGGGTGGTGCGTGACGATCATGGTCGTGGCGCGCGTCTCACGCAGCAGCGCCAGCGTCTCGTCCTGCATGGCCTCGCGCAACTGCACGTCGAGCCCGGAGAACGGCTCGTCCATCAGCATGACGGCCGGGCGGGGCACGATGGCCCGGGCGAGCGCCACGCGCTGCTGCTGGCCACCCGACAGCGTACTGGGGAAGGCTTCCGCGTAGCCTTCGAGACCGACGCGGGCCAGGATGGTGCGGGCCTCGCGCAGGGCCTCCGGGCGGGGCAGCGCCTTCAGGCCGAAGGCGACGTTGTCGACGATCGACAGGTGCGGAAACAGCGCGAAGTCCTGGAACATGAGCCCGATCGAGCGCTTCTCGGGCGGGACGAAGCGCTCCGGGCCGGCGACCTCGCGCTCGTTGATGAGGACGCGGCCGGCCGACGGCTTCTCGATGCCCGAGGCGATGCGCAGCAACGTCGTCTTACCGCACCCTGAGGGACCAAGCAGGCAGACGACCTCGCCGGGAGCAATGTCGAGATCGACGCCGGCCAGAGCGTGGCGGTCGCCATAGCGGCGTTCGACGGCCTCGAACGTCAGGCGCGCCGCGAAGGCCGCGGCGGCCCGGCGCGGGCTGCCGGCATCCGGTCCGACGGCCCCGCCGCCGCCGTGCCGAGCCGGCGATGGCCCCCTGCCCGAGGGGCCCGTCCCGCTGATCCACTGCCAGAGATCCGACACACCCTGCCCCGAACTGCCCGGAGCGACCTTGCCGCTCAACGGGCCCCCGGCTTATCGGCCCCGGCCGGGGGAGGCAAGTCCGGGCCGGGCGTGCCGCTGCCACCGCTGCGCTCGTCCTCAGCGACCTCCTCGTCCTCGCTGTCGCCGTCGAAAGCGAGATCGGCCTGGTCCGGGCCGCCCGCCTCGTCGCCGTCGAGCGGCATCTCGTCAGGCAGGAGTGCAGCGACGTCACGCGGCTCGGGCATGTCGAAGCCGGCGGGGATCGCGGCATCGAGCAGGCCTGCGGCTCTCAGATCGGCGAGCCCAGGCAGGTCGCGCACGCTGTCGAGCGCGAAGGCCTCGAGGAACGTGTCGGTCGTCCCGTAGGTGACGGGGCGGCCCGGCGTGCGGCGGCGACCGCGCGGGCGCACCCAACCTGTCTCGATGAGCGTGTCGAGCGTGCCGGCCGACGTCGAAACACCACGGATCTCCTCGATCTCGGCGCGTGTCACCGGCTGGTGGTAGGCGATGATGGCGAGCGTCTCGAGGGCGGCCTTCGACAGACGCCGCTCCTGGCTGCGGAAGCGGTCGAGCAGGTGGCCGAGGTCGGGCGCGGTGCGGAAGGCCCATTTGCCGGCGACCCGGGTCAGCACGACGCCGCGCTCGGCGTAATGCGCGGCAAGCTCGCCGAGGAGGGACGACAGGTCCGTGCCGGCGGGAAAACGCTCGGCAAGCTGGCTTTCCGACAGCGGAGTTGCCGCCGCGAAAAGCATGGCCTCGATGGTACGCAGCTTGTGGCGCCGGTCGGTCTCGGCGAGGCGGCTCACAGGGTCCGGCGTGGCGCCAGCATCTCCGGTCTCACTGCTGGCGCCGCGCCGCCCGCTGCCCGAGGCTGAGGAAAAGCACATTGGCCGCGCTGCCGGCGGCGCCGATCCCGCCGCCGCGGCCCCCGCCGCAGCAGGCACGGCATCGCCGGCAATGCCATCGTTACCGCCGACGGCATCGGCGGCCACTGCACGCCCGCCCGACGCCACGAGCTTGAGGCGCCGTGCTTCCGCGCCGCCCGGTCGTTCGCCCTGTGCGCCGCTCATGACGCCTCCCTGCCCGCGCCGATCCGCTGCCATTCGGCGGCATCGCGGCGGCGCATGTAGATCGGCGCGAACGGCGCCTCCTGGCGCAATTCGACGAGGCCCTCGCGCGCCATCTCGAGGCTTGCGCCGAACGCGCTCGCCTTGGCCGTGCGCTCGTCCTCGGGCGCGGGCGCCACATCGGCGAGGAACAGGTCGAGCTGGCGCCAGTCGAGCGGGGCGCGGCCGATGAGGCGCTCGAGGCGGACGCGGGCATCCTTTATCGACCAGACCCGGCGCGCCCTGACGGTATGGACCACCTTGGTCGTGGCGCGGCGCCGGTCTGCGTAAGCGCGCATCAGGTCGAGGATATCGGCGCGCCAGGTCGTCTCGGTATGCGTGCGGGTCTGCTCGAGGAGACCGCGCGGAAACTGATCGATGCCGAGCCGAGGGCGCGCCATCAGGTGTGCGGCAGCAGTGCGCATGGCATCGAGGCGGGCGAGGCGGAAGGCGAGGCGGCGGGCAAGCTCCTCGGCGGGTGCCTGGTCCTCGGCCGTGTCCTCGCGCGGGAGGAGCAGCCGCGACTTCAGGTAGGTAAGCCAGGCGGCCATCACGAGATAGTCGCCCGCCACCTCCAGGCGCATCCTGCGGGCCTCGGCGATGAAGGCGAGGTACTGGTCGGCGAGCGCCACCACCGACAGCCGGGCGAGATCGACCTTCTGCGTGCGGGCGAGCGCCAGCAGCAGGTCGAGCGGCCCCTCGAAGCCCTCGACATCGACCGTGAACACGGGGCCGTCCGGGCCGTCATCGTCCGCCGCCTGCGAGCCTTCGCCGCGGACCGGCTTGGTCTCCCAGGTCTCGTCGGGCGCGGTATCGGCGCCACCGGCGGGGATCATCCTCGTCGCCTCCGATCGGGCACGGCAGCGGCCGCAGCCACACTGCACGTCACTTGATTCACGATGGGCAGCCTACACCGATTCAACACCGCGTCGCGCAGCCTCGAGGCAGACAGTGAGTGCTGCCTCGGCCGCCTCGGCATCGAGCGGCTCGCGGCGGCGGGTGACGGCCACGGCGGCGGCAAAGCGCTCGGCTGCCCGTCCGGTCAGTTCCGGTACGGATTCGGCGACGGCCGACATCTCGGCGAAATCGCCATTGCAGTGCAGGACGACGTCGCAGCCGGCAGCCAAGCTCGCCCGCGCCCGCTGGTCGAGCGGGCCGGCAAGGGCCCGCATGGACAGGTCGTCGCTCATCAGCAAGCCATCGAAGCCGATGCTGCCGCGGATCGTCTCGGCGACGACAGTGCGCGAGGTGGTCGCCGGCGCGGCGGGATCGATGGCGTCATAGACCACGTGGGCGGTCATGGCGGCGGGCAGGTCGGCGAGCGCGGCGAAGGGGGCGAAGTCGGTCGCGGCGAGCTCATCGGCGGAGGTAGAGACGCGTGGCAACTCGAGGTGGCTGTCGGCTCCAGCGCGGCCGTGGCCGGGCATGTGCTTGACGACCGGCACGACGCCGCCGGCCATCAGGCCCTCGGCCACCGCCCTGCCGAGTGCCACGATCGCCGCAACCTCGCCGGCAAACGCGCGGTCGCCGATGATGTCGTGGGCGCCGGGCACCGGGCGATCGAGCACCGGGGCGCAGTCGCAATCGATGCCGAGGGCCCGGAGGTCGGCAGCGAGGAGCGCGAACACCTGACGGGCATGGCCAACGGCGGCGACCGGGTCGATGCGGTAGAGGTCGCCGTAGACACGGGCGGGCGGCAAGGCGCGCCCGAGAGGCGGACGCAGGCGCTGCACCCGCCCGCCCTCCTGGTCGATCAGAACGAGTACGTCGTCGCTGCCGATCGCGCTGCGCGCCTCGCCGACGAGGCGGCGGATCTGCTCGTGGCTCACGCAGTTGCGCGCGAACAGGATGACGCCAGCCGGCGCGGTCTCCCGCAGGAAGCGTGCCTCGGAGCGGGCGAGATCGGGGCCGGCAAGGCCGACGATCATGGCGGAACGCATGGGGGGCTCGGAACGCTCTAGGTCAGGGAAGGTCAGCGGAGCGCGGTGCCGGCTCAGTACGGCGTGATCCAACAGCTCGGATAGCCGGCACCCTTGAGGGCCGTGCACAGCTCATTGGCGCTCGTCTTGGAGGCCGGCGGGCCGACCAGCAAGCGGTGGTACTTGCCCTTGGCGCCCAGGTCGGCCTCGCGCACGTCGGGTGTGCGGCCGCCGAGCACCGAGCCATAGCGCTGCTGCAGGTCGGCGTACTGCTTGAGGGCGTCCATGCGGCTCGTCGCGGAGACCGGTACGGATCCGAGTACGACGACGAATCCGAGGCTGCCCGTCGCCGCGGGCGGGCTCGACGCCGGATCGGGATCGGAAGCCGCGACGGGAGCGCGCGGCGGGGCCGGCTCTGGGGTGACGGTCGCCTGCCGGACGGGCGGCTTGCGCGCGGGCGGCGGCTCGGCAGACGTCGGTTCAGTCTCGACTGCCGTGCGGGTCAGCACGACGGGCGCGCGCTGGCCGGAGGCAGGGCCCGAGGGGCGAGCGTCAGCCGTCGCGTCGGTCTCCGGCGGCGGTGCCGAGGGCGGCGTCACGACGATGGGACCACGGCCCGCCTGCGGTCCGCCAGCCTGCGGTCCGGGACCGGCATCCTGCGCCCGGCGGCCGGCAAAGCCATCGACGATGGTCAGGCCGGGCACCGTGACGACGGGATTGACCGGCTGCGGCGTGCGCGGCTCACGGGCTTCCGGCGCCTCGAGGACGTTACCGTCGCGCCCGATGGGCAGCGTCGAGACCCGGCGCGTGCCGTCGTCGGCAGCCTGCCGGTCGCCGAGCCGGCCGAGCACCTTGCTGTCGGTGTTGGCGAACTGCCGCCCGCCCGGGTCTTCCGGCCGGACGCGCGACGGCGTGCCGTCGCCGCGCACGACGGGCGTGCCCGAGCCGGGGCGGCCGCTGTCGCCGATGAGGATCTGATAGCCGTAATGGAGGCTGGCGCCGGCCGCGATAGTGACGACGAGGACGCCGGCGGCGAGCGGCATGAGCCATTTGCGCGGCGGGCGGCGCTCGGGCTCGTCGTCCTCGTAGGCGCCCTGGGCCACGACCGGCTGGCCGGCTGCACCGTAACCGGCGGGCTGGGCGTAGGGTTGGCCGGCGGCCAGCGGATAGCCCTGGGCGTCATAGCCGGGCTCGGCGTAGGCGCCAGCGCCGGGTGGTCCCGCCTGGGCGAATGACTGACCATAAGCGTCTGTTGCGCGCAGCGTATCGTAGCCGCCGGCACCCGGCTGGGCGTGCGGATCGCGCCAGTCGTCGTAGAGTGTACCCCGCAGCGCCGGATCGCCGGTGTGCGCGCCACGACCGCCGGTAACGCCGCGGCCCGCCGTGACGGGATCGAGCGTGTCGTAGGGGTTGGCGTACGCATTGGCGTAGGGCGAGCCGGCGCGCTGGGCGAGGGAAGGATCGTCCCACGCCTGCGCGGCGAGGTCGGACCACTGAGCGGGCTGCGCAGGGGCAGGTTCCGCATAGCGCGGCGGCTCGGCGTAGGGGTAGACCTCGCGGCCGTAGGCATCGCGCGCCGGCCCGCCGACCAGCGGCTGGGGCTCGGGAGCGGCCGGCCATCCCGGCTGGCCGGCATAGGGATCGCCGTAGTGGCCGGCGCCCTGTTGTCCGCCGCTGTGGTGGCCGCCCGCCTGCTGGGGCGTTCCGTATGGCCCGGGCGCCTGGGGAGCCGCGCCGAACTGGCCTCCGCCGTAGGGTCCGCCGCCATACTGGCCGGCCCCATACTGGTCATAGCCGGGCGCAGCGGGATGGGCAGGCACGCCGCCGGCATAGCCGGGCGCCTGCGGAGACTGCTGGAACTGGGCCGGATCGGGGTAGTAGGTCTGGCCCGTGCGCGGGTCAGTCCAGGGCAGGCGCGGGTCGTAGTCGGGCGACTGCGGCTGCGGTGGCCGCGAACCAGACGATCGTGTCATCTCCGAAACTTCCCCGTTGCACCGACGAAGACCCGCTACGAATCAACAGTCTAGTGCATGGCGTCGGGTGCCTCGACGCCCAGAATGCCCAAGCCGGAGGATATCACCTGCCGGGTTGCGGCGATCAGGGCGAGGCGGGCCGACGTGAGCCCCGCATCATCAGCGGTGATGAAGCGCAAATGTGGCGAATCGTTGCCGCGGGCCCATTGCGCGTGCAGTGCACTCGCCAGCTCGTACAAGTAGAACGCGAGCCGGTGCGGCTCGTGCGCCTTGGCCGCCCCTTCGATCAGACGCGGGAAGGCGGCGAGCTTCCTGATCAGCTCCAGCTCGCCGGGGTCGGCGAGGCGGCCGAGGTCGGCCGACAGCAGGCCTGCGAGCGACGTATCGAGCCCCGGCATCTGCTCGGCGGCATTGCGCAGCACGCTGGAAGCGCGCGCGTGTGCGTACTGCACGTAGAAGACGGGATTGTCCTTCGACTGCTCGGTGACCTTGGCGAAGTCGAAGTCGAGGGCGGCGTCGTTCTTGCGGTAGAGCATCATGAAGCGGACGGGATCGCGGCCGACCTCGTCGACGACGTCGCGCAGCGTGACGAACGTGCCGGCGCGCTTGGACATGCGAACGGGCTCGCCGGCGCGGAACAGCTTGACGAGCTGGCAGACCTTGATGTCGAAGGCGCACGCCCCGTCGGACAGCGCGGCGACGGCGGCCGTCATGCGCTTGATGTAGCCGATGTGATCGGCGCCGAAGACGTTGATGAGATGCGTGAAGCCGCGCTCCAGCTTGTCGTAGTGGTAGCCGATGTCACCGGCAAAATAGGTGTAGCTGCCGTCCGATTTCTGGATCGCGCGGTCGACGTCGTCGCCATGCGACGTGGAGCGGAACAGGGTCTGCTCGCGCTCCTCCCATTCCTCGTCGTCATGGCCCTTCGGGCGGGGCAGCACCCCCTTGTAGATGAGCCCCTTCTTGTCGAGGGCGGCGATGGCGGCGGCGATCTGGTCGCGGCCGCCCGCAGTCATCGAGGCCTCGGAGAAAAACACGTCGTGGGAGATGTCGAGTGCAGCGAGGTCGTCGCGGATGACGGCCATCATCATGGCGATGGCCTTGGCGCGCACCATCGGCAGCCAGTCCTCCTCCGGCTTCTGCAACAGCGCGCGGCCGTGCTCGGCGGCAAGGGCATCGCCGACCGGCTTCAGGTAGTCGCCGGGGTAGAGGCCGGCCGGGATCTCGCCGATGTCCTCGCCGAGCGCCTCCCGGTAGCGCAGGTAGGCGGAACGTGCGAGCACGTCGACCTGGCCACCGGCGTCGTTGATGTAATACTCGCGCGTGACGTCGTAGCCGGCGAACTCGAGGAGGCGGGCCAGCGCATCGCCGAACACGGCGCCGCGGCAATGGCCGACGTGCATCGGTCCGGTCGGATTGGCGGACACGTACTCGACGTTGAGCTTGGCGCCCTTGCCGAGATCGGCGACGCCGTAGTTCGCCGTCTCCTCGTTGATGACACGCACGAGCCGCCGCCAGTAGGCGGGCTTCAGCGTCAGGTTGAGGAAGCCCGGCCCGGCGATCTCGACGGCGTCGACGTCTGGCGCGGCGCTGACCTTCGCCTTGATCAGCTCGGCGATGTCGCGCGGCTTCATGCCGGCCTTCTTGGCGAGCACCATGGCGGCGTTGCAGGCGATGTCGCCGTGGCTCGCCTCGCGCGGGACCTCCGCCTCGACGCGGCCGATGTCGAGCCCGGACGGCAGCTTGCCTTCGGCGACGAGTTCGGCCAGCGCGCGACCCACCAGGTCCTCGACATGCGCGAATACGTTCATGCTGGTTGAGCCTTCCCGGACGGCGGCGGAGTTGCGTGCCGGCTAACGCAATTCCGGAGTGGCGTCAAACAAGCGCCGGTGCTCGGCGATGGCGAGGCGATCGGTCATGCCGGCCACGTAATCGGCGACGAGGCGGGCGCGGCGGCGGGGCGCGCGGGCCAACGCCTCCTCCGCCCACCCGGCCGGCAGCAGGTCGGGGCTGGCGAGGAAGCGGGCGAACAGGTCCTCGACGATGCGCTCGGCGTTGCCCATCACTGCCATCACATTGGGGTGGCGATAGACGCGGGCGAACAGGAACGCCTTCACGGCGGAAACCTCGGCGGCCATGCCGCTGGAAAAGGCGACGATGGGAGTTCCCGCCGCCCGGATGTGATCGGCGGTCGCTGGCGCGAGGCCAGCGAGGCGCCGGCGGGTCTCGCCGACGGCATCGGCGATCATCGCGGTGATCGCTGCCCGCGTGATCTCGTAAATGATGCGGGCGGGCTCGACAGCGCGGGCCCGATCGGCATCGGGGGCTGCCAGCACGCGTGCCGCGATGTTGCCGACGAGAGGGGCGCCGGCGAGATCGGCGATGGTGAGGAGGCCGGCCCGCAGCGCGTCATCGATGTCGTGATTGACGTAGGCGATGTCGTCGGCGATGGCTGCGACCTGCGCTTCTCCGGCCGCGTGCGTCGCAAGCTCGAGCGAGCGCCACGGCGCAAGCAGATTTGCCACCTTGGCGACGGCGTGAGGATGGCCGCCCGGCGTCGTCTCGGCGACGGGTCCGTTGTGCTTGGCGAGCCCCTCGAGCGTCTCCCAGGTCAGGTTGAGGCCATCGAAGGCGCGGTACTTGCGCTCGAGCCGCGTGACGATGCGCAGCGACTGGGCGTTGTGATCGAAGCCGCCGCACACGGACGCCGCACGATCGAGGGCGCGCTCGCCGGCGTGGCCGAAGGGCGAGTGGCCGAGGTCGTGGGCAAGTGCCAGCGCCTCGGCGAGATCCTCGTCGAGGCAGAGCTGGCGGGCCATCGTGCGGGCGATCTGGGCCACCTCGAGACTGTGGGTCAGCCGCGTGCGGTAGTGGTCGCCCTCGTGCACGACGAAGACCTGCGTCTTGTAGGTCAGCCGCCGGAACGGGGCGGAATGCAGCACGCGGTCGCGGTCACGCTGGAAGGGGCCGCGCGCCGGGCAGTCGGGCTCGGTATGCTGGCGGCCGCGCGTCGCGATGGCACTCGCGGCGTACGGCGCCAGACGGCGCTCGCCGGGAGCGAGGCTCGCGCCGAAGTCCTCTGCGGGGAGGGGCTGTCTGGGTTTCGTCGGCGCCATGGCTCATTGATCCTGGAGGTGGCCTCACGGCGCCATCATTTGACAGCCGGCCGGCTGCTCCTATCTTCAGGGCGTACAGTCTGCGCATGGATTATGCACATGCTGCAAGCGCGGCGGAGCCACCCTGGTCGTACCGCGCTTACCTTGGAGATCGAGACACCATGGATACGCCGCTCGTTCCAGCCACCGTCGTGCTGACCGAGAACGCTGCCCGCCGCATCGTGGAGATCGTGGCCGCGGAGCCGACCAACAAGCTGTTGCGCGTGGCGGTCGAGGGTGGCGGCTGCTCGGGCTTCCAGTATAGATATGATCTCGTTGCAAGCCCGGCCGAGGACGACCTGATCCTCGAGCGCAGCGGGGCGCGCGTGCTCATCGATCCCCTATCGCTCGGCTTTCTGGCCGGCTCGGAGATCGACTATGTCGACGACCTCATCGGCGCCTCGTTCCAGATCCGCAACCCCAACGCGACGGCCTCGTGCGGCTGCGGGACGAGCTTTTCGCTGTAAGGTCTCGCCGGCACCCGGCATTGCCCTGACGACAAGGTCCTGACGACAGGGCGCTCTCGTCAGGCGCTGGCCCCTCGCCCGTTGTCACACCCCGCGAGCGGGAAAAGTGCGGAGTGCCCATGAAAATCGCCACCTTCAACGTCAACGGCATCAAGGCGCGGCTCGAGACGACGCTGACGTGGCTGCAGGATGCCAAGCCAGACGTCGCCTGCCTGCAAGAGATCAAGAGCGTCGACGAGGGCTTTCCGGCCGAGATGTTCGAGGCGGCTGGATACAGCGTCGCAACGCACGGGCAGAAGGGCTTCAACGGCGTTGCGCTGTTGTCGCGGCTGCCGCTGGAAGACGTCATGCGCGGCCTGCCCGGTGACGAAAACGACGCGCAGGCCCGCTACATCGAGGCGACGGTCGTCGGACAAGAGCGCGCGGTGCGCATCGCCGGCCTCTACCTTCCCAACGGCAACCCGATCGGGACGGAGAAATTCACCTACAAGCTCGGCTGGATGGCGCGGCTCGAGACGCACGTCGGCGCCATGCTGGAAGCGGAAATGCCGCTCGTCGTCGCCGGCGATTTCAACGTCATTCCCATGCCGGCCGATGCCAAGCGACCCGAGGCGTGGACGGGCGATGCGCTCTACCAGCCGGAGAGCCGGGCGGCGTGGCGTGCCCTCACCCACCTCGGCCTGACGGATGCCATCCGTGCCACGCATCCCGGCGCCGGCGTCTACACGTTCTGGGACTACCAGGCCGGTGCCTTCCAGAAGGACGACGGCATCCGCATCGACCACCTGCTGCTGTCCGCGCAGGCCGCCGACCTACTGCAGGCCGCTGGCATCGACAAGGCGACACGCGGCTGGGAGAAGCCGTCCGACCATGTGCCGGTGTGGGTGGAACTGGCCGCCTGAGGGTCTGGTTCAGCGCATACCCGTCAGGCGGTTGCCGGCTCAGCCGCGTCAGCAGCCGTGGATGCGCAGACAGCGACGGTAGCGCCAGCCATAACCCCAGCGGCTCGCGCACTCGGCGCGCCACGCGCTGCAGCGGCCATAGCGGCGATAGCCACCACGGCGGTGACATGCGACGCGGCCCACGCCCGGCACATGGCGATGGTAGCCGGCGGGGCCCCAGGCACAGTACGTGTGCCAGCCGTGCACTGGTGTCAGCAGGCTGCCGGCGGCGTCGATGGCGAGCGCCGGGGCGCTCGTCGCGGGCAGGGTGACGGCTGCGGCGCTTGCACTATTGGATGCGGCGGCCAGCGCGGCAGACATGGCGACCACGGCCAGTATCGATCTGATCATGTCGAACTCCCTCGTCGATGATGGGGCGTTGCGAGGACCGGGCCATCGGCAGCGCGACCGCGATGTCACCCGAAACGTTCCGCCACGATGCCGCCTGATCGCTGAACGGGAACTGAACGGAGAAAAGCCCGGGGCGCCGCCTGCGCTTTCCATTCCTCGGGGATCGCAGGGGAGGTCTCGTCCTCTGGTCTGTCGCATGTCCATCGACGAAGCGAAGTCCGCGTCGCCGGAGAAAAACTCGGGGGAGATTCCGGTTCGGCGGCCGCCTCAGCGGCTGGGTGAGCCGACCGAGCGCAGGCTGCCGCCCGTACCGCCCACATCGCCGGACATGAAGCCCATCGAGGGGGCTCCCGGCTGCGGCTGACCGCCAGAGGAGGTGGCGAGCGCGTCGAGCGCCGGGCCGGGACCTGCGCCCGGGCCACGCGCGTCGAGGGGACGGCTCGGCGCAGCGCCGGGCAGCGCGGACGGCAGGGCCGGGGCCGCAGTCTCCGGATGCTTCGGCCCGCCGAGCACCATCGGCACGACCCGGCCGTCGGCGCATGTGCGTGAGGCATTGGCGCCAAGAGTGCCGAGGCCGCTGTCGTCCTGGGTGTTCGGCCGGCGTCCGTAGCGGGTGTCCCATTCGGCGACCATGCCGTCGACCTGGCTGCGCACACCCTCGGCGGCGCCGCAGTAGATGTTCTGGTAGATGTCGTGGATCCAGACCTCGTCCTCCTGCGGCGCATTCTTGGCGGCGACCGAGATCAGGGCGAGCGCGCGGACGGGATCGTGCGGCATGAACTTGCCGCGCCAGAGCAGGTCGGCGAGGAAGGCCTGGGCACCAGCGTGGCCCTTCTGGGCGAGCGTCGCCAGCCAGTGGCGCGCCCGCGGCGCATCCGCGCGAACGCCCTCGCCGCGCAGCAGCATCTTGGCCAACTCGAACTGGGCGTCCTCGTCGTTGAAGAAAATCGCGGCGTGATGGAGGTAGTCGGCGGCTCGCACAGGATCGGGCCGGACGCCGAGCTCGGGCAGGCCGACACGGACATAGCCGGCGAGCGCGGTCATGGAGCGGGCGACATAGGGCGCGCGCTGATCATCCTCGGGATCGGCGTCGGCGTGCTCGTTGGCGATCTTCTGGAAGAGAACGAAGGCCTTGGAGTGGTCCGTATGGGCGCTGCCGTTGTCGGCGTAGAGCTTGGCGAGGAAATACTGACCGAGGAACAGGTTGCGCGAGGCGGCGTGCTCGAGGGCGGGGATCGCTATCTCATAATACCCGCCCGTGTAGGCGCTGACGCCCTGGCGCAGGGCCTCCTCGGGCGAGGTGAACTCCGGCACGGCCGCGCGCGCCGACGGGGCGACCGGGACCAGCACAGCGAGCCCCATGGCCAGCACGAGGCCGAGCAAACGATCAGATGTCCGCATATTGCATCACTTCCGCTTGGCCGCCGGCGTGGGTGACGGCGCCGAAGCGCGCTGGCCCCACCTCTTTGGCGTATTTGCGCAGAACGCCGCTCTGATACGGGTTGGCAGGCAGTTTCCAGGCGGCGCGCCGCCGTTCGAGCTCGTCGGGGGATACATCGAGATCGATGGTTCCGGCCTCGGCGTCGATGGTGATGATGTCGCCGTCGCGCACGAGCGCGATCGGGCCACAGTCGGCGGCTTCCGGCCCGACGTGGCCGATACAGAAGCCGCGGGTTGCCCCCGAGAAGCGCCCGTCGGTGATGAGGGCGACCTTGTCGCCGGCGCCCTGGCCGTAGAGCGCCGCCGTCGTCGACAGCATCTCGCGCATGCCGGGGCCGCCCTTGGGGCCCTCGTAGCGAATGACGAGCACCTCGCCCTCACGGTAGGCCTTCTGCTCGACGGCGGCGAAGGCATCCTCCTCGCAGTCGAAGCAGCGGGCAGGGCCGGAGAAGCGCAGGTTCTTGAGGCCGGCCACCTTCACCATGGCGCCGTCCGGCGCCAGCGAGCCCCTGAGGCCGACGACGCCTCCCGTCGGCGAGATGGGATTGGAGACGGGCCGCACGATCGACTGCGTCGGGTCAAAGCGCACGTCCGCGAGGTTCTCGGCCATGGTCTTGCCGGTGACGGTCAGGCAGTCGCCGTGCAGGAAGCCACCGTCGAGCAGGGCGCGCAGGATCTGCGGGATGCCGCCGATGTCGTACACGTCCTTGGCGACGAAATGGCCGCCGGGCTTCAGGTCGGCGATGTACGGCGTGCGCTTGAATATCTCGGCGACGTCGAACAGGTCGAAAACGATGCCGCACTCGTGCGCCATCGCCGGGAGATGGAGCGCGGCGTTGGTCGAGCCGCCGGTGGCGGCGACGATGGTGGCGGCGTTCTCGAAGGCCTTCAGCGTACAGATGTCGCGCGGGCGCAGGTTGAGCGCCAAGAGGTTCATGACCGCGCGGCCGCTGTCGAGCGCGTAGGCATCGCGGCTCTCGTAGGGCGCCGGCGCGCCGGCCGAGCCCGGCAGGGCAAGCCCGATCGCCTCGGACACCATGGCCATGGTGTTGGCGGTGTACTGCCCGCCACAGGCACCGGCCGACGGACACGCCACGCATTCCAGCTCGTGCAGCTCTTGCTCCGTCATGCGCCCGGAGGAGTGCATGCCAACGCCTTCGAAGACGTCCTGCACCGTGACGTCCCGGCCCTTGTAGCGGCCGGGCAGAATCGAGCCGCCGTACATGAAGACGGCCGGCACGTTGAGGCGCAGCATCGCCATCATCGTGCCGGGGAGAGACTTGTCGCAGCCGGCGACGCCGACGATCGCGTCGTAACAGTGGCCGCGCATGGTCAGCTCGATGGAATCGGCGATGACCTCCCGCGAGACGAGCGACGACTTCATGCCCTGGTGGCCCATGGCGATGCCGTCGGTGACGGTAATGGTGCAGAACTCGCGCGGCGTGCCGCCAGCCTCGTCGACGCCCTTCTTGACCGACTGCGCCTGACGCATGAGGGCGATGTTGCAGGGGGCCGCTTCGTTCCAGCACGATACGACGCCGACGAACGGCCGGGCGATCTGCTCCTCGGTCATGCCCATGGCGTAGTAATAGGAGCGGTGCGGCGCGCGGGCCGGACCAACCGTGACGTGCCGGCTCGGCAGCTTTGCCTTGTCGAACTTGTGCCCGCTCATGCCGCCCGCCCGCTCATGATTCCTGCCTGCTCATGCTGCCCGCCTGCCCGTGCTGCCTGCTTACCGATGTGCAAAGGCTGCGCCTCGCCGTGCCTGCCAGCATTCTGATTGTGCTGGGCACTGCGCTCCTTCAATAGGCGCCGGAGGCGACACAGCAAATGCCGAACTCTGCGATGGAAGGCGCGCCGACAACTCCTTGTTGCGATAAGCCTTAGCGTTTCGATACGTGCGACGGGCCCGATCCGCCGCTTCCCACCACCGCTGCACCGGCGCCCGGAGCTCGCAGGGTCACCGGGACGTCATGTGCGCGTCGTTTGTGGCCCAAAGGTGGCGTGTGTCCTGAGCCTTTGTGGCGGTTCAGCCACTATCAACCATGTCGCGACGGCCGATGCGCCGCATGGTGAACGCGGGCCGCCACTCACGACGCGGTAAGAGTAAATCCCAGTCTCGGGCAGCAGCGCGGCGAACCCGTGGCACACCTGCAGAACGGACGGGCGCGACACGCTGGCCGGCGGCGTCACGGCCATGCCAAAGTGGCAGGCCCATACTCCGCCACGCCACCGTTGCGGCGCCTGATGCAATGATGCGATGCGGAGTCCCTGACATGCCTCGTGACGACAGTGCTGCGCTCGGGGGCGGGGGGCATGGCGATGCACTTGGCGAGGTCAACGGCTACCGGCTGGCGTGGTCGGGTCGCGCCTCGCCCTGGACCGAGGGGGCCGCATCCGCGCCAGTGCCGGCAGCCGACGCCGGCACCGCCCGCCCGATCGAGATCGCCTGGGTGCAGCCGCTCGGCCTCGTCTCGCTGGCGGTGACGAATTTCATCCGGCGCATCCTGACGCTGGGCGCCTACGACTTCTGGGGGCGCACGGAAGTCCGCCGGCGCCTGTGGAGTGCCGTCCGCATCGAGGGCGAGCCACTCACCTACCACGGCACGGGCCGCGAGTTGTGCACGGGCTTTCTCATCGTCTTTGCCATCGTGATGGTGCCGCTCCTCATCGGATCGTTTCTGATCGCCGGCTTCTACGGCGGCAATCCAATCGCCATCGGAGTATTTCAGGCCATCGCCTTCCTGGTGATCGCCTACCTGACCGGCGTCGGCGTGCACCGCGCGCAGCGCTACCGGCTGTCGCGGACGGCGTGGCGGGGCATCCGCGGAGGCCTCGACGGCAACGCCTTCGCCTACGGCTGGGTGCATCTGTGGACGCTGCTGTGCATCCCGGCGACACTGGGCTGGATCGCACCGTGGCGAACGACGCGGCTGCAAAGCCTGATCGCCAACGGCATGCACCTCGGCTCGCTGCCGGTGCGCTTCGAGGCGCGCTCGGCCTCGCTCTACGGGCCGTTCGCGGTGCTGTGGTTCACCATGACGATCGGAGCTTTCCTCGGCACCGCCCTGTTCGGCGCCGTGGCCGCAGGCATCGTCGAAGGCTACGACCCGGTGCGCGATGCGAAGACCGACGCTTACCTGCGCACCGTGGTCGGCGGCCTCGCGATCGCCTTCATGGTGGCGGGCTACCTGCTCTATCTCGTGCTCAGTGCCTGGTATCAGGCGCGCGTCATCAATCACTTCGCGAGCGCGACCCGGTTCGGGCAGGCGCGGCTCTCCTGCCGGGCGAGCGCCATCGGGCTCGCCTGGATCGGGGTCAGCAACGCGCTCATCCTGGCGGCCGGCGCGGTCGCCGCCGTCGCCGTGATGGCAGCCATCGCCATACCGATCGCGCTCGTTCTCAACCAGACGCTGCCGGCGTGGTCGTCCGTCGCGCTGCAACTCGCTCCGTTCGCGGCGATCATCGCCATCGCCGCACTCGGCATCCTGACGCCGGTGACGCAAGCCCGCTACAACCGCTACATCGTGGAGCGCATGGCGATCGTCGGCCCTGTCGATCTGGCGGCCGTTGCGCAAAGCCATGGTGCCGGTGCGGACCGCGGGGAGGGGCTGTCGCAGGCCTTCGACATCGATGGATACTGAAAGCGACGGGCGGCGGTTCGAGGGACGCTTCAGCAACGGGAAATCGGCCGACAGCGCACGGGTCACGGTCGGCCTCGGCCGCAACGGCCTGTTGATCGAACTGCCGGGGGCGGCAGAGCCGCTCGTCTGGCCCTATGGCGCATTGCAGACGGCCGAGCCCTTGACCGCGAATGCCATCGACGCGCTCGTCACCTATACGCACCAGCCCGATGCCACGCTGTTCGTGCCGGGCGGCCCCTTCGCCCGTGCGCTCGCCGAGCGTGCGCCGCAGACGACCGCGCGCGCCGAGCGCTGGCGGCATACGCGGCCCTGGCTGTGGGGGGTCGCGGGTCTCGTCGGCGTGCTCGCCGTCGTGTGGGCGAGCGGGCTGTCGCCGGCGCGCAGCATCGCGGGCCTTCTCCCGGAGAGCGCACGCGATGCGCTCGGCGAGCAGGTGATCGGCTCGATGACGCGCGGCAAGACCGTGTGCACAGCGCCGGCCGGCCGCGCGGCCATCGACCAGCTGGCGCAGCGGCTCTCGGCGGCGACGAACCGCGCCGTCGCCTTCGACATCACCGTCGTCGAGTGGGGCCTCGTCAACGCCTTCGCCGCGCCCGGCGAGCAGATCGTGCTGACGAGCGGCATCATCGAGGCGGTCGAGGGGCCCGACGAACTCGCAGGCGTGCTCGCCCACGAGATGGGCCATGGCCTCGAGATGCATCCTGAAACCGGGATCGTGCGGGCGATCGGGCTGACGGCGGCGGCCGAACTCGTGCTCGGCGGCAGCGCCGGCACGCTGACCAATCTCGGGCTTGTCCTGGCGCAGCTCTCCTACACCCGCAGCGCCGAGCGCGAAGCCGACGATCATGCGCTCGCCATCCTGCGCGGCGCGGGCATCAGCGCGAAGGGCCTGTCGGACTTTTTCGCGCGTGTCGCCAAACTCGAAGGGGCAGGCTCCGGCCGCATGCCGGACGCGCTGCGCTCGCATCCGCAATCGGAGGAGCGGCTGGCGCGCGTGCGCTCCCAACCGAGCTATCCGGCCACACCGTCGCTCGATGCGACGCAATGGAGGGCCCTGCGGGCGATCTGCGCGGACGGCAAGTCCTGATCAGGCGGTGTTAACCCGCCTTTCTCACACCGTTACAACCGGCACGGTGCCGGATACGGTGACAGGCCAGGAGCGGCGCCGCAGGCGTCGCCGGCCTACGGCAAGGTACCCGACACAGCCTGTCGCCGTATCCGGCCCGCCTTTCAGGTCGCACCGACGCGGCCGCCCGCCGTGTCGGGCAGCTCAACCGTAGGCGCTCGCTACGCTTTTCGCCGCCCTCCTTGCGGATCGGACTCGCGTCGGTGCGATGACGGCCGTGACGGTGTGAGAAAGGCGGGTTAAGGACGATCATCGCGCGGTTCACAGCAGTTATGCCGCGCGCGCATCGAGATCGGCCGAGGCGCCCACCGCTCTGGCCCGATCGGCGCCGTAATCGTAACGGCATGTCTTCGCAGCGTTCACAAGCGCGTGAATACTCGTTCGGCAGTGCAGCCGTCCCGCTCCCGCTCATCACCCCGGACACATGAGAACAATGCGCCGCTGGCTCCCTCGCCTCGCCGTCTGCCTCGTCCTCGCCGCCGCCGCGCTCTACGCAGCTTCGCCGTTCTACACCGCCTACGCCATCCGCGAGGCGGTCAAGAGCGGGGATGCGGATTTCCTGCGCGATGCGATCGAGTGGACGCCAGTTCGCGCGAGCCTCAGGGCTTCCATGCTCGACATCGCCGTCGGCCCCGGCACGGGCGTACCGCTGCCCGAGGGCGCGCCGCCCAAGGACACGGGGCTGTGGGCCAACATCAAGTCGTATGTCGGCCACTCCTTTGTCGATGGTTTCGTCAACCGCTATGCGACGCCGGAAGGCCTGCCGACGGTGTTCTCGTATGGCCGGACGGTGCGGCGCAACGTGCTGATGCGCGATGACCCGGAGGAGGGGCTGGCGCTGCCGCAGAAGCTCGCCTTCATCTGGACGCGCGTGCGGCGGGCCTCCTTCGTCGGGCTGTCGCGCTTCGAGATGGAGATGACCGACAGTTACGAGCCGGGCCGGAGCTATGCGGGCGTGCTCGAGTTCCACGGCACGGGTCCGGGCCTTGGCTGGAAGCTCGTCGACTTGCGCGTACTGCAGGTCAAGTCCGGGACCGAGCCGGACGCCACGTCGGCGGCCGATCAGGTCACAACAGTGCGCTGAGTGGCGGCCGTCGCCGGGTCAAGGCGCGCGCCAGCTTGTCGGACTGACGGTCAGCGCCACAGATCCGCACGTGTGCCGCCGCCGCCGTCGACAGGCTCGCCGCCGCCGGAGTGTGCGACGTCCTGCTGCGCGACGAGCCCGCTCAGCGCATCGGCCAGCGTCTCCCCGAGACAGGCGTACGACACGTCGTTCTGGTGGAAGCGATCGGGGGCGAGCAGGTCCTCGGTCCTGAACTGGGCGCTGTCGACGAGGTGGCGCATCAATTCATAGCGGCGGAAGACGGGGACGCCGAGCTCGCGACCGACATGGCGCATGGCCGCGCCGTAGGCCATGTACGTCGACAGCGTCGCGGCGCGCGGAAAGAACTGCGGATCGAGCAGGATGACGTCGCTGCCCGCCGACCGGATGCGGCCGATGCCCTCGATGAGGACGGAGGCGAACTCCGCCATCGGCACCCCGCGCAAGGCGTCGTTGACCCCGGTCTGCCAGATGACGAGGGTCGGCCGCTCGGCCAGTACATCGCGATCGAGGCGGGCCAGCATGTCGCTGGCAAGCTCCCCGCCGACACCCCGGTTGAGCACCTCGATCGACAGGCGCGGGAAGCTCGCGCGCAGGGAGCGCTCCAGTCGCTCGGGATAGGAGTGGGCGACTGTCGAGGCGCCCGTGCCGGCCGTGCTGGAGGAACCCAGCGCGAGGATGCGGACGGGGGCGAAGCGATCGAAGGCCGTCCGAAGGCTCGGGGCGGGTCCGGCGAGCCGCAACAGGCCGGGAGGGGCTTCGCAGTCCTCGCCGCCGCGCGTGCGTTGCGCGGTGCCGGCGGGCCGGCCGGCACTGGCATTGGCACTGAACCCGGCACCGGTACCGGGTAATGCGGCGATGGCGGCTGTCGCCGTCAGGGTGGCGCCCGTCGCGGCCTTCGTCTCGGCATTCGCGGCGGCTGGACGAACCGCCGGCTCGAACAGCGCCGGGATGAGGCTGGCGGCGAGCACCGCGGCACCAGCCAACGCCGCATACCGGCGCCAGTAGGTGCACGTCGCGCATGGGCGCCCATCAGCGCCGCCGCCCTGGTTCGAGCCCAACATATGCATCACTCCCCATCATTTGCCATGACGCGCAACGATCGGGGTGGTTTCCAATCGGCAGCCCTGCACGCCACTGCCTATTTCCTAATCGCTAAATCCGGGACGGGCAAACGCCAATTGCCCGTTTCTTTATCAGCGTTCGAACGAATTGCCGATCAACGATCGGACCGACCGTCAATTTACCACGATCGGCTCGGCGTTCTCGCCGCTGCGAAATTCGCAGTGCCTCCGGCGTGCCGTTGCAGTCCCGCATGAACGACACAAGCGGCCCATGGCGGAGAGGCCCGCCGGCCCGGCTCTTCTGGGCTCTGTACGACGCCAGCGGGCAGGGTGATCGAGCATATTTCCAGAAATGACGCTGCCGTGATCCGCCGTGTGCGCCGGACGACGGCACTGTGAAGGCGATTGATTGGCCAGCGCGACGGACCGCAGGCACTGTCGCGACATCGAAAAGCGTGATGCACCGCCGGCCGACGAATTGGATCGAACAGAACGCACGGTCCAATGCGGGATATCGGGAACCGACGGTTGGAATTGACCCCGACCCGTCCGTCAAAGGAGCCAACGATGTCCGTCTCGCTCGCAGATGCCGCCACCACCGCCGTCCGGACCAGCCCGCTCGTTACGATCAACGACATCGAGCCGGCCGGTACACCGCTGCAGCGCGCCGCCCAGCGCCGCATTCACCGTGCGCGCCGAGACCTCAAGAACATCGAGGGCGCGACGTCGTTCGGCCGCTCGGTCGCGGCCTTCCTGCCGGAGTTGGAGCCCCAGTGCTTCGCCGGCATCGTGCGCAACTACCGGCGCGTCCTGCTCATCGGCGATCGCGAGGCCGTCGGCACGGTTGCAGGGACCGCCCGGCCCATGGGTGCCGAGATCACCGATCCGATGCCCGTCATCGGGGCTGGCGCTGCCACCTTCCGCGCGGCGGCCACGGATGCCAAGGAGCGGGCCGAGCGCACAACCGGGCGCCGTTTCGAGCTGCTGCGCCCCGACGCCAGCGCCGAGCGCATCCGCGCCATCCAGGAGTTGCAGGTCGCAGTTGGGCTGACGCCGCTGCCGGGTGTGTTCCTGCGCGGCCGGCACGGCGAGGTGTCAACGATCACGCTGGTGGGTGATGACGGGCGCCTGCTCGCGAGCGCCACGACGGTCGGTCTCGCCAACGTCGGCCGGCGGTTCTCCGCCTCGGCCATCATCGTCGGCGTGGCGGTCGCCGCCGAAGCGCGCGGGCTCGGGCTCGGCAGCGGCATCACGGGTGCCGCGCTCGTCGAAGCTCATCAGGGTCTCGGCGCCGAGGACGTCATCGCCGTCGTGGCGCCGAAGAATACGATCGCCTTCAAGACCAATGCGCGCTTTGGACTGCTGCCGCGCGCGGAAGAGCAGGCGCTCTACGTCGAACTCGGCGACGGCGCTTGACCGACGAAGGCTGGGCCGGCGAGGCTCGCAGCGAACCCTCCTGCCATCGCGAACAGCCATGACCAGCACAACGAAAGACGCGACACCCTCCAGCCCGGCCACACGGCTGGGCTCCCTGCTGACGAGTGGCGTCGCCATGGTCTGGGGCGGACTGGCCATTTTCGCGTTGGCCAAGTCCGTCGTGCACCTGTTGACCGCCGTCGGCCAGGCCAATCCGATCGACGGGCGCAATCCCATCTCCTTCTGCAACGTGCTGTTCGTCGGCAACCTCATCGCCGCAGTCGTCCTGTTCATCGCCTACCGGCGCGACTGGACGCGCGAAAACTTCGCCAAGCTCAGCGTGCGCGACTGGGGCGGCATCGTCGTGATGGGCGTCCTGTCGGGCATGGTCGCCCCGACGCTGGGTTTTCTCGCGCTCGCTCACGCGGAAGTGTCGACCGTCGTGTTCCTGGGGCGTCTGGAACCGATCGTGCTCATGATCCTGGCAGCGAGCCTGCTGGGTGACAGGCCCGACCGGTGGGCGATCTTCGGCGCGGTCGTGTCGACGATTGGCGTGATCATCATCCTCGCCCTGTTGTCGGTCGACATGGGCGGCTTCACGCTCGGGCTTGGCGAGTTCTACGCCATCATGTCCGCCGTGGTGCTCGCCGTGGGCACCGTGGTTTCGAAGTTCACTTTGTCCTCGGTGCCATTCGGCATCTTCTCGGTCGTGCGCATGATCATCGGGGCGACGATCTACTTCGTGTGGGCGTACACACTCTATGGTCCGATCCATTTCGCGGACGTGCTGCAGCCGGTCGTGTGGCAGTGGATGCTGCTCTATGGAGCGATCATCGTGGCGGGCGGGCAGATGCTGTTTCTGAACGGCATTCGCGGCAGCCGAGGACAGGACGTCGCCCTGGCGCAGTCGTTCTCGCCGATCGTCGCGGTAGCGTTCGCCTTTCTGCTGTTGGGCGAGGTGCCGGGCACGCCGATCCTGATCGGTGGCGCGGTCATCATGGTCGGGATCTTCGGGGCCCAGCTCGGCACGTGGTACTCGAAGCGTCGCAAGGAGCGCCTCGACAACGCCGACATCATCGAGATGGAAGGCCGCGTCACGTTCCGTGGCGTGTGAGGCGGGCAGGCCTATCCACAGTAGCGGTCCCCGGAAGGCGTGCGAAGCGCGGCTCACCGGGGCCTTTCCCGCCGCAGAGCCGGGAACGCGCATTGCGGGGATTGGCCGGGCGAGCCTTACTGCTCGATGCGCTTCAGAGCGGCCGAGAGCCGCTTGATAATCCCTTCGAGTTCGGCCTTGCGCTCCTTCGTCTCCTCGACCGCCTCGGGTTTCGCCTTGGCGACGAAGGCCGGGTTGTCGAGCTTGGCGTTCATCTTGGAAAGATCGCCCTCGGCGCCGGCGATCTCCTTGGCGAGCCGCTTCCTCTCGGCCTCCATGTCGATGAGGCCTTCGAGCGGGATCGCCGCCGTCGTGTCCCCGGCGACGATGACGGCCGCGCCCTTCGGAGCGGCCTTGGCGAAGGTGATGTCGTCGAGCCGGGCGAGCCGCTGCACGGTTTCCTCGTGGCGACCCGTGCGGGCGCGGATCGCCTTATCGGCGCCGACGATGACGAGCGGCACCTTGGCGCCGGCGGGGATGTTCATCTCGCTCCTGACCGAGCGGATCTCCGAGACGAGGTCGACCACCCAGCCGATTTCGTCGGCGGCTTTCTGGTCATGCAGCCCGTCGAGCACCGGCCACTGGGCAAGCGCCAGCAGGTTCTGGCGCGCTTCACCGTGTTCGACCATGTGGGTCCACAATTCCTCGGTGATGAACGGCATGAAGGGGTGCAGGAGCTTCAGGATCTGGTCGAGCACCCACGCCGTCGTCGCCCGCGTCTCGGCGATGGAGGGCTCGTCGTCGCCCATCAGGATCGGCTTGCTGAGTTCGACGTACCAGTCGCAGAACACGCCCCACACGAACTCATAAGCGGCGCCTGCCGCCTCGTTGAAGCGATAGGATTCGAGGCCCGCCGTCACGGCCTTGGCCGCCTTTTCCGTCTCGCCGACGATCCAGCGGTTGAGGGTCTCCTCGACGCTTCTGGGATCGAAGTCGCGGCGGCGGACGCACTCGTTCATCTCGGCGAAGCGGGCGGCATTCCAGAGCTTGGTCGCGAAGTTGCGGTAGCCCTCGACGCGCTGCTTCGAAAGCTTGATGTCGCGGCCCTGGGCGGCCATGGCGGCAAGCGTGAAGCGCAGGGCGTCGGCCCCGTACTCGTCGATCATGACGAGCGGGTCCATGACGTTGCCCTTGGACTTACTCATCTTCTGCCCCTTCTCGTCGCGCACGAGGGCATGGATGTAGACGTCCTTGAACGGCACCTCTTGGCGGAAGTGGAGCCCCATCATCATCATACGGGCGACCCAGAAGAAGATGATGTCGAAGCCGGTGACGAGCACACTCGTCGGATAGTAGCGGGCGACCTCGGGCGTCTCGTCAGGCCAGCCGAGCGTGGAAAAGGGCCAGAGCGCGGAGGAGAACCACGTGTCCAGCACGTCGGGGTCGCGTGCGATGGCGGTCGACGTGCCGTAGTGCACTCTGGCCTGCGCTTGCGCCTCCGCCTCGCTGCGGGCGACGAATATGTGCCCGTCCGGACCGTACCAAGCCGGGATCTGGTGGCCCCACCAGAGCTGGCGCGAGATGCACCACGGCTCGATGTTGCGCATCCATTCGAAGTAGGTCTTCGACCAGTTCTCCGGCACGAAGCGCGTGCGCCCGTTCTCGACGGCGGCGATCGCGTCTTTCGCCAGTTCAGCGGCGTTGACGTACCACTGGTCGGTCAGCCACGGCTCGATGACGACGTTGGAGCGGTCGCCGTGCGGGACCGTGTGCGTCGTCGGCTCGATCTTGGCGAGCAGGCCGAGGGCGTGCAGGTCGCCGATGATCTGCTTGCGCGCGCGGAAGCGATCGAGGCGGCGATAGGCTTCAGGCACCTCGTCGTTGAGCGCCGCTTCGGCGGTCAGGATATTGATGCGCTCGAGCCCGTGGCGCTTGCCGACCTCGAAGTCGTTGAAGTCGTGCGCCGGCGTGATCTTGACGGCGCCCGTGCCCTTCTCGGGGTCGGAGTACTCGTCGGCGACGATGGGGATCTCGCGGCCGACGAGCGGCAGGCGCACGGTCTTGCCGACGAGATCAGCGTAGCGCTCGTCCTCGGGGTGAACGGCGACACCGGTATCGCCGAGCATGGTCTCGGGCCGCGTCGTCGCCACCACGATGAACCGGGTCGGGTCCCCGCTCAGCGGATAGCGGAAATGGTACATATGCCCGGACGGGTTCTTGTCCAGGAGCTTGTTCAACGCCGCTAGGTCGAGGTCTTCCCCAGAGGAAGAGTCCCACTTGAAAGATCCCGTCGCCTCGACTTGCACGACCTCGAGGTCGGAGATGGCCGTCTGGAACTTCGGATCCCAATTGACGAGGCGCTTGTCCTTGTAGATGAGCCCCTGCTCGTGGAGCGTGACGAACACCTCGACGACGGCCTTCGACAGGCCCTCATCCATGGTGAAGCGCTCGCGGCTCCAGTCGCAGGAGGCGCCCAGCCGCTTCAACTGGTTGATGATGGTGCCGCCCGACTGCTCCTTCCAGGACCAGACCTTCTCCAGGAACTTGTCGCGGCCGATGGCGCGGCGGTCGGGCTCCTGGTGCTCGGCCATCTGGCGCTCGACCACCATCTGCGTGGCGATGCCGGCGTGGTCGGTGCCCGGCTGCCAGAGCACGTCGCGGCCGCGCATGCGCTCGAAGCGGCACAGCGCGTCCTGCAACGTATTGTTGAGCGCGTGCCCCATGTGCAGCGAGCCGGTGACGTTCGGCGGCGGGATGACGATGGTGTAGGGCTCGGCACCGCGTCGGTCGGGGCGGCCACAGCGGAAGGCGCCTTCGGCCTCCCACTTCTCGGTCATGCGCGGCTCGATCTCGGCCGGCTGGTAGGTCTTGTCGAGCATCGGGGGTTCGCGTCGGCCTTCCTGGCTCAGTCGATGGCTGGCGGATGCCGGCAGGCGCGAGGGCCTTGCGGGCATGCGGGTCAGCGGGATCAGCCGTGGTGGTAAGGCGCTGTCCGTTTCCCGTCAACGATGCGGGGCAGGCTAGGCGGCGTGCCGGTACCGCGACCGGGGACGCCCGGGAGGGTGAGCGGCTGGCGGGACCGCTCAGTCGCTGCCGCCGCCGCCGCCGCCGCCGCCGTCGAGCTTCTTCCTGACGCTGTCGACCACCTCGAGCTTGAGCGCCTTTTCGACGATGCGGGGCATGTTGGCGTCGAGCCAGTCGCGCAGCATCGGGCGAAGCATCTCGGCCAGCAGATCTTCGGCGGTGCGCGGCGCGGACGCCTGGGCCACCGCCGTCATCGGAGGCAGCACCTCGGCGGCCGGTGCGACGGCCGCGGCGGGCTCGCGGGTCGGCGCGGGTGCGTGCGCTGCCGGTTGCGGCTGGGCTGCCGGCGTTGCGGTCACGCGCGCGACGCGGACTGTCGAGCCGTTGGCCGACGCCGGAGCGGCTGCCTTGGCCGGATCGCCAGCCCGCGCTGACTGCGCCGGCGCGGTGACGGGTGCCTGGGCGGCCGGCGTACCGGCTGGACGGTGGGTGCCATTAACATAACCGGCTGGAGCCGACGCCGGTCGGACGGTGGCCTCGCTCGCCTCGGACGAGCGCCGGCTTGCCGGAGCGCTTGCGGCCCCGTCGCTCGACGGCGCGGCCGGCACCTCCGCCTCGGATTTCTGTTCCGTCACCGGGCTCGAGGTGGCCACCGCCGGCTCGGCCGATGGCGATGCGGACGCCGATGGCACGCGATTGTGCGCGGGCAGTGGCGTCGACTGTGCCGGCGCGGCGGCCAGGCTCGCAGACGGGGGCGGCACAGGGTCCGACGGCGCCGTCGACTTCGGCATGGCGGCGATGACGACGGGCGTCGAGACCTCGGGCGTTGCGGTGCTGCTCGCGCGAGCCGGATCGCCGGCGACCGTCAGGGTATCCTGAGCGACAGGCGCGGCGGCCGGCGCGGGCGCCACCGCCTTCACTTCGAGGGCCTTGGCAGCCGCGATGGCCGCGCTCGACGCCGTGGGTAGGCTGGACGCCATGGGCGAGGGGGCAGCGGACGCCGGCCCCGCAGAAGCGTGTGCGGGCGCGCCGCGCGCCGGCACGTCACGCGCCGGGACCATGGCGCCGAGGTCGAAAGTCGCCGCAGCGGCCGGCGTGGCGGCCGGCCGGGTCGGCGCGATGGGCTCACCGAGCAGATCGGATAAATCGGCGTCGCCCGCGGGGGCGGCCGGCATGTCCGGCTCCGTGCGGGTCCTGGAGGCCGCCGGATCGGATGCTGCGTCGCTGCCGAACAGCCCCGCGAGGCGGCCCGTCAGCGGGGCGGGGCGCCCGTTCGGGCGTGATGGCGCGGGGCTCGCCCTGGGCGCGGGGATCGAACTGGATGACGTCGGCCGCACGGAAAACGGATCGGATCGCGCAGGGCCCAGTGATGCGCCCGATGCCGCTGCGGGACCTGCACTCGTGCCCGTGCCGAGGGCGGCCGCCAGATCGGACTCGGGAGCGGCCGGCGGTACGGGCTCGGCAGCCGCGCCGTTGCGAATGGCAGCCAGGATCTCGTCGATGCTGCGCTCGCCGCGCGCGTCGGACTTGCTCATTGCCTCACCCCCCCGACTGGACCCCGGTGTCGCGCTCGCACAGCGAATTTTCGCCGCTGGCGAGAGGACGTTGCGCTGATGCAGCCATCCACCGCCTACGGAACACTTCACACTCTATCAGGGTGTGCCTAACGGAACTGTGCGGCACCAGTGTGGCGGATTTTCCCCGGTGGTGCACGCACTCAGCGGTCGCGGCTGGCTGCGTGGCGACGCGGGGCGTCGCATGCGGCCAGCATCAGCGACTGCCAGAGCTGTGCTCGGCGGCAGCGAGCACCGAGCGGCGGCCCGCGCTATTTCGCCGGCTCGTGGCGCTTGCCGTGGCTTTCCCACAGGTCGAGCGTTTCGCGGCGGCCATCCCGGTCGGTGATCGAGATGCCCCACCATTGGCGGCGGACCTCGTGATAGTGCACGTCCGGGTCATAGACCTCGGCGGCGACGCCGATGTTCGCCGCGTCGAGGCGGCCGATGGCGGCGAGGAGATTGTAGGCGGCGACGATGACGTTACGGCGCGTCGTCTCGAACTGCACCTGCGCGTTCAGCAATTCCTGCTCGGCGTTGAGAACGTCGAGCAGCGTGCGCTGGCCGACCCGCTCTTCCTCGCGCACGCCGGTCAGCGCCGTCTGGTTCGCCTCGACCTGGGTCCGGTCGGAGATGAGCTGGGCTTGGGCCGCCTGGAACTGCGACCACGCCGAGATGGTCTGTTCACGCACCTGCTGGCGGGCGTCCTCTACTTCCTGCAAGCGGCTGACGTGGGTGTGCTTGGCGGCACGCACGCGCGCGGACACCTCGCCACCCTCGTAGATCGGCACGCTGAGGCGGCCGGCGAGCGTCGTCGTCTCGTTCTCGGCAACCGTGCTCGATGTGCTGAAGCGGTTCGAGTAGGTGCCTTCGAGGTTGAGCACGGGCAGAAGCTCGGCGCGCACGACGTCGACCGCGTAGCGCGAGGCCTGCTCGAGGTAGAGCGAGGCGAGCACGACAGGGCTCTCGTTCAGCGCGGTGTTGAGTGCCGCATCGAGCGACGACGGCAGGGCGCGCGTCGGCACAGGCGGATCGACGAGATTGCTCGGTGCGTTGCCGACGACACGCTCGTAGCGGGCGCGGCTCGACTTGAGGTTGGCGCGGGCGAGATCGAGGGACGACACGGCACCGGCACGGCGGGCGCGGGCCTGCGCCACGTCGGTCTTCGTCACCTCGCCGACGTTGAAGCGATCCTGCGTCGCGGTCAATTCGCGCGTCAGCACGTTGACGTTGTTGTCCTGCAGGCGGACGACGGCCTGATCGCGGACCACGTCCATGTAGGCGGTCGCCGCGTCGAGCAGCACCTGGCGCTCGACGTCGCGGAGGGACTCACGCCCAGCGCGGACGTTCGATTCCGCTTCGCCCACCGCGTTGGGCGTCTGGAAGCCGTCGAACAGGTTCTGCTGCACGCTGAAGCCGTACCCGCGCGGGTGGATCGTATCGCCCGTGCGGCCGCTCGAACCGCTTTGCGTGTTGCGGTTGATGACGTCCTCGTCGCGGAAGCGGGTGCGGTTGTCCTGGATCGTGACGTCGCCGGTCGCGTTGATGCGCGGACGGTAGCCGGACAGCGCCCGGGGCACGCTCTCGTCGGTCGCCCTGAGACGGGCGCGCTCGGCGTCGATGCGCGGATTGTAGCGGTAGGCCGACGAGAGCGCGTCGTTGAGCGATTCTGCGTGAGCGGCGGAAACGAGTGCGAGCGGGCTCGCGGACACGAGCAGGGCGCCCATGGCTACGGCCAGCAGCGTCCGGCTCACGGCAACCCGGCCCGAGCCTGCGCCCCGTAGGCGGCGTGTCATCATGCTCATCTGCCCCCGAAGGATATCCCTCTGCGATCCCCGCTTTACCAACAGGCCGGAGCGATGGTGGCCTGATGCGGAGATGTTCGACGTGTTAGCCGATTCTGAGGGCTCTCCAATTCGACTATGCACAGCTCTCTCAGGGTCGCGGCGTCCTGGCAGGGGTTCGCCGCCTGCCCATCGGCGAACTTTGAAACTGCGCGACCCTCGTCATGGGGTGGACGACTTCTCCACAGTTCCCACAGGTAGCCTAAGGGCACCGGCGTCGATAGGGGTCAGCGGCTTGCGGCGGCGTTCGCCGACGCGTGCGTGGCAACGGGGAAACAGTCTCTTGAAAGTGGCCTGCCGCGTCCCACCGCACTCCTGCACGATGCCCAACAGGAACCGAACGCGCGCGGCGGCTGCGGCCTCAAAACACGAACGTGCGCGGCAGGGCAAAACCGGGCAACACAGGCGCTGATGCCTCGAACACCTCGCGCTCGTCGAACGTGGCGCCGAGCCTGCGCCACAGCGTTGCGCGCGAGACCGGGCCCGCCGACTTGATGGCCACGAGGCGGCCGGCGTCCTTCAACTGGTCGAGCAGGCTTTCGCCCACATCCTCGATGGCGCCCTCGACGACAATTGCGTCATAAGGGCCCTCGGCCGCGTAGCCGAGAGCAAGATCGCCGGCGACGACAACGACGTTGTCGGCACCCGCGTCCCGCAACGTCCGGGTCGCGATCTCGGCGAGCTCGGGGTCGCTTTCGAGCGCGACCACCGTCTCGGCGAGCCGCGCGATGACCGCCGATGAGTAGCCGGTCGCGCAGCCGACATCGAGAACGACATCGGTCGGCTCGATGGCCGCCAACTGCACCAAGCGAGCAAACGCGCGCGGCGACATGAGGCCCCGCGCCGGCCGTCCGGGAGCAGCGCGCACGAGGGTGAGGTCCTCGTCCATGTAGGCGATCGCGCGCAGGTGCGTCGGTACGAATGCCTCGCGCGCAATATCGCCCATGGCGCGCGGAATGCGCCGGTCGGTCACGTCACTCGGGCGGACCTGCGATTCAACCATGTTCTTGCGCTGCAAGGCGACGTCCACGATGACCTCTCCGGCCGCTTCCCGCGCGTGGGCCATCCCGCACGCCATCACCTCATCAGCCCTGAGTTCCCGCGTGTCAACGCGGCCCCGTGCCATCGGTCGTCCTTCACCGGCACGAGGTGTTGCCGGTGCCACGGGAAAGGGCGGGCAGGTTTTCAACCACGACGACAGGCGTATGGTCGACCTCGGCCCGCTCACGTTGCGGATCGGGAGGGGTCTGTGATAGATGTCACGCCTTGCAGAGGCGCCGTCCGTAGGGGCGCGTGTCACTGCCCCGGCCACGCTCACCACGCGCGGTCGCGCTTGGATTGGCCACGTGGCGGAGTGGTGACGCAGCGGACTGCAAATCCGTAAACCCCGGTTCGATTCCGGGCGTGGCCTCCAGAACCGCCCTCATGGCGATCCACACGCGTGTCAGTGCGCGAAGTGGTACCTGAGCCTCGGGTGCCGGCCGCGCGATAGCATCGACGGCGTCGAGCAGGCGCGCCACGCCACCCACATTCGAGACCCCGTCGACCGTGCAGCTTTCACCTGCGGCACGCGGCTTGCTCCCTCAGAGCCCACGAGGTGCCGATCGTCCCAGATTGGCGCACGGGCCCCAACGGAGACCGCGGCCATGGCAGGGCGCTTCCACGAAACCTATACCGACGGGCACGTCGAGCCACCCTCGCCGCGCGCCACCGGCATCGTCTTTACCGTCGTGGCGCTGATCGTCGCTTATTTCTGGCGCTCGGACGCAACGGTGCTGTTCACGGCGCTGACCGTCGCGGGCGTGCTGACGGTGCTGGCGGCCTTCGCGCCCGCCGTGCTCGGTCCCCTCAACATCGCCTGGTTCCGCTTCGGCCTCGCGCTGCACACGGTGATGAACCCGGTCATCATGTTCGTGCTGTTCGCCGTGCTGATCGTGCCGGCTGGCCTGTTGATGCAGGCCGTGCGCGATCCATTGCGCCGCAACCGGACCGGTGGTGACGGCACCTACTGGATCGGCCGCGCGGCGAACCCGACGCCACCTTCGTCCATGTCCAATCCCTTCTGAAGCCATCAACGGCGCTCGCGTCGCCACACCGGCGCCGGCGCGCAGCAAACCACGAGGAAGAACCGGCCATGCTGTCCCTGACCAAAGACCTTTTCGCCTACATGGGCGCCCGCAAGAAGTGGTGGCTGCTGCCGATCCTGACCGTGCTCGTCGCCTTCGGCGGCCTATTGATCCTGGCCAAAGGCTCGGCCGTCGCGCCGTTCATCTACACCGTGTTCTGAGGCGGCCCGCGCGCCGCCTCCCGCCTTCTCGTCCGTTCAGGAAACGCAGCACATGCGCATTCTCGGGATCTCTGCCTTCTATCATGACAGCGCGGCCGCGCTGATCGAGGACGGGCGCATCGTCGCGGCTGCCCAGGAGGAGCGCTTCACCCGCAAGAAGCACGACCAGCGTTTCCCCGAGCAGGCGATCGCCTACTGTCTCGCCGAGGCCGGCGTCAGCCTCGACGAGGTCGACCACATCGCGTTCTTCGAGAAGCCGCTCGTCAAGTTCGAGCGGCTCATCGAGACCTATCTCGCCAACGCCCCGCGCGGCTTTGCCTCGTTCCGTACCGCCATGCCGGTGTGGATCAAGGACAAGCTGTTCCAGAAGCCCGGCCTCGAGGCGGCGCTCGGCGCCATGGCACCGTCGGGCTCGGTCGCGGGCAAGCTGCTGTTTGCCGAGCACCACCAGAGCCACGCGGCCTCCGCCTACTATCCCTCGCCCTTCGAGGAGGCCGTGGTGCTGACCATGGACGGCGTCGGCGAATGGGCGACCACGTCGGCGGCGATCGGGCGGGGCAACCGGCTCGATACACTCAAGGAAATCCACTGGCCGCACTCGCTCGGCCTGCTCTACTCCGCGTTCACCTACTACACCGGTTTCAAGGTAAACTCGGGCGAGTACAAGGTGATGGGCCTCGCTCCCTACGGCACGCCGCGCTACGCGCAGGCGATCCTCGACACCATCATCGACTTGAAGCCGGACGGCTCGTTCTGGCTCGACCAGAGCTATTTCAACTACGCGACCGGCCTCACCATGACGTCGGAAAAGTTCCACCGCCTGTTCGGCGGGCCGCCGCGTCGCGAGGAGGACAAGCTCACGCAGCGCGACATGGACCTCGCCGCCTCGGTGCAGGCCGTAACCGAGGAGGCGATGCTGCGCATGACCCGCCACCTCGCCCGCGAGACCGGCATCGAGAACCTGTGCCTTGCCGGCGGCGTCGCGCTCAATTGCGTGGGCAACGGCAAGGTCCTGCGCGACGGCGCCTTCAAGCGCATTTTCGTACAGCCGGCGGCAGGAGATGCCGGCGGCGCTCTCGGGGCGGCGCTTGCCGCCTACCATCAGCACAACGGCAAGGCGCGAGTGCTCGACGGGGCACGCGACGGCATGCAGGGCGGCTACCTCGGCCCGGCCTACGCGCAGTCCGACATCGAAGGCCGGCTTACTCGCGCGGGGGCGACGTTCAAGGTCCTCGACGACGGCGCCATGATCGAGGGCGTCGTCGATGCGCTCGAAGCCGGCCATGCCGTCGGCTGGTTCCAGGGGCGCATGGAGTTCGGCCCGCGCGCGCTCGGCGGACGCTCCATCCTGGGCGATCCGCGCAATCCCGAGATGCAGCGCACGCTCAACCTCAAGATCAAGTATCGCGAGAGCTTCCGGCCGTTCGCGCCGTCGGTGCTGAGCGAGGATGTCGACCAGTGGTTCGATCTCGATCGCGACAGCCCGTACATGCTGCTCGTCGCCGACGTCGCCGAGCGGCGCCGGCGCAAGATGAACATCGACGAGGAGGCGCTGTTCGGCATCGACAAGCTCAACGTCGTGCGCAGCGAAATCCCGGCAGTGACGCACGTCGACAACTCGGCGCGCATCCAGACCGTGCACGCCGATACCAACCCGCGCTATCATCGCCTTCTGTCCTCGTTCAAGGCGCGGACCGGGTGTCCGGTCATCGTCAATACCTCGTTCAACGTGCGCGGCGAGCCGATCGTGGCGACGCCCGAGGACGCCTTCCGGTGTTTCATGGGGACGGAGATGGAGACGCTCGCGGTCGGCAACTGCGTGCTCGCGAAGTCCGAGCAGAACCCGGCGCTCAAGGCGTCCTATCTCGATGCGTTCGCGCTCGACTGAGGGGCGCTGCTTTTTTGGGGCCAGGGGCTTCAACAGCCAGGAGAGGTCTGCTATCAACCGCGCTCCTGAAGATGGCGTCCTGTATTCCGCGGTAGCTCAGCGGTAGAGCAACCGGCTGTTAACCGGTTGGTCGTAGGTTCGAATCCTACCCGCGGAGCCATCTCAAGGCCGGGTCAAACCGCGACAATTCGGAGATGCGAGCAGTGGCTCGCAGGGCACCACGCGCTTGCGCGTGGCTTTTTGCGTGTTGGGCTCCACGGCGTGGTGCGCCCGGCGGCGAACGAAAGGTTTCAAGCTCATGCCTCCTCCCCGTTCACGTGGGCCGCGCCAGGGTGCGGGATCAGGTTCGCGCGGAGGCCCGGGCTCGCGCGGCGGGCCACAGCGCCCGCAGGGCGGCGGCCAGCGCGGCGGTGAACGCGGCGGGGAGCGCCGGGCAGGTGGCGGCGAGCGCAGGGGTGGCGAGCGCGGCCCCGGCAAGCCCGGTGGCGGATTCAAGACGCGGTTCGCCAAGGATCGAACGGGAGAGCCGCGCGGAGCCGAACAGCGCGGCGAGCGTGGAGGGCGGCAGCAGCGCGACGACCGGAACGAACGGCCGAGGCCCGCTGCGTCGAGGCCGGGAAAGTCGGTAACCGATAAGCCGAGGTTCGGCAGTCGGGACAACGAGCGGTCGGGAGGGGAGCGCCCAGCGCCGCATCGGAGCGGACGGCCCCAGGGTGCCGGGGGCTCGTTCAAGACGCGCAGCGGCTTCAGCGAACGCACTGAATTTGGAGGCGCCGGCCAGCAGCGGGAGCAGAGCGGGCGCGGCAGCCGCCCCGAGCGCGCGGCGCGTGACGTCGAGCCGCAAGGCGATTTCAATCCGTGGCAGGCGCGTGAGCGCGCCGAGGGACCGCGTGGCTCGGGACCGCATGGGCCCGGAGCGCGAGGTGCCAACGGTGATCGGCCCCGGCCCGGTCGGCGGGATGACCATCGCGATGACCGTCGCGACGACCGGCGCGACCAAGGCCAGAGGGGCGGGGAGCGCGGCCCGCGGGAGGATCGACCGCGCGGCGAGCGGGGACATGCCGATCGCCGCCCGGAGGATGGCCAGGAGCGGCGTCCGACCTCCGCGCGCTCGGGCTTCGTGCGGCGCCACGAGCGGCCGCGTCGGGACGAGGCCCGCCAAGACCGGCCGCGCGACGACCGGCAACGCGGCCATCGCCCCGAGCGATCCGCCCGGACCGACAGCCGCGACGAGCGGCAGCACACAGCACGCGCGGATCGCAGCGGTCGCGCCGATCGCGAGGCGGGTCATTCGCGCGGCGGCGAGCGCGGTACTTGGCAGCGGCGGCCGGGCAGAGACGGGCAGGGTGGCCGCGACGGCCGGCCGGGCGCGAACGTGAACTCGCGCCCTCGCGGCAAGCCGGCGACGAGCGTCGACCCGTCCGAGACGTGGGCTCCCACCGGGCCGGTGCGCATCGCCAAGGCCATTGCACGCGCCGGGCTCTGCTCGCGGCGTGAAGCCGAAGCATGGATCGAGGCCGGGCGCGTCAGCGTCAACGGCCGCCGCATCGACAGTCCGGCTCTCGACGTCGCGCCGACCGACACCATCCTCGTCGACGGCACCGCGCTGCCGGCCGCCGAGCCGCCGCGCCTGTGGCGCTATCACAAGCCGAAGGGTCTCGTGACGACGCACCGCGATCCGGAGGGCCGGCCGACCGTGTTCGAGCGCCTGCCGCCGGAACTGCCGCGCGTCGTCTCCATCGGCCGGCTCGATTACAACACCGAGGGCCTATTGCTCCTGACCAACGACGGTGAACTCGCCCGCCATCTGGAACTGCCGTCCACGGGCTGGCTGCGCCGCTACAAGGTGCGCGCGCACGGCTCGGTGACCCAGGAGAGCCTCGACGCGCTGAAGGATGGCGTCACCGTCGAAGGGATGGACTATGGGCCGGTCGAAGCGCACCTGGAGACGGTGCAGGGCGCCAACGTGTGGCTGACGATTGGTCTGCGCGAAGGCAAGAATCGCGAGGTCCGCCGCATCCTGGGCAGCCTCGGCCTCGAGGTGAACCGGCTCATCCGCATCTCGTTCGGGCCGTTCCAGCTCCTCGACCTCGCGCCAGGGCAGGTGGAGGCCGTCAAGCGGCGCGTGCTCGCCGATCAGCTCGGCCGCGACATCGCCCGCGACCTCGGCATGCTCGACGTGGCCGAAGCCGCGCGCGAGCGCCGGGCCAAGGTGCGCGACGAGAAGCGGGCCACCCGGCGCGCCGCTGCGGACACGGATGCGGCAACGGTGCTTGCCGACACTGCGACCGGCTCGTCGCCAGCCGACGACCCGTCAGGCGGCGGCGAAGCAGCCGGCGAGGGCGAGTGGAGCCTCGTCACGCCCGACCTCGTCATCGGCGAGCCGGTCGACGAGGAGCGCGAGCCGTGAGCACGCCGACTGCGCTGCCGGCGGCGGAGTACCCAGCATGCGCATCGTAGGCGGGCGGCTCGGCGGGCGCACGCTCACTGCGCCGAAGGGCGCGGCGACGCGGCCGACCTCGGACCGCGTGCGGCAGGCGCTGTTCAACATCCTCGAGCATGGCCTCGACGGGCCGGACCTCGAAGGCGGCAGCGTCATCGACCTGTTCGCCGGCAGCGGCGCTCTGGGCCTCGAGGCCCTGTCGCGGGGCGCGCGCTCGGCCATGCTCGTCGACACCGATGCGGCGGCGCGCGGGGCCATGCGCGCGAATATCGAGGCGCTCGGTCTGGAAGGCGTGGCGAAGATCCTGCGCCGTGACGCGACGAAGCTCGGACCGTGCCTGACGCCCGGCGCCTTCACGCACGCCTTCCTCGATCCGCCCTATGGCCGCGGCCTTGCCGACCTTGCGCTGGTTGCACTGCGCGACGGCCGATGGCTCGCCGACGGCGCTATCGTCGTCATCGAGGAAGAGGCCGGCGCCACGGTCAGCCTGCCGGAGCGCTTCGCAGCCATCGAGCGGCGGGCCTACGGCGATACGGTTCTCCTGTTCGCGCGGGCGGCAGGAGAGCCCGCGTGAGGACCGGCCTGTCACGCTCGGCGCAGGGCTGGCTCGAGGCGGGGCTGTTCGTCGTCACCATCTCCGCGCTCGCCGTCACCTATGCCATCGCCGAAGCCGCCGGCGCGCATGCTCTCGTCTTCGTCGTCGCGGCGATGGGGCTGGCGGCGGCCGGCATGCTGGCGGTGACAGGGCTCGGCGATGATGTCGCCGGTGTTCTGCTGGCGCCGGCGAGCCTCGTCTTCGGCGTGACGTCGATCGCGCTCGAAGCGCTGTTCTTCGCCGTGCTCGCGCTGATGCCGCCGGCCGAGGCGAGCCTTGCCTTCCGGCTCGCCGTGCCGGCCTCGCTCATCGTCGGCGTCGTCATGCTCGGGCGCCGCCTCAACGCGACGACGCTGGCGGGGGCCGCCATCATCGTGGGAGCTGCTTCGCCAGCCGTTCTGGCGGCCGCGCCGGAGGATCGGCTGCTGGCCTCAGGGCTCGTCGTCGCCGGCTCGCTGATCGTCGCCGTCAAGACGTTCGCCAGCGAATTGCATCCCGGCAACCGGCGCGCGCGCGGCGTACTGGACCATCTGCGCGTGACGGGTCTCGTGGTGCTCGTCACGGCGGTCATTGGCCTTGCCGTGCTGGTGCCCGCCTCGCTGGCGGCAGGCGGCGCGCTCGGCGGGCTCATTCCCCAGCCGAGCGACTTCGTGCATCCCCCGACGCTGACGATCGCGCTCGTGGTCGGCGCGCCGATCATTCTCGCCATGACCTACCTGACGTTCGCCTCCGTGGTGAAGATCGGCACGGAGAGCTTTCTCGGAACGACGGCGCTGACGCCGCTCGGCGCCTATCTCGCGCAGGCGCTGGCGGCCGGTTTCGGGCTGATGGCCTGGCCCGGCTTCCCGCTGTGGCTGCTCGCACTCAGCATCGTCGGCCTCGGCGGGGTTGCCCTCGTCATCAAGGGGCTGGCGCAGGAGCGCGGCTCACTTGCGCCCGAACAGCCGCTCGATATCGGCCAGGCGTAGCTCGACGTAGGTCGGCCGGCCGTGGTTGCACTGGCCGGACAGCGGCGTCGCCTCCATCTCGCGCAAGAGAGCATTCATCTCGGCCGGTGTCAGCCGGCGGCCGGCCCTGACGCTGCCGTGGCAGGCCATGCGGGAGGCGACGGCCGCCAGCCGATCCGACAGGGCTGCGCCCTCACCGTCGCCGACGAACTCGGCGGCGAGATCGCGGACGAGGCCTTCGACATCGGTATCGCCGAGCAGCGCCGGCGTCTCGCGCACGACGACCGCGCCGGGACCGAACGCCTCGATCGAGAGACCAAGCGCAGCAAGGTCCTCGGCTCGCTCGACCAGGGCCTCGGCGTCGGTGACCGCGAGTTCCACGACGACCGGGATGAGCAAGTACTGGCGCGTGACGCCACCGGCGCCGAGCATGGCCTTCAGACGCTCGTAGACGAGGCGCTCGTGGGCGGCGTGCTGGTCGACGATGACGACGCCGGTCTCGGTCTGGGCAATAATGTAGGTCTCGTGGATCTGCGCGCGCGCAGCCCCGAGCGGACCCGCGAACTCTGGCGCGCCGATGGTCGCCGCGGCGTGGGCGGCGCTGTCGGCCGACGGCTCGGCGAGCCCGGCGAGCGGAGCCTGCATGGCGTCAGAGAAGCCCGGAGCGTATGGCGTCGCGGGCGGCCGGGCAGCGGTTCTCCACGGTGAGGCCGCCGGGGACGCAGGCTCGCGTGCAGCCGGTCCGCCGACGGGACGCATGGCGTCGAGCGTGCCCAGGCCGCCCAGCACGGAGGCACGATGGCCGCTGGCGGCGAGCGCGTGGCGGACCGCGGCGATCAGCGCCGACTTGACCGCGCCCGCGTCAGCGAAGCGCACTTCGGCCTTGGTCGGGTGCACGTTGACGTCGACGGCGCGCGGCGGCAGGGCGACGAACAAGGCGACCACCGGATGGCGCCCGCGCGGCACGGTATCGCCATAGGCGGCCCTCAGCGCCCCGATGAGCAGGCGGTCCTTGACCGGCCTGCCGTTGACGAACAGGAACTGCTGGGACTGGTCGGGCCGGTTCAGCGTGGGCACGCCGATGAAGCCCTCGATGCGGACGCCGTCGCGCTCCCCGGATACAGCGAGCGCATCGGCCATGAACGAATGGCCCATGATGCGGCCGAGCCGGTCGAGGAGGCCATCCGGGCCGGGCCTCGACGGTGGCAGGGCAAGGCCCGTGCGCTCACCCGTCGTCAACGTGAAGCCGACCGCCGGGTGGGCCATGGCGAGGCGCTTGACGACCTCGCCGACCGCCAAGTTCTCCGCCCGCTCGGACTTGAGGAACTTGAGGCGGGCCGGCGTCGCCGCGAACAGGTCGCGCACCTCGACGCGGGTTCCGGAATCGACGGCAGCCGGCTTCAGGCCGCGCCGGCTGCCCTTGTCGACTAGGATCGAGAAGGCTTCCGCCGCGCCCTGCGCGCGGCTTGCGATCTCGAGACGGGCGATCGAGCCGATCGAAGGCAGGGCCTCGCCGCGAAAGCCCAGCATGCGGATGTCGAAGAGGTCGTCCTCGTCGAGCTTCGAGGTGGCGTGACGCTCGATGGCAAGCGCGAGCTCGTCCGGGCCCATGCCGCAGCCGTCGTCCGTGACGCGGATGAGGGCGAGCCCGCCGGAGGCGGTGACCACCTCGAGCCGGCGCGCGCCGGCGTCGAGGGCGTTTTCGACCAGTTCCTTGACCACGCTCGCCGGCCGCTCGATCACCTCGCCGGCGGCGATGCGGTTCACGGTCTCGGGCGAGAGCTGGCGGATGGGCATGGCGGCGCGCCGGTGCGTCAGGCCGGCGGCGCGAGGCGTTTGCGCGTCAGCACCTTGGCCAATTCGACGCCAGGCTGATCGAACGGATCGACACCCATGAGGCGGCCGGCGAGGATCGTCTCCAGCATGAAGTGCATCATGAGCGCGCCGATCGCCGTCTCGTCGAGGCGGTCGACGTCGATGGTGCGCACGGGGCGGCCGGCCGTGGCGAGCGCTTCGGGCAGTGCATCAGACTGTGCGGCGACGATATCGCCGACGTGGCGGCCGGCGAGATACTCGGCCCCGGCGAGGCGGGCAAGGCCGGGGTCGAGGCGCGGCCCGTCCCCCTTGGTCGGTGTACGCAGGATGGTGATCATCTGATCGCGGGGGCCATCCATGTAGAGCTGGAGCTGGGAGTGCTGATCGAGCGGTCCGAGCGCGGGGATCGGGCTCGTGCCCTGCCCATTTTTGCCGAGGCTTTCGGCCCAGAGTTGAACGTACCAGTGGGCAAGACGCGCCAGGCGGTCGGCGTAGGGCATCATGACCGTCTTGGCGATCCCCCTCTCCCTTGCGAGCGCGACGGCGACGGCCGCCCCGAGTGCGGCGGGATGGGCGGCCGGAGCGGATGTGGCGAACAGCGCGTCGACCACGCCGGCGGCACCCGACCTGATCTGGTGAGGGTCGAGGCCGCGCGCCATGGCCGGCACAAGGCCGACGTTGGTCAGGGCCGAGTAGCGTCCGCCGATGCCGTCGTGGTGGGGCAGCATGGGGATGCCGCGCGCGGCAAACAGCCGGCGCAGGCCATTCGACTTGCCGGGCGCCTCCGCCTCCGTGATGCCAAGGAACAGCTTGGGAATCTCGTCCCCGAGCCCGGCGGCCTCACAGGCGCCGAGCGCGGCGATGGCCTGCGCCAGCGTCTCGGCGGTGCCGCCCGACTTCGAGGTGACGACGAAGCGCGTGGTGGCGAGGTCGGCGATATCGAAAGCGCCTGTCAGCGTGGCGCCGTCGAGGTTCGAGTAGAAGCGCGTGCGCGGCCGGTTGCGGCGATAGTTCTCGCCGCCGCCGGGGATGTTCCAGCCGGCGAGCTGCGCCAGCGTTTCGCCGCCGAGGCTCGAGCCACCCGTTCCGAAGAAGACGATGAGGCGGGCGCCGGCCGACAACCGGTCGAGGGCGGCATGCGCCGTCTCGATGTCCTCGCGCTCGCGCACGATAGTCAGCAGCGGCAGCCGGCCGGTGCGGGCATCGTCGGCGAGGGCCGCGACGTGCGGGGCGAGACGGTCGAGGTAGGCTGCGAGCGTGGCCGGCGGGAGGCCGTGCGCGCCGATCGCCCCTTCGAGGCAACCGGCGACGGACACTGAGTAGGGCAGCACGGCGGACGTGGCCGACATTGGCGGAGCTCCGGGGCTGCAGCGCGACGAAACCGAGGGTAAGCGCTGTAACGCGGGTTCAAAGCGGCAAAAAGCGCGCGAATTGCGTCCGCGCGCTTTTGCGATAGCCGATTCGGTCATTTAGCGCCGGAGGGGGTCCACAGGCCGCTCGCCCGTCGCTCCCGCACCATACGCCTTCCGCCCTCCATCCCGCCGTCACCCGCGCGGGGGCAGACCCTGCGGCTTGCCGACGACCGTCACGATGAGATCGTCGGCCGTGAGGAAGCGTGCGGCCGCGCGCTTGATGTCGGCGAGCGTCACCGCCTCGATGAGCCCATTGCGCTTCTCGATATAGTCCTTGTCGAAACCTTCGACGAGCAGTCCGAGAAGCTGGCTTGCGATCTTGGAGTTGGTGTCGAAGCGCAGCGCAAAGGAGCCGATCAGGTACTTCTTGGCGCCGTCGAGATCCTGCGGCGAGGGCCCGTCGGTCGCGATGCGGGTCAATTCGGCGCGGATGACGTCGAGGGACTGTCCGATCTCCTCGTTCTTGGTGGCGACCGACCCGAGGTAGACGGCGCTGCGCTCGAGCGGGCTCAGGTAACTGTAAACCGAATAGGCGAGCCCACGCTTCTCGCGCACCTCCTCCATCAGCTTCGAGGAGAACCCACCGCCTCCGAGGATGTGATTGAGCACGAAAGCGGCGATGAAGTCGGGATCCTTGCGCTTGAGGCCCGCGCCGCCGAATACGGCCACCGACTGGGGCACATCCATCTCGACGACCTCGAGCTTGCCGCCTTTCGGCGGCATCGTCTCGGCCACCGGCGTCAGAGCGGCTGTGGCCGGCAGATCGCCAAACACCTCGTCGAGCAGCTTGCCGAGGCTTGCCGCATCGATATCGCCGACGGCGACCACCTTGAGATTATCGCGGGCGAACGTGCTTTTGCGGAAGGCCTCGAGGTCGGCGGAGCCGATGGCGGCCAGCGATGCTGAGCTGCCCGAGGGCTCTCGGCCATAGGGGTGTCCCGGGAATGCGGTCTTGAACCATGCCTTCGAGGCGACACGGTCAGGATCGCGATCGGCGTAGGCGAGGCCCGCCTGCAACTGGCCGCGAATACGCTCGACGGCGTCGGCGTCGAAACGGGGCTTGGTCAGCGCGAGCTTGAGCAGGGCCATGGCCTGGTCGCGGTAGGCCGACAGCGTCTCGACGTTGCCGTAGAAGGTGTCACGGCCGTCCTCGTAGCTCATGCGCATGGCGATATCCTCCATGCGCTCCTGGAAATCGGCCGATGGCAGGTCGCCGGCGCCCTCGTCGAGCATGGCCGACAGGAAGTTGGCGACGCCCTCCTTGCCGACGGGGTCCTGCGAGCTGCCGCCACCGAAGGCGAAGCGCAGGGCGACGAGCGGCACAGCGCGGTCCTCGACGAGCCAGGCCTCGATACCTCCCGGGCTCTTGACGGTCTTGATATCCATGGCGTGGGCCGGCCTCATCAGGGCAACGACGACGAACAGCACGAGAACCGCGATCGACAGCACGATCTCGAGGCGGGCGATGGAGCGCGCGGCGGCGCCGAGAAGATGGATCACGGTCATCGACCTCGGTCTCTCCTCAACCGCGCGAGGGGGCAGCAGGCGCTGCGGCAGGTGGCGAAGCAGGCGCCGGCGCGGGCGCCGGGGCGGCTGTCGCTGCCGCAGCAGCCGTCTTCTCGGGCACCAGCCAGCCCGTTACGGAGCGGCGCGCATCGAGAAACTCGGCGGCGGCGGCCTTGACGTCCTCGGCGGTCACCTTGGCGACCTCCTGCGGCCACTCCTCGATGGCAGCGACGGTATGCCCGACGACGAGGCCCCAGCCATAGCGGCGCGCCAGCGTCGACTGGCTGTCGCTCTCGTAGATGTATTCAGCAGCAAGGCCGGTCTTGGCGCGCTTCAATTCCGCTTCGGTGATGCCGTTCGCCTTGACGTCGGCGAGGACGGCATCGATCTCGCGCTCGACGTCGGCGAGTGGGGTCCCATTCTGGGCGACGGCGTAGACGGAGAGCTTGCCGCTGTCGATGCCCTCGCCGGAATACCAGCCGCCGGCATTGGATGCGACCTTCTTGTCGACGACGAGGCGCTTGTAGAGGCGGCTCGTCGAGCCCGACGCGACGACCTTCATCAACACCTCGAGCGCCTCGCCCTTGCCCTTGGGCGCGTTGAGATAGCTCGGAGCGAAGTAATAGCGGGTGATCGAGGCGTTGCCGGCGCGCGGGTCGACGAGCTCCAGGCGGCGGGCGACGCGGTGCTCGGGGTCCTGCGGACGCACACGCGTGGCGACGATGCCGTTGCCGGTCGGAATCTTGCCGTAGGTCGTCTCGGCGAGGCGCCGCACCTCCTGCGAACTGACATCGCCCGAGACGACGAGGATGGCGTTGTTGGGAGCGTAATGCTGCCGATAGAAAGACAGCGCATCGTCCGGGCCGAGGGCTGCGATCTCATGCGCCCAGCCGATGACTGGAATGCCGTAGGGATGGTGATAGTAGAGGGCGGCGTCCATCTGCTCGGTGAGGATCGAGGATGGATTGTTTTCAATGCGCGAGCGCCGCTCCTCGAGGATGACATCGCGCTCGGTCAGCACCTCCTTCTCGGTCAGGCGAAGGTTGACCATGCGGTCGGCCTCCATGGCCATCACATCGGCGAGGCGCTCCTTGGCGATGCGCTGGAAGTAGGCCGTCGCATCCTGGCTGGTGAAGGCGTTGTCCTGGCCGCCGAGGCGCGCCACGATCTTCGAGAACTCGCCGATGGCGATCTTCTCGGTCGACTTGAACATCAGGTGCTCGAGAAAGTGTGCGATGCCGGACTTGCCCTTCGGCTCGTCGGCCGCACCCACGCGGTACCAGACCATGTGGGTGACGACGGGGGCGCGGCGATCCTCGATCACGACGACCTGCAAGCCGTTGTCCAGCTTGAACTCGGTGGCGCGGGGAGCGGCGAACGCGGCGGGAGAAAACGGTGTTTGTGCGAGCATCAGAGCCACGATGAGGAGGAGGGGGAAGGTCTCGAAGCGGCGGCGGCCGGCGGCAGGCATCGGCATCTCATCCAGAACGGTGATCGCGGCGGGGCGAGCCGCGCCGCTTGGGCACCATGTCGAAGCACAGCGCCGCCGGAAAGGGACGGAGGCGGCTTGCAACGTGACACGAGCGGATATGGAAGGGTCGCGCAGTCGGCTGCATCAAGTCAAATGACATCGCGTCCATGTGGGCCGGCCACAAAGCCGACTTATGTCAATTAAAACCGAGGCTTATCAGCGCCCGGCTCAGGGCTGCGGCTGGCTCGATCCGCCGAACAGGCTGCCCATCCCGCCGAGCGCCGACTTGCGGCACGGTCCGGCCGGCCCGACGATCTGATCGGCGTCCGGGTCGCCACGCAGCTTGGCGAGGTCGTAGGTCTTGGCGCAGTATTCCGCCTGCTGCTTGGCTAGGATCGCAGGGTCGATCTGCGCCTGCCGGTCGGGGTCGTTGATGGAGGCGAGGGCGACATCGGTCGGGTCCTCGGCGGAGCCCGGTTGTGGCAGGCGATTGAGGTCGGGCGGTACGACAAGGGGCGCGCGCTCGGCGAGCTTGGGTGTGCGCCGCTCGGTGGTCTGGCCAATGCCGGCCATCTCGAAGAGCTTGCCTTCGAACTGCACGTCACCGGCCGAGCAGCCACCGATCGCCAGAGCAACGCTGGCGACGAACAGCGAGCAGCGGCGCCGAGGCCGGCTCCTTGCGTCTGCCTTGATCGGCTGCATGGCGGTCTCCTTTGGCCGAAGGTGCCCCGGCCAGATTGGGCTAGGTCGGTTTTGTGGCACCATTTCGACTCGCTGCCCAACTGTCATACAGAAGGCCCACGACACCGGCAACAATCGCCACGTCGGCGATATTGAACACGTACCAGTAGAACCCGTAGGCGTGCAGCGAGAAGAAGTCGGCGACGCCTCCGTAGAGCAAGCGGTCGATGGCGTTGCCGATCGCCCCGCCGATGATGAGCCCGAGGCTGACGGCCATCAGGCGTGACGTGCCGGCGCGGGCGAGCCACACCCACATTGCAAGGCTCGCCAGCACGGCGAAGACAGCGAGCGCCACCTGCCAGCCGAACGACGTGCTGTCGAGCAGCGAGTAGCTGACGCCCGTGTTGAGCACGAAGACGAGATCGAGGAACGGGGTGACGGTAACGCGACCTTTCTCGGCGATCTCGTAGACGTGGATCATCCAAAGCTTGTGGGCCTGGTCGATCGCGGCCGTGGCGAGCGCGGTGAGAAGGCCGGCCTTCGAGTGGGGGCCCCAGAGCCAGTCGCGGATGCTCATGACCGGGCCACACCGTCGATCTCGCGCATGGCGGCGGCATCGCGCGCCGACAGCTCAGGGTAGGCGGGGTCGGAGCCGACGTCGGTGGTGATGCGCCAGGAGCGGGCGCATTTCTTGCCTTCCGCCAAGCGCGGCACGACGCTGACGCCGGGTACGTCGGGGAGCGTGAAGGCCTCGCTTGGCGGCGCGCCGTTGACGATCGCGATGCCGCTCGTCAGTGCCACCTCGGCAAGGTCGACGCCGTCGATGGCCGCCATGAGCTTGTCATCCGAGATGTACACCTGCGGGGCCGCCTCGAGAGACGAGCCGATGCGCTTGGCTGCGCGCTCGACCTCGAGGGCGCCGGTGACGACGCGGCGCACGCGGCGCACGCTCGCCCACTTGGCCGCCACGCCCTCGTCGCGCCAGGCGCGCGGCACTTCGGGGAACGTCTCGAGGTGGACGGAGCGGCCCTCGTTGCCGCCTCGGGCGAGCCATGCCTCCTCGGCGGTAAAGGCGAGGATCGGCGCGAGCCAGCGCGTCGTTGCCTCGAACAGGTGGTCGATCACGGTGAGTGCCGCCTTGCGGCGCAGGCTCGACGGGGCGTCGCAGTAGAGCGCATCCTTGCGGATGTCGAAATAGAAGGCCGACAGGTCGGTGTTGAGGAACTGGGCCAGCGCGCCGACGACCTTGCGATAGTCGTAGGCGGCGTAGGCGGTGCGCACCTCCGCATCGAGCTCGGAGAGCCGATGCAGCATGAGCCGCTCGAGCTCGGGCATGGCCGCGACGTCGGCGACGCGGTCGGTCTCGCGGAAGTGGGCGAGCGCGCCGAGCATCCAGCGCAGCGTGTTGCGCATCTTGCGGTAGGTTTCCGCGAAGGTCTTCAGGATCTCGGGCCCGATCCGGAGATCGTCGGAGTAATCGGAGGCGGCCACCCACAAGCGCAGGATATCCGCGCCGTAGGTCTTCATGACCTCCTGAGGGGCGACGACGTTGCCGAGCGACTTCGACATCTTCTGACCCTTCTCGTCGAGGACGAAGCCGTGGGTCAGAACGACGTCGTAGGGTGCGCGGCCGCGCGTGCCGCAGGATTCCAGCAGCGAGGAGTGGAACCAGCCGCGATGCTGGTCGGAGCCTTCGAGGTACATGACGCGGTCGCGGCCGCCGTCGAGCGTGCGATGGATGCCGGCGAGCCCGGGGAAGGCGGCCGGGTCTTCCATGGTGAAGGCGTGGGTCGAGCCCGAATCAAACCACACGTCGAGCACATCGCGGACCTGCTCCCAGGCGTCGAGGTCATCGACAAGGCCGCCGAGGAAGCGCGATTTCGCGTCGGCGGCGAACCAGCAATCGGCGCCCTCGGCGGCAAAGGCCTCGCGGATGCGCTGGCTGAGCTCGGCGGAGCGGGCGAACGCAGGACCCGGCGCGATGGCGTCAGTCTCGACGTTGCGGAACACGGCGATCGGCACGCCCCAGGCGCGCTGGCGCGAGACGACCCAGTCGGGCCGCCCGGCGATCATGCCGGTGATGCGGTTCTGGCCCGATGCCGGCACCCATTCGACGCGCTCGATCTCGGCCAGCGCCCTCTCGCGGAGCGTGCGGGTGTCGTTGTCACCAGTGCTTCCCCTCTCCCCGCTAGCGGGGAGAGGGTCGGGGTGAGGGGTGGTCGCCTGAGAGCGGTCCATGGCGATGAACCACTGCGGCGTATTGCGGAAGATGACCGGCTTCTTGGAGCGCCAGGAGTGGGGATATTGGTGCTTGAGGCGGCCGCGCGCGATGATGGCGCCCGCCTCGGACAGAGCCTTGATCACCGCCTCGTTGGCGTCACCCTTGTCGCCGTTCTCCTTCAGCACGCGCTTGCCGGTGAAGCCGGGGGCGTGCTCGGTCAAGACGCCGTCGGCGTCGACGGTGAAGGGGATCGTGGTGTCGATGCCGCGCTCGCGCAGCGCCTTCTGGTTGGCGGTCCAGATGATGTAGTCGTCGGCGCCATGGCCGGGCGCGGTGTGCACGAAGCCCGTGCCGGTGTCGTCGGTGACGTGGTCGCCGTCAAGCAGAGGGACGGTGAAGTCGTAGCCGAGGGACGCGAGGGGGTGGTCGCATTCTGCGCCGGTCAACATATCGCGCGTGACTTCACCGCGCCGCTCAAAACCCTCGACCTTGGCGGCTTTCATGACGTCGGCGGCGAGCTTGTCGGCAAGAACATACTTGTCGCCAACCTTGGCCCAGTTGTTCTCGGGCGCAGCAGTGACCTCATAGAGCCCGTACTCGATCTTCGATGAAAACGAGATCGCGCGGTTGCCGGGCAGTGTCCATGGTGTGGTCGTCCAGATGACAATGCTAGCGCCACGCATCAGGTCAAGTTTGCGATTCTCCATCGCTTCCGCTTCAGCGGATGTTTTGCCTCGGCCGGAAGCGACGAGTTGAACAACCCGAAACTTCACCCAGACCATGTCGGACTGGTAGTCCTGATACTCGACCTCGGCCTCGGCGAGCGCGGTCTTTTCGACGACCGACCACATGACGGGCTTGGAGCCGCGGTAGAGCTGCCCCGATACCGCGAACTTCATGATCTCGTCGGCGATCACGGCTTCCGCCGGATAGGCCATGGTCGAGTAGGGGTGATCCCAGTCGCCGGTGACGCCCAAGCGCTTGAACTCCTCACGCTGGATGTCGAGCCACTTGTCCGCGTAGGCCCGGCACTCGCGGCGGAAGGCGACGATGGCCTCGGGATCGGTGAAATCCGGCTTCGCCTTGCCCTTGGCGCGGTATACCTCCTCCTCGATCTTCCACTCGATGGGCAGGCCGTGGCAGTCCCAGCCGGGCACGTAGTTGCTATCGTGACCCAGCATCTGCTGGGATTTGACGACCACGTCCTTCAGGATCTTGTTCAGTGCGTGCCCGATGTGGATGTTGCCGTTGGCGTAGGGCGGGCCGTCGTGGAGAACGAACTTCGGCCGTCCGCGGCTCTCCTCGCGCAGCTTGTCGTAGAGGCCCATGTCCTCCCAGCGGGCGAGCATGACGGGCTCGCGCTCGGGCAGGCCGGCGCGCATGGGAAACTCGGTTTGCGGCAGGTAGAGCGTCGTGCTCCAGTCGCGCGCACCGGCCGATGGAGCAGGCGTCGCGACGGCCTCAGGCTGCGGGGCCGTTACCTGAGGCGGCGGTGCCGCTGGCGCCCCATCCTTCGTCTTGCCGCTCTTGCTTTTGGCCATGATCTTTGTCGTCCCGCATGCCGGAGCCGCGGGCCGAAGGGCCGAACGGCGCACGAAAAGTCCGGCAGCTTCTAACAAGCCCGACCGCAATGGCAAAGCCGGCCATGCAGCCGTGGCTCAGACCGGCTCTTTGGCGGGTGCGGCCGAGGCGGCATCGGCCTGGTCGACGAGGGCAGCGACGGGAGCCGGTCCGAACGACGTCCCGAACAGCGCCGCCCGGAGCCCGCCGCCCTCCTCTGCGCGGTCGCTCACCCGCTTGACGGCGTGCGTCCACAGCGGGCTCAGCAGCAGCGACAGCACGATGACCGAGATGGCGAGCTTGTAGCCGACGGGATCGAGCACCTGGTTGGCAAGCCCCACGGCCGCCAGCACGAAGGCGAACTCGCCGATCTGGCCGAGGATGAGACCCGCCTGGAACGCTGTCTTCGACGGCAGGCCGACGAGGCGCAGGATCAGGATATTGATCGCCGACTTGACGGTCAGCGCGCCGAGGACGAACACGGCGACGAGGCCGGCGTTGGCGGCGACGAACTTGACGTCGAGCATCAGCCCGATCGCCACGAAGAACAGCACCATCAGCACGCTCTGGATGGGCTGCATGGCGGTGATGGCTTCGGCACGCAGCGTCGTGCGGCCGATGAACAGGCCGGCGAGGAACGCGCCGTAGGCGGGCGACATGCCGGCGATCCCGGTCAGCACGGCCGACAGGCAGCACACGAGCAGCGCGACGAGCGTCACGAGCTCGACCCGGCCCGTGAGAGCGGCCTGGAACGGGAAGTCGAGCTTGCCGCGCGGGGCGAGTACGTAAATGAAAAGCCCGAGCCCGCTGATGGCGATGGCGACCGTCAGCACCGTCACCGGCTCGATCGTCCCGCCGGCCTGGAAGGCGTTGGCGATGATCAGCATCGGCACGATGGCGATGTCCTGGGCGATGGTGACCGCGATCGTCACGCGGCCGAGGTGGGTGCGCGATTCGCCGATATCCTCGAGCACCTTGATGGCGACTGCCGTCGACGACATGGTCAACACGAACGACAGCAGGATGACCTGCTCGATGCGCCAGCCGAGCGCCATGCCGAAGGCGAGCATGGCAAAGAAGGCGACGACGAGCTGGCCGATGGTCGTCAGCAGAGCCGGCTTGAGGTCGGCGATGAACGACCTGAGGCTGATCTCCATGCCGATGACGAACAGCAGGAACAGGACGCCGAACTCGGCGAGCAGCGGCACGTGATCGATCTGCGGCAGGAAGCCGACGCCGGCCGGACCCAGCGCGAGCCCCGCCAGAATGTAGCCGACCAGCGGTGGCTGGCGCAGCGCCGTCATGACGAGACCGTTGATGACGGCGACCAGCGTGACGATGGCGATCGCGAGCAGGACCGGCAGTTGCTCTTCCACGGGGACGGGTCCTTTCGGGCGCGGATCGGCAGCGGGCTGGCAACCGGGGCAGGCGACGTTCCGTTGCGTCGGCAGACTTCTAGCAACCGCTTGGCGAGATTGCGACGGCGCGGGGTGCCTGAAATTTTCGCCGACTGCCCGTGTTGCGGGCGCTACGGCGTAATGGGTGCTGCTGCAAGAAGGACCGCGGCGGCTTCGCAGTCGCGCGCGATCTGCGCCTTCATCTCGTCGAGGGACCGGAACCGGCGATCGCCGCGTACGAAGCCGATCAATTCGACGCCGACGACGCTTCCGTAGAGATCGCCGGAGAAGTCGAACAGGAACGCCTCGAGGCGGGGGGGGCCGTCGTCGACGGTCGGACGCGTGCCGAAGTAGGCGGCGCCACCAAAGGTGCGGCCGGCGTGGTGCACCCGGACGGCATAGATGCCGTGCTTCAAGGCGGTTCCTACGGCCAAGTCGATGTTGGCGGTCGGAAAGCCGAGCTCCGTGCCGATCTTTGCCCCGTGCGCGACGACGCCCGACACCCGCCACCAGTGGCCGAGAGCGCGCGCGGCGGCGTTGACGTTGCCCTCGGACAGATGCAGGCGGATCGCGGTCGAGGAGAAGGCTTCGCCATCCTCGGCCTGCTGATCGATCACCGTCACGCCAAAGCCCGCCGCAGCGCCGGCTGCCTGCAAGGTCCCGGTCGAGCCACCGCGGTCCTTGCCGTAGGAGAAATCGTAGCCGACGACGACGTGCCGGACGCCGAGACGGCCGATCAGGACGCGCTCGACGAACGCTTGCGCCGACAGGCCGGCGAGTGCGGCGTCGAAGGTCAGCACAACGGCGACGTCGAGACCGAGGCCGGCGAGCAGACGCAGCTTCTCGTCGAGCGGCGTCAGCACGAAGTGAGGCTCGGCGGGCCGGAAATAGCGGCGGGGATGGGGCTCGAAGACGATGACGCCGGCGCTCGCGCGCATGCCGTTGGTGCTGGCGCGCATGCCGTCGGCGCTGTTGGGCAAGCCGGATGCCAGTTGCGTCGTGCGGGCGATGAGCGCCTTGTGGCCGCGGTGCACGCCGTCGAAATTGCCGATGGCGAATACGCCGCCGCGAGCGGAGCCGGGAACCTCGTCGGCGTCGGTCAGAACGAGCATCAGCGCGCCGCTCTCTGAATGGGACCTCGCCCGGCTCAGCCTGCCGCTTCGGTTTCAGCGGGCCGGGCGGGCACCATCATCATCGCTTCGCCGTCGAGGACGACGCGCCCCTTGACGGTGCAGATGCAGTCGAACAAGGCGCGCCGCTTCGACGGTACGAGGTCGACGACGACGACGCGGGCGGTGACCTCGTCGCCGATCTTGACCGGCGCCTTGAAGTTCAGGGTCTGGGAGACATAGATGGCACCGGGGCCGGGCAACTCCATGCCGAACACGGTCGAGATGTAGGCTGCCGTCAGCAGGCCGTGGGCGATCGGCTCCTTGAAGATGGTGCGGGCGGCATACGCGCGGTCGAGATGGACGGGATTGCGGTCGCCGGAGATTTCAGCGAAGGCGGCGATGTCGGCTTCCGACACCGTCTTGCGGATCGATGCCTCCATGCCGACCTCGAGGTCCTCGAAATAATAGGTCTTGCTCGCCACCGCCCTCACCCGTCGCCGGACCAAGCCTTCGATGTCTCGACGGACGCGCAGCCAGCCTACGCTCCCCGCCCCGATTTCGGCAGGCGCACACTAATGAGCGCGATCCGTCGCGGCAACACGCGCTTTTGTGCTGATCGTCCGCCGTCCTGGCATGCCTGACCCGGCCACCTGAGCGCCGTGTTGCAGAGCCCGCCGGCAGCAGGCTGCAGGCCCGCACGGACAGTGGCTTGCGCTGGCGCGGCGCATCACTGTACTATGTTGCGATCCCCCCATCCTCGCCACCACGGTGGCCCGCGTCGGTCGGCAGACCCTCGCGGAGCGCGAAAGACCTGTTCATGAGCGATCGCAAGCCCCTCATGCCGAAGGCGACGGCCGTCTGGCTCGTCGACAACACCGGCCTGTCCTTCGAGCAGATCGCCGAGCTGTGCGGATTGCATGTGCTCGAGGTCAAGGGCATCGCCGACGACGATGTCGCGCAGGGCATCAAGGGCATGGACCCGATCGCCAACGGCCAGCTCACCCGCGAGGAGATCGCGCGTGGCGAAGCCGACCACGAGCACAAGCTGCGGCTCGCCGAAGCGAAGGTCAATCTGCCGCAGGTCACGACGCGCAAGAAGGGTCCGCGCTACACGCCCGTTTCGCGCCGGCACGACCGGCCGAATGCCGTGCTCTGGCTGATCCGCAACCATCCCGAGCTGAAGGACAGCCAGATCATGCGGCTCGTCGGCACGACGAAGCCGACCATCGCGCAGATCCGCGATCGCACGCACTGGAACTCGGCAAGCCTGCAGCCGCAGGACCCGGTGACGCTCGGTCTGTGCTCGCAGATCGATCTCGACGCGGAGGTGAAGAAGGCCGCCAAGCGCGTTCCCGTGCGCGAGGAGGTGATCGCCGCCGAGCCGACGGCTTCAGTCTCGCTGCTGCCGGTCGACGAGACGACGAGTGTTCCGGGCCTGGGTCCGCAGCCCGACCTGCCGGGCGCGGCTGCGCGCCGCGAAAGCGCGGAGGCTGCCGAAATGTTCGCCCGGCTGCAGAAGCTTTCGAGCGGCAAGGCGAGCGAGGAGGAGGAGCCGGTGGCCGATGCCGAGACGGTGTTCGCACGGCGCGCTCCGCCCGTCGCTGCCGGCCTCGACGATCAACCCGACATGCCCGACATCACCTTCCCCGACGAGGAGGAGGCGAGTGGGGCGGAGCCGGTACCGGGTGCGGCAGAGAGCTTCGGGCTCGGGGCTTACGTCGAGAATATCGACGAGGCAGCGGTGGCGGCTATCGTCAGGCACCTCGGCATCGCGTTGCGCTCGGCGGATGCGTCGCTCGTCTCTTGTTCGGACCTGACGGAGATCGAGCGGGTGCGCGAGAGCTGGCTGAAGAAGAAGCTCGCCCTGACGGACGACGATGCCACGCTCGACGCGGCGATCGCGGAGGTGTGCGTGAAGATGCGGGATGAACGCCGCAAGCATCGCGTTCCGTTCTATTACCTGCTGGCGGCACACTTCGGAAAGCTTGGCGAATTGGCCGGCTAAGGCGGGGGCGGCCGGCTCGGCGCTGGCGACCGTGCTGGGGGCTGCCGGCGCCGGCGTCGGCCGCTTCTTCACGGGTGCGGGCTCGTCGGGCGCGCTGATCGAGGACGTGCTGGCGAGCTTTACAGACGGCGCCGCACTGGCGGCGAGCTTCGCCACCGGCGTCGGCGGTAGCATCGTGGGCCTCGCCGCCGGCTTCCTCACCGACGAACTCGGCGACCTGTTCGGCGTGGACGGCTCCGGCTTCGGCGCGCAGCTGTTCGACCACGTGACGAGTTCGATCACGTCCGGCGCGTTGTCGCAGCTCGTCAGCGCCGACGCGCAAGTGGCCGGCGTGTTCGGCGATTTCATCGCGGCAGGCGGCGAGAACGCATTTGCCCTGCTCACCTCGGGCCTCGAAGCCGGCAACCTCGTCAGTATCGCCGAAGGCCTCAACATAGGCGGCTTCGTCGGCGGCTATCTCGGCCGCCAGATCGTCGAAATCGAAAACATCGGCGGCGCCATCGGCCAGTCCCTCGGCAATGCCATCGGGAGCATTGTTGGAACGGCAGCGGCCAAGGCGGCGGGTGCGCCCCCCTCTCTGGTGCACACTATCTACCAAAAATTTGGCGGCGGTTTGTGGCCAAGGCGCAACAGACATGCATTCAGAAGGATGAGAGCAATTAAGGGCAGCTGCGCTGGGAGTGGGAGTTTATTGAGCTCGAAGATGAACGTTTGCAAGCCGCCGCACTGCAACAGACCTCCGCTCCCGACGCGCCAATTTGTCCGAGACGGATTTAGCGCATGTCGGACGGCAAAAGTAGCGCGAAAGAAATCGCATTTCTTGCGTTGAAGCAAATAGCGCATGCAGCTATGCCGATGAGGTTTACTTGATGCATCAAGAGACATGCAATCTGGGGCGGCTCTCGCTTTTGTTATTTATCGTTCTTTACGGCGCGAATCTGGCTTTTCGTGCGCTGAATTTTCTGGTGGTAAGCTTTATGGTGGGCGATTTTGTTGGCGGACCATACTCTTTAGTGGTGGGCGCTTTAGTGTCCACAATATTCGCCTATCCGTTTGCATGGCTCGTAGTATTCATTGCCGACAACAGTTCAAAAAACCCGTTCATTATTTTCTTGGCGGCATTCACTGGTTGTGGCGTTCCTTTTTGGCCCAGTCTTCTTTTCCCATCCGGCCACGGCATTCACCTCCGAAACTGGGGCGTGACAATATATGATCACGGCACTCTTACGCTCGCGGGCGCCGCCATTCAACTAGCGTACATTACCCTGATGGCGCTATCCATGACTGCTGCTTGGCGAGCTTGCCGCAAAACTGCCTAAGGAAGAGAATCATGACTACATCCTACTTCGAAGTGTCGATCCCATCATTGGACACACCCTCTGGCGCCGAGATTATCGTAGATGGGAACGAACTGCGCATTACGATCGATGGGGTAAGCCGATCGATTGAAATACCTGGGATCGGATCGCTAGGAATCGATCCGAATCGGACAGATTTGTTTCATACGTACAATGTTGAGACGAAAGTCGATGGGCTCACTACACAACACTTATCCGCACTATACAGCAACCTGAGGGAGGAACCGGCTTGGTTCGATACTTTGTTTGAAGCACATCCTTACTCGAACGGCGATGTGGGGTTTGTTCCAGTTGCTCTCGGTTTCGTGTCGCATTGGTTCGACGATCAATCAATGACAGCAGTCAATGTAACTATTCCGAATATGCATACACTTCATCCTGGAATCGTCGTCCGTAGCGTGATCTCACGTGGCGATGAAGTCTTCATCAAGACTGTGGGTATTGGCAATGGCTTTGCGCCAAATACTAATGAGAAGCTTGCGAGCGCTTTCTGGCCGTTCATGGATTTGTACATTGCACGGGAGACTCTTGACGAATTCGACCTACTGGTGATGCCTGACATCGTCGCCCCCTGCTTCTCCGCCGGCACTCCGATCCTCCTCGCCGACGGTAGTTCCTGCACCATCGAGGATATCCGCCCTAGGGATATGATCGCGGCCTTCGACGAGCGCGCTGACCTGGGTCGTGCAGCGCTGCTCGCTTCGCCTGTGAGCCGTCTGCTCCACGGCATCACGACCGAATGGATCGTCACCGAAGACGGAACCCGCGTCACGCCGAATCACCGCTATTGGACCGAACTCGGCTCGTGGATAACGGCAGCCGAATTGATCGCGTCGGACATCCGCGCCGTCGCCGCCGACGGCAGTCTCGTCGCCCTGCGCGGCACACGCCTGCGCGCAACCGATGCCGACGCCGACGCCACGTGGATCGAGCCAGAGTCGCAATTTGCCGGCAATGTCCTCGTCCGGCGCGCAGCATCGACGATCCACACTCCAAAGGCGGCTGGTGCCGGGCACGACCTCTCGCGCCACGCCAGAATCGCCTAGGTTGC
>JANRIT010000087.1:0-28754 GCA_033764645.1 Hyphomicrobiaceae bacterium
CTGAAGAAGATCGTCGATGCCCTGCGCATGAGCTGGCATCCCGACCACGCCGCCGACGAAGCCGACCGCCGCCAGCGCGAGGAGCGCACCAAGCAACTCAACATCGCCTGGGACCTCGTCAGCAGCAAGCGCGCTGCGTAGGCTCTCGACGCGCACCGCTGCAATCGCACTGCAGAGGTCAGGGGTTCTGCAGGAAGCTGTCGACGACTTTTTTGCGGCCGGCTTTCTCGAAATCGACCGTCAGTTTGTTGCCCTCGACTTCGGCGACGCGGCCATAGCCGAACTTCTGATGGAACACCCGCGCGCCGACCGCGTAGGCCGACGTGCCGGTCGACGATGCGATGATCTCGCCCTCGATCGTCTTGGGCGGACGCGGCCGCGCCCCGCCCGAACGCGCATCGCCATAGACCTGCTTGCCGGGCCGCGCATCGAAAGCTTCGCCAGTGGCTGCCCGCTGCCGCTCTGCCCGCTGCCAGCCCGGCGTGTCGTAGGTCGAGCGCGGCTCCGGCGCAGCCGTATCGAAGCGGCTCGCGCCGAACGGATTGGCCCGGCCGAACGGACCCAGTGCATTGAAGTTCTGATAGGCGCCGCCGAACGGGCCCTTGGCCTCGATCACCTCGACATGGGCCTCCGGCAACTCGTCGACGAACCGCGACGGCAGCGACGACTGGTAGAGGCCGCGCATGCGCCGGTTCTGCGCGAAGGAGACGTGCGCGCGCTTCTTGGCACGCGTCAGCCCCACGTAGGCGAGCCGCCGTTCCTCTTCGAGCCCGGCGAGCCCGCTCTCGTCAAGCGTGCGCTGGCTCGGGAAGACGCCTTCCTCCCAGCCGGTCAGGTAGACGGTATCGAATTCGAGCCCCTTGGCGGCGTGCAGCGTCATCAGCGAGACGCGGTCGCCGTCGCTGCCGGTCTCGGTGTCCATCACGAGCGACACGTGCTCGAGGAAGCCGGCGAGCGTGTCGAACTCGTGCATGAAGCGCACGAGTTCCTTCAGGTTGTCGAGCCGGGCTGCCGCCTGCGGGCTCTTGTCGGCCTGCCACATCGCCGTGTAGCCGCTGTCGTCGAGGATCAGTTCGGCCAGCTCGGTGTGGCGCATACCCTCGAGCTTGCCCCGCCACGCACCGAAGCTGGCGATGAGGTCGGCGAGCGCGCGCCGCGTCTTGCCGGAGACCTCTTCGGTCTCGACCATTTCGCGGGCGGCGATGAACATCGGCACCTCGCGCGCCCGCCCCAGCTCGCGGATGCGCTTGACCGTCGTCTCCCCGATGCCGCGCTTGGGCACATTGATGATGCGCTCGAACTTGAGGTCGTTCGCCGGATTGACCGTCACTTCGAGGTAGGCGATGGCGTCCTTGATCTCGGCCCGCTCATAGAAGCGCGGACCGCCAATGACGCGATAGGGCAGGCCCGTCGCGATGCAGCGGTCTTCGAGCGCGCGCATCTGATAGGAGGCGCGCACGAGGATGGCGATCTCGTCGAGCTTGTGGCCGGTTTTGCGCGCCTCCTCGATGTCGGCGACGATGCCGCGCGCTTCCTCCTCGTCGTCCCACACGCCGGTCACCGTGACCTTGTCGCCGGCGGCCCCCGTGTCGGTGAAAAGCGTCTTGCCGAGCCGGCCCTTGTTGGCCGCGATGAGGTGCGAGGCCGCCGCCAGGATGTTCGACGTCGAGCGGTAGTTGCGTTCGAGCCGGATGATGCGCGCGCCCGGGAAATCCGTGTCGAAGCGCAGGATGTTGTCGACCTCCGCGCCGCGCCAGCCATAGATGGACTGGTCGTCGTCGCCGACGCAGCAGATGTTGGCGGCCCCTTGCGCGAGCAGCCGCAGCCACAGGTACTGGACGACGTTCGTGTCCTGATATTCGTCGACGAGGATGAAGCGGAAGCGCCGCTGATAGTCGGCGAGCACGTCCGGGTTCTCGAGGAAGAGCCGCAGGCCTTCGAGCAAGAGGTCGCCGAAGTCGACCGCGTTGAGGTCCTTCAGGCGTTGCTGGTAGGCCGCGTAGAGGTCGCGCCCCTTGCCACCGGCGAACACGAAGGCATCGCCCGCCGGCACCTTGTCGGGGGTCAGGCCCTTGTTCTTCCAGCCGTCGATGAGGGCGGCGAGCTGGCGTGCCGGCCAGCGGTCCTTGTCGATACCGGCAGCCTCGATGACCTGCTTCATCAGGCGGAGCTGGTCGTCGGGATCGAGGATGGTGAACCCCGATTTGAGCCCGACGAGCTCGGCGTGCCGGCGCAGGATCTTGACGCCGATCGAGTGGAACGTGCCGAGCCAGGGCATGCCCTCGACCTCGCCGCCCACGTAGCGCCCGATGCGCTCGCGCATCTCGCGGGCGGCCTTGTTGGTGAACGTGACGGCGAGAATCTGGGACGGATAGGCGCGACGGGTGGCAAGGATGTGTGCGATGCGCGTCGTCAACACGCGCGTCTTGCCGGTGCCGGCGCCAGCCAGCACGAGGACGGGACCATCGAGCGCCTCCACGGCGAGCCGCTGCTCGGGGTTGAGCCCGGCGAGATAGCCTGGGTCACCGCCGCCGGCGGCTGGTCGGGCGGCCGCCATGGCGCGCTGGCTGATGGAGCCACCGGTCCGCGCCGGCACGGCAACCGGCAGGTCGTCGAACGGATCGGTGTCGACGCCGGGCTCCCGCTCGCCGCCCGACAGGTCGCCAGAAAGGTCGTCGGGCAGGGCACCCGGATCGTCCGGCGCGACCGGCCATGGCTCGGCATCCGCCGACGGGGCATGAGCCCGCTCGCCGGAGTCGCCGCCGAACGGCGGCAGGTCGCCCCTCTCGCCGCCGAACGGCGGCAGGTCGAACGGCAGGTCGTCCCCGCTCGGATCGACGGCCGGCCGTGGTGTCTGTCTGGTCTTCCGATTCGCGCTCATGGTCCAACTATAGCCCCGCACGCCACGGCGGAAATCAGGCGCTGCAACAGGTCCACAGGCTCGTCCGTTGATCGCCACGCGCACGGCGTTCACATAATGTTCCCTGCGCCATGGTCAAGCCCCAGGGGCAATACCAGGGGCCAGAGTAGTGCGCTGTTTCCGTTGCAGCTGAGGTCGTCCCGGGCCTTGTCCCCGCGACCCACAGCACCGCGAGCGCGAGCGTGGGGGTGGAGCAATCCCGTGCAGCAGCCGGCCGCCGCCGACGTCGGGCGCGTCGCTTGCCGAACGCTGGGCCGTGGGGACGCGCCCCGGGACGACAGAAGAGGGCCGTTAAGCAACCAGCGTCCGCCGACCGAGCGTCGCTCACCGGTGCGCCTCGACCGTCGCGGCGACGAGCGCCTTGTTGAAGGCGTCGAGTGCTGCGATGCGGTCGAGGTGACCGACGATGCGGGTCGCATCATCGCCGGCGACGACGGCGAGGCGGTCGAGCCCCGCCTGATCGAAAGCACGCAAAGCCGTTGCGAGGCTGTCGCTCGCAGCAAGCCGCGCCATGCCCCCTTGGCCGAGCTGGCCGTCCCACTCGGCGGCCGCGACCGGCTGCATCACCTCGGCGACCGTCATGCGGCGCAGGATCGCCTGATGCGGCCCGTCCTGCAGCACGATCCCGCGCCGGGCGAGCTGCCAGTGGAACAGCGACGGCCCGAGGCACGCCTGCGTCACGCCGACGGCGATGGAAACGGTCAGCAGGAGCGCGATCGTCATGGCGTAGCCACCGGTCAGCTCGAACACCATCAGCGTCGTCGACAGGGGCGCGCCGAGCACGGCAGCGGCGACGGCTCCCATGCCGAGGATGGCATAAAGCCCGTGGCTCGAGCCCGCCTCGGGAAACACGCTCGTCGCCACGATGCCGAAGGCCGTGCCTGTCATCGCTCCGAGATAGAGCGTCGGCGAGAAGATGCCGCCGGCGAAACGTGCGGCGAGCGAGACAGCGGTCGCCGCCGTCTTGGCGAGGATGAGCGCAAGGGCGAGCCAGAGTGGCAGTTCGCCACGCAAGGCGTCGTCCGTCGTCTCGTAGCCGACCCCGAGCACGTGCGGGAAGACGACTGCGATGGCCCCGACGATGAGCCCGCCGCACCCCGTCCGCACCCACGTCGGCCCGGAAAAGCGCGCAGCCAGCCGTTCCGCCCCCATGAGCGAGAGCTGGAAGGCGATGGCGACCACGGCGCAGGCGAGCCCCAGCAGGGCGAAGGCCGGAAACTCGTACGCGGACGTGATCTGATAGTCGGGAATGACGAAGGTGGGCGCGGCATCGAGGTGGTAACGGGTGACGAGGCCGCCAGCCACGCTCGCGATCACGGTCGGCACCATGGCCCTCAGCGCGTAATGGGCGAGGATAACCTCGTGGGCGAACAGCACGCCGGCGATCGGCGCGTTGAAAGAGGCCGACACGGCCGATGCAACGCCAGCCGCCAGCAGGGAGCGCCGCGCGGCCGCCGACAGCTTGAAGCGATCCTCGACCGCGGCGGCCAGCGTTGCGCCCAGGTGCACGACGGGGCCTTCCCGCCCGACACTCGCGCCCACGCCGATCGAGACCGCCGACAGGCCGGCGCTGATCAGTCCCGTTTTCAGGTCGACCGCCGCGTTGTTGAGCGCGCGCGCCTCGATGACGTCGGCGACGCCGTGCGCGCGCCGCCCCGGCAGCAGGCGGTCGATGGCGAGGCCGACGATGACCCCGCCGATCGCCGGCACCAGCAGTACGACCCACCAGTCGAGCTGCGCCGCTGCCCCTGCGACGCGCTCGCTCATCGTCCCGAGCCAGGGCCATTGCACGAGCCCGATGGCGGCGCGGAAGGCGAGCGCCGCGTAGCCGACCAGAATGCCGATTACGAGCGCGAGCACCCAGACCACAGGCTGGCGCTCGGCGAGAAAGGCCGTGACATTGGGCTCGACGCGCGATGCGACGAAGTCGGCCGCATGGCGCAGCAGGCCGCTCTGCAGGCGCGTGAGACCCACTCCGCTCGCCGCTTTCCTCTCGCTCTCGCGCTCGTTCTGTTGCGGTGCACCATCCATTGCTGCCATGATCGCGCGGAACGGCGCGCGACTTCAACACCCGGGGCGATCGTCCATCGTGCGGGGTCGCAATGTGAGTGCAATTGACTAGTATGCGTCCTCGCGGCAGCGGTGGGACCGAGGGGAGAGGCGCCACCGCAGAGTGCTGACGAGGCGGGCGGAGGCAGTCGTGAACACGTTTCTGATGTGGGTCGGCGGACTTCTCGTCGCCGTCTTCACCGCCCTGTTCGCGGTGCCGCATTTCATCGACTGGAACGGCTATCGCGGCGTCGTCGAGGAGGAGGCCACCCGGCTTCTCGGCCGCGACGTGCGCGTCGGCGGCAAGGTCGACGTGCGCCTGCTGCCGGCCCCTTACCTGCGCTTCGAAAAGCTCAGGATCGCAGACACGTCGGGTATATCCGGCGCGCCGCTGTTCCACGTCGAAGGCTTTACGATGTGGCTTGCCATTTCGCCGCTGCTGCGCGGCGACTTCGTGGCCGAGCGCATCGAGCTCGACCGCCCCACCGTCACCGTTTCCGTCGACAAGGACGGCCTCGTCAACTGGCGCTCGCTCGCGGTGGCCGACGGCGCTTTGCCGTTCGTGCCCGCGCACGTCGCGCTGCAGGCGGTGGGCATCAAGGATGGCGTGCTGTCGCTGCACATCGATGCTGGCGGCGAGATCGCCCGCGTCACCGATCTGGATGGCGAGTTCGTGGCAAGCTCGTTGCGCGGCCCCTACACGTATCGCGGCACTGCGAGCTGGCAAGGCATGACGCGCGACGTCCGCCTGCAGACGACCGAGGCTGATCGCGACGGCCGCATGCGGCTGTCCTCGCAAGTCCGGGGGCGAGGTGGCCGCGATACCTACAAGCTCGAAGGCCAGGTCAGGAGCCTGTTCGAGCGGCCGGCCTTCGACGGCACTCTGGAAGCCCGCCTCGGCCTCGAGACGATCGGCAAGGACGCGATGAGCGAGATCCGCGCCGTCGTCACCGCCGCGCCGGCCTCCCTGGACCTGTCGAGCATCGCCATCACCTTCGAGAACATCGGCCAGCCGCAGATCGTCGCCGGTGGCTTCAAGGCCGACTGGGGGCGCCGCCATGCCGTCAGCCTCGACCTGTCGGCGCGCTGGCTCGATCTCGACCGGCTCGCCGGCGCGCTGTCCGCGGCTCCCGCTCCAGCCCCTGCCACGACAGCAGGGGGGGGCGGGCCTGGAGGCGCTGCCGCGCCACTGCCATCGCAGACGGCTGCGCCAGCCGCGCCAGCCGCAACGCCCGCAGCACCGGTCGCCGCTTCCTCGCCCGCGCAACCCGCGCCGAGCCGGCCGCTCGATACCGCGCGCCGCCTGTTCGCGAGCCTCGCTGAGGGCTTGCCGCAGGATACCGACATCGCGGCGCGCTTTTCGGCCGATCAGGTCACTCTCGGCGGGGAGGCAGTGTCGGGCGTCGCCTTGCGGCTCGAACGCAAGGGCGGCCCGCTCGAGGTCGAGCGCCTGCGCGCCGGCCTGCCGGGGGGAGCGCGGCTCGAGTTCACGGGCGAGGTGCAGCGCACCGGCGAGGACACGGTCTACGACGGCGACATGTTCATGGGCGGTCCGAGCTCGGCGCGGCTGTTGCGCTGGCTTGCCGGACCGGAGGCTGTCGCCGGCGATATCGCCGATGGCCCGTTCAACGTCTCCGGCCGCTTGCGCTTCGGGCGGGATCGGCTGGTCCTCGCCGACGCGCTGATGGAGGTCGCAGGTGAATCCCTGCGCGGTGCCGTCGACTGGCGCACGGCCGGCGAGCGGCGCGGCCTCGACGTCGCTCTCGAAGGAGAGGCGCTCGATACGCGCGCACTCGGCATCGCCTCCGCCGATATCCCCCACCTGTCACGGCTGTTCGGCGCCGCGCCGGCCGGCAGCGCGCCCGACTGGCTCGACGGTGGCACCGAGACGCGGCTCATCCTCCGTCTGGGGCGCCTCCTCGACCGCGGCCACGCCTTGCGCGATGTCGATCTCGCCGTGACTGCCGGTCACGGTCGCCTCTCGATCGAGCGCGCCAAGGCCACCCTCGACGGCGGTCTCGTGGTGGAGGCCGACGGCAGCCTCTCCGGCATGGAGGCAGGACGCGCCAAGGGCAGCCTTCGCTATCTCGTAGCAGGCGACAGCGCGGAAGCGGCCACCGCGCTCGCCAGCGGCCTCGTCGGTGCCGAAGGCGCTGGCGGCCTCGCGCCGCGTCTGGCGAGCCTCGTCCCGTTCCGCCTCGCGGGCAGGCTGGTGACCGACCCTGCCACGGGCCTCGTCATCGATGCCGCCGGCCGCATCGGGGGCGGTCCGGCCAACGCCACCGTGCGGCTCGAAGGCGGGCTTTCCGGCTGGCGCACGGCTCCCGTCGAGGTCGTCGTCCGGGTCGATGGCGGACCGGCGGGCCGGCTCTACTCGGGCTGGCTCGGCCTGCCGCACGGCGCCGGCAACAGGGGCGGCGGCGAACAGGCAACGGGCCTCATCAAGATCGCCGGTGTGCCCGACCGCTCGCTCAAGACGCTGGCCATGATCGAGAGCGAGAACCGTACGCTTCTGTTCAATGGCGAATCAGGCCTCGTCGGTGAGACGCTGGCTGTGCACAGGGGCGAGATCGCCGTGTCGGGCACGACGCTGGCCGAGCTCATGGGCTACGGCGGCATCGATACGGGCGGACGTTTCGCCGAACTCACCATTGCCGGCCTCGTCGATCTAGAGCGCAGCGAGGCTGGCTATCGCTTGCGCCCGCGCGATGTGAACGTCGGCGGGGCCACGGTCTCTGGAACGATCGACGCACGCCTCGCCGAAGACGGACGGCCCCGTCTCGAGGCGGTCCTGACCGCCGACGCCGGCCGGCTCGACCGGCTCCTTGCCGCGGTGCAGGCGCGTCCCCAGGGCGCGGCGGTGACGCCTGCCGCAACGGCAGCCATGCGGCCGGCCGGATCGGCTTTGCAGCGAGCCGCCGGCGCCGAGCCGGCCACCGCCGAGCCTGAACCGTTCCTCTCCGACGAGGCCTTCGATCTCACTCTCGGCGAGCGGGGCTCTTTTGGCCTCGACGTGACGTTCGCGCGCCTGGCCATCGGCAACGGCCTTGTGCTGGACGACGCGCGCATCGTCGCGACGGTCGACGGCAAGGGACTCGACGCCCGGCTCGAGAGGACGCCCACGCTGGGCGGTGCGGCCGAAGCGCGCCTGGTGCTCGCCAAGGCTCCTGCCGGCATCGACGCCGAGGCGCGGCTGATGCTCGCCGAAGTCGATCTCGCGCGGCTGGCGGCCGTCGGTGACACCGATGGCGGCGGACGCAGCGCATCCGGCCGCGCCACGCTCGACGTCGCCGCCAAGGGCCGCGCCCTGAGCCCTCAGGGCGTGATCGCCGTGCTCTCCGGCTCCGGCACCGTGACCCTCGACGACGCGGCCGTGCAAGGCTTCACGGCGGCGGCCATCAACGAGGCGACCGAGCGCATCCTGACCGGCACGGATGCCTTGTCCGCCGACACGGTCGCCACCGCCATCGCGGCTGCCAGTGCGGAGGGACGCCTCGTCGTCGGCGATCGCCAGGTCAAGGTCGAGGTCATCGACGGCGCGCTGCGCTTCGCTCCCGTCGAGGTCGTCACGCCGGCGGGCCGCACCACGCAGACGACGACCATCGATATCGCATCTCTCGCCGTCGACGGCGCCTTCGAGATCGTGCCGGTGACGAAGCCCGCCGGAGCAGGTGCCGCTGCCCCCCGCCCCTGGCCCTCGATCCTCGTCACCTACGCCGGTCCGCTCGCCAAGCTGGCGACCCTCTCCCCGACGCTGCGCGCCGACGGCCTCGAGCGGGAGTTGACCGTCCGCAAGATGGAACGCAACGTCGACGAACTCGAGCGTCTCCGCCGCCTCGACGAGGAGGCTGCGGCGCGCGAGCGCGAGCGCCAGAAGGCACTCGAGGAAGCGCGCCGGCGCGCCCTCGAACAGCAGCAGGTCGCGCCCGGCGGCGCTGCACCGTCAGGCGACCCGACGGCACCTCCGAGCGGCAGCGCGGCACCCGGAGCCGTTGCTCCCGGCGGCGGTCCTGCCACAGGCCCTGCGACAGGCGATGGCAGCGCGCAGGCGGCCGGATTGCCGGCAGGCGTCGAGGCGACGCCGTCGGCAGGCGCACCCGGCTGGTCGACCGAGGCAACGCCGGGCGATCAGCAACGCTCCCGTCCGCGCCCGCCCCGCCAGCGCCCCGTCATCTCGCCACCGCCATCGATCTTCGGCAACTGAAGCTGGAGGTTGCGCCCGGCGCGCTTCGCCATCACGCCGCCGTGCCGCCGGCACGCACCGGTGCGCCGCTTTCCCCGCCGCGCCGGTAGAAGTCGAGGCAGTGCACGCGGATGGCACCCGACAGGCTCGCCCCGCCGCGCGCCGCGTCGATTTCGGTGACGAGCGCGGCCACAGCCAGTCCGCGCGCTTTGGCGATCTCGCGCAGGCTGTCCCAGAACGGCTCCTCCAGCGACAGGGAGGTCCGGTGCCCGCGGATCGTGAACGAGCGCTTGCGTGGGCGGCTCACGAGGCGCTGCCCGGCCCGAAGCCGTCATCGTCCTCCATGGCCTCCCCGCGCGACACCTGCGGGGCGGGCGCCGGGGTCGCGGCATCCTCGTTGGCGGCGACGGGTGCGGGCATCGGCTCCGCGGCTGCCGGAGTTCCCGGAGCTTCGAAGAGGGCGACGCGCAGGTGACCGTCGAGGTGGGCTGCGCGCTGATGCTCCTCGACTGTGCCGCGCTCGCTGTCGTGCTTGCTGCGACCATGCCGCGCCCGGTTCTCCGCTGCCGTCTCCGCCGCGCGTGCTTTCTCGCGCGCCTTGCGTGCGCGACGCAGGTTGATGATCTCCGCACTCATCGCTATTGCCATCCAGGTTCGAGACAGGTGTGGAGCTTATCCGTCGCCCGTGCGTTGTTCCAGACAGCGGGGCCGACAGGATCGACGCGCCGTCATCTGCCCGTGGCACGGGCGGCGTAACAGTCTCCACATAAAGTGGTACGAGGTTTCCGTCATGGCCGATTGGATGAGCCTTCTGCCCTTCCTGGGCATCGTTTTCACCGCCGCACTGAGCGGCGCGCTGTTCATGCCCGGCCCTTGGTACGAGACGCTCGACAAGCCGTCCTGGACACCGCCCAACTGGCTGTTCGCCCCCGCTTGGCTCGTGCTTTATGTCATGATCGCGATCGCCGGCTGGCTCGTCTGGCGCGACGCGGGTTATGGCCCGGCGCTCGCGTGGTGGGGCGCCAACATCGTTTTCAACGCCGCCTGGTCGTGGCTGATGTTCGGCCGGAAGCGCATCGATCTGGCCCTCGTCGACGCGATCGCCATGCTCGTCACGATCATCGGCTTCATCGCCACGGCGTTGCCCGTCAACGAGACCGCCGCGCTGCTGTTCCTGCCCTATCTCGCCTGGGTTTCCTTCGCGGCCGCGCTCAACGCAGCGATCCTCAAGCGCAATCCACGCGCGGCCTGAACGCGCCGGGCACGATCCATCGCCGCCAGCCTGCCAGCGGTGGCGCCGCGACATCGGGAAGCGACCGAGACTGAGCGATGTCACGGTTCCGCCATTGACTTTTGCGCTGCAGCATGACATTTCACCTGCATCGCTCGATGAGCGATTTCCGGCGCTCCAGCCGCGTGAAGGGCTATCGTTTCGGGATCGGACCTCGGTTCGCCCGCCTGTTTGGCCCCCCTGTTGAGCACCCTGAACACCTAAACCGACTGCCCAGGCCACGCGGGGCGTCCCCTGAAGCGAGACTCGACCGGTCGCTACGACCGCCGATCGCGCCGCCGTGACGCGCGCGCCGATCTCGTGCTCTCCGATGAAAGCAGATCAATCGCATGACATTTTCCGAACTCGGCCTGCCTGCGCCGCTCCTGATGGCGCTCGCCGACGAGGGCTACACGACGCCGACGCCGATTCAGGCCAAGGCCATACCGGCCGTACTCACCGGCTCTGATCTCCTCGGCATCGCCCAGACGGGCACCGGCAAGACGGCCGCCTTCGCGCTGCCGATCCTTGCCCGGCTCGCCACCAACCCCAAGCGGCCGGAGCGCCGTTCGGCCCGTGTGCTCGTGCTCTCGCCGACGCGTGAGCTCGCCTCGCAGATCGCCGACAGTTTCCGCGCCTACGGCCGCCATCTCGGCGTGTCCGTCGCAACCGTCTTCGGCGGCGTTTCCATGCGCCCGCAGATCACCACGATGGCCAAGGGCGTCGACGTTCTCGTCGCCACGCCGGGCCGTCTTCTCGACCACATGGGCGAGCGCACGATCGACCTCTCGGCGACCGAGATCTTCGTGCTCGATGAGGCCGACCAGATGCTCGACCTCGGCTTCGTCAAGCCGATCCGGCGCATCGTCTCGCACCTCTCGCAGCGCCGTCAGAACCTGTTCTTCTCGGCGACCATGCCGGGCGAGATCGCAGGCCTCGCCGACGATCTCCTCAAGGATCCGGTCAAGATCGCCGTGACACCGGTCGCTACCACGGCCGAGCGCGTTGCCCAGCGTGTAATCCACATCGAGGCGGCCAAGAAGCGCACGCTTCTCGTCGAGCTGCTGGCTGACCCGGCCATGGCGCGCACGCTCGTCTTCACGCGAACGAAGCGCGGCGCGGACCGTGTCGCACGTCATTTGGAGGCGCACGCGATCGGCGCGGCCGCCATCCACGGCAACAAGAGCCAGAGCCAGCGCGAGAAGGCGCTCCTCGGTTTCCGCGACGGCAGGACGCGCGTCCTCGTCGCGACCGACATCGCCGCCCGCGGCATCGACGTCGACGGCGTCACCCATGTCGTCAACTACGAGTTGCCCGAGGTACCGGAAGCCTACGTGCACCGCATTGGCCGCACGGCGCGCGCGGGAGCCTCGGGCGAAGCGACGTCGCTGTGCGACGGCGAGGAGCGCGGCCTCCTGCGCGCCATCGAGAAGCTGACCCGCCAGACGATCCCCAGCGAGGATCGTCGCGGCGACACCACTCTGGCGCGCGATGCCGAGACCAAGCTTGCGCCCGAAGCGCCGGGCGATCGCGGTGACCGCAACGATCGCTACCGCACCCGCGAGCGCGGACCGGATACGCGACGGGGCTCCCGCCACGGCTCGTCCGACGAGCGCAAGCCCAACGGTGAGCACAGGCGATCTGAGCCCGCACGCGACGGCGATCGCAAGCCGTTCGGCGCGCGCCCGCGCGGCGAGGCGCCGGCGCAGGAGCGTCGCTCGTCGGGTGAGCGCCCGCACGCCGATCGCCGCGCAAGCGATGCCCCGCGCCGGGGCGAAGATCGCGGTCAGAATGCCGAGCGTCCGCGCCACGCGGGCGGTGAGCGGGCAGGCGGCGAGCGCGCCAACGCGCGTGGCGCTCCGCGCCAGCGCAACGACCAGCGCTCCGAGCGCCCGGACCGCCATTACGATATGATCGGATTCGGCGAAGTGACCCGGCCGGCGTTCCTCGACGGCACCAAGCCGCGCCAGCGCAACGCGGAAAGCGGCCATCGCTCCGCCCAGGGTGACGGGGCCAAGCGCGGCCGTCCCGGTGATGGAGACCGGCGCGCCGACGGACCCCGCCAGGGTCCGCGCCGCCACTCCGACGCAGGCGGCCAGCGTCACCGCTCGGAGGGCGGTCATCAGCGCAGCGGCGCGGGCCGGCAGGACAGGGCGCGCGGTAACGGCCGCCCGCGTACCGGCACCTGATCGGAGGAGCACACATGTCGCGCAAGAAGGCCATGGTGGCCAAGGCGGAGTTCGTGCTGTTCGACGTCTATTACGAGGACGGCAGCCGCACGTCGAACCGCAAGGTTCCCGGCTCTCTACTCGGCGGTCTGGACGGCGACGAGCCGGCCCTCACCGTCATCGAGGAGCAGGACAAGGAAATCTCCGAGCGCTCTGGCAAGCCGCGCGCTCCCATCGAGCGCATCGTGCGCGCCGGGGCCAAGGTGAAGTAGGCAGGCGTGCGATCGTGCGCCATGTGGCGTTGGCAAGAGATCGGCGGGCGCCTCCTCGCCCATACTCCGCTTTCCCGGATAGCCGCGCAGCAGCGCGGCTATCCGGGACCTTCACCCCTCGAGCCGCCAGCGCTGCCCGCGGCACGAGCGCAAACAAGCACCGGGGAGGGTCCCGGCTCTGCGCCGAGCGTTCCGCACGGCTCCGGCCGGGATTGCAGTGGTTGGGGCAGGGCAAGTTCCAGCAAGCCTCACCCCGGGCCGATCATTTGCTCCGGCCGTACGATGGCATCGAAATCCTCGGCCGGAATACCGTCGCGGATCGCCTCGTCACGCAGCGTCGTGCCATTCTTGTGCGCGGTCTTGGCGATCTTCGCCGCGCGGTCGTAGCCGTATTTTTCCTTGAGCGGCGTCACGAGCATCAGCGAGTTCCGCAAGCCCGCCTCGATGTTGTCGAGGCGCGGCTCGATGCCGACGACGCAATTGTCGGTGAACGAGACCGCAGCATCCGCCAGCAGCCGTACCGATTGCAGGAAGTTGTAAGCCATCATCGGGTTGAACACGTTGAGCTCGAAGTGCCCCTGGCTGCCTGCGAACGCGATCGCCGCGTTGTTGCCGGCGATGTGCGCTGCGACTTGCGTCAGGGCCTCCGACTGCGTCGGGTTGACCTTACCCGGCATGATCGACGAGCCCGGCTCGTTCTCGGGCAAAGCGAGCTCGCCGAGGCCCGCGCGCGGGCCGGAGCCGAGAAAGCGGATGTCGTTGGCGATCTTGAACGCGCTCATGGCGACGGTCGTTATCGCGCCGTGTGTGAATACCATCGCGTCGTGAGCTGCCAGCGCCTCGAACTTGTTGGGCGCCGACGTGAACGGCAGTCCCGTGATCGCGGCGATGCGGCCGGCAACCCCTTCCGCGAACCCGACCGGTGCGGACAGTCCCGTGCCGACCGCGGTACCGCCCTGAGCGAGCTGCATCAGCATGGGCAGTGTCAATTCGAGCCGCGCGATGCCGTTCTCGAGCTGCTGCGCGTAGCCCGAGAACTCCTGGCCGAGCGTGATGGGTGTCGCGTCCTGCGTATGCGTGCGCCCGATCTTGATGATGTGCGCCCACGCCTTGGCCTTGGCATCGAGCGCGCCGTGCAAGTGGCTGAGAGCGGGAATGAGCCGATGCACGACCTCCTCGGCGGCCGCGATGTGCATCGCCGTCGGGAACGTGTCGTTCGACGACTGGCTCATGTTGACGTGGTCGTTGGGGTGGACGGGCTTCTTCGAGCCCATGACGCCGCCGAGCATCTCGATCGCCCGATTTGAGATCACCTCGTTGGCATTCATGTTCGACTGCGTGCCAGAGCCGGTCTGCCACACGACGAGCGGGAAGTGCGCGTCGAGCTTGCCGTCGATGACCTCCTCGGCGGCGGCGATGATGGCCTTGCCGAGAGCCGGGTCGAGCTTGCCGAGGGCGATGTTCGTTTCGGCGGCGGCCTTCTTGACGATGCCGAGCGCGCGGATGATGGGGGCTGGCTGCTTTTCCCAGCCGATCTTGAAGTTCATGAGCGAGCGCTGCGCCTGCGCGCCCCAATAGGCGTTCGTGTCGACCTCGATGGGGCCGAAGGTGTCGGTCTCGGTACGGGTGGACATGAGGGTGCGCCTTGCCGGTCAGCGGTGGAGATGAATGCGGATCTGGGCCTCAATACACCGCCCCGCCCGCCCCGCGCCACCGGCAGGACTTGAGGCGATGGTCGTAGTGGCCTTGGCAGTCGCCGCCAGCGCCGCCGACGTCCTGCGGCCCGCGCGACTGGCCAGTAAGCGGAGCATCCGCTACAGTCCGCCCGCGACGGCGTTGCAGCGCCAGAAAACGTGAGGGCAAGGGTCATGGATCAGGCCGGTCTCCTCGCCGACTCCTGCCGCGAGATCGAGCGCTTCGTCGCCAGCAACGCCTTCACGCCCGCCGTCGCCCTCCTGCTCGACGTTTGCAACACGATCAGGCCCGACGCCCGTTCACGCGCCATATCGTTGTCGCGCCGCTACTATGACCTGCGCCGGCCGGGCCAGAAGTCGGCAGGCGAAACGATCGATCGCATCGAGGGCGACCTGCTCGCGATGGTCGCCGAGCTCAAGGGCGAGGTGCTGCATCCCGCCGCTCGGCCGCTCTCATCGCAGCCGCCGCCACCGCAGCCGGCCCAACCGCAACCACCCCCGCCGCAACGTCCTGCGGCACCGACGCCGACGCCGGCCACCGCTCCGTCGCCGCCCGCCGCTCCGCCGCCTGCACCATCGCCGTCCGCCGCGCACCCAGCGGCCCCGCGACCGGCGCAACGACCGCTGCAACCACCGCCGATTGAAGGCGCCACTCCTTTGCCCGGCCCGCGTCCCGTGCCGGTCCCGCCGCCAACGCAAGCGGCGCGAAAAATGCCGGCCGCGAAGGCCAAAACCGCCACGCCAGCCACAGCGACCCGGACCGTCGCCGACAAAAAGCCGGCCCGCGCCTCCGTATGGGGCGCGCAGCCGGACCGCCTCGTGTCGGACGCACCCGGCGCTACCGCCGTCGAGGCCCCCGCCGCTCGGGCAACCGCGCCTGGTGTGGCCGTCGGCGTCGTCGGCGTGACCAAGACCTACCAGCGCAGCGAGTTCCACCTGAATGACTTTTCCGTCGAGCTGCGCGACGGCGCCATCACCGCGCTCGTCGGGCGCAACGGCAGCGGCAAGACGACCCTGTTGCGCATCGTCATCGGCGAGCTCGCCCCCGACAGCGGCCGCATCGATTTCGGCTTTGCCGGCCCAGGGCCCACCGACTGGTCGCGCATCAAGCCGCAGATCGGCTACGTCGCCCAGCGTGCCGAGTTCTGGCGCGGCACGCTGAAGACGCACCTGCTCTACGTCAGCGCGATGAACTCCGAAGCCCGCCGCGCCGACGAGGAGGATGTCGAGTGGCACCTCCATCGCTACGGCCTGTTCGATTATCGCGAAGCCACCTGGAGCGAGCTTTCTGGCGGCTATCGCACGCGCGCCCAGCTCGTTCGCGCCCTGCTCGCCAAGCCCAAGCTGCTCGTTCTCGACGAGCCGCTGGCCTACCTCGACATCGCTGCCCAGGACGTCTTCCTGTCGGACCTGCGCGTCATCGCCTCCGGCATCGGCAAGCGCATCCCGATCCTCATCACGTCCCAGCACATCGCCGAGATCGAGGGCATCGCCGATCGCATCGTGGTGCTCGACCGTGGCGTCTGCCGTTTCTCGGGCAGCATCGACCAGCTCTTCGCGGAGGCCGAGGCGTACTACTACGAGGTGAGCCCCCGCATCGACCCGGGCGAGGCGATCCGCCTGCTCGCCGACCTCGGCATCGACGAGGTGCGGCCCCTGTCGAACGGCAACCTTCTCGTGTTCCGCCGTGTGAAGGAGCCGCACGAGGTGTTCGCCGGTATCGTCACAGCCTTCAAGGGCCGCCTCCGCTCCATCCGCGACATAACCGCTTCGACCGAGCGCATGCTGCGCGACACGTGAGGCTGGCAATGGCCGTCGGCCGGGCACCAGCGCACATGAAGAAGCGCCCGGGGATGAGCCGGGCGCGAGGTCGTCACGGGGAGGAAACGAAGGCAAGTGGAGCGCGAGGTGCCGGAGCGGGCGATCACTTCGCCGCCTGGCGCAGGCCGACATCGGCCGCGCTCGCGTAGCCACCGGCGACGACCGCCTTCTTGCAGCCTTGCGAGAGCTTGGTGCCATTGGCGCGGAAGCAGGCGTTCATGCCCGGCGAGGTCGGCTTGTGCTGGCTGCAGTAGCTCATGTAGTCGCCCATGCAGGCACGCGCGAGGGCCATATCGTAGGCGCTTGCTTCGCTTGCAGCTGTCGCGATGGCGAGGCTCGTCAGGAGTGCTGCGATCGGGGCTTTCATGGCACTGTTCCTCGTCTCTGGGGTTGGGGGTGAGCCACTCGGGCCGCCCGTTGTGCATCTATGAGACGGAGAGTGCCCCGCTGGCTGCCGGCACGCTGTTCCGGCGGTCACAAATCAAAATCACGTCGAAAAAATTCTCGGCTCGCTCTTGCGTTGTCGCTCGCGACGGCCCACCTCTGGCATGTTAATGTATCTAACATTCACATGGGCGACCACGGTCCGGGCAACCGGACCTCGTCACCCGCGTCACAACGAGGGGAAAGCAATGACCGCATGGGTCGCAAAGCTCGACGACTGGGGCCAGCCGGCGTGGATCGCCGTCATGGTGCTGGGCTTCGTCGTGTTCTGGCCGATCGGCCTCGGCATCCTCGGCTACATGCTCTGGAGTGGAAGAATGGGATGTGATCAGAACTCGCGCGGCCGCCTCACCCGTTGGGGCCGGCGTTTCGGCGCGAAGATGGACGAAGCCGCCGAGCGCTTCGGCGCGGGCATGGGCGGGTTCCGCACCTCGGGCAACGCCGCCTTCGACGAGTACCGCGCGGCGACGCTGCGGCGTCTGGAGGAGGAGGAGCGGGAGTTCCAGTCGTTCCTCGAGCGCTTGCGCGCCGCCAAGGATCGCGCCGAGTTCGACCAGTTCATGGCTGACCGCAAGTCGCGTGGCGACGCCGGCACTGGCAACGGCAACGGCACGGGTCCGTCCGGCTCGCCGATGGCCGCCTGAGCGCCGCTGGGGCGAGGAGAAAACCGGCGTGCGGCTGCCTCGGCATCCGCATGCCGGACACTGTTTATTCGTGTGCGTCCTTGATTCTCGACCGAGTCGATGTTCAGTTGCGCAGCGTGTTCCTCAGCGTGCCGATGCCCTCGATGACGATCTCGACGACGTTCTCGGGCTCCTTCATCACGCCGACGCCGATCGAGGTGCCGCAGGCGATGACGTCACCGGGCAACAGGGTCATGTCCCCCGACAGGCGGCTGACGAGGGTCGCGGCCGGAAAGATCATGTCGGCGATCGGGTAGTTCTGCCGCTCGGCACCGTTGAGGATCGTGCGCACGGTGAGGCTCGCCGGATCAAGGCCCGTGGCGATGACGGGCCCGATGATGCCGAAGGTGTCGAAACTCTTGGCGCGCGCCCACTGCGGGAAGGTCGGGTCCTTCTGGATGATGTCGGCGGCCGTGACATCGTTGACGCAGGTGAAGCCGAAGATGCCGGCTGCGGCCTCCGCCTCGCTGGCGTTGGCGAGCGGTCGGCCGATGACGATGCCGAGTTCGCCCTCGTAGACGATCTTGCCGCCATAGGATGCCGGGCGCCGGATTTCGTCTCCCGGGCCGGCGTGTGACGTCGGCGCCTTCAGCAGGTAGAGCGGCTCGGCGGGCTCGGCGACACCGAGCTTGGCCGACAGGGCGTGGAAGTTGTTCCACAGGCAGATCATCTTGCCCGGCACGCAGGGGGCGAGCAGCCGCACGCTGGCGACCGACAGAGTCTCGCCAGTGGCGCGGGCGCCGGCGAACATGTCGCCCTCGTTGACGGCGATGGTCTCGCCGGTGAGCGTGCCGAAGCCGGTGCGGCCAGCCGCCTCGAAGCGTACCCAGTGAGCCATCGCGTCCTCCCCCGTCAGGTTACGTTAGTTCGCCGTATTGCTTACGGCTGTGCTTTGCGCATTGGGATACCACACCTGCGCGCCGTGAAAAGATCGGGCCGTGCAAGGCCCGCCCTGAACGTAGTATACGGGCGCCCCGTGCGCGGAACAGGAACCAGGCCCCCCATGGACGACACCATCCCGCCCGACGCGGCGACGACGGCGCCAGCCGCGACCTCCGCTTCCGCGCATCCGCGCGATGCCGAGCTCGAGCGCGAGATCGCCCGCCGGCGGACGTTCGCCATTATCTCCCACCCCGACGCCGGCAAAACGACGCTGACCGAGAAGCTCCTCCTTTTCGGCGGCGCGATCCAGCTCGCCGGCCAGGTCAAGGCCAAGAAGGACCGCCGCTCCACCCGCTCGGACTGGATGGCCATCGAGAAGGCGCGCGGCATCTCGGTCGCCACTTCCGTCATGACGTTCGAATACGGGGGCGCCGTCTTCAACCTGCTCGACACCCCCGGCCACGAGGACTTCTCCGACCACACCTATCGCACGCTGACGGCGGTCGATTCGGCCATCATGGTCATCGACGCGGCGCGCGGCATCGAGAGCCGCACCTTGAAACTGTTCGAGATCTGCCGCCTGCGCGACATCCCGATCATCACCTTCGTCAACAAGATGGACCGCGAGAGCCGTGAGCCCCTGGAGCTGCTCGACGAGGTCGAGAAGACGCTCGCGCTCGAGACCGTCCCCATGGTCTGGCCGATCGGGCGCGGGCGCGGCTTCCGCGGCACCTATGACATGGCCCATGGCCGCATCCGCCGCATCGACGAGGACCCGGACGGCATCCCCGTCAACGGTCCCGACGATCCGGCCTTCGCGACCCTTCTCGAACCCGAAGACCTCGCTCCCTGGCGCGACGAGGTGGAACTGGCAGCCGACCTCGCACAGGGCTTCAACGTCGATGCTTTCCGCGAGGGGACGCAGACGCCCGTGTTCTTCGGCAGCGCGCTCCGGAACTTCGGCGTTCGCGACCTGCTCGACACGCTCGTCGCGCATGCCCCGCCGCCCCGCTCGCAGCGCTCTTCCGCCCGCACTATCGAGGCAGCCGAGCCGGCCATGACGGGCATCGTCTTCAAGATCCAGGCGAACATGGACCCCCAGCACCGCGATCGCATCGCCTTCATGCGCGTCGTCTCGGGGAAGCTCACGCGCGGCATGAAGGTCAAGCTCGTGCGCACCGGCAAGACCATGGCGCTGCAGGCCCCGCAGTTCTTCTTCGCCCAGGACCGCTCGCTCGCCGAGGAGGCCTACGCCGGCGACGTCGTCGGCATCCCCAATCGCGGCGCGCTCAGGATCGGCGACGCACTGACCGAGGGCGAGGACGTGACCTTCCTCGGCATCCCGAGCTTTGCCCCCGAAATCCTGCGCCGCATCAGGCTCGATGATGCCATCAAGGCCAAGAAGCTGAAGGATGCGCTGCGCGAGATGGCCGAGGAAGGCGTCGTGCAGCTCTTCAATCCGATCGACGGCATGCCGCCCATAGTCGGCGTCATCGGCGCGCTGCAGCTCGACGTGCTGGGCGACCGCCTGATCCACGAGTACGGCCTGCAGACGGGCTTCGAGGGCTCCCCCTACGACACCGTGCGCTGGGTCTCCTCGGACGACGCCAAGGGATTGCAGAAATTCCTCGATCGCTATCGCTCGTCGATTGCCACCGACCTCGACGGCGACAGCGTTTACATGGCGTCCTCCGTCTACAACCTGTCGTCCGTGCAAGAGCGCCACCCCGACGTCCGCTTCGAGGCGATCAAGACCTATCAGGTCCGGCCGGAGTAACAGCCCGCCCGGCCGGTACGACGATCAGCCCGCCGGGCATCTCCTCGATCAGCGCTTCGACGCCGTAGACATCGCGCATCAGCCCCGCCGTGAACACCTCGGTGGGGCTGCCGTCGGCGACGATCCGGCCCTCCGACAGCACGAGGATGCGCGTGCAGTGGCGGGCCGCCAGCGTCAGGTCGTGCAGGCTGGCGAGCACGCTGTCGCCACTGGCACAACGCGCCGCGAAGGTTTCCATGAGCCCGATCTGATGGGCCGGATCGAGGCCCGCGGTCGGCTCGTCGGCGACGATCAGCGGTGAGGCCTGTGCGAGCGCCCGGGCGATGAGAACGCGCGCCCGTTCCCCGCCCGACAGGCTCAATGCGGAGCGGTGCGCCAGATGCGCGACGTCGGCCAGCGCCATGGCCGCAGCAATGTGGCTCTCGTCCTCGCGCGTCAGTCCGGCGAAGGGTCCCCGGTGGGGCTCGCGGCCGATCGCGACGAGGCGGAGCACAGCAACGCCCCAGGCGATCTCGCGCTCCTGGGCGATGTAGGCGAGGCGGCGCGCCCGCTGGCGTGGCGATAAGGCGCGCGCGTCCTCACCATCGATGAGAAAGCTGCCGCCAGAGGGCACGAGCCCGGCGATTGCGCGCAACAGGGTCGACTTGCCGGCGCCGTTGGGCCCGACGAGACCGACGATCTCGCCCGGCCGGCAGTCGAAGCTGACGCGATCGACGATGCGCCGCCCGCCGAGGTCGACGGCCAGGTTCTGCACCGTGAGCCGCGCCGGATCATCAGTCATGGCAGACCCTCGCGGCTCCTGACGATCAGCCACAGGAAGAAGGGCGCGCCGATCAGCGCGGTCAGCACGCCGAGCTTCAGGTCCTGTTCGGGCGCGATGAGGCGCACCGCGATGTCGGCGGCGAGCAGGAGCGCCGCTCCGCCGAGCGCGCTCGCGACGAGGAGCCGGCTCGGTTCGGCGCCGACCAGCGGCCGCAAGAGGTGCGGCACCACGAGGCCGACGAAGCCGATGGCGCCCGCGACAGCCGTCGCCGCGCCGACGCAGAGCGCCGTGCCGAGGATGGCGATGTTCTGTACGCGTCCCGTCGAGATACCGAGCGTAGCCGCCGTCGCTTCCCCGAGCGTCAAGGCGTCGAGCGCGCGTCCGAGCCCCAGCAGCAGAAGCCAGCCAAGCACCATGAACGGAGCGGCGAGCCACACGTGCGTCATCGAGCGATCGGCGAGCGAGCCGAGCATCCAAGTGACGATCTCGAGCGCCGCGAACGGATTGGGCGACAGGCTGAGCGCGAGCGCGGTCATGGCCCCAGTGAGGCTCGTCACGGCGACGCCGGCGAGGATCAGGGCAATGCTGCCGCCGCCCGCTCCGGCGAGCGCGCGCACCACCAGCACGGCAGCGAACGCGCCAGCCAGCGCCATTAGTGGCAAAGCGATCGGAAAGGCCGCCGACACCCCGGTGTAGATGGCGAGCACCGCCCCGAGCGAAGCCGACGAGCTGACACCCATCAGCGAGGGCTCGGCCAGGGGATTGCGCAGGTAGCCCTGCAGCACCGCCCCCGACAGTCCGAGGCTCGCCCCGATCATGGTCGCCAGGATCGCCCGCGGCAGCCTGATCTCCTGCATGATGAGAGCAACAGCGTCGCGGTCCCGCGTGAAGAGCGCCGCGAGACTCTCCCGGAAGCCGATGCCCGCGGGACCGGTCAGCAGCGAGCCGACGAACAGGAGGCCGACGAGAACCGCGAGGCCCGTCGCGAGCACGCCGCCGGGCAGGCGCCGCACGGTCTTGCTCTCTGCCGCGTCGCTCACGGTACGTTGCCTTCCGGTGCGCGTGCTTCGATGTCGGCCCGATCGCGCACGAGGCCGGGCAGCACCCTGTCGCGCGCCTCCGCCAGCAGTCGCACGGCTTCCGCGGTGAACGGCCCGCCGCAAATCCAGTACTTGTCGGCGGTCGCTGCCGGCACCTCCTCCGCGCCCAGACCCTTGAGCGCGGGATGGCGGAAGCCTTCCTGCGCCAGGGCAGGCGCGCCCTCGTAGCTCTCGCCTGTAACGAGCACGCGCGGCGCGTGCCGCACCAAAATCTCGAGTGGCAGCTTCTCGACGCCGGCGAGCCCCAGCTCGCGCGAAAGGTTGCGCAGGCCGCCGAGCGTGACGATCTCGTCGGGCAGGGTGCTGCGGCCGGAGGTGTAGCTGTTGGCGTAGTAGAGCGCGGCAAGCGGGCTCCGCGGTCCGCCGACGCGGCTCGCGGCAGCGAGCCGCGTGTCCAGCTCGGCAATGAGCTCAGCGGCGCGCTTCGGATGGCCGAGCAACTCCCCCATGCGGGCGATGTCGCGGCGAATGTCGGCAAAAGATGTCGCGGGAGCAAATTCCTCGACCGTGATGCCGAGGCGACGGAGCAGATCGACCGTGCTTGCCGTCATGTAGGTGCCGGCGAGCACGAGCTCGGGCTTCATGAGAAAGACCTGCTCGGCGAGACCGTGGTTCTCCGGATAGGCCCGAGCCGCATCGGCCATGACCGACATGGAGCGGTCACGGGCCAGGAACGACACCGACGCGATCTGGCCCGGCGCGGCGATCATCAGAGCGAGCTGGTCGGTGCACAGGTTGATGGAGACGACGCGGGCCGGCAGATCGGAGCGCGCCGTTTCGGGTCCAGCCATGGCAGTGGCCGCATCAAGACACAGGAAAGCGAGCCCAGCGAACAGTCGTTCGCGGGCTCGCATACCTGGTCTGCGGTGGCTCGTGCTCACGCGCCGCGCTTCCTCAATCAGGCCACTTCATCTCGATGCCGCCAAAGACAGCGAGGTCGGACGTGCCGTAGCCGAACACCGTCTGATACTCTTCGCCGAGCAGGTTCTCGCCGCGCACGTAGCCCCTCAGCCCCGGAGCGAACTCGTAGGAGACCTTGGCGTTGACGAGCACGTAGTCGTCGAGCACGACGTCGCTGATATCGAGGGTGTCGCGCACGACCTTGGCCTGGACGTGAACGGCGAGCTTGTCGATAGGCTCGGCATCGACCGCCAGCACGACGGAATGGCGCGGCACGCGGAATGCGCGCGAGCCGTCCTCGACGTTGGCATCGACCAGCGTATAGGACGAAGACAGGACGAGGCCCGGCATGACCTCGACCGCGCCGGCCAGTTCCACACCCTCGCGCCGCGTCACGCCCTCGACGTTGGCGTAGCGGAAGGTCGTGAAATCGAAGTCGATGAGGTTTTCGGTGTCGAGTTCGAAGTAGGTGGCCGACAGCCGCGCCTTGCCACCGACGAACCATTGATCAACACCGGCGTCCCAGCTCGTGCTTTCCTCGGGCGTCAGGTCGCGGTTGCCGAAGTCGGAGGAGAACAGCTCGAACAGACTCGGCGTGCGGAAGCCCGAGCCGGCGCTGGCACGGACCTTGGTCGACGTCGGGGCGAACAGGTAGGCGCTCGTGAAACGGTAGGTGTCGAAGTCGCCGAAGGTACTGTGCTCGTCTCGCCGTCCACCGCCGGTGAAGACGAGGCCATCGACCGGCTCCAGCATGAGCTGGGCGAAGGCGCCGGCGAGGTCGGCCTCCTGGCGGATCGGGTCATCGGAGCTTTCAGCGCCCGTCTGTTCGAAGTCGGCGCCCGCCAGAAGCGACAGCCGCTCGCTGAAGCGGACGACGTTGGCGTGCTCGACCTTGACGCGATCGCCTTCGAAGGTGTTGGGGAAGGAGCCGAAGTTCTCCCGCTCGTTGGTCAAGCCCTGCACCGCGAAGGTGCTGACCAAGGCGCCACCGAACAAGGTCAGCTCGGTGCCGATCCGACCTGCGCGCTGCTCGGTCACCGTGCGATTGCCGGCGGTATCGTCGACAGCGCCGAAGACGAAGTCGAAATCGTCGAAGTCGACGTCGGCATCGACAGATCGGAAGGCGAAGAAGACCTTGACCGCCTCGCTGACCACGACTTCGCCGCGACCCGATACCGTGAGGTTCTCGTAGCCATCGTCCTCGGTATTGCCGTTGCGCTCATCGGCCGCCGAGAAGCCGTCGGTCCTGACGCCGCCGACGCTGAGCGCGATGTCGCCGCGATCGCCCGCATAGCCGACGGTGCCCGAGCCGCGCCACGTCTGGTAGGCACCATACTCGGCAAATCCCGCCGCGAAGGCGCCGGGCTCCGTTGCCCCGCGCGTGGCGATCGAGATCACGCCGCCGACCGCGTCACCGCCATAAAGCGTCGACTGCGAGCCCTTGAGTACCTCGATACGGGCGATGTCGCCGATCAGGACGTTTTCGAGGGCCGCCGAGGTCTGCGTGCCGGACGGATCGGAAATGTCGATGCCGTCGATCAGCACCTTCACGTACTGCGTGCCAGCGCCGCGAATGAAGATACCCGTCGCCGTGCCGAGGCCGCCGGACTGGTTGAAGCTGACGCCTGGCAAGGTGGCGAGATAGTCCTTCACCGTGGCGCCGGGACGGGCCTCGATGTCCGACGTCGTCAAGACTTCCACACTCGAGCCGACGGCGGCCGCCTCGTTCGCGGTGCGGTTGGGCGTGTAGACGGCAATGCCGGCGACCGATGCCGAGGCGGCAGGCTCGACCGCGCCATCGCCGGTGGCTGGGACCGACGGCGAGGGGCCTGAAGGACTCGTCGCAGCCGGCACCGGGCGCGACTGCGGGATGACGATGTCGGGCAGGCGGACGTCCTGGGGAAACGCGGCGGTGGCCGCGCACAGGACCGGAAAGCTGACGGCTAGCGCCGCCAGAGGACGGATCGCACTGGGCGAAACCGGCAAAAGTGATGGTGTCGTAGGTCGTGTACGCATGGCTGGCACTCCCAAAGCCGTTGTTCGGGAGCGCACGGACGAGTTGGTTGCCCGGGTTTTGGAAGCCGACGCTTCGGACGCATCAATTCGCCATCCCGACGCGAGGCGTCGACATGCCGGTGAAACGCGAAGCCTGTCGGAGTTTGGTGTCGTCGCAGATCCCCAGTGGCCGGCCCAGTCACGTACGCTCGGGTCGCCACCACGGTGGTCCGCTTCCCCATGCAACCCCGCATGCGGAATGGGCGACGTGCTGCCGGCAGGTCTCCTGGCTTGCGGCTCAGACGCGCGCTTCCCGCCTTCCCAGTCCCGCGAGGATCGCGGAGCCAGTGGCATTGGGAGCATGCTCGCCGCTTACAGTTGCGGGGGCAGCCCCGGCTTCGATCTCCGTGGCGGAGATCACACCGGGTTCCCTTTTGATCCAGACCATCCGAAAATGAGCTGGAACCGTCAGCACGCATAGGCAAACAGGTTGGGCGGGGTGAGTCAATTCCACGCGTGGCCGTCGTCGGACTGTAGCGGCGCCCGCCGTGGCCGATCAGCATCAGCGGGAACTTTCGGCATGCAGAATATCTACGCGTCGCTTCGCCTGGCACTCGCCGGGGTCGCGCTCTCGGGTCTGCTCGGTGGCTTCGCGCCGCCGCTTGCAGCCGACGAAGCTGCGCGCATCGCCGCCGCCAAGGCCGCCGTCAAGGCGCTGGCCGAGGGTTTGCGCGGCGAGTTGGGACGTGCGCTGAAGGAAGGTGGGCCCGTGGCCGGCATCGAAGCGTGCTCGATCGTGGCCCCTCAGGTCGCAGCGAGCGTGGCGGAAGCCCATCGCCTCGTCATCGGCCGCACCGCACTCAAGGTGCGCAATCCCGCCAACGCGCCCGATGTGTTCGAGAGGGCTCAGCTCGAGGCCTTCGCGGTGCGCCTCGCGAAGGGAGAGGACCCCGCTATGGTCGAGCACGCAGAGGTGACGGCGGATGCGAGCGGGGCCAAGACGCTGCGCTACATGAAGGCGATCCCGATGACGGCCGAGCCGTGCCTCGTCTGCCACGGCAGCGACATACCTCCCGCCGTGAAGTCTGCCGTCGCCGAGCGCTATCCGGCCGATGCGGCCGTCGGCTTCGCACCGGGCGACCTGCGCGGCGCGTTCACCGTGCGCATGAAGATCGATTGATCGCGGCTCGCCCGGGTCAGCCAGGCTCCTCCTCGGCCACTCATTTCAGAGCCGGGGTCCTCGGCACGCTACGAGCCGTGTGCCGCGCCCCGTGCGCGCCCCCTCAGCCAGCCCGGACGCGCTTGAAGACGAGTTCGAAGTACCGACCGCCAGCCTCGCGCTCGGCGAACGGCTCCTTGTGCGTCAGGCTGAAGCCATGCGTGGCGAGGAACGACGTCAGGTCATCGACCCGCGCGCAGCCCGCATAGGCCTCGAAGTCGGCCGCCTCGGTCTTGATGAAGCGCATCGATTTCAGCGTCCTGGTGGCGCCCTTCAGCACCATGAGCTCCGAGCCCTGGGTGTCCATCACGAGCCCCTGGTAGCCCGAGGCATCGATGCCTTCGCGGGCAAGCAGCGTGTCGAGCGTGACGGAGGTGAGCTTGATCGTCCTCTCGTAGGTGACCTCGGGCCAGATGTCCTTGTGCTCGGCGAAGTCGAGGATGGAGGACGACGCGCCGTTGTTGTTGGCGACATGGAAATCGTAGCTCGCCCCGTCCCGGTCGGTGATCAGCTCTCTCAGCGCCCGCTGCTTGGGTTGCTTGGCGATGAACCGCTCGAGCCGCGTGAACACTTCCGGTATCGGCTCGATCCACAGGACGTCGAGGCCGTGCGCCGCGTAGGTATCGCGCTCCTGGCCCGAGTTGGCGCCGACGTGGATGACGCCCTTCACCTTCGACAGGAAATGGTCGGCCGGCTCTGGCTTTAGCCCGAGGAAGGTCATGGCGCGGTCGACGACGGCTTTCATGGCGAGCACTTTCGGCAGAGGGGTGGCACGAAGCGGACTAAGCATGCCGCCTTGCGTGCAGCAACCTCAGCCCGCTTCGCTGTCGCCGACCGGCGGCCCGGACAGGATGCGCATCCGCCCGCGCACGATGGCAACGGTCGGCCCACCGTCGATACTGACAGTTACATCGTAGTAGGCGTTGCGGCCGGCGATCGCGGTCTCGCGCACGTCCGCGACGAGCCGCGCGCCGAGCGGCGCCGGCGCCAGATAGTCGATCGACGCGCCCGCCGTCATGGCCTTCACGCCGCGCGCGTTGCAGGTGAAGCCGAAGGCGAGGTCTGCGAGCGCGAACAGGAGCCCGCCGTGGCAAACCCCGAAGGTATTGGTGTGCCGCTCGCTGACCGTCATGGCGAAGCGCGAGGCGCTGCTGCCGGCCTCGACGATCTCGACCCCGAGATTGCGAAACGCCGGATTGACCTCCGACATCGCCCGCATGATGGCGGCCGGGTCGGCTGGCGGCTCGCTCGCTTCGACTGAGGTCCTCACGCCAACCTCAGCCCTTCCTGCTGTCCGCCGCATTCAACCGGGCGATCAGGCTGGACGTATCCCAGCGACCGCCGCCCATGCGCTGCACCTCGGAATAGAACTGGTCGATGACGGCGGTGCCCGGCAGGCTGGCCCCGGCGCGGCGCGCCTCCGACAGGCAGATGCCGAGATCTTTGCGCATCCAGTCGACGGCGAAGCCGAAGTCGAAGCGGCCCTCGTTCATCGTCTTCCAGCGGTTCTCCATCTGCCAGGACTGGGCCGCGCCCTTCGAGATGGTGTCGAGCACGGCCGGCACGTCGAGGCCCGACTTCTGCGCGAAGTGGATCGCTTCCGCGAGCCCCTGCACAAGCCCGGCGATGGCGATCTGGTTGACCATCTTGGTGAGTTGGCCCGAGCCGGCCGGACCGATCAGGCGCACCATGCGTGCATAGTGCGCGATGATCGGCTCGGCGCGCTTGAAGGCGGCCTCGTCGCCGCCGCACATCACGGTGAGCACGCCGTTCTCCGCGCCCGCCTGGCCGCCCGAGACCGGCGCGTCGATGAAATGGAAGCCCTTGGCCTTGGCGGCGGCGTAGAGTTCACGTGCCACGTCGGCGGAAGCCGTGGTGTTGTCGACGAACAGCGTGTCGGCGCCCATCGACGCGAAGGCGCCGTCCGGGCCCGTCGTCACCGAACGCAGGTCGTCGTCGTTACCGACACACGAGAACACGATGTCGGCGCCGCGCGCGGCTTCCGCCGGCGTGGCGGCGGATCGCCCCTTGCCGTGCTTGGCGACCCAGGCCTCGGCCTTGGCACCGTTGCGGTTATAGACCGTGAGATCGTGCCCGCCCTTCGTCAGGATGTGGCCGGCCATGGGGAAACCCATGACGCCCAGACCGATCCACGCTACCTTCGCCATTGCTATCGCACTCCTGCCAGCATTTTGCTCGCCTCGGTTCTACAGAACTCCGCGAGGCATGCCAACGTCGCCGACGCGCCGGCCGATCACGCCTCCGACGGGCTGACGTAGTGCGTCACGACGGGCTTCGTGCCAGCGCTCAACAGGCTGTGAATGCGCACCTGCAGGTCCCGGTCGGCGCCCGTGACGCGGTCGTGATGGCGCAAATGCTGCAGCCAGGAGCTTTCCATCCATGTCTCGACGAACCGGCTGGCGTCCGCGCTGTCCTGCATCAGGCTCCAGCGGTAGCCGCCGCCGCGCCGCCGCATGGCCGCGCACTCCCGCATGAGGGCGACGAAGCGGGCCTGCTCCGCCGGACCGACATCGTAGGCGACCTGGATCATCACCGGTCCGCCACCGGGGGAGAGGTCTTCCGCGACGATCGGGTCGGCCCAGTGCATGGACGG
>JANRIT010000001.1:0-19612 GCA_033764645.1 Hyphomicrobiaceae bacterium
TAGGCCGATAGCGCTCCCGTCGGCGGGGCGATCGACATGTCGTTGTCGTTCAGGATGACGATCAGCCGCTCGTCACGCGCGCCAGCATTGTTGATCGCCTCATAGGCCATGCCCGCCGACATGGCTCCATCGCCGATGACGGCGATGACGTTGTTGTCGGCCCCCGACAGATCGCGCGCGACCGCCATGCCGAGGCCGGCGGAGATCGACGTGGAGGAGTGCGCCGCGCCGAACGGATCGTAGGGGCTTTCGTCGCGCTTGGTGAAGCCGGACAAACCACCGGGCTGGCGCAGCGTGCGGATACGGTCGCGCCGGCCGGTCAGGATCTTGTGCGGATAGGCCTGGTGGCCGACGTCCCAGATGAGACGATCGTCAGGGGTATTGAACACCCAGTGAAGCGCGATGGTCAGCTCGACAACGCCTAGCCCGGCGCCCAGGTGCCCGCCCGTGACGGAGACGGCGTCGACGAGTTCGGCTCTCAGTTCCGAGGCCAGTTGGGCAAGGTCGCCCTCTGGCAGCTTACGCAGATCGGCGGGGAAGGTGATGCTATCGAGGAGCGGCGTATGGGGCACTCTGACGATGTTCCTTCAATTCTCGCCGGCGAGCCGGCGAACGCGGCACGGACGGCGTTCCGGCAAGGAGCCTACACCCGTCCGCGACGGTCTGCCAGATCGGCCGTGGTCATGTGGCATGCAGGTTACGAGACCCCCTCGCCGTTCGTCATGACCGCGAACGTCGCCTCAGTCCGTCATGACTGCGAACGTCGCCCCTCTTCCGTCACGGCCGCGAACGCCGAACCCCGTTTCGTCATGGCCGCGAAGGCGGCCATCCACGCCACGTGCGACCTGGCACCTGCTCACCCACGCCGCCGCAGTCGCCTCGATGGACCCGCACCGCGCCGCGCGTATGTCCACGCGCCTCACGGATCGAGTGGTTCGCTCCCCTTGGGGCGACCCTCGCTGTCGAGTGTGATCTTCTCGACCTTCGCCTCCGCCTGCCGCAGCAACCGGTCACAATGCGCCTTCAGCGCTTCCCCACGCTCGTAGATGGCGATCGATTCCTCGAGTTCGACCGCACCCTTCTCGAGCCGGTCGACGATGGCCTCGAGCTCCTTCATCGCCTTCTCGAAGCTCATTTCCTTCACATCCGCGTGCGTTGCGCCACGGCTCATGGGGGCTCCTTCCCGGCTCGAACGGCCGCTTCGGGTCGCTATGGGGCGCTGCCTGGGCAGCGCAGCTTCAGCCGGCGGCATCCATCAGCGTGCGCACGTGCACTCCGACCGAGCGGGCCAGCGCCGTGAGGTCATAGCCTCCCTCGAGCATCGAGACGAGCCGCCCGTCGCAGGTCTTTTCCGCGATCTCGGCGAGTTCCTCGGTCACCCACAGGAAATCGTTCTCGACGAGCCGCAAAGAGGCGAGCGGATCGGCCTCGTGCGCGTCGAAGCCGGCCGAGATGAGGATGATGTCCGGCTTGAAGTTCACGAGGCTCGGGCGAATGCGCGCTTCGAACGCGTCCTTGAACGCCTGACCGCCATCACCCGACCTGAGCGGCGCGTTCCAGATGTTGCCGACCCCCGTCTCGCCCGGCGCGCCCGTGCCGGGATAGAGCGGCATCTGGTGCGTCGAGGCGAAATAGAGGTCCTTGTCGGACCAGAAGATGTCCTGCGTGCCGTTGCCGTGGTGCACGTCGAAATCGACAACCGCGATCCGCTCCGCACCGTGCTTGTGGCGGGCGTAGAGGCCGGCGATGGCGATGTTGGAGAAGATGCAGAAGCCCATGGCGCGCTCGGCCTCGGCGTGATGCCCGCACGGTCGCACCTGGCAGAAGGCGTTGCGCGTGCCCGATGCCTTGTCGAACACGGCGTCGACCGCAGCTAGACCCGCCCCGACCGCCCTCAGCGCTGGCTCCCAGCTTTTCGGCGACAGCACCGTATCGCCGTCGAGATGCGCCGACGGCTGACCCGGACCCGGCCGGCGCGCTTTGACCATGTCCAGATAGCGCTTCGGATGGGCGAGCAGGATCGCCTCCTCGACGTCCTCGCGCAGCGGCGCCTCGGCGCGCTTCAGGCCGCTGAAGACCTCGTGCGCCAGCACCTTGTCGATCGCCCGCATGCGGTCCGGCCGTTCGGGATGAGACGGCCCGGTATCGTGCTCGACGAACGACGGATGGGTGATGAGCAGTGTCGGCATGGCCCCTCGTAGGCTGGCTCGTGTTCCCGTTGCGCCACCAGTTCCACCTGAGGCTCTGGATCGGCCAGCACCATTTGTTCTGAATTGCGCAAGCTCGGCAAGCAAATGCCGGAGCAGCGAATAAACGGCGTCAGGAGACCTGTGCCGTGCGCCGGCCGAACAGGCGTGCGGCAAGCCGGAATGGCAGGCCGACGAGCCACCAGACCTGCATCAGCACGGTGAACAGCAAGGCTGGCAAGCCGGCGACGGGCAGGAAGGCGATGAGGAACAAAAGCCCGCGCACCCATTGCAACAGGTAGCGCCCCGGCACAACACGCGCCCCGGGCGGAAGAGCCGGGACCGGCCACGCCCTCTGCCACCATCCCCGCGCCGCTGAAAAACCCGCGAGCCCGGCGACCAGCAGGCCGAGATAGACGAACTGCACGTCCGACGGCAGCCACGGCACGAGCCTCAGTTCGAGCTCCTCCTGGCGCGATCGCGCATTACCATCGACCTCGATCGTCGTCGTGGCGAGCGTGCCGGCAACTTGCGAGACCGCCTCCCCGACAAGGTCCGTGACATCGTCGACGAACCCTCCGATGCCGCCGTCACGCCCCCCCGGGGTGAGAGCGATCCTGACGCGCCCTGCTTCGCCGGCGAAAATGCCGATCTCGCTTCGTCGCGGACCGGCGACGAGTTGGGCGAGGAGATCGCCGAGGGTTGTCGCCGCCGCGGCTTCCTCGAAGCCCGGCATCGTCATGACCCGCCCCAGCCAGTCGCGCTGCCCCGGCTGCCAGGCGACCGAGGTCTCGACGATGACGAGATTGACGTCATAGCGCCGCGCTGCGGTCACCAGCGCCTCGCGGTCGACGCGCCCCGCCGCGCCACCGCCGATCGGCAGGCTGTCGAGCCAGCCGCCGCGGCTATTGCCTGCCACGAGCACGGTGCGCCCCCTGAGCGCGGCGAGCGCGCCTGCCACCTGCGCCGGATCGACACTGTCGGCGACGAGCCGGCCTCCAGCTTCGCGCCGCGCGACTGCGGGCACCTCTCTCGCCCCGTTCGCAGCGAAAGCAAGGACGCGCACGTCTCCAGCGGCAAGCGGCCGGTCGAGCTGCCAGACGAGCTCACTGAACGAGGCTGCCTCGCCGAGCGTCGTGACGATGCCCGGCCGCACCTCGGCCACGAGCGACGCGGTGGTCCCGGTCCCGTGCGTCGCCAATGGCATGACGCGACGCTGAGCGACGAGATTGAGTTCTGCGCCGTCCGGCAATTCGCCGAGCCGGTCCCGGTGCCGGAACACCGTGTCCTCGGTCAGCAGGAGCCGCAGGTGAGGCCCGGCCGTCCCGGCGGCCACGGCAGCATCCACAGCCTCGGGCGCCAGCATCCGGGCAACGCGCGCCATCTCCTCGGGACTGGCCGCCGTGAACGGTACGCCCGCAGGGTTAACGAAAGTCCAGTGGCCCTCGGACGTGGCGTGCGCTGCCAGCAGCGCCGTTCCTTGCGGCGGCTCGGGCGCGGCGCGCAGGACTGCCGCCGCGTCGTCGAGCGATACGTGGCCGAAGCGCGCGGCCGTCCCACCCGCCCCGCTGCCGGCCTCGTCGGCCTGCCGTGTGAGCTTCGACAGCCAGTGCGCGCCGGCCGGCGAACCTGGCGCGAGCGTCGCCGGCGCCAGCGCGAGGAGCAGACCCGCCCACAGCATCGGCAGGTGCCGGCATCGGGTGCGCGTGGTCATGGCGCAACAACGCTCGCCGGTGCGTCGAGCACGGCGCCGGCCCCTTGCACCACCACGTCGGCGAGGACGAGCGCCTCTCCCGCGACCTGCTCGCCGTAGAAGCGCGCAAGGCTCGCCATGACGCCCGTCTGGCCGCCGGCCTCGCTCTCCACCCGAGCGCCATGCACCAGGTAGGCGCTCGCCGTGGCGATCGCGAAAAGCCTGAGATAGGCGCTCGCCCCAGCCATGGCCTGCTCGGGCCGCGTGGCGAGTGCTCCGCCCATGAACCGGGTCGCGACGTCGAGTGCGTGCAGGGCCGCGCCTGCTCTGTCGACGACACGTCCGAAGTGGCCATCCTGACGTGGCTCCCGCGCGGCCCCGATCATCGCCAGCATGTCTGCGATGTGGTCCGCGACGACGGCGCCGCCCGCCAGCGGCAGTTTGCGCGTCACGAGGTCGAGCGCCTGGATGCCGTTGGTGCCTTCGTAGATCGGCAGGATGCGCGCGTCGCGATAGTACTGCGCCGCTCCCGTCTCCTCCACGAAGCCCATGCCGCCGTGCACCTGCACGCCGAGCGAGGCGACCTCGCAGCCGACGTCGGTGGCATGGGCCTTGGCGACAGGTGTCAGCAGGGCAGCGCGTGCGTCGGCCGCCGCGCGGGCCTCGGCCGATGACCCCTGGTGCGCAGCAGCGCTCGCCGCGGCCGTCGCCAGACAGATGAGCCGCGCGGCCATCGTCTTCGCCCGCATCTCGATGAGCATGCGGCGAACATCGGGATGCTCCGCGATGGCGACCGGACCGTCACCCGCCGCGGCCACGGCACCCGTGCGGCGGCCCTGCCGACGCTCCGCAGCATAGAGGCGCGCGCGCTGCGTTGCCCGCTCGGCGATCGCAACGCCCTGCACGCCGACCGCGAGGCGTGCCGCGTTCATCATGATGAACATGGTGTTGAGGCCGCGGTTCGCCTCCCCGACGAGATAGCCGGTGGCGCCCTCCGTCTCGCCGAACGTCATCACGCAGGTGGGGCTGCCGTGGATGCCGAGCTTGTGCTCGATGCCCGCGCACACGACGTCGTTGTGCCGGCCGAGCGAGCCGTCCGCCGCGACGAGAACCTTCGGTACGAGGAACAGCGAGATGCCGCGCGTTCCCGCCGGCGCATCCGGCAGTCGCGCCAGCACGAGATGGATGATGTTGGGGACGATGTCGTGCTCGCCGTAGGTGATGAAGATCTTCGTGCCGAACAGCCGGTAGGTGCCGTCCGGCTGCGGCACGGCCCGCGTCGTGATGCCGGAGAGGTCGCTGCCGGCCTGCGGCTCGGTGAGGTTCATGGTGCCGGACCATTCGCCCGAGACGAGGCGCGGCAGGTAGGCCGCCTTGAGCTCGGGCGAGCCGCCGATGGCGATGGCGTCGATCGCCCCCTGCGTCAGCAGCGGCAGGAGCCCGAAGGCGAGATTGGCCGAGTTCCAGATTTCGCCGACCGCGCTCGCCACATCGGCGGGCAGGTCCTGGCCACCATAGGCCTCCGGGCACGGCAGGCTCGGCCAGCCGGCCTCGGCGAAGCGGTGGTAGGCCTCCCCCCAGCCGGGTGGCGTGGTGACGGCACCGCCGGAGAGTGAACAGCCGGCCTTGTCGCCGATGCGATTGAGGGGGTCGAGCACGTCGCCGGCAAACCGTCCTGCCTCCGCGAGGATCGAGCGCACCGTATCGGCGTCGAGCCCGCCGCCGTCGCCACCGTGGCCGGGCCGGCCGCTCACGCACTTGAGCGCCATCATGATGTCGTCTACTGGAGCGCGGTAGCTCATGCCCGGTCTTCCTTGCCTGCTCCCGAGGGCGGCAGCGTGGCGCTCGTCGCGCCGCGCCCATCCGGCGTTCAAAAACCGATGCGAAGTCTAGCCGACACCCCGGACTCCGTCGAGATTGCCGCCGCCGCCCTGCGCGCGGGCCGCCTCGTCGCGTTCCCGACCGAGACCGTCTACGGGCTCGGCGCGGACGCGACCAACGCTACAGCCGTCGCCGCGATCTTCGCCGCCAAGGGCCGGCCGCGCTTCAACCCGCTCATCGTGCATCTGGCCGACGTGGCCGGCGGCCGCGCCCATGTGACCTGGGAGGATCGCGCCGAGCGCCTCGCGGCGGCCTTCTGGCCGGGCCCTCTGACCCTAGTGCTGCCGCGCCGCACCCCGTCTGCCATCGCCGATCTCGTCTCTGCGGGTCTGCCATCGCTGGCGATCCGCGTGCCCGCCCATCCCCTCGCCCGCGCCCTGATCAAGGCTGCCGGCGTGCCGCTCGCAGCCCCGTCCGCCAACCTCTCCGGTCGCGTCAGTCCGACGACGGCTGCCCATGTCGCCGGCGATCTTGCAGGTACGGTCGATATCGTGCTCGACGGCGGCCCGTGCGGCATCGGGCTCGAATCGACCGTCCTCGACCTGACCACGTCGCGCCCCGTCATTCTGCGTCCCGGCGGCATCACGGCCGAGGCGATCGGCGCGATCCTGGGTGAACCGGTGGCACACCTCGATACGCCGCCCGCGCCGCACGGTTTGTCGACGGGGAGCATGGCGGAGGCCCTGCCATCCCCTGGTCTATTGGCGAGCCACTACGCACCCACCGCGCCTGTACGCCTCGGCGCCACGCGGACGGAGCCCGGCGAGGCCCTATTGACCTTCGGCGCGCCGATCACCGGGCATAGCGGGCCGCGCTTCGACCTCAGTCCGTCGGGCGATCTCGTCGAGGCGGCAACCCGGCTGTTCGCCGGCCTGCGCGCACTCGATCTGCCCGGCGTGATGGCGATCGCGGTGATGCCGGTCCCCGGCGAGGGCCTGGGCGAAGCGATCAACGACCGCCTGCTGCGGGCCGCCGCTCCGCGCCCCGCGGCGCACGCCGGCACCGGCAAGGCCGACTGAAGCGCGCCCGGACGCGCCGCGCTGTTGACCGCTAACCAGTCAGCCGGGCGGCTTTGCCGCCGGCAGCGGGCGCGCGGATTTGAGGTCGCGCAACTCCTCCTCGACCTTGGCGATCTGCGACGGCCAGCTCGCACCCAGCCAGTCGTCCGTGCCGAACAGCCAGAACCAGAACCTGTTGCGTCGGTGATAGCGCTCGACGGTCGCGCGGTAGAGGCCGTCCATGCGCTCGGAGATGAGCTCGATGCGCGCGATCGGCGCGTCGTTGTCGCGATCGAGTTGCGCCAGCCGCTCGCCGATCAGCTTCGTGTCGGCGACCCAGTCGCCGCGCCAGCGGTCGATCTCGCCGGCGAGCGTGTGCTGGTTAGTGTTGAGCTTGACGATCGCCTCGTGCACCTCGCCGAGTTCGCGCGCGTAGGTCTCCCGCGCCTCGGCCGTCTCCTGCGCCTGCCGCGCCAGCGAGGCATCCATGGCATCGAGCCTGCGCGCCCCGTCGCCGGCGAACTCGCGGACCTCGCCCAGCATGCGCGCCATCGGCCCGAGCGCCTGGTTGATCGACGTCAGGACGACCTGGATCGAGCCTTCGAGCCGTTCACCCAGCATACCGAGCGAGCGCTCGCTCGCCATGATCGCCTGCAGCCGTTCGACGGCCTCCCCCGCCGCCGCGACCCGACGCGCGAGATCGCCGCTCGCGCCACCCGCTTCGAGGCTCAGAACTGCGGTTTCGATATCGCTCAGCCTGCCGTCGAGCGGCGACAGATCCGGCCCGCCCGAAAGGCGCTGGTCGGCGACCAGCCCCTCGAGCGATTTCAGCCGTTCGGCGACCGTTTCGAAGGCTCGCGTGCCCGTCACCCGCTCCGCACCGATCTGCCGCTCGATGGCCTCCAGCCGCGCCACAAGGGAGCCTTCCTGCTCGCCGCTGGTACCCGACGTGACGAACGCCTCGATCTCGCCGATCCGCTCGGTGAGCGCGTGCGACTGCCGGGCGATCTCGTCGAGGCGGCGGACGACCCGCTCCTCCATGTCGGCGATCCGCGCGAGGCTTTCACCCGACATCCCCCCGCCGCCGTCGCGCGCGTTCATGATCGTGCGCTCGAACGCCGACAGCCGGTCGACGAGCCCCTGTGACATGCGGCCGTGATCCTCGCGGTTGAGGCTGACATCGCGCTGCAGGCCGTCGAGCACCGAGGCGAGCGCGCCCCGCTCGTCGGCGAGATCGTCACGCAGATCGCGCACCATGCGCTCGAGAGCATCGAGACGCGCGTTCTGCAGGCTGTCGACATTGGCCTCGACCGAGCGCAGCCGGCGCGGCTCCTCGCGCGGCTCGGCATAGGTCTCGACGAACCCCGCCCCGCGCGGTCCTGCCCGCCGCCCCCTCTCGCGCTCGCGCTCACGATCCCGGAACAGAGCGTCATAGCTCGGCGACACGGCCGGCGCGTCGTAGGCATTCGCTGGCGCGGCCGCGCGGAACTCGGACCGCTGGGTCGCGTGACGCCGCAACAGATCGAGGCCCGGCAATCCCGGCTCGACCTCGAGGAAGACGGTGATGAGGTCGGCCACTCCGGCCACGCCGTTGCGCCTGCGCCCGACCTCGGCGGCGAGCCGCAACGCTTCCTCGAAGGCCTTCGAGCGGCGCGGCTTGACAAGTCCGTTGCCGAGCCCGATGGGAATGTCGCTCGCGATCACCGCGGCACTTTCGCGGCGCAGGCCGGCATCGCGGATGCCGTTGGCTTCCAGAACCTCGGCGGCCGCGTCGTGGCGGGTGAGCGCGTAGAGCAGGTGCTCGATGCGCACCTCGCCGGCCCGATGTGCGAGCGCCACGTCGTAGGCGTGGTTGCAGCAGGCCATCAGCACGTCGTCGACATAGATCGGACCGCGCCCTGCGTCGCCGCCGAACTCGGCGGCCTGGCGCTCCTGCCCGCCGTAGGCCGGCGGCGATCGCAGGTCGAGATCTTCACCTCTGTAGCCCATGTCACCGTGCTCCTCGCTGGCGGGCGCCAAAGCGTTGTTGCAGCCGTACTGCCGCCGAGCCCCCGCGGGCCCCGGACGCTGTCGGTCCACCCGCCGTGGCGCAGACTACCTGCCCACAGCGCCCTGCGGGAGGGGTGCCCGTTTCCAATCAGCGGACGTGGTCAATTGACAAAATATTGCAGTATCAGGTGTTTCTGAAGGTTGAATTAACCATATTTGCATGACGGCGCGTTAGGCGGCTGATACAAATACATCAATGCTCGGTGCGGCCGCGCCACATGAACGGCGCCGGTTGGACTGCTTGGCCGCGATCACAACCCGATAAGGTCACCCGGTACACGAGCCTGCACCTCCGGACCCTCGTTGCGCGGGTTGTTGAGGGCCCGCGACACCGTCTCGATGACGAGGAGCCCGTCCGGCGCTGGCCGGCACAGTCCGGCGGCGAACTCGGCACGGCCCGACCGGCAATCGAGCCAGTCCTCATGGGTCTCCGCCGGCAGCAGGACCGGCATGCGGTCGTGAATGAGCGCCATCTCGCGATTGGCCGCCGTGGTCAGGATGGCCATGGTTTCGATTTCGCTGCCGTCCGCACCGATCCAGTGCTCCCACAGCCCCGCGAACGCCATGATGGCGCCGTCCGCGCGATGGATCAGGTGGGGCTGCTTGGCGCCGGTCTTGCCGGTCCATTCGTAGAAGCCATCGGCCGGGACGATGCAGCGGCGATGCCGCATGGCCCCGCGGAACGAGGGTTTCTCGGCCGCCGTCTCGCTGCGCGCGTTGATCATCGTCGACAGCTTGCGCGGGTCTTTCGACCACGATGGGATGAGCCCCCAGCGCACGAGCGTCAGTTCCCGCTGACCTTTCGTTCCGTTGCGAACGATGACGACGGGCTGCGTTGGCGCGATATTGTAGCGCGGCGGGAACGCTTCGATGTTCGATGCACCGAACGTGGCGCGCACCGCTTCGTGGGGCGAGGTCAGGCTGTAACGCGAGCACATGCTGGTCAGCATAGCCGCAAAACGTGGACGATGCATGTCGCGACCCGTTACATCGGAGGCCCCCGGTCGCGGCCACCCGCGCCAGGGCGCGAGCACGATCGTTCTGATCGGCCCGTCGACCTCGCTCGACACGCTGTCGGTGCTGCTGGTCCTGCGCTCCCGTCCGCCGTTCGCGGGGCTGTGGAGCCTGCCCGGCGGCCATGTCGAAGCCGATGAGGAACTCGCGCAGGCAGCACGGCGCGAAGTTCTGGAGGAGACGGGCCTTGCCCTATCCTCCCTCGAACGGGTCGCGCTTCACACGATCTTCGGCGCGGCGGGCGAGCCGACCCACGAGATCACCGTCTTTCTCGCGCACGTCCCTCTCGGCGCCGCACCCGTCGCAGCCGACGACGCCGGCGCTGCCGCCTTCTTTCCGCTCGCTGCCCTGTCCAGTCTGCATCTGACCGAGGGAGCCGCCGACCTCGTCCTTGCGGCGGCCCGTCGATTCGTGGACAACACGGCCGATGCAGGAAGCCTCACCGAGATCGAGCCCGACGGCTGAACCCGATTCCCGCGCCCCCCGCGCCGTCGCGCGTGCGCCCGGCGCCAGCCGTCTCGCGCCCGCGACCCGGGCCACGCTCGTCGCGCGCATCGCTGGCGCAATCGGTGCTGCGATCCTGCTGGCGCTGGCCGGCGCGGCTCCCGCCTTGGCACAGGCAGGCGAGCGCAAGCCCTACGACGAGAAGCTGCTGCGCCTGTCGGAGATCCTCGGCGCCGTCCACTATCTGCGCGAGTTGTGCGGCGCCGATGACGGCCAGCTGTGGCGCAACCAGATGCGCCAGCTCATCACCGCCGACGGAACGACGGCCTTGCGCCGCGCCCGCCTGACGCGCAGCTTCAACCAGGGCTACCGCAGCTATTCGCGCACCTATAACACCTGCACGCCGTCAGCCCGCACGGCCGTCGAGCGCTTCATCGCCGAGGGCGTCGAGCTGTCCGACGAACTCGTCAAGTCGAACCCCTGAGCCTGCTGCCGGGGTCGGGGCCGGTGCTGTTCGCATGGCGCTCGTGAGCGGCCCCGTCACGGTTTGCGGTTTACGTTGACAGCGCCTGCCGCGCCTCAATCGGGCTGGCGCGTGTTACGACCGCCGGGTCAGAGTGAGGCGGGCCGTGATGCGGGCGCGGTCAGCTTCGTCCGGCATGTTCCCGGGAACACTCAGGAGTTCACGCCATGGAGCTGGCGACCAAGACCGCAAGCACCGACCATAGCCTGCGAGCGCTGCTCCTCATCCTCGCCGCCTGGGAGGAGGGCGAGGAGGACGGCGTTCCACCCGAGATGATGGCGTACGCCGCGATCTATACCGCGCTCAACGATCTCGTCGCGCTGTTCGGCGAGGATGCGGTCGCCTCTCTCGCTCGGGGCCTCGAGCGGCGCGTCCGCCAGGGCGAGTTCTCCGGCAGCGGCGAGGTCCACTGACGAGGCTGGATGCTGAGGGCCCGGCTCAGCGGCTCACCCGCTCCGCTCAGGGCAGCAGCCCGGCGTTCTTGAGCACGACCTCGCCGACGAGCACGAGACCCATCACGACGAGCAGCAGCCCGGCCCAGCGATTGATCTGCGTCAGCGTCGCCGATGAGATGCGGTTGCGCAATTTGCCGACCCCGTAGGCGAGGCCCACCCACCACGCGAGGCTGCCGGCCATGACGGCCGCGACCATGAGCAGGGCCTCGACCGGCCCCTTGACCTCGACGAACGTGCTGATGCCGCCGAAGATGGCCATCAGCCCAAGCACCGCTCCGGGGTTCGTCACGGTCAACAGGAACGTCTTGGGGATGTCCCACAGGTAGGCGGCGATCGAGCCTGCACCGAGCCCATCCGCCGCCTCTGGCTCGACGACGGGCTCGGTCTTGTAGAGACGCCAGCCGAACAGCATGAGCACGAGGCCGCCGAGCACCTGGATCGCTGAGCGGTGATAGGTGATGACGCCGGAAATGGCGCCGACGCCCATGGCTGCAAGCAGGGCGATGAGCCCATCGCCGATCACCGCGCCGAGGCCGGCCGCGATGCCGCCCCACATCCCGCGCGATATGGAGCGTTGGATGCACAGCACGTTGACGGGACCCACAGGTGCCGCCACAAGAACGCCGATGGCGAGACCGACGGGGATCACGAGCGGATTGGGTATGGCGTCCATCATGCTCAGCCGCGCGCTTCGGAAATGCCGCGTGCGAGCCGCCTGCCGGCCACCTGTTCAGCGCGCCACGGTCCGAGGCGATACGAGCCCGCTCGATCTTGCGGCCGACAGGGATCCAGACGCCTTGAGGGAGACGCCGGGAAGATATGCGAATTGAGGCCGGCACACATTTCGAGCGCCGGCTGCCGCAGGCGCGGCGCGCCGGGTGCGTGGCAGATGTGCACGCGAGCATCCTCCCCCTGCGCGCGGGTTGGTCCCGCCGCTTATTGAAGAGGGCATTGGTAGTCGCGCTCGCCGGGCTTGTCCATGTGACCGCCACGGCCATCTGGGCGAGCGCCGCGAGCGCCGGTGCGAACAGAGCACCGGACACTGCCGCGCGCACAGCCGCCACGTTCGTCGTCCCCATCGCCGAACTGCCGCCCGCCGTCGCCGACATGCGCGATCTCATCCTGTCGGCCGTTCGCTCCGGCCGGCTCGACGATCTCGCGGCAGCCATCGAGTGGAACGAACTGCCGCCCGACTTCGGGCTTGCCAAGGATGCCAACCCCTTCGTCGCCTGGCGCGCTCTGTCCCGCGACGGCGACGGCGCGGAGGTCTTGGCCTGGCTCGGCATCCTTCTCGCCGGCCCGCCCGCGTCCCTGCCGATCGGGCCGGACCACGAGAACAATGCCGTCTACGTCTGGCCGCACGTTTCCGAATTGAACCCTGCCACCCTCACACCGGCACAGAAGGTCGGCCTGTTCGCGACCGTTCCGGGCGAAGTCGCGGCCGAGTTCCTGAAATCGGGGCGGTGGACGTGGTACCGGCTGGCGATCGGCGCCGACGGCACCTGGCACGTGTTCTCGCGCGGTGCGGTGACGCCGGCCTCGGCAAACACGCGCTGAAGGGGCATTTTGAACATCGTTTTTAACCATATCCAACATGGTTAATTCATGCGTGCGCCGTCGCGCGATATGCCCCTCGGGCGAATTGCGAGAGGGGTTCACCAGCGATGATGCGCGTGATTTTGTCGGCAGCAGCAGGCGTTGCACTGTCACTGACCTTGGCGGCCGGCAGTGCGGCGGCGGTCGAGACCAGGGTTTCGCCACAGGGCATCGCCCGCGCCGACGCGACCGCAACTCCGGCCAAAATCCGCCGAAAGGTGCGGCGTGTGGCCCGCCGCCACGACGCGAGCCCTGCGGCCGCAACGCAAGCGCGCCGCGTGCGCGTCGCGGCGTTGACCGGCGCACCGCCCGCGCCGCGTCCGGTGCCGCCCGCCGGCGCACCCGCCGTTACGAAGCTCAGCGGCTACAAGAAGGGCACGATCGTCGTCGATACGGGCGGCCGCAGGCTCTACTACGCACTCGGCAACGGCAAGGCCTACGTCTACCCGGTCGCCGTCGGCAAGCAGGGCTTCACCTGGACCGGCAAGAAGAAGATCAGCCGCGTCGCCGATTGGCCCGACTGGCGCCCGCCCGCCGAGATGCGCCGCAGGAAGCCGAACCTGCCGGCCTTCGTGAAGGGTGGCCCGGCTAACCCGCTCGGTGCGAAGGCGCTGTATCTCGGATCGTCGCTCTACCGCATCCACGGCACCAACGATCCGCACTCGATCGGCACGGCGGCGTCTTCGGGCTGCATCCGCATGCGCAACGAGCACGTCACCCACCTGTCGCGTCTCGCCGGCGTCGGCAGCACCGTGCACGTCGTGCGCAAGCTCTGATCCGCATCGAGTCCGCATCGAGCCCGGCCAAAGCCAGCGAACAGCCTGAGTGTTGTGTCCTGCCGGCTATTGCCGGACCGGCGTCACGGCGTCATTCTCATCGTCAGGCGGACGGCGACCGTCTACCTGCGTGCAACCCCGCGCAGCCGCATCGGCGACACGGATCGGACATCACGCCACCACAGAGCAGTCGTTTAGGTGCTCCGTGAACAACCTTGGCGGATGTGCGGCGGCCCGGTGCGTTGTCACGCACGGACCAGCACTCAGCCTCGGAACATCGGGGTACGGCACGCATTTCTGTTAGGCTGTTGTATGCGCATGGAGCGACGTCCGATGCCCGCCACCGCCCAGGCACTGAGCACCCCTCGCGGCTCGGACGACACGCGGGTATCCGCCGTGCAGCGCTGCGCCGCTGCAACGCTGGCCGCCGCGATGCTCGCCGGCACGATGACGCTGGCCGCCCCACCACTCTCCGCCGAGGTCGTCTGGGAGAACGGCCAGCCCGTCTATCGTTCCGACAGGCGTGCCCGTCCGGGCGCCTACGACACGGCCCCTTTCGGCCTCGGCTTCCCCTTTGAAACCATTCGCCCGGCGCGGCCTTCGGTCGTCAGCGGCGGCGCGCGACCGGCCATCGCCGGCAGCGCGCCTGCACGCGTCGCCATGGCCAACAGCGAGGCGCCGGGCACCATCATCATCGATACCGCCGCGCGGCAGCTCTACTTCGTGCTGAGTGAGACGGAGGCCTATCGCTATCCGATCGCCGTCGGCAAGGAGGGGTTCGAGTGGACGGGCACCGAACAGATCTCGCGCGTCGCCGACTGGCCTGATTGGCATCCGCCCGCCGAGATGCGCGCGCGCGACCCCCGCCTGCCGATCAAGATGACGGGCGGGCTGCGCAACCCGCTCGGCGCCAAAGCGATCTATCTCGGCCAGTCGCTCTACCGCATCCACGGCACGAACGACGCTTCGAGCATCGGCAGCGCATCATCGTCGGGTTGCTTCCGCATGCGCAACGAGCACGTCGCTCACCTCGCCAGCATCGTCGCGATCGGCGCCACTGTGAAAGTGGTTGGCGCGCTGCCGCCGCCACTACCGCAGGCCAATCCGTCCCGCTCAGCCTCGGCCGCCGCGCCGCCGGCGCTCGCCCCTACCAACGCCGCTCCGCCCGCGCCGGTCGAGATCAAGCGCGGCGCCAGCGAGGGTGCCGACACTCCGGCGACACCTCCCCGGCCACGGCTCATTCGCATCGGCACGAACTGAGAACGAGCACTTTGCCTCGATCGCAAGGCAGGCGTGACCTGTGTCTCAGGCGCGGCCCGGCTTGACCCGCACGCCCGGCGACGGCCGCTCCAGCAGCACGTCGCGGCGGAAGCGGAACAGCTTCGCCGGCCTGCCGCCCGTCCGCGTCTTCATCTCGCCCGTCGGCTCCACGAGGCCAGCGCTCTCGACGAGCCGGCGGAAGTTCTGCTTGTGCAGGTGCGGTCCGAGGATCGCCTCGACCGTCTTCTGCAATTCGAACAGAGTGAAGTCGTCCGGCATCAGTTCGAAGATCACTGGCCGATACTTGATCTTGGCCCGCACGCGGCCGATGGCGGTCGCCAGGATGCGGCGGTGATCGAAACGCATGGCCTCACCTAGATTGGCGACGGGCTCCACCGCCGTCTCCGGGCGGTCGCGGTGCGATTCCTGAACGAGGCCGGCCTCGTAGAGCAACTCGAGCCGCTCGAGCACCTTCTCCTCGTCCCACTGCGCCCCCTCGAGGCCGAAGCACATGTTGATACGCGCCGTGCGCTCGATCGGCCGGGCCGGGCTGTGCCGTGCGGCGGGCTGCCCCGCCCAGCGGCGCAAGCGCGGCTCGATCACGGTCTCGATCAGGGGCGGACGCCCCTGCCGCCAGTCCTCCCAGGGGAAGAAATGATACCAGCTGCGCCACACCGATCCGCCCATCTCGGCAGGCCGCAAGGCGCGCGTGAGGGCGAGGTAGCCGATCGAAACGACGTGCGGGCCGAGATCGCCGGGCTCGGCGTGGCGGCCGCGGTCGCCGAACGTGTAGAGCTGCTCGACATAGCCGAGATCGAGGCCCGTCTGGTGCAGCACCCAGTCCCGCAGTCCTATTTCCAGCGTGCGGTGGTCGAGGGGCGAGAACGGACCCGTAGGCAGGCCCTCGACGGCGCCGGCCGCGTCGGGTTCGTCGCGCACGCACAGGACGACGGGCTCGTCCCTGGTGACGGCGACGATCGATGCGGTCAGCCCGATTTCGACGGCGGCGGCGTCGCGCCATGCCACGGGTGCAATGCGCTGGCCGGCCGTCACGGCTGTGACCTGTATGGGTGCGCCGCCCAGGGCCGGGTTGGCGTGCGGCTCGTCGGCCGCTGCGCGCAGTTCGCTTTTCGTCGGCATGTTCCGGACTCTCCGTGTCGCTCCGGCTTCAACGGCTGCCGCCAAACCTCGAACTCTCCCCCGAACCCGGCTAGGCATCGATCGTGGCGTTTTTCGGAACAGGTGAAGTTCTGGCAATCCGCTGAACGGCTCTGCGCATTCCGGCATGCAGTGGCCCTCGCCGACCGGTCCGCAAGGTTGCAGCATCAAGCAAACAGCGCCATCGGATCGATCGGATCGTCGGGATCGGGCCCCGGATCGCGCGGGGCCGCCGACCAATCTGCCGCGACGCGGGCCGGCAGCCCGAACGGTCTCCCCTCGGCCGCCCGCACACCGACACCGAGGCCTTCGACGGCGCGCACGAGGTCGCCACCGCGCGCGAGCAAGGCATCACCGAGAAAGACGAGCGGCAGGCTCGGGTGCGCCGTCACGGATGCGTGCCGCAAGCGCTGTGCCAGGACGTCGGCCGGGGTTTCGGGATTGCGCTCGGCCAGCAGGCAGAGCGCCGCCGCCGTCGATCGGCTGATCCCGGAGAAGCAGTGCAGCACGACGCCGCCGTCTCCGTCCCAGGCGTGCGCGAAGGCGATGAAGCGAGCGATTCCGTTGACGAGGACGATGTTGCCGTCGCGCTTGCGATCGACGCTCTCGTCGATCGGTATCTTGATGTGCCGCTCCGGCGCGATGCCCGGCGGCGTTTCTGGCATGAAGCGCCATGGCACGAACGAGACGAGGTGGCGCGGTCGCGTCTCCTCGACGACGCGCGGCATCGACCGCAGCGAGGTGACGGTGATCTCGTGCTTGTCGGAGATCAGCATCGCTGAATTGCGCTTGTCATGGCGGAGTTACACCGGAGGCGCCGGCCGCCACAGTTCGGCGAACCTGGCGATGAGCCGCCGTTGCGCTTCCCCGGTCGCAAGCGCAGTAAGCCCGTCCAGGCGCCGTTGCACGTCCGCGCCGAGAGCCGGCGGGCGGCCGAAGAACTCGCGCGCCTCCTCGATCGTAAAGCCGGCGAGCTTCGTTGCTTCATGGTAGGCCGCGATGCGGTCGGCCTCCTTGATGGCCGCGACAATCGCCTCCGGCAGCGTTCGCGGCAGGCCAAACCGAATGTGGATGGCTTCCAGCAGACGGTTTTCGAAGGCCTTGTAATCGAGCCCGATCGCCGTCTTGAACGGGCTGATGAGGTCGCCGACGACGTATTCCGGTGCATCGTGCAACAGGGCCGCCAGCCGCCAGCGCGCCGGCCAGCCGGGATGGCGGTCACGCGCGATGTCCTCCACGACGAGCACATGCTGGGCGACCGAGAAGGCATGCTCGCCGACCGTTTGCCCGTTCCAGCGGGCGACGCGCGCCAGCCCGTGGGCGATGTCCTCGATCTCGATGTCGAGCGGCGACGGGTCGATGAGATCGAGACGCCGGCCCGACAGCATGCGCTGCCACGCGCGCGGCGCCGCCGTCTCGGACTTTCCGATCGACCTCGTGGGGCGCTCGGGCATCTGTGTGCTTCCTTGCGGGACCGTTGGCGCGTTCGTACTCTAGGCCGACTACGTCGGCTTCGGCCGCCCGCGCCGGCGGACGGCGACGACGATTTCGACGACGAGCCAAACAACGATCGCCATCGCCCCCAGCGGCAGCGTGGCAATCGCGAACCAGCCCATCACCGCCATGGTATAGAGCGCTTTGCCCCAATCCTCCCCGCTGATCATGCAGGGGTTGACGAAGCCTTCGTGCAGCCGGCAGCCGTGGGCGTCGGCGATCGTTCCCGCGATCACCACGCAGATGAGAGGCGCCAGCGCCAGCAGCACGGCGACGATGACGCCAACCCGAAACCAGAACATCATCGTGCGTTCTCCGGCTCATCGGTCGCGCCGCCGATGCCGCGCCGCCGGCGGAAATCGGTTTGCAGGCGACGGCAGTCCTCGCGCCTGAAACAGCCCGCGACATGATCGTTGACGAGGCCTGCCGACTGCATGAAGGCATAAGCGGTCGTGGGCCCGACGAAACGAAAGCCCGCCGCCTTGAGCGCTTTCGACAGGCGGCGTGACGCCTCCGTCTCGGCCGGGATGGCAGCCGCCCCGCCACCACGATCCACCTTGTCCGTTGGCGGCGCATGGCGCCAGACGAGCGCTTCGAGGCCCCCCGATGCGCGCAAGGCCAACACGGCACGCGCATTGCCGATCGCCGCCTCGATCTTGCCCTTGTGGCGCACGATGCCGGCATCGGCCAGCAGCCGCGCGACATCGCGTTCCCCGTAGCCCGCGACGATCTCGGGATCGAAGCCGGCGAACGCGGCGCGGAACGCCGGCCGCTTCCTCAGGATCGTCAGCCAGGACAAGCCCGACTGGAAGCCTTCGAGGATGAGCTTCTCCAGGATGGCCCACTCGCCGGTGAGTGGCACGCCCCACTCCTCGTCGTGATAGCGCGCGTAACCGTCGTCGCTGATGCCCGGCCAGGGGCAGCGCGTCACGCCCACGGCTGCACCCCCCGCCTTCGCACCGTGCATCACGGTCACGCCTCACCCGCCATCGGCTCGATGCGGAACGTCGCAAAGGGAGGCACGCTCGCCACCACCTCGACACCCGCCGCCATCACCACGACGCCTTTGCCCGTCGCCTCCGCCAGCCGGTCGATGCGGATCAGCGCGAGCCCTTCCCGATCCGCCACGCTGCCGAGCGTGCCGATCGTTGCCGCGCCGGCGACGACGGGCGTACCGGCCGCCGGCAGGGCACTTTTCGCCTCGACCTTGACGATGCGCTTGCGCGGCGTGCCACGGTGCTGCATGCGCGCGACGACCTCCTGCCCGACGTAGCAGCCCTTCGTGAACGATACGCCGTGCAGTTGATCGAACAGCGCCTCGTGCGGGAAGGCATCGCCGAAGGCGAAGTCCTTGCCGCCTTCCGGCACGCCGAGGCCGATGCGCCGCCGGTCGTAGTCCTCGTGCGTGGCAGGGCTCGCGCCCTCGGCACTGAGCCGGCTGTCGGAGGCGAGCGTGAGCAGCGCACGCCAGCCGAGCTCCGGGAGCCGGGGATCTGGCGCGGCAACCATCGCCGGGCCCGGCGCAGCCACGACCTCCGGTGCGCAGGCGCCACCCCATAGGGCAGCGACCGTGTAGTCGCGGCTCACGTCGGCGATTTCGATCGCAGCCCGCAGCTTGTAGAGGCTGAGCCGCTGAGCGAGTGCGCCGGCCTGGGCGCGGGCGACATCGAGGAGGAGCACGCCACCTCCGGCGTCGACGACGAAGAAATCGAACAGGATCTTGCCTTGCGGCGACAGCAGGGCCGCGTGCCGTGCAGCCCCCGCCGACAGGCCGTCGATGTCGTTGGTGACGAGTACCTGCAGGAACTTGAGCCCGTCCGCTCCGGCGACGCGCACGACGCCGCGATCGGCGAGAAAGGTGGTTTCGAGCTGGGCCATGGCTGCCGGCTCCGCTTGCGTTGAAGTCGCAACAGACCTAAGCCGGCGCACTGCACGGGTGCAAGCCGCCCTGACGGCCGTGTCACGCCCGCCGTGGAGATCAGCATGGCAGAGACCTACGACCTCGTCATCAAGGGCGGCACGGTGGTCAACCAGGACGGCGTTGGCCCGCGCGACATCGGCGTACGCGACGGGCGCATCGCCGCC
>JANRIT010000003.1:0-14363 GCA_033764645.1 Hyphomicrobiaceae bacterium
CTCGCCATGCTGCGCGCGACGCCCAACATGCTCGTCCTGCGCCCCGCCGATGCGGTGGAGACGGCAGAGTGCTGGGCTCTGGCGCTCGCGGCGACCGACCGGCCTTCCATTCTCGCCCTGTCGCGGCAGGCCGTGGCGACGTTGCGCACGACTCCGTCGGAGGAAAACCTGAGTGCACGCGGCGCCTATGTGCTCGTCGAACCGTCCGGTGGCCGCGACATTACCGTTCTGGCGACCGGGACGGAGGTCGAGATCGCGGTTGCGGGGGCTCAGAAGCTCGGCGAGGCCGGCGTTCGCGCCGCCGTTGTCTCGATGCCGTGCTGGGAGTTGTTCGAGGCGCAACCTGATGCCTATCGCGCTGCTGTCCTGGGTCAGGCCCCGCGCCTTGGCGTGGAGGCGGCCGCGCGTCTCGGCTGGGACCGCTGGATCGGGGAGAGCGGCCGCTTCATCGGCATGACGGGCTTCGGCGCCTCGGCTCCGGCCGGCGACCTCTACCGACATTTCGGCATCACGGCGGATGCGGTGGCGGAGAGGGGCATGGCGATGCTGGCCAAGTCGGGAGGCGGCGCGTGAGCAGCTTCAAGACGCTCGATCAGGCCGACCTTGCCGGCCGCCGCGTCCTCGTGCGCGTCGACATCAACGTGCCGATCGCGGAAGGCGTGGTCACCGATGCGACGCGCATCCGCGCCGTGGTGCCGACTGTCCGCGACATCCTCGACAAGGGGGGCAGACCGATCCTGCTCGCTCATATGGGCCGGCCCAAGGGCAAGTTCGATGCGAGCCAGTCGCTCGCACCGCTCACCAAGCCGCTGGCCGATGCGCTGGGCTGTCCGGTCGTGTTTGCCGGCGACAACCCGGAGTGGAGCGACCGGCAGCTCGCCGACGGCCTCGAGGCGGGTCAGGTGCTGCTGCTGGAGAACGTCCGGTTTCATCCCGGTGAAGAGAAGAACGACATCGAACTTGCCCGCGATTGGGCCGGTCTCGGCGACCTCTACGTCAACGACGCGTTCTCGGTCTCCCATCGCGCGCACGCTTCTACCGAGGCCATCGCGCACGTATTGCCCGCCTACGCCGGCCGCTCCATGCAGGCCGAGCTCGAGGCGCTCGAGCGCGTCCTCGCCAACCCCGAGCGCCCCGTGGTCGCTGTCATCGGTGGGGCCAAGGTGTCGACCAAGCTCGACCTTATCGGCAATCTCATAGGCAAGGTCGACAGCGTCGTCATCGGCGGCGGCATGGCCAATACGTTTCTCGCCGCCCGAGGCGCGCCGGTCGGCACATCGCTGTGCGAGCACGACCTTCTCGATACTGCGCGGCGGATCGAGGCCGATGCGCGGGCGTGCGGCTGCGCCATCCTGCTGCCGGTCGACGTCGTGGTCGCACGCGCGTTCAAGGCACATGCGGCAAGCGAGATCGTCGCCGCTGATGCCTGTCCGGGCGATGCGATGATCCTCGACGCGGGCCCGGCTTCGGTAGCCCGCTTCGCGGAGGCGTTCCGCGCGGCCAGAACGATCCTGTGGAACGGGCCGCTGGGGGCATTCGAACTCGCCCCGTTCGATGCCGCGACCACGGCAGCAGCCCGCGTCGCCGGCGAGCTGGCAGCTTCTGGCCGGGCGCTCGTCGTCGCCGGTGGCGGAGATACGGTCGCCGCGCTCAACCACGCCGCCGTCGCCGAGCAGTTCAGCTATGTTTCGACGGCCGGCGGGGCTTTCCTCGAGTGGCTCGAGGGCAAGACGCTGCCGGGCGTCGCGGCCTTGATGAAGGCAGGCTGAAGCACGATCTGCCGGAGCGAGGGGAGCTGAAAGACCGATGGCCTTCGACCGCTCGATCAAGATCGCCCCGTCGATCCTCGCTGCCGATTTCGCTGACTTCGGCGCCGAATGCCGGGCCGTCGAGGCGGAGGGCTGCGACTGGGTGCATATCGACGTCATGGACGGGCATTTCGTGCCCAACATCACGTTCGGGCCGCAGACCTGCGCGGCGCTGCGGCCGCATATCCGCACGGTGATGGACGTGCACCTGATGATCGCGCCGGCCGATCCGTATCTCGAAGCCTTCGCCAAGGCGGGCGCGGACATCATCACCGTGCATGCGGAAGCAGGGCCCCATCTCGACCGCTCCCTGCAAGCGATCCGTGCACTCGGCAAGAAGGCGGGCGTCGCACTCAATCCCGCGACGCACGAAAGTGCCATCGAGCACGTGCTCGACCGCATCGACCTCGTTTGCGTGATGACCGTCAATCCGGGCTTCGGCGGCCAGGGCTTCATCGGCGCGATGGTCGAGAAGACCGCACGGATCCGCGCGATGATCGGGGACCGGCCCATTCACATCGAGATCGACGGTGGCGTGACGGTGGAGAGCGCACCCCTGGTCGCCGCCGCTGGCGCCGATGTGCTCGTGGCGGGGTCTGCGGTGTTCAAGGGTGGGTCAGCCGCCAAGCCTTCGGCCTATGGCGCGAATATCGCGGCGATCCGTGCCGCCGCCGAAGCGGCGCGGCGCTGAGGGGCGGTGTCGCAGGACACGATTGCGAAGAGGTGTTCATCATGGCAGCCACCGCGCCTCGGGGCGCCCTCGGCGCCGCGGCGCCCGCGTTCAGCCTGCCGGCCACCGACGGCCGCATCCTGTCGCTCGCCGACAGTGCCGGGCCAAGAGGCACGCTCGTCGCCTTCATCTGCAATCATTGTCCCTACGTCGTCGCCGTGATCGACCGGTTCGTGCGCGATGCCCGCGACCTCGCCCCGCTCGGCATCGGTGTCGTGGCCATCTCGGCCAATGATGCGCGGGCTTATCCGGAGGATTCGTTTCCCAACATGCAGGCCTTCGCCCTCAGGCATGGCCTGCCGTTCCCCTACCTTTACGACGAGAGCCAAACCGTGGCGCTGGCCTATGGCGCGGTGTGCACGCCGGATTTCTTCGGCTTCGACGCGGACTTGAAGCTCGCTTATCGCGGCCGCCTCGATGCCTCGCGCAAGGACGCTGCACCTGCGGGTACCCGCCGCGAACTCTACGAGGCCATGCGCCTCGTCGCCACGACGGGCGCGGGCCCTGCCGAGCAGCACCCCGCGGTCGGATGCTCGATCAAGTGGCGGTAGCGGGGATGAAGCCTGTCATCGTATTCGACCTCGACGGCACGCTCGTCGACAGTGCTTCAGCGATCAGGGACGTGGCAAACGCGCTGATGGCCGAACGCGGGCTCCGGCCGCTCGATCTCGCCGAGACGAAGAGTTACATCGGCGAGGGTATGCGGGTGTTCCTGCGGCGCGCGCTGACCGCGCGTGGCGCTTACGACGAAGCCGCGATCGCAAGCGACATCCAGCGGATCGAGCACTTCTTCAGGTATGCCGAGGGGAGCGCCAATCCGCCCTTCCCCGGCGCCGACGCTACACTGCGCCACCTCGGCGCAGAGGGCTACCGGCTGGCCCTGTGCACCAACAAGCCGAAAGTGCCGACGTCCTACATCCTCGAGGCACATGGCTGGGAGACGGTCTTCGCATCCGTCATCGCGGGCGATATGGGTCTGCCGCTCAAGCCGCACCCGGGTCCTTTGTTGGCAGCGATCGAAGCCGCTGGCGGCGGTGCAGCGATCTTCGTCGGCGACAGCGAGGTCGACGCGGCAACAGCCGTGGCGGCGGGGGTTCCCCTCGTTCTGTTCACGCGCGGCTATCGCAAGTGTCCGGTAGCCGAGATCGCCCATGCGGCCGCCTTCGACGACTTCGCCGAGTTGCCGGGGATCATTCATGGAGTAGGGAGTAGGGCGTAGCGAGTAGGGTGTACTGCGTACCGTGTTAGATCGGCCCGTCAGGGCCCGTGAGCAAGGCGACCCGCGGCCAGTGCCGCGCCCCCGCGGAGCCCGTGCGCGCAGCGCACATGGGCGTGAGCGCAAACATGGTGGGCCCGGCAGGACTCGAACCTGCAACCAGACGGTTATGAGCCGCCAGCTCTAACCGTTGAGCTACGGGCCCTCGCTGGACCGTGTGCTCGTCTATGGCCACCGAGAGGTCGCCCTTCTAGCAGAGTTTCACCTCTGCGAGAACGCTGCTTTGCCAAGCTGGCGCCCATTTGGCAGAGCACAGACTGGGCGTTGAGCCAAGGGAGGCGGATGAGGATGGCGATGGGTGTTGGACGAGCGGAACCGGGCAGGGGCGTGATCGCCCTCGTGCTGGTGGCGGTGGTATCGGTTGCGCTGAACGGAGGGGCGGCCATGGCGAGCGATGAACTGCCGCGAACAGTGACGGTTTCGGCGGCTGGCACGGTCGCTGCCGACCCTGACATGGCCTACGTGCAGTCTGGTGTCACCACAGAGGCGCCGAGCGCGCGAGAGGCGCTCGATGCCAATTCGGCTGCCACCCGCAACCTCATCGATGGGCTGAAGGCGCTCGGTCTCACCGCAAAGGACATCGAGACCACGACGTTCGCGGTCAATCCGGTCTACGACTACAGCCGGGACGGCAAGCCGCCTCGGCTCACGGGCTACGGGGTCACGAACGAAGTGCGCATCACGGTGCGCGACCTGCCGCGGCTCGGCGAGCTTCTCGACAAGATGGTCAGCCTTGGCGCCAACCAGATGCGCGGCCTCTCCTTCGAGGTCAGCACGGCGGAGACGTTGCGCGACGAGGCCCGGCGGGCTGCGATTGCCAACGCTCGGCGCCGTGCCGATCTTTATGCCGAGGCGACGGGTGCCAAGGTCGGTCAGGTCGTCACCATCAGTGAGGAAACCGCGCACGTGCCATTCGCGCCCAAGGCCGCCATGGCCCGCTCCGCGGCCGCCGAAGCGGTGCCGATCGAAGCCGGGCAGGCGCAACTCGAAGCGCGCGTGACGGTGACGTGGGAACTGAATTGAGCGGCCTCGTCGCAATTGTCCGCGCCGCTGTCCCTGCTAGGGCCGCACGGAAGATGGGGCGGGGCTGGCGATGAACAGGACTGATGATGGCGGGCGAGCCTCGAAGACGGCGCACCTCGTCTGGCTCGCGGTGTTCGCCGGGCTGCTGCTCACGCTCATCGGCGTGCGTTTCCTCGTCGTTCCGGCCGGCGCGGTCCGCACCTTCGGCCTGCCGGGCACGGACGCCAGCGCGAGTGGAGCGCTGGAGGCGGTCATCGCCTTCCGGGACATCTGGCTCGGGGTGCTCCTCGTTGCCTTCGCGGCACTGGGAGAGTGGCGCGCGGCCGGCCTGTGGCTCATTCTCGCGGTCGGCGTGTGCTGGGCGGATGCCGTGCTGGTGGCGACGAGCGGCGGCCATTGGGCCGCGGTCGGCTTTCATGTCGGCTCGGGCATCTTCTGTCTCGTCCTCGGCCGGGCCGCGCTGCTCGCTGCGCGCCGGGGCGGGCCCGGCACGTGACCGCGCACTTAACCGCGCCGGGAGGTCGGCCCTTGGCAGGCGTCCGCCGGCGGTGGCACATAGGCGGGCAAGGCGCGAGGAGCGCCGATTCTGCCGGATTGGTGCAATGGCGAGAGGTGCCGGATCATGATCGACATCCTGTTCCTGCTCGCCATGGCCGCGCTCGGCTGGGGCACCAGCCTTGCGACCTACCGGCTGTTCGCCCGCCGCAACCGCTGGCCGATGGGCGCGCTGCACGCCGACCTGCCGCTCATACCGGTGATCATCGGGCTGTTCGCGATGCTCGTCGCGCTCGCGTTCGCGGCTTTCCGCGGGCCGGAGTATGGCGGCTGGATCATCGTCGCCACGGGTCTCCTGCTGGCGCTGTTCTGGACCGGGTTCCTGCGCGTCGGCTCGCAGGTCTCGCTGTTCCTGGCGCCGGTGGCGACCGCGCTCCTGCTGTTCGGCTGGCTCGCCGTGCCGCTCGGCTTCCAGGAGCAGGGCTGGGCACACAAGACTCCGGGTGAGCTGCTTCAGCGCCGGCCGCTCGAGCCTGACGAGGAACCGCGCCGCAATTGAGTTGGTGGCGACCGCGCTTGCACGCGACGCAACGGCGCGCAGGCAATTGCGCGCGTGGGCTTGTCTTGGCCGACGCTATTGCCTAGTCAGACAAAGCGGGGTCGCGTGCGGCTCGGCGCATCTTCTGCGGGGCCCCGAGCGGTCTTGCCCGCAATTTGCGTGCGGCGCTGACCCTCTCCCGCGCCCTGGCACCGTTGCCCGCCACCTGGAGCTCCGATGGCCGTCCGCCGCCTGCATCCCGATCAGCCGCTGAGTTTCGCCTTTACGCCGGACAATCTCGCCTGGGCGCAAGCGACGATCGCCAAGTATCCGCCCGGGCACCAAGCCTCCGCCGTGATCCCGCTCTTGTGGCGCGCGCAGGAGCAGCATGACGGCTGGCTGCCGGAGCCGGCGATCCGGGCCATCGCCGACATGCTGGGCATGGCCTATATCCGCGTCTACGAGGTCGCGACGTTCTACACGATGTTCCAACTAGCGCCGGTCGGCCGCAAGGCGCACGTGCAGGTGTGCGGCACCACGCCGTGCATGCTGCGCGGCTCGGAGGGGCTAATCGAGGTGTGCCGCCGGCGCATTGCTCCGCACGCCCACGAGGTCAGCGCGGATGGCGACTTCTCGTGGGAGGAGGTCGAGTGCCTGGGCTCGTGCGCCAATGCTCCCATGGTGCAGATCTGGAAAGATACCTACGAGGATCTGACGCCGGCGCTGCTGGAGAAGGTGCTCGACGGGTTTGCCGGCAAGGGGCCGATGCCGACACCGGGTTCGCAGACCGGCCGGCAGGCATCCTGCCCTGCGGGAGGGCCGACGACGCTCACCGCGCCCGGTGCCGCGCAGGCAGCCCCTGGCGCAACGAACAAGCAGCGAGGCTGAAAGAGACGCCATGCTCGCCGATAGCGATCGCATCTTCACCAACTTGTACGGCTTCGGCGATCCGGGCCTCGCGGGCGCCCGCGCGCGCGGCAACTGGGACCGGACGAAGTCGTGCATCGACCAGGGCCACGACTGGATCATCGATCAGGTCAAGGCCTCGGGGCTCAGGGGGCGCGGCGGCGCCGGCTTCCCGACGGGCCTCAAGTGGTCGTTCATGCCGAAGAGCGATCCGCGGCCGAGCTATCTCGTCATCAACGCCGACGAGAGCGAGCCGGGCTCGTGCAAGGACCGGGAGATCGCCCGGCATGACCCGCATCTCCTGATCGAGGGCGCGCTGCTCGCATCTTTCGCGATGCGCGCACACACCTGCTACGTCTACTTCCGCGGCGAGTACATCCGTGAGCGGGAGGCCTTCCAGCGCGCCGTCGACGAGGCCTACGAGGCCCGTCTGATCGGCAAGAACAACATCCACGGCTGGGATTTCGACCTCTACGTCCACCATGGCGCGGGCGCCTACATCTGCGGGGAGGAGACAGCACTCCTCGAAAGCCTGGAGGGCAAGAAGGGCCAGCCGCGCCTGAAGCCGCCGTTCCCGGCCGGCTGCGGCCTCTACGGCGCGCCGACGACGATCAACAACGTCGAATCGATCGCGGTCGTGCCCGATATCCTGCGGCGCGGCGCGACGTGGTTTGCGGGCCTCGGCAAGCCGAACAACACCGGCACTAAGCTGTTCCAGATCTCCGGCCACGTCGACAAGCCGTGCGTCGTCGAGGAGGAGATGGGTATCCCGCTCCGCGAGCTCATCGACAAGCATTGCGGCGGCGTGCGCGGCGGCTGGAAGAACCTCAAGGCGGTCATCCCGGGCGGCTCGTCGGTTCCGTTGGTGCCGGCCGACCTGTGCGACGACCTCACCATGGATTTCGATGCGCTGGCCAAGGTCAAGTCAGGGCTCGGCACGGCGGCAATCATCGTCATGGACCAGTCGACCGATATCATCAAGGCGATCGCCCGCATCTCCTATTTCTACAAGCATGAGAGTTGCGGCCAGTGCACGCCCTGCCGCGAGGGCACGGGCTGGATGTGGCGCGTCATGGAGCGCCTGGTGAAGGGCGAGGCCGACAAGCGCGAGATCGATCTTCTGTTCGATGTCACCAAGCAGGTCGAGGGGCACACGATCTGCGCGCTCGGCGACGCGGCGGCATGGCCCATTCAGGGCCTCATCCGGCATTTCCGGCACGAGATCGAGGCGCGCATTGACGCCAGGCACGCCGGCCAGCGCTACGCTGCCGAGTGATCGTAGCGGCGGTTGCAGCTGAATGCGGCGGGGCACCTTGCCATCCGCTGTCTCCTTCGGTGTCAACCTTCCGGTATCTCCAACGGCCGTAGGGCGAGGCCGGGTGCAAGGTGGGGTACGAGGGTATCGGCGGGCCCGGCCTCGAGCCGAGTCGCGTAGCCGTCAGGTCCTGGGTCGCGATAGATCGTCGTTGTCCGCTCGACGGCGTTGATGACCCAGTATTCCGGGACGCCGGACGCCGCGTAGACCGGCGCCTTGTAGCGATGGTCCTTGTTGAGCGAGCTGTCCGCCACCTCGACGACGAGGAGCGCCGTCGCCGCTCGCACGTCGGGCATCACGAGACTTGCCGGATAGACGACGAGGTCGGGCACGGGCTCGGTATCATCGACGAGGCGGAGCGGCGCTTCTGAGGAAATCTTCAAATCGGTCGGACCGCGCCGGACCCAATAGAGAAAAATCTCTGTCCGCAAGATCTCGTGATGGCGGCCCTTCGGGCTCATGACAACGATGTCCCCACCGATGAGCTCGACGCGCTCCTCATCGCCGAGAATGCCGGCAACCTCCATCGCGCGCAGTTCGTCGGCCGTGAAGCGGCGGCGCGGCAGGCCGTCGGCGGCCTGCGTCGGCGCGCGGCGATGGGGGCCGTCGCTCACGCCCCAGTTGGCGTGCGCCGGGCGAGTTGTCGCGGGGGGCGCATGCTTATTCATGCGCAGGAGGCTAGCACGCTATAGAAGAATTCGCGAAGCGGGGATCGCGATCGGCGCTGCGAGCAGGTATGACAGCCCATGATCCTGCTGTGCGCTGCGGACCATCGAGTGCGGGCGTTCGCGGCTGGTATACCAGCGTGCTCATCAAGTGGACCGACGGATGCCGAAGAAGCTCATCATCGACGGAACCGAGATCGAGGTCGAGGACGGCATCACGCTGCTTCAGGCCTGCGAGATGGCCGGCAGTGAGATCCCGCGCTTCTGCTACCACGAGCGCCTGTCGATCGCCGGCAACTGCCGCATGTGTCTCGTCGAAGTGAAGGGCGCGCCCAAGCCGGTCGCCTCGTGCGCGCAGACGGTCAACGACCTCCGCCCCAATCCCGACGGCAGCCCCAACGTCATCTCCACCACCAGCGCGACCGTGAAGAAGGCGCGCGAGGGCGTGATGGAGTTCCTGCTTATCAATCACCCGCTCGACTGTCCGATCTGCGACCAGGGCGGGGAGTGCGACCTGCAGGACCAGGCCATGGCGTTCGGCATCGGCGGCTCGCGCTACGTCGAGAACAAGCGGGCTGTCGAGGAGAAGTACCTCGGCCCGCTGATCAAGACCTTCATGACCCGCTGCATCCACTGCACGCGCTGCGTGCGATTCATGACCGAGGTCGCCGGCGTGGAGGAACTCGGCCTTGCCGGTCGCGGCGAGGACGCCGAGATCACGACCTATCTCGAGAAGGGCATCCTCTCGGAACTGTCGGCGAATGTGAACGATCTGTGTCCGGTCGGCGCTCTGACGCACCGGCCGTGGGCGCACAACCAGCGTCCGTGGGAATTGCGCAAGACCGAGACCATCGACGTGATGGACGCCCTCGGCTCGGCGATCCGAGTCGATACGCGCGGCGCGGAGGTCATGCGCATCCTGCCACGCAATAACGATGCGGTGAACGAGGAGTGGATCTCCGACAAGACGCGGCATGTCTGGGACGGCCTCAAGACGCAGCGGCTCGATACGCCCTATATCCGCGAGGATGGCCGCCTGCGGCCGGCGTCGTGGGAGGCCGCGCTCGGCCTCGTCGCGGAGGAATTGAAAGCGTCCGATCCGCGCTTCATCGGAGCGATCGCCGGGGATCTTGCAGGCGCGGAGGAGATGTTCGCGCTCAAGGGCCTGCTCGAGCGGCTCGGCGTGGGCAACATGGATTGCCGTGCGCCCCTCGAGGCGCTCGATCCGGCGCTGGGCCGTTCCTCTTACCTCTTCAACTCGACCATCGAGGGTATCGACCGGGCCGATGCGATCCTGCTCGTCGGCACGAACCCCCGGCTCGAGGCGGCCGTGCTGAACGCCCGCATCCGCAAGGCCTGGCGCTCGGGCGCGACCCGCATCGGCCTCGTCGGCGAAACAGCCGACCTGGGTTACTCCTACGATCATGTCGGCAGCGATGGCGCAGCCCTTACGGCACTGGCCGATGGGCGGCATCCCTTCGCCAGCGTGCTGCGGCAGGCCAAGCGGCCCATGGTCATCGTGGGCGCAGGCGCCTTCGGGCGCACCGACGGCGCGGCCCTCCTGGCGCTCGCCGCGCGCATCGCCTCGGATGTCAGCGCCGGCGCGGAGGCAGGCTGGCAGACCTTCAACGTCCTGCATACGGCGGCTGCACGGGTTGCCGGTCTCGACGTCGGCTTCGTGCCCGCACCCGGCGCGCTCGATACGGCTGCAATGGTGTCGGCCTGCCGTTCCGGCGACATGCAGCTCATGATCCTGCTCGGCGCCGACGAAGTCGAGGTTGGTGGCGAGGACACGCTGATCGTCTACATCGGCAGCCACGGCGACCGCAACGCGAGCGGCGCGGACGTGATCCTGCCCGGCGCGGCCTACACGGAGAAGAGCGCGACGTACGTCAACACCGAGGGTCGGGCCCAGGTGACGGAGCGGGCGGTGTTTCCGCCGGGTGACGCCAAGGAGGACTGGGCGATCCTGCGCGCGCTCTCGGCGCGTGTGGGGCAGGCGCTGCCGTTCGACACCCTTTCGCAGCTGAGGGCAGCCATGTACAAGGTGGCGCCGCAGTTGCAGCATCTGGACGCTGTTCTCCCCGTCAGGGATGGCGGCGTCGGGCGGCTTGCGGCGCGCTCCGGCATCGTCGCTGGTGGCGCGCTCGTGTCGCCGGTTGCTGATTTCTATCTGACGAACGCCATTGCCCGCTCCTCGGCGGTGATGGCCGAAATGAGCGCCTTGAGGGCAGCGTCGCTGGGGCGACTGGCGGCCGCCGCGGAATAGGCGCAGCGCGGGGCCTCGGACGGCGGGGCATGGCCCCTCGTCGAGCGATCGGGAGGGATGGGGAACGCATGGACGGAGCGACCGTCGCGACGATCTGGCATTACGCGCTTTGGCTGGCGTTCTACGTCGGCATGAGCGCGCTGCTGCTCGTCGGTCTTCTCGTCATCATCGCCTTCCTGCTGCTCATGGACCGCAAGGTCTGGGCCGCCGTCCAGTTGCGCAAGGGGCCCAACGTGGTCGGCCCGTTCGGCCTGCTGCAGTCGTTCGCCGACCTCCTCAAGTTCGTGCTGAAAGAGCCGATTATCCCGGCCGGCGCGGACAAGGCCGTCTTCCTGCTCGCCCCGCTCGCAACCGCGACGTTCGCGCTTGCCGCGTGGGCCGTGATCCCCGTCTCCGAAGGCAGCTTTTTCGGCTTGAGCGAGGGGCGTTGGGTCATTTCGGACCTCAACGTCGGCGTGCTCTACCTGCTCGCCATCTCGTCGCTCGGCGTCTACGGCATCATCATGGGCGGCTGGGCTTCGAACTCGAAGTATCCGTTCATGGGCTCGCTGCGGTCTGCCGCGCAGATGGTCTCCTACGAGGTGTCGATCGGCCTCGTCATCATCACCGTTCTCCTGTGCGTCGGTTCGCTGAACCTTACCGACATCGTCAACGCGCAGCGCGCCGGCATCGGCACGAGCGCCGGCCTGCCGAGCTCGGCGCTCGACTGGTACTGGCTCGCGCTGCTGCCGATGTTCGTCGTGTTCTTCATCTCGGCGCTGGCCGAGACGAACCGCCCGCCGTTCGACCTGCCGGAGGCGGAGAGCGAACTCGTCGCCGGCTTCATGGTCGAATATTCCTCGACGCCCTACCTCCTTTTCATGCTCGGCGAGTACGTGGCCATCACAACCATGTGCGCGCTGACGACGATCCTGTTCCTCGGCGGCTGGCTGCCGCCCGTCGACCTGTGGCCGATCAATCAGGTACCCGGCATCATCTGGTTCATCGCCAAGGTGGTGCTCGTCTTCTTCATGTTTGCGATGGTCAAGGCGATGGTGCCACGCTACCGCTACGACCAACTGATGCGGCTCGGCTGGAAGGTGTTCCTGCCGCTGTCGCTCGTCATGGTGATCGTCGTCGCCGCCGTTCTGCAATTCGGGGGTTTCGCATGAGCGGTATCGGCCAATCCATCAAGGCGCTGTTCCTGACCGAGTTCGTCTCGGCTTTCTTTCTGACGATGCGCTACTTCTTCGCGCCGAAGAAAACCCTCAACTATCCCTTCGAGAAGGGGCCGCTGTCGCCGCGCTTCCGGGGCGAGCATGCGCTCAGGCGCTATCCCAACGGGGAAGAGCGCTGCATCGCCTGCAAGCTGTGCGAGGCCATCTGCCCGGCACAAGCCATCACCATCGAGGCGGGGCCGCGGCGCAACGATGGAACGCGCCGCACCACGCGCTACGACATCGATATGACCAAATGCATCTACTGCGGATTGTGCCAGGAGGCGTGTCCGGTCGATGCCATCGTCGAGGGGCCGAATTTCGAGTTCGCGACCGAGACGCGCGAGGAACTGTTCTACGACAAGGCCCGCCTCATCGCGAACGGGGATCGCTGGGAAAGGGAGATCGCCAAGAACATTGAACTCGATGCCAAATACCGCTGAGCGCGGCTGGGCGGGAATGCTGGACGTGTTGAGCGACGACGAACTCGCTCAGTACGGCCGCATGGCGCTCGATCAGGTCGCACTCGAACGGCGTTGGGCCTGGCTGCAGGCGTTGCTCGTCGCGGCCGCCGCCGGGGTGATGGCCTGGGTGCTGCTGGCAGGGTGGCGGCGCGGCTTCGACTGGACCCTGGTACCGGCGCTTTTCGGGCTCGCGGTCATCGTTTACTGGCCGTGGCGATCGATCCGAACGCGGCAGTTGTGGCGGACCCAGCACGACGTGGTGATGGGGGAACTCGAGCGGCGGCGCGGCAACGCGACGGCCCGCTGAACTTTTCGGTCATCGTGGCGCGGGGGACAGGCCGGCCGCACGGTCGGCTGGCCCGGCGGGTCGGCCGCATGGACCGGCGGTACGGGACGTTTTTCGGTTGGACGGCGTCCGGCTGCGGGGCTTGCCGGGTGAGGGAGCGGACATGACGGTTGCGGCATTCTTCTTCTACCTCTTTGCGACGCTATGCGTGGCAGCCGCCGCCATGGTCATCGTGGCGCGCAATCCCGTGCACGCCGTCCTCTACCTCATCCTCGCCTTCTTCAATGCGGCCGGCCTCTTCGTCCTACTCGGTGCGGAGTTCCTCGCGCTCCTGCTCGTCATCGTCTACGTCGGCGCAGTGGCGGTGCTGTTCCTGTTCGTCGTCATGCTGCTCGACGTCGACTTCGACGAACTGCGCGCCGGGTTCATCAAGAATGCGCCACTCGGGGCCTTGGTCGGCGGCATCGTTCTCGTCGAGCTCGTCCTCTTGTTTGCGCTGCACGCCTATGAGCCGAGCACGCTGGCTCCCGCCCAGACGGCCGTTCCCTCGACGGGCTCGGGCGTCGGCAACACCGCCGCGCTCGGCCGCGTGCTCTACACGAAGTACGTCTACTTCTTCCAGGCGTCGGGCCTCATCCTGCTCGTCGCCATGATCGGCGCCATCGTGCTCACGCTGCGCCACAAGGAAGGCGTCAAGCGCCAGTCGGTCGCCGCGCAGAACGCGCGCTCGCCGGCAACAGCCATCGAGATCGTCAAGGTGCCGGTCGGTACGGCGATCCTGCCCAGCGCGGAGGGCAAATCCAAATGATCGGCATCGGCCATTATCTGACTGTCGCGGCGATCCTGTTCACGCTCGGCATCTTCGGCATCTTCCTCAACCGGAAGAACGTGATCGTCATCCTGATGTCGGTCGAGCTCATGCTGCTCGCGGTCAACATCAATCTCGTCGCCTTCTCGCACTTCCTCGGCGACCTGACCGGACAGGTGTTTGCCCTGTTCGTGCTGACGGTGGCTGCCGCGGAAGCCGCCATCGGCTTGGCGATCGTCGTCGTCTATTTCCGCAACCGCGGCTCGATCGCGGTCGAGGATGTCAACATGATGAGGGGCTAGGGACGAGGGTCTAGGTTTTGGGGACTAGGTTCTGGCTTCTCGGGTAACGACGCAATGGACCGGAAAACCTATGACCCTATCGCGACAACCCAATACCTAGACCCTATCCCCTTGAACCTTCTGTGCTCGCCCGGAACAACGCATGATCTACCTCGCCATCGTCTTCCTGCCGCTCGTCGGCGCACTGATCGCCGGGCTGTTCGGCCGCGTGATCGGCCATCGCGCCGCAGAGATCGTCACGACGGCGCTGCTGATGATCGCGGCCGTGCTGGCGTGGATCGT
>JANRIT010000078.1:0-12321 GCA_033764645.1 Hyphomicrobiaceae bacterium
ATTTCCAGGGCAGGCTCGCCACGCCGGACCTGACGGCCGAAACACTGCATCGGGCCATTCTCGCCTACGAGGCCCTGTCGGAGACGATGGGCCGGCTCGGCTCCTACGCGGGGCTTCTCTATGCGGCCAACCAGACCGATCCGGCGCGCGCGAAGTTCTACGGCGACATCTCGGAGGTGCTGACGGCGGCCTCGACCGATCTCGTCTTCTTCGAGCTCGAGCTCAACGCCATCGATGATACCGCCCTCGACAGGCTCTTGTCGGATGCGCGGCTTGCCCGCTACCGGCCGTGGTTTGCAGACCTCCGGAAGGAAAAGCCGCACCAGCTCTCCGAGGACCTCGAGCGGCTGTTCACCGAGAAGGGCCAGACCGGGCGCGGCGCGTGGACGCGGCTTTTCAACGAGACCATGTCGTCCCTGAAGTTCGATGTCGCGGGCCACGCCGAGCCGCTCGGCCTGGAGGCGACCCTCAACCTCATGTCGGATGCCGCCGAGCCGAAGCGGCGCGCCGGCGCTGAAGCGCTCGCCAAAGTTTTCGGCGAGAACCTCAGGCTCTTCACGCTCATCACCAACACGCTCGCCAAGGACAAGGAAATCTCCGACCGCTGGCGCAAGTTCGCCGACGTCGCCGACAGCCGCCACATGGCCAACCGCGTCGAGGCGCCCGTCGTCGATGCGCTCGTTGAAAGCGTGCGCGCCGCCTACCCGCGCCTGTCGCACCGCTACTACGCACTCAAGGCCAAATGGCTCGGCATGGAGCGCCTGTCACACTGGGACCGCAACGCGCCGCTGCCCGACAAGCCCGAGCGCACGATCCCCTGGCCGGAGGCGCGCGCAATCGTGCTCGATGCCTACGCCGGGTTCGCGCTGGAGATGGCGGCGATCGCCGACCGTTTCTTCGTGCACGACTGGATCGACGCGCCGGTGCGGCCGGGCAAGGCGCCGGGCGCCTTCTCGGCCTCGACGGTGACGAGCGTGCACCCGTACGTGCTGATGAACTACCTCGGCAAGCCGCGCGACGTGATGACGCTCGCCCATGAGCTCGGCCACGGTGTGCACCAGTGGCTCGCCCGCGACCAGGGGCCGCTGCTGGCGCCGACGCCGCTCACGCTCGCCGAGACGGCGAGTGTGTTCGGCGAGATGCTGACTTTCCGCAAGCTGATCGCCGAGACGCAATCGCCGAAAGAGCGCAAGGCGATGCTCGCCGGCAAGGTCGAGGACATGCTGAACACGGTCGTGCGCCAGATCGCCTTCTACACGTTCGAGCGGCGCGTGCACGAGGCGCGGCGCGCGGGCGAACTCAGGAGCGAGGACATCAATCGCATCTGGCTCGACGTGCAGGCCGAAAGCCTCGGGCCGGCGATCGAGCTGAAGCCCGGCTACGAGGTGTTCTGGGCCTATATTCCCCACTTCGTCCACTCGCCGTTCTACGTCTACGCTTATGCGTTCGGCGACTGCCTCGTGAACTCCCTTTACGGGCTCTACCAGGACAGCCATCCCGGCTTCGTCGACAAGTATTTCGCCATGCTGAAGGCGGGCGGATCGAAGCATCATGCCGAGATGCTGGCGCCCTTCGGCCTCGATGCCCGCGATCCCGGCTTCTGGAACAAGGGTCTCGAGGTCATCGCCGGCATGATCGACGAGCTGGAGGGCCTCGAGAGGGCCGCCTGACGCCCGCCCGTACGAACCCGTGGTCCCAGTCCCATGTCGAGTTTCCATGTCGTCCCGGTGCTTGGCACCGGGAACTATCTCCACGCGTTCCTTGGCGCCTGTCGATCGATGGATCCCGGCAATGAATGCCGGGATGACAATGGGGACGGACGGCGCTGCTCAACGCGAAAGGGAAGCGAAGCCCCTACGCTCACACGAACGTCGACTTCTCCTTGAGGTAGGCGAGGTAATCGGGGTCCTGGCGCGAGGGCTCCAAGCGCACGGGCAGCTTCGCAACGATATCGAAGTACTTTCCTGGCGCCTTGCTGAGATCGCCGCGCACGCGCAGGAGATGCTCGTCGAGCGCTGCGTTGGCCTTGGTCAGGTCGCCACCGTAGCGCTGGCGGAGCTGCTGGTAGGCGAGCGTGTTGAGGTACAGCGCGTAGCGCTGCTGGACGTCGTGGGCGAACAGCTTGCGACGGATGAAGTACCAGGCGATCAGCGTGCCGGCGACGATGAATACGCCGAACACCACCCACACGACGACTTTGGAGCCGCTGCCGGCCGGTGTGGCGTCCGCCGAGCCTTGCACGGCTTTCGTCCCGCCATCCGATCCGGCTGGCGGTGAAGCCTGCGGCGACGCCGACGGCGCATCTGGACCAGGGGCGGCCGTGACTATCGTCGGCGTCGTAGTGGGCGCCTTCGGCGCGGCCGGCGCTGCGCCACCCTGAGGCGCGGCGGCCCCGGCCGTGGCAGGCCTTGCGCTCGCTGCCTCGGCCTCGCCCTTGCGCTTCTCCGCCTCGCGGATCGCCTCCTCGGCCGCCCGTTTCATGGACAGGATCGCCAACTCGATATCGCCCGGCTCGAGCGGCGGCTCCTGCGCGAAGCTCCAGCCCTGGCCGACCGACTTGAAGCTCGCGCTCTTCTCGAGCGTGAAGGCGGACTTGGCCCAATGACGCAGCTCGTAGAGATAGCAGTAGTACCAGCGCCGCATGATCGCCGGCACGAGATCGCCGGTCGATTCGAGGCGTACCGTGCGCTCCCCAATCAGCCGGTCGTAGACCTGCGCGAACTCGACGGCACCAACATCCGGGGCGCCGAAGGTGATGACGGCGGCGATGGCGTCGGGCCCACGCTTCCGAGCCAGCTCGAACGCACACAAGAGCGCGATGGCCCCGCCGAGCGAGTGGCCGGAGCAGACGATGGGTATCGGGCCGCCGGAAGCCGCTTCGACGCGCTTCAGCCAGGCCTCGACCTGATCGCGCAAGACGCCCCAGGCGAGCGCGAAGCCCATGTGGCGGCCCGGCTCCTTGTCGCCGACGATCGCCTCGACGTCGCGGAAGCGTGACCTGAGTTTCCTGAGGCGACGGTCGTTGGGGTTCGTGAAGCTGTCGGTTTGCGCGTCGGCGAGATTGAACGACCAGTCGTCCAGGCCCTCCGTGCCACGGAAGATCAGGAACGCTTTGCCCTCGTGACGGAAGGCGTAGCCCTGGGAATGGGTCGAGGCGAAGCGCTGATCGTTGCGGCTGTCGAAGAACTCGAACAGGTCGACGCCCTCGCAGCACCGCGTCAGGTAGGTCTCGATGCGGTCCTTGGTCTCGTAGGCGAGCGACGTCCGGTAGGCGAGATACTCGCACAGTTGGAGGGGTACGCGCGGCGTGCCCGTGACTGGGTCGCGCCAGACATGACCTTCGGGAAGCAACGCGGCCTTGCCGGAATGTTGCGCGTCTGCGGTCTCGTCGGGAGCGACGAACTCCAGGGCGAGGGCGACCGGCGCGGCCGCTGGGCGGGCGAGAAGCTCGCGCAGCTCGTCGAGGCTCACCTCGGTTCCGATCTCATCGGTCGATTGGCCCATACGCGCCTCTCTGCACCATGCGGCCTCGGCAGCGGTAGCGGTAGCGGCGAAAGATTGGGCTCGTGATGCTCACGACAAGCGCCCGACGATCCGCTATCGAGAAAGGACCGCAGGCGGTCGCCCTGCAGAACCTCGCGCAGTCTCCCAACGGCGTATAGCAGAAATCCGTGCACCACGTACATCGGTGCAGCGCTTAGCCGACGCCACGACGGCGCCAGCATGCTGCCATCGTCACAGTCCGATGCCTGGAGACCACAATGCCGTCCGGCGCCCTGTTCCTGTTGTTCGCGGGGCTCGCGGTCGGCCTGTTGCAGGCGATCGAAACGGACCGCCTCGCGCGGCGGGCGGCAGCAGCGGCGGTTTGCATCGTCGCGGCGGCCGTCACGGCGATCGTCGCCATCGCCACGTTCGCACCCGATCCCGATCGCTTTGCCCAAACGCGCCTGACCGAGCGGGCGACCGCTGCCGCCAACGCCGTCGCCGAGGCGGACCCGGCGACGACGCTGATCCTCGTCGTCGGTGCTTCACGCAGCCATTTCGGACTGCGCAAGGACGTCCTCGAACAGGCCCTTGCCGCCCAGGGCCGGCACAGCACGGTCGTCAAGCTCACGCTGCCGGGCGCCGACACGTTCCAGCGGCTCGAGATGCTGCGCGTCCTGGCGCGGCATCTGCCGGAGGGCAGCGCTTCTGCCTTCCGCGTCGTCGTGCTGTTCGAGTTGCAGGAGAATTACGACACGCTGCCGCTGACCTTCTGGCGGGAGCTCAGACAGGCCTGGACGCCGGAGGCTCTGCAATCGACCGACGTTCATAACGCAGCCCTCGTCGTTGCGAGTTATCTCGGCTCGAGCCAGGTGCGCGATACCGGCACCTTCATCACGCTACTCGGGCATATCGCCGCCAACGCGACCGGCGCGGGCCGGCTCGCCCCGACGCCCGCCGGTCGCGACGAGCCGCGACCGCGCAATCTCCGGCTCATCGAGCCACCCGCCCTCGACAGCCGGCCCGCGGCCAACGCGGCCGTTGTGAAGCAGGCACTCGCTGGCTTCGCCACCGATCTCGCCGCGGAGGAGGCACGTCAGCCCGTCGCCTTCACCGGCTGGAAACGCGACCTGGTCGAGCCCCTGATGCTCGGCGCGCTACCGTTCGACGATCTCAGGATCGGCTATTTCAACACGCCGTCCCTGAAGGCCGGCGACTACCGCCACGCACGCACCTGGTGCGCCAGCCTCGATGGCGCGGCCTGCCTTTATTTCGGCCGTGTCGACTGGCTCGCCGACGCGCAGTTCGCCCATGAGCGCAACTGGCGCGATCCTGGGCACATGCTGAGCGAGGTCTCTACGGCCTGGACGCTGTGGCTTGCAGGACGGCTCGCCGGAAGCGGGCTCATGGGTAGTCCCCTCCGACCATGATCTTCACCAACTTCGATTTCCTCGTCTTTCTCTCCGTACTGCTGCCGACCTACTGGCTGATCGCGGGAGCGCGGCTGCGCAAGGGCCTGCTCGTGGTGGCGAGCCTCTACTTCTACGGCTATTGGGATTTCCGCTTCGTGCCGTTGCTCGTCGCCGTGGCGTTGATCGCGTGGGCGGCGGCCCGCGAGTGGCCGCAGTGGCCGATGCGGCGCGCAACCCTGGTCGCTGTCGCGGTCGGCGTGCTCCTCGGCGTGCTGGGGCTCTTCAAGTACACGGGCTTCCTCGCCGACACGCTGACGAGCCTTGCTGCTCTCGCCGGGTTCAGCGCGGACACGCTCTGGCGCCCGAGCCTGATCCTGCCGGTCGGCATCAGCTTCTTCACCTTTCAAGCGATCAGTTATCTCGTCGACGTGCGGCGCGGCCATGTCGCAAGCCACGGCTTCGTCGACGTCCTGCTCTACCTGTCGCTGTTCCCGCAACTCGTCGCCGGTCCGATCGTGCGGGCAGCCGATTTCTTCCCGCAACTGGCGAGCGCGCGGCGCTTCGTTGCAGCCGAAATCGTCGAAGGCTGCCGGCTGTTCCTGCTCGGCCTCGTCTACAAGGCCGTGCTCGCCGACAACATCGCGCGCCTGATCGATCCCGTCTGGCGCGACGTCGCCACCGCGTCGTCCGCCGATCTCGTGGCGGCGGCGGTCGGCTTCTATGCGCAGATCTATTTCGACTTCAACGGCTACTCGCTGATGGCGATCGGCGTTGCGGCGATGTTCGGCTTCCTCATTCCGGCGAACTTCGACTATCCGTATGCCGCCGTCTCGCTCACCGACTTCTGGCGCCGCTGGCACATGTCGCTGTCGCAGTGGCTGCGCGACTATCTCTACATTCCCCTTGGCGGAAGCCGCGGTGGAGCCCTGCTCGCCTACCGCAATGTCATGCTGACGATGCTGCTCGGTGGCCTGTGGCATGGCGCGAGCTGGAACTTCGTGCTGTGGGGCGGCCTGCATGGGCTCGGCCTGTGCATCGAGCGGGCGTGGCGACAGGCCGTAGGACGCCTGGGGCAGGACGGAACGGAAAGCGCCTTCCTCGCCTCCGTCGCGCTCGCCGGTCTGGGGTGGCTGTGGACGCAGGGCATCGTGCTCGCCCTGTGGGTGCCGTTCCGGGCGGCGACGACGAGCGATGCCATCACCGTGCTGTCCGCGCTCGCCGGGCAGCATGAAGGCGGGGGCCCAGCCCTGCTGCCGGGGTGGCTGGTGCCGGGTCTGATGGCCGTTCTGGCCGCCGATGTGCTGGCGGGGCGCTGGCGGCAGAGGTCGGGGCGGGATGCTGTAATCGGTAACCCTGTCGTGGTGGCGCTCGTCCTTGCTGCTATGCTGGCGCTGGTGGCGCTGTTCATCTCGCTCGAGGTGCAGCCGTTCATCTACTTCCAGTTCTGAGCACCGCTCGCGGGCCGCCGATCACGAGGTTTTGCGGTGCACCACGGCGGCGCCGTTTGCGAACCCCATTGCCCGCGATTTGGCGCTTGGCTAGCTTTTGCGCAGGGTCGCGAGGCGCATGCCGCCGCCCGCCGGCCCGAGCTTCTTTTCGTCGTGCCTGGAGCACTGCATGGAATTCATCGAACGGGCAGCGATGGTCTCGGTGAGCCGGGGTTGCGGTTTCGGCGGCCTTGCCATTTTCTGCTTCATGGTCGGGCTCAGCCCGCATCCCCAGATCTCGACGACGACGGGGGGCGTGCTGTGCATCTTCATGGCCGCCGTGCTGGTGCTTCTCGCGTTCCAGGCCCGCTCGTATCCCTACAAGCGCACGGAGGTCTGGCTGCTGCTCGCCGAGGAGCACCGCCCGCCCTCGCCGGTCGCGCAGAAGCTGATCGGCACCGTGCTGCGCGACACCTGCCTGCGCTTCGCCCAGCACGCGCTCGTCTTCGCGATGGCGCTTCTCACCTTGTCGACGGTGATCCGCTTCCTGCGCTGAGGGTGGCCGCGCACGCGGTTCGCGTTCTCATGTCGCGCAGGCCGGTGCCACCACCGCGGCGGCATGGTGGCTGAGGTCGGTGATCGTGGGCGCGCGTCCCGACAGCGGGTTGTCCGGGTCCCACGCCACGTTGATCGTCTCGAAGCGGGCGGCCAGGGCGTCATAGAGCAGGAGACGGCCGGCAAGGCTTTCGCCGGCGCCGACGATCTCCTTCAAAACTTCGACGGCCATGAGCGTACCGACGACGCCGACGACGGCGCCGAGCACGCCGACCTCGGAGCAGTTGGCGACCGTGCCGGGGGGTGGAGCCTCCGGGAAAAGGCAGCGATAGGTCGGCCACGGCGTTCCGTCGTCTCGCGCCGCGTGCGATTTGAACGTCGTGACGTAACCGTCGAACGGGCCGACGGCTCCGAACACCAGCGTCCGCCGCGCCAGATGGCAGGCGTCGGAGACGAGATAGCGGGTCGCGAAGTTGTCCGAGCCGTCGCACACGATGTCGTAGCGCGCGAGGATGCCGAGGGCGTTGCCGGCGTCGAGGCGCAACGGCCAGCGCTCGACCGTGACGTGGGGATTGAGGCGAGCGATCGCCGCCGCGCCGCTGTCGACCTTCGGCGTACCGACGTGGTCGGTGTCGTGCAGAATTTGGCGCTGGAGATTGTCGAGGGAGACGGCGTCGTCATCGATGAGACCGATGGTGCCGACGCCGGCGGCCGCCAGATAGAGCGCGAGCGGTGAACCGAGGCCCCCGGCACCGACGATGGCCACGCGGGCGCGTTGCAGCGCCTGCTGGCCGGCTCCACCGACCTCGCGCAGGACGAGGTGGCGCTTGTAGCGCTCGATTTCTCCAGGGCTCAGCGACATGAGTTTACGATACGGTGGCGCTCACGGTGCGATGACGTGCGCCGCTCTGGGGCACACCCATGGCGATAGCATGAAAAGCTGCCGCTGGCGCGGTTGCGCGACCTCCACGCCAATGGTCTTTCCGGCACGCCGTCCCGGAGCCGGAAGGCCACGGGGCAGACGAGCATGCGGGCGATCAGCCGTCGCTGGCACCACGGACGGACGGGCGTTGGCTGTGCAGCGTCCAGGCGGACTACTCGGCAGCGTCGAGGAAGGCGTCGACAGCGGCGTCGGCCGGACTGCCGTCGAGCATGCCGAGCGCATGCAGATAGACCTCGAGGATGCCCTCCTCCTCCTGCCGCTCGGTCTTCGATTTCTTGCGCAGTTGCAGGATCTTGCGCATGGCCTTGACGTCAAAGCCGGTGGCCTTGGCCTCGAGGAACTTGTCCTTGATGTCGCCCGCGATGGCCTTCTTCTCCTCCTCCAGCCGCTCGATCTGTTCGATGAACTGGCGCAATTGCGCCTGGGCGGAGGCTTGCAGCGTCGTCATGTGTCGGTACTCCGTCGGCGCGGCACGCCAGCCGGCATGGCGCCTCATCACGTTGCGGAAAGGGCCGGAAACTGCACGGGCACGCGGCACGACGCGAGGGACGCCGGTCGCGGCATGACCGCGACCGGCTTGGCCAGACACTGCTGGCATCCCCGAGCGGCCTGTCGGCGCGCCCGGGAACCGCGCCCTCTCTGGCGCTGAGGGGGAAAACTAGAAGCGTGGTCTGCAGCGAGCAAGATGGGTGCGGGCACGATCCAGAGGATTGTCGAAACTGGGGAAGAACTTCAGAAGTTGTCTTGCACACGAGCGACTCGCAGTGTTCGGGCGTGCGCCGATTCTCAGTGCCCGCCACTCAATGATCCTGGGGCCGGCTCTTCTCGAACGCGCCGAGCTTTTCCGCGCTGGCCTCCGTCTGGTGCAGCGCCTGCCAGTCCTCGTAGGGCATGCCGTAGACGATGCGACGCGCCTCGGCCTTGTCGAGCGCGATGCCGGCCTCGCGCGCGGCGTCCAAGTACCAGTTGGCGAGACAGTTGCGGCAGAAGCCGGCGAGGTTCATCAGGTCGATGTTCTGCACGTCCGAGCGCTTGGCGAGATGCTCGGCCAGCCGCCGGTAGACGGCTGCCTCGAGTTCGGTGCGCGTCCCGGCCGGGATGGCGGGCATGTGCCGTTCGTCGTCGCTGCTCATGGTGGCTCTCCGCTCGGTTGTTTCCGGTCTGCGATGATGGTGTGCGCGTAAACTCGTCGGCCGCGCGGCGGCCAGGAACGCTTCGACTCGCGACCATCGCGGGCTCGGCCCGATGCCGATCTTGACGCGTGCAGCACGTTCCAGCAAACAGCAGGCGTGATACGGCTCAACCAAAGTCCAATAATCAAGAACCCTGCCTCAAGGATCACACATGCCCGGCTCGGCCTCGCTCGATGTGCGCTCGGTGCTCATGCGGCTTTACGAGGCGGCCGTGGCGGCGGCCCATCCCGCCCACTGCGTGCCGCCGCACCTGCCGGCGGTACCGGAAGGCGGGCGCATCATCGTCATCGGTGCCGGCAAGGCGGCCGCGGCGATGGCCCAGGCGACCGAACGCCACTACATGCAAAAGGGGCAGGCCGACCGCATCGCCGGCTTCGTCACAACGCGCCATGGCTACGGCCTGCCCACGGAGGTCATCGAGGTGATCGAGGCCGGTCATCCGGTTCCTGACGCCCACTCCGTGTCGAGCGCTCAGCGCGCCATCGAGGCGGCCAAGTCGGCCGGTCCCAACGATCTCGTGCTGTGCCTGATGTCGGGCGGAGCTTCGGCGCTGTGGTCGGCGCCCGTCGACGGCGTCACGTTCGAGATGAAGCAGGCTCTGACCAAGCAGTTGCTGCGCTCGGGCGCCCCGATCGGTGAAATGAACTGCGTGCGCAAACACCTGTCGCGCATCAAGGGCGGCCGGCTGGCAGCGGCGGCGTACCCCGCGCGCCTCGTCACGCTCGCCATCTCCGACGTGCCGCACGACGACCCCGACGCCATCGGCTCTGGACCGACGGTCGGCGACAAGACGAACCTCGCGCAGGCCCGCGACGTCATCGCCCGCTGGGGCATCACGCCCGCGCCGGAGATCGCCGCAGCGCTCGATGATGCCCGCAACGAGACGCCAAAACCCGGCGACGCGGCGCTCGCCAACTCGAGCTACACGATGGTCGCCGCGCCGCGCCAGTCCATGGAGGCGGCAGCCAGGATCGCCCGCGAGATGGGCTACCGGGTCGACCTGCTCGGCGACTCGCTGGAGGGCGAGGCACGCGACGTTGCCCGCTTCCACGCCGCAATGGCTCTCGATCACAAGACGCGCGGCGAGAAGGTCGCCATGATGTCGGGCGGCGAGTTCACCGTCACCGTGCGCGGCACAGGCGCGGGTGGTCCGAACCAGGAATACGCCATGGGGCTTGCACTCGCGCTCGATGGCGCGGCCGGCATCGCAGGCCTCGCCGGCGACACGGACGGCATCGATGGAGGCGGCGGCAATGCCGACGACCCGGCCGGCGCGTTCGTGCTCGCCGACACGCTGGCGCGGGCGCGGGCGGCCGGTCTCGATGCCGCCGCCATGCTCGCCAACAACGACAGCACGGGCTTCTTCCGGGCCGTCGACGGACTGATCAAGTGCGGACCGACGCAGACGAACGTCAACGATTTCCGCGTGGTGCTGGTCGATCCGGCGTTGTGAGCCGGCAGGCGGAGGGGCGTGGCGATTTCCAGGTGTCGGCGACATTCCAACGGACAGTTCACCGCACGCGTGACGCATGGCTGTCGCATGACGACGCTAGCGGTGCTGCTCATCACGGGCGCACCGGCGCAGGCCGCGCTCGCCGATCTCAAGCTGTGCAACGCGACGGCGAGCCGGATCGGCGTCTCGCTCGGCTATCGCGACAGCAGCGGCTGGGCGACGGAGGGGTGGTGGAACGTACCGGCGCAGAGCTGCGAGACACTACTGAAGGGGCAGATGCCGAGCCGGTTTCTCTACGTCCACGCCATCGATTACGATGTCGGCGGGGCGTGGGTCGGCAACAACTACATGTGCACGGGCGAAAAGGCCTTCGAAATCCGGGACGTCGAGGACTGCGAATCCCGCGGCTTCAAGCGCGCCGGCTTTTTCGAGGTCGACACGGGTGACGCGCGCGATTGGACCATCCGCCTCACCGACCAGGATCAACAGGGAGCACAGGGCCAATGAGACGCAATAGACGGGTGAAGCTCGTGGCGACGATCGGTCCGGCCTCCGCCGATGTGGCGATGCTGGAAAAACTCGCCATAGCCGGCGTCGACGTGTTCCGCATCAACATGAGCCATGCGAGTCACGAGCTGGCAACCGAGCTCTTCGCGCGCGTGCGCGGCGTATCGGGCAAGCTCGGCTATCCGCTCGGCATCCTTGCGGACCTGCAGGGCCCGAAGTTCCGCCTCGGTGCCTTCGAGGGCGAGCGCGCGGACGTCAAGACGGGCTCGCTGTTCGCCTTCGACCGGACCGAGAGCGCGGGCTCCTCGTCGCGGGTGTTCCTGCCGCATCCCCAGATCTTCGAGGCGGTCGAGCCTGGCCACGTCCTCCTGCTCGACGACGGCAAGCTCAGGATGCGCGTCGTCGAGACCAAGCCCGACCGGATCACCGCCGAGGTGCTGGTCGGCGGGCCGCTCGCCAGCCGCAAGGGTATCAGCCTGCCCGACACGCTGCTCCCCATCAGCCCGCTGACCGAGAAGGATCACAAGGACCTCGCACTCGCGCTCGACCTCGGCGCCGACTGGGTCGCGCTCTCGTTCGTGCAGCGCGGCGAGGACGTGGAGGAGGCGCGCGGCATCATCGGCAAGCGCGCGGCGATCATGGTCAAGGTCGAGAAGCCTCAGGCGATCGACGATCTCGATGCCATCATCGCAGCCGCCGACGGCTTCATGGTGGCGCGTGGCGACCTCGGCGTCGAGATGCCGATCGAGAAGGTGCCGGGCCTGCAGAAGACCATCACGCGGCAGGCGCGCGCGGCCGGCAAGCCGGTGGTCGTCGCCACGCAGATGCTCGAGAGCATGATCACCGCGCCGGTGCCGACGCGGGCGGAAGTGTCGGACGTGGCGACCGCCGTGTTCGAGGGCGCGGATGCCATCATGCTGTCGGCGGAGTCGGCGGTCGGCAAGTATCCGGTCGAAGCCATCGAGATGATGAACCGCATCGCCATCGAGGTGGAGAACGATAGCGGCTACGAGGCGATCCTCTATGCTTGGCAGTCCGACCCGCAGCCGACGGCTGCGGATGCCATCGCGGCGGCCGCCCACGCCATCGCCGACACGGTGCAGCTCTCGGCGATCGTCTGCTACACGGCGACGGGATCGACGGCTTTGCGCGTTGCCCGCGAGCGGCCTGGCCTGCCGGTCGTCGGCCTGACGCCGGTCAAGGAGACCGCGCACCGGTTGGCGGTCGTCTGGGGCCTGCACCCCGTGATCCTCGACAGCGACCCGGTCAACACCGCCGACATGGTGCGCAAAGCGTGCCGCATCGCCTTCGAGCAGGGCTACGTGAAGGCCGGCGAGGGCATCCTGAT
>JANRIT010000019.1:0-16934 GCA_033764645.1 Hyphomicrobiaceae bacterium
CTACGCAGCGCGCTTGCTGCTGACGAGGTCCCAGGCGATGTTGAGTTGCTTGGTGCGCTCCTCGCGCTGGCGGCGGTCGGCTTCGTCGGCGGCGTGGTCGGGATGCCAGCTCATGCGCAGGGCATCGACGATCTTCTTCAGCGTGGCGTCCGATACACTCGGGTTGACGCCGAGCAGCGCATAAGCCTCAGAAGCGGTCTGCGGCATCACCGGCTGGTCGGCCGATTTCGTCCGGGCGGTGGGGTCGAAGCTGACGGCGGCGCTTTCGGCGATCCTGCGGATGCGTTCGAGGTCGCGCACGATGGTGCGTTGCGCGGCCGCGTTGCGCGCTACCGCAGCCGGGTCGGTCGGGGACGGGCCGGAAAGGGCAGCAAGGCGTGCGCGCAGCCCGTCGAGTTCGATCGTCAGCGTGTCACGCAACGGTCCGACGGCGCTCAGTGCCGCAACTGCCGTCTCGGCCTGCGCAAACATCGCCTCAGGGGTCGACGACAGCTTGCCTGCGCCACCGAGCCCCGTGCGGTGCCACGTACGCACGATGCGGGCCAAGCGCGCCGGCGAAAAGCGCGCGCGCCAGTAATCGCGGCGGGTCAGGCCGCGCGCCACGCGTGCCGATCGCCCCTCGTCGCCCGCCGGCGATGTCGAGCCGTTGCGGGTGGACGCATCGACGGGTGGCAGAGGACTATTCGCGCCACTGCCTGTGGATGCACCGGCCGTGTCGGCCACACGCGCCGACGGCGACGCCGGCGCCTCGTAGCGCGGCAGCGGCATGCGCGCGACCACGGCGGTCGGCGCGGGCATTGCAGCAAGCCGCAACGGTGGCGCGGGCTTGGGCCCGGAACGAAGCCACCGCACGGCGAGGAGCAATGACGAGCCGAGAACGAGTGCCACGAGGAACCAAAGCGGCTCCGACTTGTCCGCCGAAGCACCGGCCGGTGCGGCATTGGCATCGCGCACGGCTGCAACCTCGACAACTGCCGTCCATGCCGTCTTGGCATCGCTGCCGGCAACCGTCGTATGGGAAAGGCCAGCGGACCGATCGGCGGCCCCCGGTGCACGATCCGCTCCACCGGCCGCATCGCCTGCCGTCAGGAGGCTCGGGGCGAGTGCGGCGAGACGGTCGCTGGCTGCCGTCGCCGGGGGCTGCTCGATGCGGGCGCCCAGTTCCGTCACAGGCGCGAAGCCGATCGGCAGCACGAGGAGGCGCGGACGCGGCGGGGGATGCGGTCCCATTGCCGTCGGCGATGCCGGCGCTTCGGCCTCGCGGCCGAGCACGAGATGCAGACTGCCGTCGACGACACGCGAGCGCGGCTGGCCCTTGCGCGGAATGAGGCCGGCGACCTCGTGCCAGGCCACGCGCCGCGCACCGCAGCGCATGGCAAAGCGGTGCAGCGTCATGTCCAGGCAATCGGTCGACGGTCCGCTGCGGCAGGCGGTGAAGGGCCGCTCTTCGCGATCACCCGAGATGGCGTAGCGCTGCTCGGTGGTCGCTGCGGAGACGACGACCTCACCGCCCTTCACGTCACACGTGAAGGGCATGACGACGGATGCCTCATCCGCTGCGGCGAGCACGGCGGATGCCATCGCAGCCGACGCCGAAAGCGCCGAGAAACTGGCTAGAACGCGACGCACCCCTGCCCCCCCGAATCAAACCCCCGAGCCGTGCGAGCCGCGGTCGCTCACGAGCCGCACACGTGAGGACGGTGGGCCGCAACCTGGGCACGACTATGGCAAACCGATCCACCGCAGGATGGCGCGGGCGGTCAAAACTCCGTCGTCATCGAAGTGTCGTCAGTCGCTGCGCAACAGACCCGTGAAACCCGTTACCAGGAGCGACGTCAACACGAGGCCGAGGATCGTCTCCACGATCGACAGCGCATACAGCAGCGAGCCCATCGTGATCGTCATGGTGGGGGCGCCGTTGCGCACGCCGGCCAGCGTCGGCAGCGGCACCTCGGCGAGCGGCTGCCAGTCGATGTTAGGGCGCCAATGGTCGGCGTAACCGAACGAGACGAACGGCACGAATGTGTCGAGCGAATAGGCCAGCGCGTGAAACTCGGGATAGACGGCATCCAAGCGCTCGGGCGTGTAGGCGTCGCGGTTGGTCATGACGAAGACGGATTCGTCGCGGCAACCGGGCCTCGCGCAGTCGCCGGCGGCGGTCGCCCACACCCCGGCGAAGGCGACGATCAGCAGCGCCATCCACACGACCGTGCGCCACGGGTTGTAGCCATAGAGCGCGAACAGATCGAGAAAGCCGCTCTGCCAGCGCTCGACCATGGAGGTGCCGTGGCTGCGCCGCTCCAGGCGGCGACGGGCGATCGAAAGCTGGCGGCTGTCCTCGTCGTAGCCCTGCGCGGCGAGGCGCTTGCCCAATTCGACCCACGGCTGCGGCTTGAAGTGCTCGCGGATGTCGCACGGCTCCTGCCCTTCCAGCCAGGACACGCGCCGCTCGGCGACGGCCTCGTCGCCGTCCGCGTGGCCGGCACGCATGAGGCTGCCCCCCGACGGGTTGCCGAGGTGCTCGTAGGTGAAGCCGTCGAGGTCCAGGTGATCGATGTCGCGGCCGTCGGACGACATCATGCGCTGATGGGCGGGCGGCGGCCAGGTCGCGGCGAAGTCGGTGTAGGTGCCAGCGCGCGCCCGCGACAGATCGATGATGCCGCGCGGGCGGTGCTCGGCGAGGGACGGCATCTGCAGGCGGTTGACGTCGGCGTCCACGAGCGAGAGAGCCACCTCGTCCCAGTCGTGCTGCTCGGGCCGTGGCCCCGGCCGCGTCGACGGCGTCTGGCGGCGTTCGAGGCGGGCGACGGCGGCGCTGACGAGCCGGCTCGCCGACAGGTCGATGACACCTGAGACGCGGGCCTGATCGAGCACGATGGCACCTGTCGTCTCGAAGCCAGCGTTGAGTTCCACGTCGCGCGCGAACCGCGAGCCGGAAGCCAGCAGCGCCGCCCCGCGATCAACTTTCAGCGCCGCGCCACGCAGGCGGAACTGGTTGCCGATCTCGACGGCGGGGAAGCGCAGCAGCCCGAAGATTACCGAGCGCGACATGAAGCAGCCGCCGCGGATGCGCGCGCCGTCCGCCCTGACGGCGATGTCGGCGCCGTAGAGCCGGGATTCGGTCAGGCGCAACTGGCCGCGGATATCCGAGCCCGGGCAACTCAGCGGCCCGACGAGCTTGGCGCGGCCCATGTTCCAGTTGCCGCCTGTCGACAGACCGTCGGCGTGGATCGAGGTGCCGGTACTGGCGATGTCGATGCCGGGCGCCTCGATGCCCCGGCCGATGTCGGCCCCGGTGAGGACGAGGCGGCCGGCGAGCTTGGCATGCGCCAGGGCCAAACCCTGGCCGACGTTGAGGCCCGGCGCAGACAGCGCATCCTCCGCCCCCTTCAGCTCCGTCGCATTCGCCGACAGGCGACCGCCGACGCGGGCATGCGCGAGGCTGACGGCGACGGCCGTCGTCGAGCGGATCTGGCTGCGGTCGATGAGCACGTCGCCGGCGATGCGGGCGCTTTCGGCGTTGACGCCGGCGACGATGCCGTCCGGCGCTTCCGTCGCCTCGACGACGGCATCCTCGGCGTAGATGCCGGCCGTCATGTCGACACGGGCGAGCCCGATGTGGCCGGAGAGTTTGGCTCGGCGCAGGATGAGCGGCCCGGTGAGCCGTACCCCGGCAGCGAGCAGCGCCGTGCGGCCGTCGCCGACGATCGTGCCTTCCAGCGCGAGCGCTCCGCCGATCTGCGCTCCACGCACCTGCACGGGCCCCGCGATCTTGCCGCCGCCGGCGAACATGCCGTTGTCGATCTCGGCGCGATCGGCCATGAGGCCGCCTTCGAGCGTGCAGTCGTGCAGGCCGAGCCGCTTGATGCGGGCATCGCGCAGGATCAGTGCACCTCGTTTCGACCGCTCGATGCGCACTGCCGACAGCAAGAGCGGCATCGGCACGTCACAGCCCTCGAGGTCGAGCCCGCCGGTGATCACGGCGCGGGAGAACCGGCAGCCGGACGAACTGCGCGGCAGCCCGGGCCTCGCCAGCGTGAGTAATTCGCGCAGTATCCAGCCGCGCACCGACCCGCCGGCGAGATCGACGGGCGTGCCACGGCAAATGGCATCGAAAAGGAGGGTCTCTGCGGCGGTGAGCTCGTCAGCCCCCACGCCAGCCGGTTCGCTGCTGCTCATCGACGCCCGCACTCCACTGACCTGCAAGCGAGAGCCTAGCCCGGCTTGGCGGCACGGTCACGGTTGCCGCGCGGCATCGACAAAATTGCGCCCGGCTCGGTGGTTAGGAGGCAACGGGTCTCGACAATCCGGCGGCCGAGCCCCTAAACAACGGCGACGGATCGAGCAGCGCGGCGGGATCGTCGGCCCAACGCGGGTCGTCGTCACGGCCACGCCTCTGGGCCGATGCCGCGTTCGGCTCGGCCGGGCGCGACGGCCTTCGTTGCGGCTGGCCAACAGCAGGGGAGTATTCGGCATGTCGGCCGTCAGTTCGCAAGCCATCCCGCAAGGCGCTGCCCGATCGACCGGTGAGCCGGGTGCGCCCGGCGATCAGGCCAGCATCGTACCCGGCAGTGTCGCCTACGCCGACGCGGCCGTCAGGGACGACGTATCCGATGTCGTCCCGCCCGACAGCCAGCGGCCGCGCGAGCGCTTCATCCCGCTGACCCGCTTCGCCCTCATCGACCGGCTGACCGCGCCCGAAGCGTGGGCGCCGGGCGAAGCGGACCGGGCGCGGCGCTTCTTCCAGTATCTCGATTACTGGCGCCACCAGCGCTACAACGCCAAGCTGTTGGAGCTCGAGCAGACCTTCGAGCCGTTCAGCCCCGATACCGATCTTCTGCTGACGCGCAAGTTCACGCCGTCCGAGATGACCAGCATGCGGGCGCGCGTGATCGAGCGCATGCGCTACATCCTCGATCAGGCCAACTATCAGGAACTCGACCGCGGCTCGATCACCGAGCAGGTCGCCAACGACACGCACTACGGCCTCGATCTCAAGGTCGACTTCGGCGTGTTCGACGAGTGCCTCGTCTATTTCCGCGGTGCCTCCACGCGCAAAGACCAACGGCGCCTGTTCCGCAAGTTCCTGCGCAAGGAGGAATTCGACGTCCCGATCTTCCAGCGCTTCTTCCTGCTGTTCAAGCTCAAGCCGCTCGAGAAGCGCGCCGAAGAGTTCATGGAGGCCGAGAAGGTCTCGCGCAAGGAAGGGCTGCGCATGGCCAAGCGCGAGCGCGCCCATCTGCCGGCGAGCGTCACGTCCGACAACATCTACATGAAGCTGTTCAAGAACATCCCCCGCTCGGACGTTGAGATGGTGTTCCCCAACACCGTTGTGAAGTTCCGGCTGATGGACAAGATCAAGCTCGGCATCACGGGCGCTGGCGGACTCGGCATGAGCACGGCGGCTGCGGCCGGCAAGCTCACGCTGTTGTTCACGAACCCGATCCTCGCGGCCGGCGCCGTCGTCGGCATCGGTGCGACGCTGTTCCGGCAGGTCATGAACTTCTCCAACACGCGCCAGCGGTACATGGTCATCATGGCGCAGAACCTCTATTTCCACGCGCTCGCAGACAATCACGGTGTGATGATCAAGCTCGTCGACAGCGCTGCGGAGGAGGACGTGAAGGAGGAAATCCTGCTCTACTCCGTGCTGGCGAAGGAAAAGGCGCACATCTCCGATCTGCACGCCATCGACCTGGCAATCGAGCAGTACCTGCAGACGACGTTCGGCATCGACGTCGACTTCGACCTGAAGGACGCGCTGAAACGGCTGAAGGCCGATGGCATCGTGACGCAACTGCCGGACGGCACACTGAAGACGCTGCCGCCGGTGGAAGCGAGCCTGCACATCGACAAGCAATGGGACCGCCTGCTCGACGACTTGCCGCTGCTGCCGCACAGCGAGGGCGTCGAGGTCGAGCGTACCGCGCCCGTCGCGGCGGCGGCGCAATGACCGCGCACGACGAAGTGCCCCCCGGCGCTGCAGTCGTGGATGACGAGTGCTCAGGCGCCGCGGTCGTTGGAGGGGGGGCGTCAGCGGGCGTCGTCGTACGCATCGAGACCGACAGCCGGGACGCGGCGCGCCGCATCGGCGGAGCAGCGCAAGATCTCGTCGATCCGCCGCCGGACGCCCTCAGCCTGTTCGAGGTCGCCGGCGTCCCCGGACGCTGGCGCATCGAGGCCTACTACACCGAAGCTCCCGACCTCGACGAATTGGGCACCACCCTCGAGGCGGCGAGCGGCGTAACGGTCGGTCGCCTCACCATCGAGCCCGTCCCGCAGCGCAACTGGGTCGCGATCTCCCAGGCCGCACTGCCTCCCGTGGCGGCCGGCCGCTTCACCGTGCATGGCAGCCACGACCGGCATCGCGTGCCGCAAGGCCCGAACGCGCTTCTCATCGAAGCGGGCGAAGCCTTCGGCACGGCGCACCACGCCACGACCTACGGGTGCCTCATGGCGATCGACCGGCTGACGCGGCGGGGTAGGCCGAAGCGCATCCTCGATCTCGGCTGCGGCTCGGGCGTGCTCGCCATCGCGTGCGCGCGGGCCCTGCCGGCGGCGCGTATCCTCGCCAGCGACCTCGACCGGCAATCGGTGCTGGTGGCGGCGGAGAACTGCCGCGTCAACCGCGTCGGCCGGCGCGTCGGGGCGATCGTCGCAGCGGGGCTTGCCGACAGCGCGATCCGCAGCGCGGCGCCGTTCGATCTCATTATTGCCAACATCCTGGCCGGGCCGCTCGTTACGCTGGCGCCATCGATCGCGCGCGCGCTCGCGCCAAACGGCCGCGTGGTCCTGTCGGGACTTCTCATCGAGCAGGCGCGGGATGTCATTGCGACCTACCGGGCGGCGGGACTGCATCTCGAAACGCACCAGCGCATCGCCGGATGGTCGACGCTCGTCATGGTCAAGGCCGCCGGGCGCATGCCCGACGGCGATGAGACCTCGAGGCCGGTGCGGCGACGGCAGCGCCTACCAGTGGGGAAGACCCGTCGTGCGCGCTGAGCGGAGCGCACGCACCTCGTGGGGCGTGTAGCCCATAGCTGCGAGATCATCAGCAGGCAGGCGCGCGAGATAGGGGCGCGTGAAGGCCTCTGCGCGAGCCTGGCGTGCACGCGCCAGAGCCGTGAGGCCGAGAGCTTCCCGAGCGAGCCCGACGGCAGCGCCGATCCATCGAGGCGCCGACACCGCGGCATCGCGCCATGACGTCGGCAAGTGGAGAGCGTTGGCGCGCCTCGGCAGCGCACCGAACATCGTCCGTGACATGATTTTTGAGCTTTCCAAAGTGAGAGCCGTCGCAGGCGACCTGGGTCGCCGGAGCTCGTTTCGCATGGTCGAGAAGCTAATCGCTTCGGCCCGGTCATGGCAGGCGGCAGGGCGCACGGCAGGTCTGCGGCGGGCGCATGAGAGTTGCCACATGAGGGGCACGTGCCGTTGCATGAGCCGGTCTCGCGGCCGTGGTCGTCCCCTGCTATGACAGTGCGACCCGCCGCGCGCCGCTTGCCGCGCCTGCCTTCTCAGCCTCGACCGGCCGCCACCATGTTCCAGTCCTTCGACGCCATCAGCGCCCCCGACCTCGCCGCTCCCCGCGTCGCCGGCCTGCGCCGGCTCATGGGCAAGCGCGATCTTGCCGCCTACCTCGTACCGCGCGCCGACGAGCACCAGGGCGAGTACGTGCCGCCATCGGCCGAGCGGCTGAAGTGGCTGACGGGATTTTCGGGCAGCGCGGGGCTTGCCATCATCGCCGCGCGCCGGGCCGTCGTGCTCGTCGACGGGCGCTACACCGTGCAGGCGCGCAGCGAACTCGATCCGGCCCTGTTCGAGATCGCGCAGACGCCGCGCGTCAAGGCCGAGGACTGGCTCGCCGAGGCGCTGCCCGCCGGCGGCCGCGTCGGCTTCGATCCCCGCCTCTTCACGCTGCGCACGGTGGAGACACTCAGCGCCGCTCTCGTTCGCACCGGTCAGCGCCTCGTGCCGGTCGCGGGCAATCTCGTCGACCGCGTGTGGGCAGCCGAGCGCCCTGCCGCGCCCGCCGGCCCCGTCAGAGTGCACGACGTCTCGTTGGCCGGCGAGGCGGCTGCCGACAAGATCGCGCGCGTGCAGGACATCCTCGCGGCGGACGGCGAGGATGCCGCTGTCCTCACGCTGCCCGACAGCATCGCCTGGCTGTTCAACATCCGCGGCGCGGACATCCCGCACAATCCCGTGGCGCTCGCCTTCGCCATCGTCCCCCGGCGCGGCAAGCCCGAGCTCTTCATCGATGCGGCCAAGCTCGATGCAGCCGCACGCGCGCACCTGAAGCCGCTGGCCAAGATCGCCGCCCCTGCCGGCCTCGACGCGCGCCTTGCCGAGATGAAGTCGCAAGGCCGCAAGGTCCGCCTCGATCCCGGCACGGCCGCCTTCGCGCTCGCCCGCCAGCTCGGCGGACGCAAGCACATCTCGCCGAAGGCCGATCCCGTCATTGCGCTGAAGGCCGTCAAGAACGGGATCGAGATCGCCGGCGCCCGCGCCGCCCATATCCGTGACGGGGTTGCCGTGACACGCTTTCTCGCCTGGCTGGACGGCGCGTTCCGCGCGCGCCCCGACCATGCCGCCAGCGCCGGCGACCTCGACGAGATCGGCGCTGCACGCCGCCTCGAAGCCTTCCGCGCCGAGACGGGCGAATTGCGCGAGATCAGCTTCGACACCATCGCCGGCGCCGGTCCGAACGGGGCCATCGTCCACTACCGCGTCAACGCCGCGACGAACCGCACATTGCGGCCGGGAGACCTGTTCCTCATCGATTCCGGCGCGCAGTACGCTGACGGCACGACGGACATCACACGTACGATCGCCATCGGCCAGCCGACGTCGGACATGATCCGCGCCTTCACGATGGTCCTCAAAGGCCACATCGCGATTGCCACCGCGCGTTTTCCCAAGGGCACGCGCGGCATCGATCTCGACCCCTTCGCGCGCCGCGCGCTGTGGCAGGCCGGGCTCGACTTCGACCACGGCACGGGCCACGGTGTCGGCAGCTACCTCTCGGTGCACGAGGGGCCGGCCTCCATCTCGCGGGCCGGCATGGTCGCACTCGAGCCCGGCATGATCCTGTCGAACGAGCCGGGCTACTATCGCGAGGGCGGCTTCGGCATCCGCATCGAAAACCTCGTGCTGGTCCGGCCGTTCGAGGTGCCCGCCGGCGGCGAGCGCGCGATGGCCTCCTTAGAGACCCTGACGCTCGCCCCCATCGACCGGCGCCTGATCGACACGAGCTTGCTCAGCGCGGAGGAGCGCGTCTGGCTCGACCGCTATCACGCCCGCGTTGCCGAGACGCTCTCTCCCCATCTCGATACCGCGACGCGGCGCTGGCTCGCGGCGGCGACCGCGCCGCTGTGAGCGAGGCGTTCGCACGCCACGGCGTCTCGGCTATGGTTTTGATGTGGCGGTCCAGGCTGCCCTGTTCGCCTCCGTCTCGAGCGCTTTGCCTTGTTTCGGGATCGCAAAGGCAGGCTAGCCATGTGTTTTGTCGCATTCTCTTCGACGAAACTGCTCCAACGAGGACCACGATCCTTGACCCGCAAGACCCCGAGCAAACGCCGCCCGGCTGCCGAGCACGATGCCCTCATCGCCGGCGCGCTGCGCTCGGCCGCCGGTCCGGTCAGCGCTTACGACATCATCGACATACTGCGGCCCAAAGCGACGCTTGCCCCGCAGACGGTCTATCGCGCGCTCGACCGGCTCATCGAAGGCGGACGCGTGCACCGGCTCGAAAGCCTCAACGCTTTCGTCGCCTGCGCGCACGACTGCCACGCGGGAGCTGCCGTGTTCGCCATCTGTGACGTTTGCGGGATGGTCCGCGAGTTCGACGAGCCGCAGGCTGTCGCCCGGCTCCAGGCCTGGGCGGATGACGCGAACTTCGCGCTCTCGCGCATGACGCTCGAATTGCGTGGGCGGTGCGCGGCCTGCGCGGCCGCCTCCGCGCCGGGCGCGTGATGCCGGCTTTGCAGGTCCCGCCCCCCTATCCTCCCGGCACTTTGCGGCGGTCTCATCGATTGCCGTCCCGGGATTTGTCCCTGGGCCCTGTCCGGCAACGAGCGCAACGGCCTTGGCCATCCACCACCACGCGCAAGACTGCCTCCACCTCTTCGGCACCCGCGGCATTCTCCGGCCGCTGGGTCCCGGAGGCGCTCTCTACGGAACGGCTTTTCGCCGCATTCCGGATACTATAACAAAGCGAGCATCGACTTCAGGGACGGTATCCATGCGCCATCCAAATCACCTCGCCGCGACCCTCCTTTTCGCTGCCCTTGCCGCGATGGCTGCCACAGCAGCCGATGCGCACTCCAAGAAGCGCGAGGCCAAGGCGCATGTGCACGGCCGCGGCACGCTCGCCATCGTGGTCGAGGGCAACACTGTCGGTCTCGAACTGAGCGTTCCGGCGCACGACATCGTCGGCTTCGAGCACGCTCCGAAGTCGGCCGCGCAGAAATCCGCCGTTGCGGAGGCCGAGATCAAGCTCGGCTCGATCCTGACCCTCGTAAAGGTCCCCGAGGCGGCGGGCTGCACCATCGCCAAATCGGCGGTGCAGATGGAGCAGGATGAGGCAGACGCTTCGGCCAAGAGTGGCAAGCATGATCACAGCCACGGGCACGGACACAGCCACGATCACGGCGAGGGCGGGCACGCCGAATTCAAGGCGACTTACGAACTCGCATGCTCAGATGCGCGCGCGCTGACGAGCCTCGCCTTCCCGTATTTCGCCGCCTTCCCCAAGGCCGAAGCGCTGACCGTCACCGTCGTTACGGCCAAGGGGCAGGCGCAGTACGAGGTAACCCGCACGAGGACGCAACTCGATCTCGCCGGGGCAGGCTGAACGTGCTTTTTTGGTCGCCACTTTGCCACGAGCGGGAACGGGTGCATGGGCGGCGGCGAAACTGAACGCGCTTCAGCGCCCGCCATCGCGTGTGACGGCGTTCGCTTTTGCTGGCCTCGACCTTCGCGCTTCGCTATCGCCGTCGATCGCTTCGAGGTGGCGCGCGGCGAGCGACTGCTGCTGCTTGGACCATCCGGGGGCGGCAAGTCGACCCTGCTCAGCCTGGTCGCCGGCATCGTCGCGCCGCAACAGGGGCGCATCGCCGTCGTGGGGGAGGACATCGCGCGGCTGTCAGGACCCGCGCGCGACCGCTTTCGCGCCGAGCACATCGGCATCGTCTTCCAGATGTTCAATCTGCTTCCCTACGGCTCGGCACTCGACAACGTGTTGCTCCCGCTCGCCTTCTCGCCGGCGCGGCGGGCCCGCGCGGGAACGGGTGCGGCCGCGCGCGCCGAAGCAGTGGGCCTGCTCGCCCGTCTCGGGCTCGACGAGGCGGCAATCGCCGCGCCGCGCGCAGCCAGCCTCAGCGTCGGCCAGCAACAGCGCATCGCAGTTGCCCGCGCCCTCGTCGGCGGCCCGGACATCATCATCGCCGACGAGCCGACCTCCGCGCTCGATCGCGCGCACCAGGGCCGTTTTCTCGATCTCCTGTTCGATACGCTCGGCGAGACGAAGGCGACCCTCGTCATGGTCAGCCACGACGAGAGCCTGACGGCACGCTTCTCGCGCGTCGTCGCTCTTTCAGATATCGCTCGCGCCGAAAACGGAAGCGGGCGGCTTTCCGGGGCCGGAGCACAAGCGTGATCGTCCTCAAGCTCGCCGTTGCCTCACTTCTGAACCGCTGGCTGACCGGCCTGCTCACCGTGCTCGCAATCGCCGTCTCGGTGATGCTGCTGGTCGGCGTCGATAAGGTGCGCAAGGGCGCGCGCGACAGCTTCGCGGGCACCATCGCCGGCACCGATCTCATCGTCGGCGCCCGCTCCGGCCCGCTGCAACTGCTGCTCTATTCGGTGTTCCGCATCGGCAACGCGACGAACAACATCACCTGGGCGACCTATCGCGACATTGCCCAGCATCCCGACGTCGAGTGGAGCGTGCCGCTGTCGCTCGGCGACAGCCACCGGGGCTATCGGGTGCTCGGCACCACGGGCGATTACTTCACACGCTATCGCTATCGCGGCGGACAGCCGCTCGTCCTGTCGCCTGGCGCAGTGTTCTCGGACCTGTTCGACGTCGTCCTCGGCGCCGACGTTGCGGCCAACCTCGGCTACCGGCTCGGCGACAGCATCGTCATCGGTCACGGGCTCGGCTCGGTGTCGTTCCTCGAGCACGGCGACAAGCCGTTCCGTGTCGCCGGCATCCTCGCCAAGACGGGGACGCCCGTCGACCGAACCCTGCACGTCTCGCTCGAAGCCATCGAGGCGATCCATGTCGACTGGCAGCAGGGCGCGCCTGTCCCAGGCCAGACCATATCGGCGGAGGCCGTGCGATCCCTTGACCTGACGCCGAAGGAGATCACCGCTGCCCTCGTCGGGCTCAAGTCGAAGCTCGCCATCTTCCGTGTGCAGCGCGATATCGCCGCCTATCCCGACGAGCCGGTCAGCGCCATCCTGCCCGGTGCTGCCCTGCAAGAACTGTGGAGCCTCGTCGGGCTCGCCGAGACTGCGCTGGCCATCGTCGCCGGCATGGTCGTGGCGACCGCACTGATCGGCATGGTGACGATGATCCTGACGACGCTCAACGAGCGCCGGCGCGAGATGGCGATCCTGCGCTCTGTCGGGGCGCGGCCGTCGACCATCCTCGGGCTCATGACGGCGGAAGCCGGCCTGCTGACCACGGCCGGGGTTGGCCTCGGCGCGGTGCTCGTCTACGGCGCGCTCGCACTCCTGCGCCCCGTGATCGACGCAATGTATGGTCTCTATCTGCCGCTGGCGCCGCCGGATGGAACGGAACTCGCCACGCTGGCAGCCATCGTAGTCGCGGGTTGTGCTGCCGGGCTGGTGCCGGCTGTCATCGCCTACCGGCGCTCGCTCGCTGACGGCATGAGCGTCCGGCTGTGAAGCGACACGGTTTTTCCGGGAGGACTAGACGGCCATGATGGCGCGACTCATGCTGATTGCCCTGGCCATATTGGCTGGTGCGGCTGCCGTCGCGCTGGCAGCCAACGCACCGCCGCGCGATTTGAAATGGGCCGATCTCAGGCCGCCGCCTCCGCCCGAGGACCCGAACAAGCCGAAGCTCAAGCCGTTCTGGATGAAGGGCGGGGAAACTGTCGACATCTCCGGTCACGATACCAGCGAGCCTGCGCCGCCGCCGGGACCGGAAGGCCGCTGGATGAGCCAGGCGGCGAAGAGCCGGTCAGACCGGCCGGCGCCGGTCGTCGCGGCTCTCGACGGCACGCGCGTGCGGCTCGGCGGGTACGTCGTGCCGCTCGACTTCGACGCAGCCGAGGTCAGTGAGTTCCTGCTCGTGCCGTTCGTCGGCGCGTGCATTCACGTGCCGCCGCCGCCGCCGAACCAGATCGTCTACGTCAAGACGGCGCGCCCCGTCGCGATCAAGGGACAATTCGATCCGGTGACCGTCACCGGCACGATGAAGGCGATCGCGACCTTCACGGGGCTTGCCGAAACCGGCTACGCCATCGACGCGGATGCCGTCGAGGCGCGCACGGAGTGAGGCTCGCAATGCCCGGCCTCAGGTCATGCGGCTGCGGCGTTATTGCTCAAGCCGTGCCGCTCGAAGCCGCTCCGATCAGCGCCAGCCATTCGTCCTCGGTGAGGATCGCGACGCCGAGTTCCCGGGCCTTCGTCAGCTTCGAGCCGGCATCCGCACCGGCCACTACGTAGTCGGTCTTCTTCGAGACACTGCCTGCCACCTTCGCCCCGAGCCGCTCGGCCTGGGCCTTGGCCTCGCTGCGCGTCAACTTTTCCAGCGTGCCGGTGAATACGACCGTCTTGCCGGCGACCGCGGTATCGCTGCGCACGGCCTCGAGCGGCGTCGGCGTAACGGAACGGAGCAATTCATCGAGGACGTCGCGGTTATGCGGCTCGGCGAAGAACGCAACGAGTGCCTCGGCGACCACAGCGCCGATGCCGTCGATGCTAATCAAGTCGGCGTAAGCCTCGCTGTCGGCTGCGTCTGCCGCTGCCAGCATGGCGGTGCGGAATGCTTCGATGGAGCCGTACGATCGGGCCAGCACCTTGGCCGTCGTCTCGCCGACGTGGCGGATGCCCAGCGCGTAGATGAAGCGGTCGAGCGGGATGGTGCGCCGCGCCTCGATGGCCTTGAACAGCTTGGCTACTGACTGCGCGCCCCAGCCGTCGCGATCGGCGAGCTTCGTCGACGCGGAGGCATCGCGGACGGCGAGCGTGAAGATGTCGGGCGGCGCGGCGACGATACCGTCGGCGAAGAACTCCTCGATGCTCTTGTCGCCGAGGCCCTCGATGTCGAAGGCATTGCGCGAGACGAAATGCTTGAGGCGCTCGACGCGCTGCGCGGGGCAGACGAGACCGCCCGTGCAGCGACGCACCGCGTCGGCCTCGCCGGACTTCTCGTCCACCTCGCGCACGGCGTGGCTGCCGCAGGCGGGGCAGAGTGCGGGAAACGCGTAGGGGACGGCAGTTTCAGGGCGAAGATCGAGGCGCACCTCGACAATCTGCGGAATGACGTCGCCGGCGCGCTGCACGACGACGGTGTCGCCGACGCGGATATCCTTCCTGGCGATCTCGTCCTCGTTGTGCAGCGTCGCGTTGGTCACGACGACGCCGCCGACGGTGACGGGGGCGAGGCGGGCGACGGGCGTCAGAGCACCAGTGCGGCCGACCTGGATCTCGATGCCGTTGAGCAGCGTCGTCGCTCGCTCGGCGGGAAACTTGTGGGCGATAGCCCAGCGGGGGGATCGCGATACGAAGCCGAGCCGCGACTGGTAATCGAGCCGGTCGACCTTGTAGACGACGCCATCGATGTCGTAGCCGAGCGTGGAGCGCCGGTCGGCGATGTCGCGGTAGAAGGCGAGGAGGCCGGCGGCGTCCGCGCAGACCCGCATCAGTGGATTGGTCGGCAGCCCCCAGCGGGTGAAAGCCTCGACGACGCGCGATTGCGTCACGGCCGGCAGGGCCGAGGCCTCGCCCCAGCCATAAGCGAAGAAGCGCAGTGGCCGGCGCTCTGTGATCGTGGGATCGAGCTGGCGCAGCGAGCCGGCGGCTGCGTTGCGCGGATTGGCGAAGACCTTGGCGCCGGCTGCCGCCTGCTCGGCGTTGAGCGTGGCGAATTCGGCGTGGCCCATGTAGATCTCGCCACGCACGTCGATGGTGGCGGGCACGTCCTCGCCGCGCAACGATTGCGGCACGTCGCGAATGGTCGCCACGTTGGCGGTGACGTTCTCGCCTTCGCTGCCGTCGCCGCGCGTGGCCGCCTCGACGAGGCGGCCCTTCTCGTAGCGCAACGAAATGGACAGGCCGTCGATCTTCGGCTCGGCGGTGAGGGCGAGGAGGTCGTGCGGTTTCAAGTTGAGGAAGCGGCGGATGCGATCGATGAAGTCGCTTACGTCCGCGTCGGTGAAGGCGTTGCCCAGCGACAGCATGGGGACGCTGTGGCGCACCTTGCGGAAGCCATCTGCGGGGGCGGCGCCGATCTTCGCCGAGGGAGTATCGGCGCGAACGAGATCGGGAAAGCGCGCCTCGATCGCGGCGTTGCGAGCGCGCAAGGCATCGTAATCGGCATCACTGATCTCGGGCGCGTCGTGCTGGTAGTAGAGCGCGTCGTGGCGTGCGATGGCCTCGGAAAGGCGAGCAAGCTCAGCGGCTGCTTCGTCCGGCGTGAGCTCGGGAATGCGCTTGTCGGCGACCGCTGCACCCCTAGTCGGCGAGGCTAACTTCTTTCGGCTGGTCATGGTGCGCATTCCGTCTCGGCTCGGCGTACGATGCGGCTTCATTTAACGAAGAGCGCGAGTCTGTCCAAAGCTCGTCGGGTGGCAACTTCGACTGCCAGCACCTTGCACCTTATGTGAATTAGCTGAGCTGAGCTCAGCTCAAATAAACTAGGACAGCGGCGGGGATCGGTCATGGCCACGGTCCAACATGCATCAAGCAAAATCGCGGCTCTCGCGGCTCGTCGAGGCACTCGAGGCACTCGAGGCACTCGAGGCAGGCAAGGAGGCCGAATTCGTCATCGCCCGCAACGGCCGCCCTGCCGCGCGCCTGCTTCCATTCCGCGACAATCCAAGCAGGATTCGGATCGGCGTTGCGCGCGGTGAGTTCGAAGTGCCTGAAGATATCGATGGGTTGAACGATGTGATCGTTCAGCATTTCGGCGGGTCGATCGAGCGGTGAAAATGCTGATCGACACGCACATCCTGCTGTGGGCGCTCCTCGCTGTGGGCACTCCCCGATGACGCTCGACTGAGCCTGCACGCTCGCGATCGTCTGCAAGACCGGAGCAAAGAGGTGCTGGTCAGCGCTGCCACGATCGGGGACGTTTCAATCAAGCATGCGCTTGGTCAGGGCCGGTCGGGGAGCATGCCGATCACGGGTACGCGGGCACTAGCGCGGGCCAAGTCGGCGGGCTTTGCTTCTCTGCCGATCTCTCCGGAGCATGCGGCAGCCATGGATGGGTTGCCGCACATTCATGCCGATCCATTCGACCGAATGCTCATCATACAGGCGCAAGTCGAACCGGCGCATCTGCTGACCTCCGACACGCCGCTCGCAAGTTATCCCATATCAGCCATCGTGGTTTGAGTGGTCACTGTGCGTGAGAGAGCGCGACGTTGAATGTCGGACGGCGGCCGACGCGGCTGTCACCATGAGCAGTCAGTGCGCTCGCTGGGTCTGGCTTCCATTCTTTCGCACCATGATGACGCTCCTCTGCGCGTTAGGCGCATCACGGAAGCGGCCGTTTCTGCCTGTCTTGCGCCATTCTCAGCTCATCGCCCTAAAGCGCTCCGCCGAGGGAGAACTTCGGCAGGTTCTTCCAGGCTTTCGACAGCCACGACCCGCCGTCGTTGCGCGGCTCGAGGCCGTCGGAGGCAAGCAAGGCATGCGCCTGCTTGTACCATTTCGAGTTCGGGAAGTTGTGGCCGAGC
>JANRIT010000032.1:0-140030 GCA_033764645.1 Hyphomicrobiaceae bacterium
GTCGACCCAAACGAGCCGCGGCCAGTCGCGCCCGGCGCGGCGCGCGCTGAGGGCTGCGGCGACACGGGCGGGATGATCATCCTCGATGTCGATGACGTCGGCACCTTGGCCGAGGAGTGCGCCGATGACCGACCGCCGCAGACCTTGCGAGCCGCCGGCCACGACGACGCCTGCCGCCGGCAGGATCGACCGGGAGCCGGCGCCGGCGATCTCCGGCAGGCGCGCGAACGATGGGGTGTAGAAGAGGGCCTTGGCCGCGCCCCGCTCGGATGCGGCGGCGTCGCGGGGCGGCCGATCCCCGGCCTCCTGAGCATGCGCGACATCGTCATGCGGCCACAGCCGGACGCGTTCAAATGGGGTCGTCGGCAGTTCGACGCGGCAAAACGGGCGGCCCTCGTCGAGGCGCGCCCAGTCGATATCGGCCCCTGCCTCAAAGGCGGCAGCGACCGCTGCGAGGAGTGCGCCCCGGCCGTCGCCCACTCTGCTGTTGGGTATTGCAAGGGGCGACAGGACCACGACGTCCGGTCCGGCGATCGATCGCACCGCGCGCGCCAGCATGCGGCCACAGCCCACCTCGATGAAAAGCGCAGGCCGCAGGCCGGCCACGGCGGCGACCACCTCGGCGAACCGCACGGGCGCCAGCATCTGCCGCGCCCAATAGCATGACGGACCGTCTGCCAGCGTCGGGCCGTCGAGGAAGCGGCCGGTGAGGTTCGAGGCGAGAGGTCGGGAGGGCTGGCGCGTGGCATGGGTTGCGGCGGCCGCCTCGAGAAGTTCGGCCGCGCCTCGCATGGCCGGCGAGTGGAAGGCGCGCGCAACGGCAAGCCTGCGCGCCGCGATCCCGCACGTCTGCGCCCAGCGCTCGGCGCGCGCAATGGCCTCCTCGCGGCCGGCGACAACCACATCGAGCGGCCCGTTGATGACAGCGAGCGACAATCCCTCGACGTCGGCGAGCAGCGCTTCGGCTGTCTCAGGGCCCGCCGCGAGTGCCAGCATGGCGCCCGGCTCGGCCGCCGCGATGCCACGCCCGCGCGCGGCCACGAGCGCGATCGCGTCCTCGACGTCGAGCGCTCCCACCATCACGGCCGCCGCATATTCACCCAGGCTGTGCCCGGCGATCGCGACCGGGCTCACGCCGACCTCAGCGAGCACCTCCGCCAGCACGACCGAGGCCGTGAACAGCGCGGCCTGCGTCGCCTCCACGTCAGCTTCAACGCGCGTGCCCGCGGCCATGAGAACATCCGCGACGCCGTTCACGCCGAGCCGCTCGAACTGGCCCGACAGCTCGGCGATGCGTCCCGCCGCGCCGCGCGACAGGGCGGCGAGCGCGCTGCCCGATCCCGAAGGGTCCGCGCCATGCCCGGGAACGACGAAAGCGACGCCGCCGGAGCGCGCCGTTATCGCGGCGCCAGCCCGCGCCCTGAGCGCCCGCGCCGCCTCGTCTTGCGTACCGGCAACGACGGCGATGCGCGCCGCACCACCCGCCCGGCCGTGCTGCAACGTCCCCGCGATATCGCCGATCGAGGCAGTAACGCCGTCATCGAACGCTTGCGCCATGCTGACGGCGAGGTTTCGCGCCTGGTCAGGCGTCCGCGCCGACAGCGGCAGGACGAACGGCCCGTCGGGCGCGCCGGCATCACGTCGCTGAGCCAGACGCGAAGGCGGGGCCTCGATGACGATGTGCGCGTTCGTTCCCCCGATGCCGAAACTCGACACCCCAGCGCGGCGCGGCAGCGGAGCGCCCCACGGCTCGGCGGTGCGCGGCAGCCGGAAGGGCGTCTCGCTCAGCCGCAGAAGCGGGTTCTCCTCGGCGAGGTTGACGAGCGGTGGCACAACGCCCTCGCGCACCACCAGAACGGCCTTGAGGAAACCGGCGACACCAGCAGCTATGTTGGCGTGCCCGATGTTGGGCTTGATCGAACCGAGCGCAACGCTTCCCGCCGCCGCCCCGCCGCTGCGCGCAAAGCCATCGGCGAGCCCTGCCAACTCGATAGGGTCGCCGAGGCGCGTGCCCGTGCCATGTGCTTCGACATAGCCGATCGAGGCTGCCGCGAAGCCCGCTTCCTCGATCGCCGCCGCGATGACGGCCGCCTGCCCTGTCGCAGACGGCGCGGAGAAGCCCGCCTTGCCCGAACCGTCGTTGCCGATGCCCGCGCCCTTGATGACGGCGTGGATGCTGTCCCCATCGGCCATCGCATCGGAGAGCCGCTTCAGCAGGACGACGCCGACACCGTCGCCGAGAATGGTCCCATCCGCGCGCGCGTCGAACGCGCGGCAGGCGCCGCTCGCCGCCCCCACATGCCCGTCGAGAGCGACGAAGCCGCCTTGTGGAAACGTCAGGCTCGCCGCTCCCGCCAACGCCATGTCGCAGCGACCATCGGCGACGGCGCGCGCGGCCTCCGCAATGGCGACGAGCCCGGTGGAGCATGACGTCTGTACACTGATGGCAGGCCCCTGGCAGCCGAAGTGGAAGGCAGCGCGGGCAGCGATGTAGTCCTTGTCGTTGCCGCACTCGGCCAGATGGAACAGCGTGGGATCGGCGCCATCGAGGTGGCGACGCGCGCCGAGGTGATGCACCAGATAGGTCGGCAGGTAGGCCCCCGCCCACACGCCTGTCCGCCAGTGGTCGCCACCCGCGCGACCGGCCCGTTCGAGCGCCTCGCGGCAGCACATCAGGAACAGGCGCTGCTGCGGGTCCATCAGTGTGGCTTCAGCGGCGCTGAGGCCGAAGGCGGCATGATCAAACAGGTCCACGTCGGCGACGTGCGCACCGGCCTTGACGTAATCGGCACGCGACAGCAGCGCGTCAGGGACACCGCGCGCACGCAACTCATCATCCGTCAACGTCCTGATCGCCGAGCGCCCCTCGACGATCAGCGACCACAAGTCCTGCGGACTTGCAGCACCGGGCAGCCGCAGCGCCATGCCGATGACGGCGACGTCGAGAGGACCATCCCGCCGGCTCAGCCGCTGCCGTGACGCATTGCGCGCCACGGACCCATCGCGCCCGCCGCCGCGTGCCGCGACGAGATCGGCGAGAGCCTTCACCGTCGGTGCGTTGAAAACGTCGATGACGGCGATGTCGACGCCTGCATTCACCGACAGCGCGCGTGTCAATTCGATCGCCTTGAGCGAGTGTCCGCCGTGCTCGAAGAAGTTCGCATCAGACGCCGGTGGCGGCGCGCCGAGCACGTCCTGCCAGGCTGCCGCGATGGCCGCTCTGAGCGCTCCGTCCCGTGCGCCCGCCTGTGCAGCACGGGCCGCTGCGGCTATCGAAGGCGGAGCGGCGGGCCGAGGCAGCGCCCGCCGGTCGACCTTGCCCGTCCGCGCATCGAGCGGCAGCCTGTCGAGCGGCACGATGGCGCGCGGGATCGCAGGGGCCGGCAGGCGGCGCGCGAGATGCGTCTTGAGACGGTCCACGGCGTCCCCGCCCGGTGCCCCGTCGGCCCCGGCGACATAGGCGACGAGATAATCCGGCCGGCCGGTGGCCTCGTCCTCGACAGCGACGACGAGCGCGGCGGCGATGCCATCGACCGAGGCGATCTCCGCCTCGATCGCGGCTGGCACGACGGAATAGCCGCGGATCTTGACCAAGAACTTGATGCGGCCGGTCACCTCGAGTTGCCCGTCCTGCCGCAGCCGCCCGCGATCCCCGGTGCGGAACATCGAAGCTCCCGGTCGCTCTTCGAACGGATCGGGCAGGAATCGTTCCGCCGCTTCCTCCGGCCGGCCAAGATAGCCCCGCGCGACCGAGGCCCCGCCGACATGGACTTCGCCCTGGCAGCCCCACGGCACTGGCCTGCCATCCTCGCCAAGGATGTAGACGGCGACGTTGGCCATCACTCGGCCAACCGGCAGCGTGCGGCCGAGGCAGGGCTTCGCCCAGTCCGCGCGCGTCGCCGTGGTGACGTCGTGGGTTTCGGAGATCGAATAGTCGTTGACGATACAGACATGCGGCAAGAGGCGCCGCGCCGTCGCCACGAGCGACGCCGGAACGACCTCGCCATTGAGGATCACGATGTCGAGTGCGGCAAGGCGCTGCGCGATGTCGGGGCCGGCGCTGGCCAGCACCTGTTCGAACAGCGAGGGCGTGAACAGCACGCGCGTGATGGCGTGCCGCTCGAGATAGGCGATGAGCCGCCTGGGATCGAAGATGGTGTCGTCCGGGATGACGTAGGCGGGCACGCCCACCAGCAGCGGGCGCAGCACTTCCCACACGAAAAAGATGTTGGCGGCCTCCCGCTCGCCCGGCCCGTAGGGCAGATGCCGATAGCGCCACCAGTAGGAGTTCACCGCCCCGCGATGGGGGCACAGGATGCCCTTCGGCGCGCCCGTGGTGCCCGACGTCATGACGCAGTAGGCGAGGCTGTCGGGGCCTGGCCCGGTGGCGGGTCCGGTGCCGGGTCCAGTCTGCGACGCCGGGTCGAGCGTCGCAGGTGCCGGCGTGGCTTGCAGCTCGCCACCACGTCCATGCGACGCCAGTTCGAGGACCCGACCGGCCTCGCTCCAGTCGGGAGGAAGGCGTTGGGAGAGGCCCGACCGCGTGACGACGGCGACCGGTGCGGCTGCCGCCAGAATGTCGGCGATCGCCGCGTCGGGCGTGCCGAGCGGGATCGGCATGTAGGCCCCGCCTGCTTTAAGCGCAGCGAGATAAGCGACGACGTAATCGACAGACGTCTCGAGAAAGAGGCCGACGAGGCGGTCGACACCGCACCCGAGCCTGACCAGATGATGCGCGAGCCGGTCGCTTTCCGCATCGAGCGCCGTGAAGCTCAGCGAGCGGTCGACGCCGACCAGTGCCGTCGCCTCGCCGAATGTCCGCGCGGCCTCGCGGAACAACGCGTGCAGACACGTTTCGACCGGGTAGGCCTCCGCTGGACCGCGTGCGATCGAAGGCGGCAGCATCGCCACATCCGCCGCGAGCCTGTCGGCGAGGATATCGAGGAGCGCTGCGCGCGAGGTCTCCGTGAAGAAGTGCCCGCCGGGCAACACACATGCCTGGAAGCCGGCTGCAGCGTGCGCTGACCAGCCATGGAGATCGGCGGAGCACACGCTCTCGTCGTCAGCCCCTCCGAGCACCGTCAGTGGCACGGCAAGCCGCGCGGCAGGCTCGATCGCATGCGCTTCTGCGAGCCTGAAATCGGCGCGCACGGCAGCCAGCACGAGGGCCGCAAGCTCGCGATCGGCGCGCACGGCATCGAGCCCGTCGCCCGCCTGGCCGCCGAGACCACCCAAGGCCGCCAGCGCGTCGATCAGGTCGCCGTCGCAGAGCCCGCTCATGGGTTGAGCCGCCGCCCGGGATGACGCCGCGTAGCCAGCCAGAAAAACACGCAGTGGCGCATCGGCGCCAGACGCGACCAGCGCGCGAGCCGTCTCGAAGGCGACGAGCGCTCCGACGCTATGGCCGAAAATCGCGTACGGCCTGTCGATATCCGCGCCGATCTCGGCGACGAGCGCGGCAACGAGGCGGCCCATGTCGTCGATAGCGGGCTCGGCACGGCGCCGCCCGTGCCCCGGCAATTCGAGGGCGACGACCTCGATCCAGTCGGGGAGTAAATCGCCCCACGCCGCGTAGGCGCGTGCGCTGCCGCCGCCATGGGGCAGGCAATAGAGCTTGATCCGCGCCTCGCTGCGAGGCGCCGGCCGCTTGAGCCATGCGCTGCCGTCTCGTGCCATTGGCGGACTGGATTTCCGGTTCACTCGGCTGGCAGATTAACCATGTCCCAGGGCGCCGAACCACTGTGCTCATGGGCCCGCGTGAACTGGCCGGATCGGCGCGAGCGTTGGCCTCGTCTGAGATCGGTCCTTCCGACACGAGGGGCGTTCGGCAGTCCACGCGCCCGAAATAAACCGGGAGAAGGGTTGAGATGTGGGCCGAAGCCAGTATAACCATTTATCAGAACACAGGCAGAGAGATACCAATCAAAAGTGGATAAGCTTCAGATTTGCAGTTAGACCATGCAGTTATTTTCGTGGTCTGAAACAGAGAAAAGCGGCAAATTAAGATGATGGACTAGATGCATTACAACGACACATCTTACTGAAATTCTGAATAGAAGCCGACATCAGGACGACGATACTTCACTTTACGCCAGCGGGGGACTTGGAATGCCACTGAATTCGCCAGCGCCGCGCCTGCGCGACGACCCCACGGGTCACGCCGATGCGCACCGTACCCGTCAGACTGGACATTATGAACGGGAGTACGTGGAAGCCTTCGTCGACAAGTGGGACAGCCTGATCGACTGGCAGCGCCGCGCCGCGGCCGAGGGCGACTTCTTCATCGAGACGCTGCGCGCTCTCGGCGCCCGCAAGGTGCTCGATGTTGCGACCGGCACAGGCTTCCACTCGGTTCTGCTGCACAAGGCTGGCTTCGAGGTGACGAGCGTCGACGGCAGCAAGGCGATGCTCTCGCGCGCCTTCCAGAATGCGCGTGACCACGGCTACGTCCTGCGCACGATCCACGCCGACTGGCGCTGGCTCAATCGCCACGTCCACGATCTTTATGACGCGGTCATCTGCCTCGGGAACTCGTTCACGCATCTGCACAAGGAGAATGATCGCCGCAAGGCGCTCGCCGAATTCTACGCGACCCTGCGCCACGAGGGCACCCTGATCCTCGATCAGCGCAACTATGATGCCATCCTCGACAAGCGGATCGAGCCCGGCCACAGCTACTACTACTGCGGCGAGAACGTCCGCGCGTTCCCCGAGTACGTGGACCCCACGCTTGCCCGCTTCTGCTACGAGTTCGCCGACGGCGACCGCTTCCATCTCAACATGTTTCCGCTGCGCCAGACGTACGTCCGCCGCCTGATGCGCGAGGTCGGCTTCCAGTCGCTGAAGACCTACGGCGACTTCCAGGAAACCTATCGGGACCGCGAGCCCGATTACTTCATCCACGTCGCCGGCAAGGCCTACATCGATCACGAGGACGCGGAGGGGCCGGTCCAGTGACAACTCCAGTAACACGTCCAGAGACAGGTCAGGTCACGCGTCCCGTAACGCGCGCCTATAGCCCGGCCGCCGAGACCGCGCGTGCCTACTACAACAGCGCCGACGCCGATGCGTTCTATGCTGCCATCTGGGGCGGCGAGGACATCCATATCGGCATCTACGACACGCCCCAGGACGACATCGCCGCCGCAAGCCGGCGCACCGTCGCCGCCCTTGCCAGCCTTGCCCCCGCTTTGACGGCAAGCCGCCACGTCCTCGATATCGGCGCAGGCTTCGGAGGCGCGGCGCGCTATCTCGCCAGCCGCTTCGGCTGCCGCGTCACCGCGCTCAACCTCTCCGAGCGGGAGAACGAGCGCAACAGGGCGTTGACCGATGCGCAGGGCCTCGCCGGCCTCGTTTCGGTGATCGACGGCGCGTTCGAGGACATCCCGCTCGCCACGGCCAGCGTCGATCTCGTCTGGTCACAGGATGCCCTGCTGCATTCCGCCGATCGCAACGGAGTGTTCGCGGAAGTCGCCCGCGTGCTGCGGCCGGGCGGCGCCTTTGTTCTGACGGACATCATGGATAGCGGCCGCTGCGACGCGGCGAGCCTCGCTCCAGTGCTCGCGCGCATCTATCTCGCCGACCTCGGCTCGCTTGCCGCCTATCAGGCCATGGGCGAGGCCTCGGGCCTCGTCCTCACCGAATGGCGCGACATGCGCGAGCAGTTGCCCCGACATTACGCAAAAGTCGCCGCCGAATTGGCCCGCCGTCGCGGTGAACTGGCCGGTCAGATCAGCGACGCCTATATGGACCGCATGCTGGCGGGTCTCGCGGCGTGGATCGAAGCCGGCGAGCGCGGCTGCCTCGACTGGGGTCTCATGCGCTTCGACAGATCGGCGTGACGGCTGGAGGGCTGCACAAGTCCCGCCTGGCTACTGGCAGTAAGCGCTGCGCTTGCGGGCGGCGAGATCGAAGTGGAAATGGTTGCGGTGCGCCTCGTTGGCTTCCGGGCCGAGCACGGTGCCGAACGGACCGCACGCCTCCTTGTGCAGGCGCTTGAGGAAGCGGCTTTCGGCCGGCTCCTGCTGAGATGCCGGGGAATGAGCGGGCTGTGCGGTGGCCGTCACCGGCGGCAGCGGGCCATCCTTCGACTTGGTCGCGCGCACCGGTGCCGGCGGATCGCCGCGACCGAGCTTGGCCGGTGGCGCCTCCACGGCACGCGCCACCGCGACGGCCTTGCGCACCGGCGGCGGCACCAGGCCCGCCGCGCGCACATCCTGAGCCACATCGGTCCGTGACGGCGATGGCGCGGCATCCCCAACCGGCTCCTTGCCTGCCCGCGCGGCAGCCTTCCCGTCACCCTCGGTATCGCGCTTGCCGCGACCCTGGCCGTCCTTCGCGACCGCCGTGGCGGGCTCGGTCGCCGGCCCATCGGGCCGCTGGTCACGGGCGACGGGCCCCCAACTGCCGAGCACCGAGATGGTCCGGCCGTCGGCCAGCTTGAAGCCGAGGATGTCGATCGCGTTGGCGAGCGCATGCTCGCTGAGCTTGGTCGTCGACGAGCCGTTACGATTGCGGCAGGAGTAACCCTCCACACCATGCAGCGCGACGACCGGGCTGCCGAGCACCTGACGTGCCGCCGGCTGCAGCGTCGTCTCCACATAGCGACCGAGAGCCACGGCCATGGCGCATGTCATCGTCACCGGCGGCATCAGCTTGACCGGATCGACCTTGCCGAAGCTCGACACGCGCACCGGAGCGGGCGTGCCGCAGATGCCCTCGCGGATCGGCGACATGGGCTCGACCACGGCATCGAGCGGCGCCATCAATCCCACGCAGGTCTTCAGCGCCTCGGCGACCTCCGCCTCCGACCACATGTCCGCCTGCTGATCGGCTGGCGCAACGGGCTGGCCCGTCACCGGCACCAGCGGCTTCTTGGCTGCTGCCTCGCCGGGCTTATCATCCTCTGGCGATGGCTGCACGCCAGCCACCGCGTCGGGCTTGCCCTTGGCGTCGCGCCGGTCCTTGCTTTTGGCGATGCGCTGATCCTCGATGGCGCGTTGGCGCGCCAGCCGAGCCGGTGACGGCTCGGGCAGCGGCGGCACCATCGCCGCAGCCTTGGCCTGGCGTTGCGTGCGGCCGGAGCGCTTGGCCGGGCGCGGGGTCAGCGTATCGAGAACCTCTTCCAGGGCTGAGCGGTTCTTGCCCTTGCGCGATTGCGCGTCAGCCGCCGGCGCGGACCCGATGAGCGCAATCGCTCCGGCGAGACCCGCAGCGGCGAACCAGCCGCACCATAGACCTGCCCTGCCGAGTGTCATTCCGCCTCGCCACGCCGCGCGAATCCGAAGCCGCAATGGTCGAGCGACACTATGGCCTCACGGCGGCGGCTTCCGCCGTTAACCGCGAACCCCGCAGGCCCGACACTAGGAAATGCGGCATACGGGATAAGTCGCGATCCCACCGCGCGGTTCCGTACCGCCGCCGACGATCGGGACGCGCGCGGTCAGTCGACCTTCGCCAGGGCCTGTTCGAGGTCGGCGATGATGTCGGTGACGTCCTCGATACCGACCGAGAGGCGCACGACGTCGTCTCCCGCGCCGGCCTGGCGCCGCTGCTCCTCGGTCAACTGTCGGTGGGTGGTGGACGCGGGATGGATGACGAGGCTCCGTGTGTCGCCGATGTTGGCGAGATGGCTGAACAGTTCGAGGCCCGCGACGAGCCCGAGCCCGGCCTGATAGCCGCCGGTGAGACCAAACGTGAACACCGCGCCCGCCCCGCGCGGGCAGATTTTCTTGTGCAGTCCATGGTAGCGGTTGCCTGCGAGACCCGCATAGTTGACCCAGGCCACTTTCGGGTGGGCTTCGAGATAGGTCGCGACCGCCAACGCGTTGGCGCAGTGCCGCTCCATCCTGAGCGACAGCGTCTCGATGCCGTTGAGGATGAGCCACGCATTCATCGGGCTGATGGCAGGCCCGAGATCGCGCAGGCCGAGCACGCGCGCGGCAATGGCGAAGGCGAACGTGCCGAACGTCTCTGCGAGCCGCATGCCGTTATAGGACGGGTTGGGCTCGACGAGCGCCTTGTAGCGGTGCCTGGCCCCGAGCCAGTCGAACGTGCCGCAATCGACGATGACGCCGCCGACCGAGTTGCCGTGCCCACCCATGAACTTCGTCAGCGAATGCACGACGATGTCCGCGCCGTGGTGCTTGGGCTGGCACAGGTAGGGCGAAGCGAGTGTGTTGTCGACGATGAGCGGCACGCCGGCGGCTTTGGCGACGGCAGCGATGGCCGGCAGGTCGACGATCACCCCGCCCGGGTTGGCGATCGATTCGCAGAAGATGGCGCGCGTCTTGTCGGTCACCGCGGCGGCGAACGTCTCCGGCGCCGTGGCATCGGCCCACTTCACATGCCAGTCGAACTTGGCGAACGAATGGTTGAACTGGTTGACCGAGCCGCCGTAGAGCTGCCTCGCTGCGATGAATTCATCGCCCGGCTCGAGCAGGGTATGGAAGGCGAGAAACTGAGCGGCATGACCCGAGCCGACGGCCAGCGCCGCCGTGCCGTCCTCGAGCGCGGCGACCCGTTGCTCCAGCACGGCCTGCGTCGGGTTCATGATGCGGGTATAGATGTTCCCGAAAATCTCGAGTCCGAACAGGGCGGCCGCGTGATCGGCATCATTGAAGACGTAGGACGTCGTCTGATAGATGGGCGTCGCGCGTGCCCCGGTGGAAGCGTCCGGCGCCGCTCCGGCATGGATCGCAAGCGTGGCAAAGCCCGGCTGGGCGGCCGTCCCGTTCGTCGTCATGCCCGTCATCTCCCGGCGTGTGACTGCTGCCGCCGGACGATAGGCGAGCCGAAGCGGCGTTGGAACAGCCGAGCTTCGATTACGATGCAACGGTTAGGGTCGCCGTCAGCGAAGGACTTGCATCACGCCTTGGCGTAGATGCGCGCCTTGCCGCACCGCCACTTGGCGACACGCCACTTGGGATGACCCTCGACCCACTTGGCGATCTCGAACTGGCCATACATCATGCACTGATGCGGCGTGACGGTCTCGGCCATGAAGGTGAGGTTGACATCCTGGCACTTGGCCGGATCTTCGATCATGCATGCGGAAATGACGATCTCGATCATCCTGAACTCCGTAGGGTCTCGCTTCACCTGCGCTGCAGGCTAGGAACCACTCCGGCGTTCATCCCGAATGCTTTTGATTGATTGTCAGGCTAGGTGAGTCTGCTTGCCGATCACAAGAAACAAACCTGCACATACGCTGCCCAACACTTGAGCACTTGCCTGCAAGTCGACGCTTCGGCGTCCAGAGGCAACGCCCAAAGCCAAGGCATATTGCCCAATGTTTTGATCAAGATCGGCAAAATCCGCCGGGAAACGACGGCAACGCCGGTGGCGCTACGTGACTGACCAGAAATCCAGCATCAAGGCAGAACGTCGCAGATTTGTGCAGAAGTCCGCAGTGGATTGTGGCCGAACAGCTACACCGAGGCCTGCGCGCGGCAGCGCGAAACTGGGTCAGTGGGTCAGCAGCGCAGGGATCGGCAGGTTAGCAGCGATCTCGCGCGTCACCCCGCCGAACATCAGCTCTCGCCAGCGGGAGTGCCCGTAAGCCCCGAGTGCGACCACGTCGGCGCCGCGCGCGCTGGCGATGTCGGCGATCACACGCCCGACGCTGCGTCCGCCCGCGTCGACGACGACGGCCTCGGCCTCGAATCCGTGACGCCGGACGAGCGCTGCAACCTCATCGAGTGTCGGCGCGGCGGCCTCGCGCCGCCCATCCTCGCCTACGCTGACGAGCGTCACGACGGCGTCGCGCGCCAGGATGTCGAGCACCTCTTTCAGTGCACGCGCCGCCTCGCGCGAGCCGTTCCAGGCGACGAGGCCGCGGCGCAGCGGCAAGGCGCCCAAACCGGTCGCCGGCACGACGAGCACGGGCAGTCCGCCCGCCACGGCGAGCCGCTCGGGAAAATCGAGGATCGGCGACAGCGCCCACGTTTCATCACGGGTTGGCGCCACGATGAGGTCGCATGCCCGCGCCGGTCCGAGAAAAGCCGTCACCACGTCCGAGCGCAGTCCCGTGAGCGCGCGGAACTCGCCCGTGACGCCCATGGCAGCGATGCGCGCGGTGAAGACTGTGCCGAGCGCATCGACCTGCCGCTTCTGCTCGGCGACGAGTTCGTCCATGAGCGATCCGGTCACGCCGGGCGTGAAGACGGTCAGCGCCGGCAGGCCGGGAAAGGCCGCGATGCCGATCACGTGGCCCTGACCACCCCCGCCGCCGTCGCGGGCCAGCGTGGCGGCGGCATCGATGAGGCGAGCCGCACGGCGCTCGTCGTTGATCTGCACGGCAATCGTTCGCGCTCTGGGCACTGTGAGCCTCCATGCAGCTTGCCGCTTCGAGTTGCGGGGCAGGGCCGGCTGCCATGATCGCCGGGAATGCCGCCCGCAGTTTGCCAGCCGAACGCCGGCCGCGCCACGGCCGAAGCTGCAACGAGCCCCCCGAAATCGCCTGGGGATAGCCCTGGGGATAGTGGGGACCACACCGGGCCATGGCGGCCGGCGGCCAGCGAATCTCACTAGCGGTTGGGGAGACGTACGCAGTCCGACCACCCTGGGAGACGGCCCATGCCACGCCCCGATGCTCGACACACCCCGGTAGCAGGCGCTGGCGCCGCGCCGCACCACGCCGCCATGCGCCGCCCGCTGGGCAGAGCCGGCCTGCTCGCTGCGGCGGCCTCCGCTCTGATCACCGGCGGCTGCGCCCAATCCGGCCTGCAACTCCCGATCGCCGGGTTCACCGATGCGGCAGCGCCACTAACGACGGGATCGATCGGGAGTTCGGCGAGCCCGCTGGTAGGCACCGACGTGCCCGGCGCCATCGCCAAGGCCCGCGAGCTCAAGGCCGCCGGCAGCAAGACCGAGGCGCTCGATCACCTCGATGCGGCGGCGGCGAGCGCACCCGATGACCGCAACCTCGCCCGCGAGCGCGGCCTCCTCGCGCTCGAGCTTGGCCGTACGAAGGACGCCGAGACGTTGCTGCAGCAGGCCCACGACCCCGCCGCACCCGACTGGCAGACCCTTTCCGCGCTCGGCTCGGCGCTGGCCGCTTCCGGCCGCCAGAAGGAGGCTCAGGCGCGCTTCGCCGAAGCTCTGAAGCTCGCCCCGAACCACCCTTCGATCCTCAACAACCTCGCTCTGTCGTATGCCCTCGACGGCCAGCGCGATCGCGCCGTCGCCGTTCTGCGGCAGGCCGCGGGCTCTGGCGAGGCCGATCCACGCACGAGGCAGAATCTGGCCCTCCTGCTTGGCCTCGACGGCAAGACCGAGGAGGCGCGCAAGGTCGCCGCCAGCGTTCTGCCGCCAGGCACCGCCGCCGCCAATCTCGCCTATCTCGACGACCTGCGCTCCCGCGCGGGAACCCGCTCACCGCGCAAAGAGGCGCCCGCGAGCCTGCCCAAGCACGCTGGCGCCACGGCCGGCACCGTCCGCTGAGGCGGCCTCAGTCGGCGGCTTCGGGCCACAGTCGGCGCTGATCAGTCAGCCGGCGCTCCCCGCGTCAGCACCCTTCGACGACAGGTGTGCACTCCGCCGTGCATCGCGCGTGGGGTGGCGGACCACACTCCCGGATCAGGTCCGCGAAACCGACGCAGTGCCCGGCCGCATTGCGATAACCCGGCCCGCCTTTGCAGCCGCAGCCGTGGCAGCGGATTGTGCACGACGAATTAGACCGCAGCCGACCCTGGAGCCGGGCCTGCGCTGCGCCGAACATCTGGCATGGTCCTTCCGGCGTGACCTGTTGCGCCCTTCCCAGGGGTGCCCACGCGACCAGCGACGCGGCCATGGCGACACCGAACAAGAGCGTCTGCCGAGACGTGCTGACCATCATATGTTGAGCACCCTGATCGGCGGGACGTTGCATGCGCTGCTGTCGCGCTGCGGCGGTTCATTCGATGTTTCCCCGCAACCCCGGTCAGGGCGCCGGTGCCGGCGGCGCCGCCGGCACGGGTGCCGCAGGCGGCGGCGCGGCCGCTGCATCCCCCGCACCACCGGAAATGTACTTCGACCATTGCGCGCTGCGCCGCTCGCTCGACCGCGGGCTCTCAGCCTGCGGCCGCTCGAGGTCGCGCGCATTGGCGACCGTGAGTGCGAGGTTGCGCTGCGCGGCGCAGCCGAAGTTCTCGTGCGGTATCAGCTCACGATTGCGCGCGAGGTTGTCGGGCCAGCTTCCGCACTCGGGCGGAACGGCGACGATCTTGCCGAACGTCAGCCGCATCGACGGGCCGTAGTCGCCATGCTCGTGCTCGGCGAGACGGACGACGCTGACCGCGCCTTCCGGAATGCCCGCCTCGCGCACGATATCGAGCACGTCGCGGATCGAGCGCGACATCGCGAGGTGCCCGCGCACCGAGCCCGGCGCGGCGACCGTCAGCGGTCCGGCGCTGCCTGCCTTGTACTCGCGCAGGAAGCGATGCACGTCCGCGCGCTGGTTGGGTGCCAGGCCGTCGCCCTTCTCGCCCATCTCGACATAGAGCGTCTCCGCCCGCTGGCCGAACCCGATCGGATGGCGCTTTTCCGGATCGTTGAGCGCAATGGCCGTCGGGTTGTCGAGGCCGAGATGCTCGCGACACGCCCCGAGCGAAAGCGCCGCCACGGCGATCATCGCTGGCGTGAGCGCGCGAGCTCGCCATGCCGGGGCCTTCTGCGATGCCGGTTCCCGTCTCATCCCTTGACCCCCGGATAGTCGACGATGAAGCCATAATCGCCGCGATAGCCCTCGCTGCTTGCTTCCCCCAGCCCGTAAACGCGGTTGATGTGGCCGAAGAAGAGCTGTTGCAGACCGCTGGCCGGCGCGTAGTTGTCGGTCGGCTTGGCGAGCGCGTCTCGCGCCTGATGCGTGGCGAGATACGGCGTGACGAGGATGACGAGTTCCGTTTCCCGGCGGCGGTAGTCCTGCGAGCGGAACAGCGCGCCGAGCACCGGCAGCTCCTTGAGGCCGGGCACGCCCTCGATGCTCTGGCGCGTATCGTCCGACAGCAGGCCGGCCATGGCGAGCGTGCCGCCACTGGGCAGCTCCAGCGTCGTCTCCGCGCGCCGCACCTTGAGCCCCGGCAGCGAAATGTTGGCGAGTTGCACGCCACCCTCCGTGGTGATCTCGCTGACCTCCGCCGACACCGTCAGGCTGATGCGCCCTTCGTCGAGCACGACCGGCTTGAAGGCGACATTGACGCCGAACGGCTTCCACTCGACCGTCACCTTGTTCTGGTCCTGGGCGACCGGCACCGGGAACTCGCCACCGGCGAGGAACTTCGCCTCCTCGCCCGAGATGGCCGTCAGCGTCGGCTCGGCGAGCGTCTTGAGCACGCCGGCCCGCTCGAGAGCCTGCACGAGCCCCGTGATCGACTGCTCGCCGGTCTGCCAGCTCGGCACGAACGCCGATCCCGCAGCCGCGAACGGCGCGACCCCGGCCGCGCCGGCCGCCGCCTGCGCCACCACCGAACTCGTCACCGGAAAGCCGTTCTTGATCACCTTGGCGAACGTGAAATTGCCAGCCGACAGCAGCGAGTTGGCGATATCGACGCCGAAGCGGCGCAAGGCATCGCGCTGCATCTCTGCGACCTGCACCTTGAGCAGGACCTGTTCCTTGCTGTCGGTCGCGAGCAGATTGACGACACCGTCCTTCTTCTTGACGAAGCGCCCCGCGAGTTCTGCCGCGCGGTTGGCGTCGGCCGGCGTGGCGACACTCCCCGACAGCACGACGCTCTCGCCCATCATCTCGACGGCGATGTCCGAGCCTGGAATGAGCCGGGCCATCAGATCGCGCAGTGCCGTCAGGTCGCGCGTCACCGAGACCTCGAGGAACAGCACCTTCTCCCCGCCCGGACCGATGAAGAAGGCGTTCGCCTCGCCCAGGTCCTTGGCGATCAGGTAGACCTGCCGCGAGGTCTGCACGACGGCATCGAGCACCTCGGGATTGGAGACCAGTACGTTCTGCAGGTCGACCGGCAATTCGACCAACATCGACTTGTCGAGGCCGATCGTGATCTTGTCGCGAATGGGATAGGGCCCGCCTGCCGGCACCTGCATGTGGGTGCGGTGCGCAGGATCGGTCAGCGCCTCGGCATCCGCATAGGCAGGCGGGCCGTCCGGCCCGGCCATGCCGGACGGCGAGGCGAGCACGAGCACTGCCAGCATTGCGAGCGCTGCGGCGAGGCGAGAACAATTGGATGTGGGGCCGCGGGATCGCCCCGCGGGCCGGTTGGCTGCGCACATCGCACGACGACTCCGTCGAGGTAAGGATCAACGCGACGCAACGCAACAGCTGTGACGAGTGAGAGTTCGACCATCGCCGAGCGGGCCTGCCGAATCCACCCGAGAACGGCCGACGTCGTGGCGCAGGTCACCTTGCCCACAGGTTGCCAACAGCAAATGCCGGGCTGTCGCTCCCGATGCACCTGCGCGCCCCACGGCGGCGCGGCCGCATAATGTCGAGGCACCTCGGTCGCTTGTGAGCCGGCGCGGGCAGCCGTGCGCGCCGGTAGCGGCACCGCCGCCGCACGAGTGTGGACTGATGCGCCGCAACCCCAGACTGTCAGCCGGCGAGCCGCAGGCTCGAGATGTCGCGCCCGATGGAACGGAATGATTGGACGAGGCCGGCGCCGTCCGACGCGGTGAAGACGTTGTCGGGGCCGGATGCGCAGTCGCGCAGGAGCGCTTGCGTGGTCGGATTGTTCTCGAGCCGGAAGGCCACCGTGTAGATGGTGATGCCGGCCGCCTTGGCATTGGTGCACGCCTCGCGCGTGCGGGCATTGAGGTAGTTCGTATAGGCCGACTGGCTGTACGTCGTACCGAGCCGCCCCTTGGCGGCGAAGCCGTGCGCGCCGTAGACGGATTTGTTGTGCGTGCTGGACGAGTTGTACATGTTCTCGCCGTCGGTCATCAGCACCATGATCTTGCGATTGTGCTGCGCATCGCCCTCGCGGCCCTCGGTGAACGGCACACCGGGCGACAGTACACGCCAGCCCCACGCGACGCCCTCCTTGATGTTGGTGTTGCCCGAGGCCTGCATGGTCGCCACCGCCGCCTCGACCTCCGAGCGCGTCGCGTTGAGCGGCAGGATCGCCTGCGTCGTGCACTGGGCATTCGGCCCCTGGTGTCCGTTCGGGCTCTGGCCGGCATATTTGCAGGTGCGCGCCTGCGCCTCTGCGTTGGGCAGGCGCTGGACCTCCCAGTTGCGGCAGTTGCCGCGGCGCGAATACTCCGTACACACGCGCGTGTACGGCGTGCAGGAGCCACCGTCGTCGTTGAGGTAGCTGTTCGAGTAGCCGAGTTCATTGCTGCCGGCATCACCCGGCTCGTCTGGCGAGAACATCGGCACGAAGAGTGTGTCGCCCGAGGCCGGCGGCGTATCGGTGACATCGTGGCCGCCCGCACGCGCTTCCACACAGCCACGCCAGGTCTGGCCCATGTCGGCGAAGAGCTGCATCCGCGTGCGGCTTTCGGCGAAGTTCTCGTAGTGCGTCGAAGCCGCTCCGCCCGTATCGATCCAGCCGCTGTCGGCTGAGCCCGCGCCGACGTTCACCGACGCAGCGAAGGGCACGACGCCGACCATCACGCGGTCGGTGCCCTCCGCGCCAGCGAACAGCACCTGAAGCAGGTTACTCGCCGCCGTCCGCAGGTTCTCGATGTGCGTGCCGGCCATCGAGCCGGAGTTATCGAGCACGAGCGCCACCTCGACCGATCCGCCGCCCTTGACGACGGTCGCGCGCTTGCTGATCGGCTTGTCGTCGCCGATGCCGGGGAAGTAGCTGTTGAGCGCGTTGAGCAGGGTCGCCTGCCAGGTCGTCTGCGTCTGGGCCGTGACCTCGCCAGTCTCGTTGTCGAACGTGATTGTACCGAGCGCCGAGGGCGTCGAATCCTTGCGGTTGGCCTCGTAGAACGCCTGCGCGAGCGCCTCACCCTCGCTGTCCTGGTTGGGCGTGCCGAGCTTGACGGAGGCGGCGAGCACGGCCGCGTCGACCGCCCGCTGGTCGCGCCAGACCTCCGTGATGAAGCGGCTGTATTCGATCGAGACGGCGACCGACAGGAGGATGGCCGCGGCAAGGATGGCGAAGGTCGGTGCCGTCGCCCCGCCTTCGGCACGCATCACCCGACCGAGCACCTGCCACACGCCCCGCGTCGCTTCCGACCCGCTCAACTTCATGTTCGCCACGGCCCGCTCCCCGCTTTAATTTTGGGTTAGGCGAGCCTATGCAAATGGTTTTGATTGCTGGTGAAGCAGGCCAGCTCAAATTGATGCGAATTGTCATCAGCCCGCCCGCCACGCAAGCGCCGCACGACCGCGACCCTTGCCAGCCGCGCCTCCCGCCGGGCAAGCTCTCGCCAACCATATGAGCGTGCTGAAGCGCGTCCCCGGGAGCCGCCTCGTGTTGCATCAGCCTCGAACCGAGCCCCAGCCCACACCTCCTTCCGTGCGGGCTCATGATACGCTGTTCTCCGCGCTCCTCGCCGCGCGCAAGCGCTTCGGCGGCAAGCGCGTCTCTATCGAGGACGCCGAGCGCCAGAAGCTCGACTATGATCGCCTCGTGCTCGCCAGCATGGTGCTCGGCAACCGGCTCGTGGCCGGTACGCGGCGCAGCGACACCATCGCCGTGATGCTGCCCAACGTCGCCGGGCTCGCCGTCACCCTGTTCGCGCTCAACGCCTTTGGCAGGGTCGCTGCGCTCCTCAACTTCACGGCAGGCCCGCGCAACATCGTCTCGGCTGTGAAGACCGCCCTCGTCACGCGCATCGTCACCTCGCGCCGCTTCATCGAGGCGGCCAAGCTGGAGGCCGTCATCGAGGCGCTGGAGCACGCCGAGATCGCGCCTGGCCGCAGGGTCGAGATCGTCTACCTCGAGGACGTGCGCGCCAGGCTCGGGACGTTCGACAAGCTGCAAGGGGCTGCCCGCGCCCTCTATGCGGGCACCTTCCACCGCCGCACCGGCATGACGTCCGATCGGCCCGCTGTCATCCTGTTCACGTCCGGCACCGAGGGGGCACCGAAAGGCGTCGTTCTGACCAACGCCAACCTCGTCGCCAACTGCCGGCAGATCATGATCCACGCCGACGGCGAACTGACCGAGGCCGACACGCTCTTCAACCCGCTGCCGATGTTCCATTCGTTCGGGCTCACCGCCGGCACGCTGATGCCGCTCTTCAATGGCATGCGCGTGGTGCTCTACCCCTCGCCGCTGCAATATAAGCAGGTCGCCAAGGAGATCGCCGCGAGCCGCGCAACCGTGCTCTTCGCCACCGATACCTTCCTCGCCGGCTACGCGCGCGCCGCCGACCCCGGCCAGCTCGCCAGCCTGCGCTTCGTCGTCGCCGGCGCCGAGCGCGTCAAGGAGGCGACCCGCAAGTTGTGGCAGGCGATCGGCACCGACATTCTCGAGGGCTACGGGGCGACCGAATGCGCACCCGTCGTCTCCTGCAACCTGCCGAAGTCCAATCGCCACGGCACCGTCGGCCGTCCATTGCCGGACGTGGAGCTCCGCCTCGATCCGGTGGAAGGCATCACCGACGCCGGCCGCCTTCTCATCCGCGGCCCCAACGTGATGGCGGGCTACATGCTGGCCGATCACCCTGGCGTCGTGGTGCCGCCCGCCGGCGGCTGGCACGACACCGGCGACATCGTCTCGCTCGACGACGGCTTCCTCGTCATCAAGGGCCGCGCCAAGCGCTTCGCCAAGCTCGGCGGCGAGATGGTCTCGCTCGCCGCCGTCGAGACGCTGGCTGCGGGCTTGTGGCCGGACGCCCAGCACGTCGTCATCGGCCTGCCCGATCCCCGCAAGGGCGAGCAACTGGTGCTGGTGACGGATCGCTTCGACGCCGACAAGGACGCGTTGCTGACCCATGCGCGTCGCGAGGGCTTTCCGGAGCTGTGGGTGCCGAAGGTCATCATGTCCGTCGAGACGATCCCGTTGCTCGGCACCGGCAAGGTCGATCTCGCGGCAACCACGGCCATGGTCAGGCAGTCCCGTCCCCTGCTGTAACCGGTTGTCGGGAGCTTATCGTTGGGTGGTCGTGCGGAAGCCTGGTCTTGCCGCATCCCCGCCGCTCGCTTGGGCACTCTCGTCGCGGCGGCAAACTCACGAAACTCGGAAAATCCGTTGTGCGCCGGACACGCGGCCGGTCCGAAAGTCGCCGGCCGCGACGCCCGCCTTGACCATCTGCAATTCCTCCGCAATTCAGGTTCATCGATGCACGGTGGAAGGGCGGAGGGCCCGCCGTCGGGGTCGTGGGTGGTCACCGCAGGTGCGCACCCGCCAAGGCATCGGTTGCGGGGCATGCGAGGGACATGACAATGGGTGAGACGGGGCGGGCACCGGCAGGCGGCGAGCCGGGCACTTCGGCGTCCGAGGTGAAGCCCGTGGCGACCGTCACGGCGGGCTGGTTCGTGCGTCGCGCGCTCGTCGGCATCGCCATGCTGACCGTGTTCGTGTCGAGCTTCGCCTGGCTCCTGCACGCCGCCATAGATCCAGAACTTGAGGCGCGCGAATCGATCCTCGAGGCCATCGCCCGCATCGCGCTCAACTTCTGAGCCTGCGCTGGCTCGGCGAGGCGCGCAGGGCTCACACACGCAGCCGCCGCTCTGCCGGCGCGCGAGTCGGACGGGCCGGGCGCTTTCCCACGGCAGCCCGATCCAGTAATGAGGGCGGTGGCGCTATGCGCCCACACCCGGCCGCCGTGGCGTAGGCGGCACGTCTCACCGAAGGCCCTCGTCGATGCGTCTCGCGATGCTCGCCCGCAATCCCGATCTCTACTCGCACAAGCGCATGGTCGAGGCCGCGATGGAGCGCGGACATTCCATCGACGTGATCAACACGCTTCACGTGCATATGAACATCACGTCCAACCGGCCCAAGCTGCGCTACGACGGCGAGGACCTGCCGCTTTACGACGCCGTCATCCCGCGTATCGGCGCCTCGATCACGCACTATGGCCTCGCGGTCCTGCGCCAGTTCGAGATGCAGGGCGTCTATCCCCTCAACGAAAGTGTCGCCATCGGCCGCTCGCGCGACAAGCTGCGTGCGCTGCAACTGCTCGCCCGCGCCGGCATCGGCCTGCCGGTGACGGCTTTCGCGCACGGTCCGAAGAAGGCCGAGCACGTGCTGCGCGAGGTGGGCGGGGCCCCGGTCGTGATCAAGCTGCTCGAGGGCACGCAAGGCATGGGCGTGGTGCTCGCCGAGACCGATGCGACCGCGCGCTCGATCATCGAGGCGTTCTCGGCGGCCAACGTCAACATCCTGGTGCAGGAGTTCATCCGCGAATCGGAAGCGAGCGACGTGCGCGCGCTCGTCATTGGCGGTGAGGTCGTTGCCGCCATGCGGCGCATCGGCAAGGCCGGCGAGTTCCGCTCGAACCTGCACCGCGGCGGTCGGGCGAGCCCCGTCGAAATGACCGACGGCGAGCGCAGCACCGCCATCGCGGCAGCCGGCGTTCTCGGTCTCAACGTCTGCGGCGTCGACATGCTGCGCTCCAACCGCGGCCCCATGGTGATGGAGGTCAACTCCTCGCCGGGCCTCGAAGGCATCGAGCAGGCGAGCGGCGTCGACGTCGCTGGCCTCATCATCGGCTTCCTCGAATTGAACGCCCGCCACGGCGACACCATCACCCGCGGCAAGGGGTGAGGTTGGGTCGGCTCGGCGGCGCCATGCGAAGGGACAAACGCCGGCAGGCGCGATACGCTGTCCCTGGATCATGTTCGCCGACGGTGCCGATGGTGGAGACTTCCGCATGGATCCGTGCCGGCCGTTCAGCCGCCGACGCTTGTTACTGGCAGGGCTTGGCGGGGCCGGCCTCGCGGCAGCCCCTGAGTTGGTCTTGCGGGCGGCAGAGAGGGACGTCCTTCTGTTCGGCTTGACGCCCGTTTTCCTGACGTCCGACCTCGCTTTGCTCGATGGCCTCAGGAGATACCTGGAGCAGAAAACGGGGCGCAGCGTGCAACTGGTCCTGCGCCGGACCTACCAGGAGATCACCTCGCTCCTGGTCTCACGCCAACTCGACGCGGCGTGGATCTGCGGCTATCCGTTCGTCGCTTTCCGTAATGATTTGAGCCTGCTCGCTGTGCCGGTATGGCGCGGCGACACACGCTATCAGTCCTATCTCATCGCCCATGACGACGTGCCGGCCGAAAACCTCGCTGGTCTGCGCGGAACCGTGCACGCTTTCTCCGATCCCGACAGCAATTCTGGCTACCTCGTGACCCGGGCCGCGTTGCTGTCATTGAGCGCGACCCCTGCCGCGTTTTTCAGGCACACGTTTTTCACTTACGGCCATCGCAACGTCATTCGCGCGGTGTCGGTCGGCATGGCTGGCAGCGGCAGCGTCGATGGCTATGTCTTCGAGGTCCTGCGGGAAGCAGAACCCGATCTGTTGCGCTCCGTTCGTGTCGTCCAAGGCTCCGAATGGCTGGGTTTTCCACCCGTTGCGTGCCCGGCGGCGGCTGCTGCTTCTCAGGTCACGCAGGATCTGCGGCTGGCGCTCCTGGGCATGGCTGACAGCGAGCTAGGACGGCAGGTTCTGTCGCTACTGCGGCTCGACGGGTTCAAGCTGGAGAGCCCCGAACTGTTCGACGGAATCGCGGACCAGGTGCGGTTCGTCCAGGCAGCTGCGCAATGACAGCCACCCTGAGCCGGGCTATACGTTGCCGCATGGAATGAGGTCATGCGCTCTTTCGTCCGCCTGCTCGACAGCAATCCAGGCGTTGCCGCGCCACTGATCGTGACGCTCCTCATGATCGGCGTCTCGGTCGCCGTGTCGAAGCACGTTCTGAACCGCCTCGAAGAGACGCAGTCGGCGCATTTCCGGCAGTTGACCGGCGCCTATCTCGACGGCCTCTCGACGGCGCTGCATCCCTACGTGCTCAGGCGCGATCCCTGGGAGGCCTTCGACGCGCTCGATCGAGCGCGGTCCCGCTACTCGGGGCTGAAGAGCCAAGCCGTATTGGTCATCCTCACCGACGGCAAGATCCTCGCCGCGTCCCAGCCAAAGGCTTTTCCACTCTATTCCACGCCGCCCCCTGAAGCCGGTGACACTACGGGCGAGCCGCACCTCGACCACGCCAGCGGCCAAGTCTGGGTGCATCGCGTCTTGCGCGACGGCGGCATCGAGATCGGTCGCATTGCCGCGCTCATCGACATCAAGACCCTGCAGGAGGTGAGACATGAGACGCTTGCTACCCTCGTCCGCTTCAACGCCGCGCTCACGGTGATCTTCGCTGTGCTGGGCTGGCTGCTGGTCCGGCGCGCCATGCAGCCGGTCGTTCGACTGTCCGATCATCTGGCACTTTCCACCGGCGGCCGGCTCGAGCCGATCGCCGAGATCGATCTGCCCCCTCCCGACACGGTCGTGGGCCGGGCCTATCGCCGCTTCAACGCGGCCGCCGTCGCGGCGAGCGACCGCGAAGCCCTTTTGCAGCGACTTGCCGACGAGGAGCGCCGGGCGCTCATTGGCCGCTATGCCTCGGCCATGGCGCACGAGGTCAACAATCCGCTCGGCGGCATGATGAATGCGGTGCGCATGATCCAGCGCCATGGCGACAACGCCGAACAGCGCGCCAGCGCGGCGATGGTTCTCGAACGCGGCCTCGCCGGCATCCACAACGTCGTCCGGGCATCCCTGATGACCTGGCGCGGCGAGGCCGACTCGAGCCCCCTGACGGCTGCCGACATCGAGGACATCCGTTACCTGATCCACAACGAGGCGAGCCGGCGCGGTCTGGAATTGTCGTGGATCGTGACGAGCCGAGTGCCGACCGGGATCGCCGCCCAACCCGTGCGCCAGATCGCGCTGAACCTGCTGCTCAACGCCTGCGCGGCGTCCGCAGCCGGTCAGGTCGTGCGCTTTGAAACCCGGCACGAAGGAGCCTGCTTCGTCATCTCGGTATGCGACGAGGGGCCCGGCATGCCCGAGGCGGCGCGGCGCACGCTCATGAGCGATCCCGCACACGCCTCGTCCGGCACGGGCGGCCTTGGACTATGGAGCGTCAACCGTATCGCCACGGCGCTCGGTGCAATGATCAGCATCGAAGGTCCGCCCGGCACGTGCGTGACTGTCGGAATTCCGCTCGAGTGCGCGACGCATCCGGAGATGACCATTGCCCGAGCGTAGCCCGCATGTCGCGCTGATCGAGGACGATCCCGTCATGGGACAGTCCCTGATCGACTGGTTCGGGCTCGAGGGCTATCGGACGATATGGTGGCGCAATGGCCAGAGCGCGATCGATGGCCTCGCCACGGCCAAACCGGACATCGTGCTGTGCGACATACGCCTGCCCGACATGACGGGAGAAGACATCCTGCGCGAAGCCGGCCCCGCCATCGGCCGCACGCCGGTCGTCTTCATCACCGGCTTCGGCGATGTCGCTCAGGCTGTTCGCCTGATGCAGTCGGGCGCGGCCGACTACGTCACCAAGCCGTTCGACATCGAGATACTGATGCGCCGCGTCGAAGCGCTCATCGCGCCGCGCTGGTGCATGACCGAGGGCTGGTCGCTCGGACAGTCGCCGGCCATCATCGAGGTCGAGCGAGTCATCCGCCGCATCGCTTCGCTCGATTCGACCGTCCTTCTGCAAGGGCCGAGCGGATCGGGCAAGGAGGTCGCGGCGCGCCTGCTGCATGCGCTCGGCGCTCGGGCGCAGCTACCCCTCCTCGCGGTCAACTGCGCCTCGATCCCGAAGGATCTGCTCGAGAGCGAGATGTTCGGTCACGAGCGCGGCGCCTTTACCGGCGCGCATCAGCGCCACGAAGGTCATGCCGAGCGCGTGCAGGGCGGCACGCTGTTTCTCGACGAGGTCTCCGAACTGCCTCCCGACATGCAGGCCAAGCTTCTGCGCCTCATCGAGGACCGAACCTTCCGGCGCGTCGGCGGCGATCGCTTGCTGCCGTTCCGCGCGCGCCTCGTCGCGGCAACCAACGCGGACCTGCGCGAGCGCATCAGCAAGGGACTGTTCCGTGAAGATCTCTACTTCCGCCTTGCCGTCATCGTCGTCGATATACCTCCGCTGAAAAGCCGCGTCGACGACATCGTGCCGCTCGCCCGGCGCTTCGTCGCCGAGTTCGCCGAGGTCTTCGACAGCCGTGTACGCGGCCTGACGCCGAGCGCGGAAGAGCACCTGTCGAGCCACGACTTCCCCGGCAACATCCGCGAATTGCGCAACCGCATCGAACGGGCTGTTGCGCTGTGCGATCTGGAGTGGATCGGCACAGCCGACCTTTTCCCGGAGACGGTGCCACACGTTCGCGGGCACGCCGGACGCGAACTCTCCCTGGCGGAGGCGCGCGAGGCGGCGGAGCGCCGCGTCATCGTCGCCGCACTCGCCGCAACCGATGGAGACGTCGATCTCGCCGCCGACCGGCTGCAAGTGTCCCGGTCAACGCTCTTCGCCAAGATCAAGAAACTCGGCGTGCGCTCCTGAAGCCCAAGGCCTCAGTCCAAGACTTCGGACCCAGAGCGCCGAGGCGATCCAGTTCGCAAGACTCCGCTCACCATCGACCCATTGATTCACCTTGCTCATTTCGGGCGCATGACTGGCATCTTCATTGCGAAGCCCGGCACCTAGGGGAGGGCCCCTCACGACAAAAACTCGAGTGGAGGAATGCAATGTCCGAGGAGAAGCACCGCGCGCGCGAAGAGGCCATCGTCCGCGACGTGATGACCAATGGAATGAACGTCGACCGCCGCAACTTGTTCGTGTCCGCCGCTGCGTTCGGCGTCACGGCGGCTGCCGTACCGGCGCTGGCCCAGCAACCGGCGCCCGCGACGGCCCCTGCCGCCGCGCCGGCAGCACCAGCGGCACCAGCCCGCAAGGCAATCCTCAAGGACGATAGCCGCGTCCTCAACATCGGCGCGACCGTCCGCTCCGGCAATTACTGGAATTACTCCACCTATATGACCCCGGTCGAGGAGTTCTACGTCCGCAACCACTATCCAACGCCGCTCGTCGAGCAGAAGCCCGAGCTGGCACGTGAGAACTGGCGCCTCAAAATCCACGGAGCCTCCGTCGAGAGGCCGATCGAGATCGGTTACGAGGATCTTGTCAAGATGCCGTCACGCACGATCATCGCGACGATGGAATGTCATGGCAACGGCCGCACGCTGTTCTGGGAACAGGGCGGCTTCACCGGCAAGGAAGTGGCGGGCGGCAACTGGGTGTTGGGTGCCATCGGTCAGGCCGAATGGCGTTACGTGCCGATGGCCGAAATCTTCGCCCGCGTCGGCGTCAAGCCCAACGCCAAGACCGTTCTGTTCTGGTCGGGCGTCGACGGCAACGACATGGGCCGGCCGATGCCCTTCGCTGACGTGCTCGCGCAGCAGAACGACTTGGGCATCTGTTACGCCATGAATGGCAATCCGCTGGGGCCGGACCACGGGTCGCCAGTGCGCGCCGTTGTGCCCGGCTGGGGCGGCACGGCCTCGATCAAGTGGCTCACCGAGATCCGCGTGACCGACAAGCGCGTCTGGTGCCGGCTCAACACCAAAGGCGAAGTGTATATCGGCCCGGACTATCAGGCCCCCGAGAGCGCGGCCGAGGATGAGTTCATCGGTGTGACGGCAGCCGACATCAAGGGACCCATGGTCACCTGGATGCCGCCGAAGTCACTCATCACTGTGCCGCTCGTCATCGAGAAGTCACCTTCGCTGCCGGCCAACTATCCGCTGCAGAAGGGTGAGGTGCCGAAGCTCGCCGCGGGCAAGCAGACCATGCGCGGCTACGCGTGGGCGCCGCAGCACGGCGTCAAGCACGTCGAGTTCCGCATCGACGGCGGCTCTTGGGAGATGGCAACGCTCGTGCCGCCCAACCTCGGCAAGTATACCTGGGTCCGCTTCGAGTTCCCCTGGGACGCCAAGGCCGGCCAGCACGTCATCGAGACGCGCACGACCGACAACAAAGGTACGACACAGCCCGAGCAGATTCCGCTCAACTCGCTCGGCATGGCAAACTGGTCGATCCCGAAGTTCCGGATCGAGGTCGCCTGAGGCCTTCCTTCGCCGCCGCCAAGATCGGCCTCACGACATCAGTGTCGTGGGGTCGATTTCGTCGAAAACAGGACCACTCACTGATGCTGAAGACCTTCACGCTGACTGCTGCCGTTGCCACGTTCGCCACCGCGACGGTTGCAGCCGAAAGTTCGCAGGTTGCCGAGGGCAAGTCCCTGTTCGTTACCTATTGCTCGACGTGCCATGGCGCGGATGGCCAGCGCGGCGAAGGCTTCCAGACCCCCATCTGGGGGCCCGGCTCGCAGATCAGGAAATTCGGCCACGCGCAGGGCCTGTTCGAGTACCTGCAGGTCATGATGCCGTTCGACGATCCGTCCAAGATCGACGATCAGGCCCGCTGGAAAGTGCTCGCCTACATGCTCGAGCGCCATAAGGCCATCGCGGCCGGCGGCACGCTCGATCCCGCGCAGGCAGCGATGGTGCCCATCGAGTAGGCGGCCAACCTCCCGCTCGCCACGGCAGCGCCAGCAATGCGCCTTGATCCCGGCACGTCGGCTCACATAGACTTCGAGCAGCACGAGGGCCTCTGGTTCAGCCCTGCGGGTGCGACGTGGGCTCGAGCGGGCATCGATGACGGCACAGCACAAGGGCTTTCCCGAGTTCTACATAACGGCTGCGCAACAGTGCCCCTATCTGCCGGGCCGTGCGGAGCGCAAGCTGTTCACGCACCTGACGCCGGATAAGCCCGCGACCCTCATCGACAATCTCCTGAAGGGCGGCTTCCGCCGCAGCCAGAACATCGCCTACATGCCCTACTGCGAGGGCTGCAAGGCGTGCATCTCGGTGCGCATCCTCGTCGACGAGTTCGCCCCGTCGCGCTCCCTTCGCCGCATCGCAGCGCGCAACCGCGACATCGACGGGGCCTGCGTCGGCGCGGCCCCGACCTCCGAGCAGTTCAGCCTGTTCCGCGCCTATATCGACGCTCGACACGGCGACGGCGGCATGGCCGAGATGACCGTCCTCGACTTCGCCATGATGATCGAGGACAGCGTCATCGATACCTTCCTCACCGAATATCGCGAGAAGCCGGCGAGCGCGCTCGACACCGACCCCGCGACCTGGCCGCTCAAGGCCGTCGCCCTGTGCGACCGCCTGTCGGACGGCATCTCGATGGTCTATTCCTTCTTCGACCCCGACGCGGAGGCGCGCAGCCTCGGCACGTATATGATCCTGGAGCAGATCGAACGCGCCCGCAGGCTCGGCCTGCCGTATGTCTACCTGGGCTATTGGGTCTCCGGCTCGCGCAAGATGAGCTACAAGACCCGCTTCCAGCCGCAGGAGCACCTTCTGCACGAGGGCTGGAAGCGCGTATGACGTCGCCGCCGGCCGCCGGTCGCGCCGGTCCGTCTGCCGCTGTCACTGCCGATCCTCACCGCCAAACGTCGTTCCCCGCCACGCCGATCCTGCTCGCCTGGCTGGCGACCGCCGCGATCCTGTCGGCCGGAGCGGGCGTCCTGGTGCTCGCTTCCGACCGCTTCGAGTACGCCCGGCCGCTGTTGGCGATCCCTTCGCTGGAGCTCGCCACCGGCCTCGTGCTGTGCGGCTTGGCCTATGTCGCGCTTCTCCCGCTGATAGCCGCTTCGCTACGGCTGCCGACCAAACCGCGCGCGCTGCTCGTCTCCGGGCTCATCGTGATGGGTCTCGCCTGGCGCCTTGCCATGCTGGCAACGACACCGGCGCTGGAGGACGATTTTCATCGCTACCTGTGGGACGGGGCCGTCACTGCGAGCGGCCTCAACCCCTACGCCCACGCTCCGGCCGAAGCTGGCGCGCATGGCACGCCGGCACGCCTCCTCGAGCTTGCCGAGGCCGCCGGGCCGGTGCACGGGCGCATCAATCATCCAAGCCTGAAAACGATCTACCCACCCGTCGCCCAGGCCGCCTTCGCGGCCGCCTACCTCGCTTCTCCGTTCGACCTGACGGCCTGGCGGCTCGTCTGTGTGCTCGGCGACGTGGTGACGCTGACCTTGCTGCTCGCCATGCTGCGCCACATGGGCCGTTCGCCGCTGTGGGTCGCGCTCTACTGGTGGAACCCGCTGCTCATCAAGGAGATGACCAACTCGGCGCACATGGAGGCAGTCCTCATGCCGTTCGTGGCCGCGGCGGTTTGGCTCGCCATGCAGGCGCGGCCCCGGGCCTCCGCCGTGGCACTCGCCTTCGCCGCCGGGACCAAGCTGTGGCCGCTGCTGCTCGCCCCCATCCTCTACCGCCATCTCTTCGGCACACCGAAGGTCGGGGCTGGCGTTGCGGCCATCCTCGCGGGCTCATGCGCAGCGTGGGCAGCGCCGATCCTCGCCGGCGGCCTCGATGCCAGCTCCGGCTTCATCGCCTACGCCACCTACTGGCAGACCAACAGCGCGCTGACACCCGCCCTCGTCGCAGCCATCAAATCACTTCCAGAGCTCGGCGCGGATGCGCCCCGCACACTCGCCCGCCTGGCGCTTGCCGCTGCCCTCGTGGCCACCATCGCCGCGCTGGCCTGGCGACCTTGGCGCGACGCCGGCGATCTCGCCCGGCGCATGGCGTTTGCCACCACGGCGATCGTGCTCCTGAGCCCGGCACAGTTTCCGTGGTATCTGGCCTGGGCTCTGCCGTTCGCCGCATTGCACCCGCTTGCCGCGGTGCTGGCCGCCTCCGCGCTGGCGCCGCTCTACTATGCGTCGTTCCACACGTTCACCATCAGCTCCGCGCCCGACGTGCGCTACGTCATCGCGGTCGCCATTTGGGTTCCCGTGTGGGCGGCCTTCGCCTGGGATGTCGCGCGGGCACGCCCGTTGGCGGGCGGCGAACCTCGGTGAAAGCAGGTCCTGATGCACGCTGGGCCGGCACCCATCGCGAGGCACCGGCCCAGTCGTCGTGGCACATTCCAGTTCGGCGAGGGCGCCCGGCCGGCTCACGCTCCCATGCCGATCGCCACCAGTGTGTTGGCGTCGGCACGCAGCTTGTGCAGGCTGGCGACCGTCGGCTCGAGGCCCGGCAGCACCGCCGGCCCCTGAGCCGCGACGTAGGGCCGCCAGAAGTCTGCCCATACCTCGGGCTTGAACACGAGGTCCTCCTCGATGGCGCAGCCCTCGGCGATCTGGCGGACCGCCTCGTGCATGAGCCAGTGGGACACGAAGTCCCGGACGGGCGGGGCCACGCGCGTGTTGCCTGGACCCTGGAGCTGGACGAGCGACAGGGGACCCTTCGTCACATAGCGCCGCCTGAGTTCGAGCGTTGCGATGCGCTCTATGCCGTCACGCACCGAGAAGATCAGACACTCCCCGCGCGCCACCGCCCCGAAGTAGGTCCCGACGCAGTGGCGCATTTTCTGGCCTTCCTCGTAGAGCTGCGCCTGCGTCGACAGCCGAACGATGCGCATGCCCCCGAGCGGACGCCGGCTGTAGCGCCCTGGTCCCTTCCGCTTGCTGTGCGGCTGGAACCGGTCGAGGATCGCCTCCACGAAGAGCCGCGCCTCGAACACGGCACGGGCAAAGCCCATGTCGGGGTCGAACGGCGTCGCCACGGCAGGCCGCATGCCCTCCCCGCAGCCATGCCGGGAGAACCACGCATAGGCGGCGAGCGGCAGGATCGGCAGCATGCGCGACGGCTCGCCAGCCGCATGCCGCTCACGCGCAGCCCACAGCGCCAGGTCCTCGCCACACGTACGGTTCGCCGCCTGCACGAACTGCAGCCACGATGCAGCTCCCACCGTCAGAACCGGCACGTAGTTGCCGATCTCGGCCGCGAACCGTGGTCCGCGCGGCAGGGCCCCGATCGGCTCGGAGAACGCCTGGGGCATGAGCCGGCGCGTCCACCGCGGCAGGGTGAGCGCGTCCGCCACGTCCTTGAGGCCAGCCCCGTCGCGTACAAGCCGCACGGCCCGCCCGCAACGATCAGGTGGCGCGGACTGCGAGACGATGGCGAAGGCCGCTGCCGGGTAGCTCGCCAACAGCTCGGCCAGACGCGGCGATAGTCCCGCCAGTTTACGAAGCCGGCGCTGGTAATGCCGGTCGAAACGCTGGAGGATTTTCTCGGTCTTTTCGCGACGCTCCTTTTCACATGCGAGTGCCATGTCACACACCCATTTCCCAATCGATTTACGGCCGTGGCTTGCGCTTCGGCCGCTACGATGACCACACGTTCCCGCGCCCGACCATTCGATGCCGAATGGACAGCGTTTAATCTCGAAGGCAGTCGGCGCTCATCCCATTTCATCGAAACGAGATGCGCCGAATAGCAACGATCGGGTACGGACGACTGGAGGCTCGCCCGCGCGACACGCCGAGACGACGGGCCCGCACGACACGATTGATGGCTCACGAGCCCGTGCTGCGGCAGGATCTGCGCGCCGTAGCGCACAGAAACGGCCGTTTTCCGGAGAACGTCAGAACGTCGTCGTGTGGTGGTGGCCGATCAGCCGAACGATCGTGTGCTCGCTGGCAAGGTGCCGACGGTGCGCGCAATAAGCCACGCGCCGTAAACCGGCGTGTCGAGACGATCTCGATTGGCTGCGCACATGAGAAACCCCATGGGTTGAATATCCGAACACTAAAGCTATGGATGGCGAATATGGTCAATGTTGGGCGCTGGCTTTATTCGGCCAGTGCCTTTTCCAACTTGCCGAACATATAGCGCCACTTCTCGGTCTGGATATCGACGAGCGCGCCCATGCGCTGCTTGAGACTGGCGAGCAGCGCGCAATCTGGCTGCCGCGCCTGGCTGCCCTCCTCGCCGAGCGAGGAGATTTCGGCAAGCAGGCTCTCGGCCTTCTGGTCATAGACGATGATCGTCTCGTCTTTGACGTAGGGCGCGGCGGCCTCGAGGAACTGGTCGTGGCTCCAGCCACGCTTATCCTTCAGCGCCCTGAGCTTGTCCTGGAACGTCGGGCGATGCTTCTGATTGAGATCGCGCAGCGTGGCGGCGGCATCATCGACCGCCGCCTCGAAGTCCTGCCGTGCGCACGTTCCTTGCTGCGCGCGCGCGTCACCAGCCACCACCAGGATGGCCGCCATGACGAGTGCGGCGAGACGACGGAGCACGGAGCAGCTTCCCCCGGTTGGCGAGCGGACGAGAGCTACACATGCCGTGGATCGAACCGGCAGGCAAGTCGCTGGAGACAGGAGCGGATTTCGCCACCGATCACGGCCGGCGCCTCACCCGAAGGCCGGACCGAACGAGCCCGATTTCGGGAAGCGCGGCGGGGCGACCTTGCCGGCCTGCGCCCGCAATCCGACCCACTCGTCGAGATCGCCACCTGCCAGCGTGTGCGTGCGCCCGGCGCTGTCGACCCAGGTCAGCCCGTCTGCCCGCGTGAACACCCTGACGTCGGCGAGCCCGCCATCCTTGAAGCGCTGCAAGATCACGCCCTTGCCGCGCGCCATCTCGTTGACCTCCTCGAGGCCGAACACCAGGAGCCGCCGGTTCTCGCCGACAGTGGCGACACTGTCGCCGTCTGCGGGCACCACGACACGCGCCTCGTCGGGCTCGGCGATGTTCAACACCTGCTTGCCCTTGCGTGTGGAAGCGACGACCTCGTCCTCCGGGACGACGAACCCGTAGCCAGCGGTGGAGGCGACGAGCAGCTTGCGGCCGGCCTGATGGACGAAGGCGGTGACGATATCGTGCGTCTCCTCGAGATCGACCATCAAGCGCACCGGCTCGCCATGGCCGCGCCCGCCCGGCAACTGGCTCGCTTCGAGCGTGAAGAATTTGCCGTTGGTGGCGAAGATCAGGAGCTTGTCGGTCGTTTGCGCCTTGGCCGCGAGCTTGAGCTTGTCACCCTGCTTGAACTCGACCCGCGACAGGTCGTCGACATGGCCCTTCAGCGCCCGGATCCATCCCTTCTCGGACAACAGGATGGTCACCGGCTCGCGCTCGACAAAGGCCTGCTCGATGTCGCCGACCTCGATGGCGGGAGCCTCGGCGAACGCCGAGCGCCGCCGGCCGATATCGGTTTTCTTGGAGTAGGCGTCACGTGTCGCCCTGATCTCCTCGCTGATGCGCTCCCACTGCAAATCGTCGGAGGCGAGCAGCGCCTTGATGTCCGCCCGCTCCGCCGAAAGCTTGGCGTGCTCGGCGCGAATCTCCACTTCCTCGAGTTTGGACAGCGCACGCAGCCGCAAGTTGAGGATGGCTTCGGCCTGCACGTCGGAGAGCTTGAAGCGCGCGATCAGCTTCTTCTTCGGCTCGTCCTCGAAACGGACGATGCGGATCACCTCGTCGAGGTTGAGATAGGCGATGAGATAGCCGTCGAGCACCTCGAGCCGGTGCTCGATCTTGCCGAGCCGGAAGCGCGAGCGCCGCACCAGCACCTCGACGCGGTGCTCGAGCCACTGCTTGAGCACATCCTTGAGCCCGAGCACGTTGGGGATCTGGCCCGCCGATAGCACGTTCATGTTGAGGCCGAATCGCACCTCGAGCTCAGTGACCCTGAACAGGCTCTCCATCAAGAGCTCGGCATCGACTGCGCGCGATTTCGGCTCGATGACGAGACGGATTTCCTCCGCGCTCTCGTCGCGCACGTCGCCCAGGAGCGGCAGCTTCTTCTCGGAGAGCAACTCGGCGATGCGCTCGACGAGCTTTGCCTTCTGCACCTGATAGGGGATTTCCGTGACGACGATCTGGTAGGTGCCCCGCCCGGTGTCCTCCTTGCTCCAGGCCGCCCTCAGACGAAAGCCGCCGCGCCCCGTCCGGTAGGCTTCGAGGATCTGCTCACGGGGCTCGACGATGAGCCCGCCGGTCGGGAAATCAGGCCCCGGCACCAGCTCGACGAGCTTCTCGACGGACGCATTGGGGTGCTTGATCAGATGCAGCAGTGCCGCACACAGCTCATCGACGTTGTGCGGGGGAATGTTGGTGGCCATGCCCACGGCAATGCCCGAGGAGCCGTTGGCGAGCAGGTTGGGGAAGGCCGCCGGCAGCACGACCGGCTCCGTGTTGGTCTCGTCGTAGGTCGCCTTGAAGTCGACGGCGTCCTCGTCGATGCCGGCGAGCAGGAGCGCCGCCGTGTCGGTCATGCGGCTCTCGGTGTAGCGCATGGCCGCCGCGTTATCGCCGTCGATGTTGCCGAAGTTGCCTTGCCCGTCGACGAGCGGGTAGCGCACGGCGAAGTCCTGCGCGAGCCGGACGAGGGCATCGTAAATGGCCTGGTCGCCGTGCGGATGGAAGTTACCCATCACCTCGCCGACGATCTTGGCGCATTTCTTGTAGCCGGCATCGGGATCGAGCTTGAGCTCGCGCATGGCATAGAGAATGCGCCGGTGCACGGGCTTCAGGCCATCGCGCACGTCGGGCAGCGCCCGGCCCATGATCGTCGACAGCGCATAGGCGAGATAGCGCTCTTCGAGCGCGGTGCGCAGCTTGATCGGCTCGATGGGCCCCTCGGGCGGGGGAATCACGGCTTTGCTCATGGCCATCCCGTTACTGCGCCGTTGCGCGGCGCTCAAGTGCGCGCGGGCACCATGCACCGCTTCCCGTTTTGGTCATGATCACGCGCTAACCGGGCTTGCGCCCGCGCGCCGTCCACACCTGCCCGAACGAGTGCTGCCCGCCATGACGCCCGACCTGCCCGCCGTGGCCATCGAGATCGTCGAATTGACCAATCGCTTCCGCGCCGGCGAGGGACTGCCCGCCGTCGCCCGCAACAGCCTGCTCGATGCCGCCGCCGCGTCCTACGCCGCCTACCTCGCGCGCACCGCGAAGTTCGCCCATGACGCCGACGGCCGCCAGCCGAGCGAGCGCGTCGAGGCGGCCGGCTACGGCTATTGCAAAGTCGCCGAGAACCTCGCCATGGCCCTCGACAGCCGCGGCTTTTCCACGCCGGCCCTCGCGCGCGAGGCTGTCGAAGGCTGGATCAACTCACCGGGCCACCGCCGCAACCTGCTGGAAACCGGCGTCACCGACATCGGCGTCGCCGTCGCCAAGGTTCCCGACCGGCACCCGAAGTTCGTCACGGTGCAGCTCTTCGGCCGCCCGCAATCGCTGATGATGAGCTTCCAGGTCTCGAACTCGTCGGCGGCCACCGTCACCTACGAGGTCGCCGGCGAGCGTCACGACATCGAGCCGGGCCACGCCATCCGTCACCAGACCTGCGAGGCTTCCGATATCGTCTTCGCCCCTGGGCAAGGCAAGCAAGGCCCGAAGCCGGCGGCCGTCGCTGCTCGCTATCCGGCAGCCGACGGCCGCGTCTACGTTCTCACCTCCGATGCGAAGGGTGGTCTCAAGATCGCTGTCGAGGAGCGCCGCGTGCTCGGCCGCTGACGGTGGCCCCACCGGTCCTCAGCCGACGAGATCGACGAGCCGACCACGCGCCTCCGGCATGGCAAGTCCGCGCGGAGCCAACACGCGCGTCTCCAGGAAATACCCGGTCAGCGCGAAGCCCGCCGCCACGTCGCCCGGCATGAGGACCGCTTCCCGCCCCTTCACGAGAAAGCCCGGCAGCCGCAGCAGGCGGTCGGCGTAGGGCGCCCCGGCCGAGGCCGACACGGCCCTCCCGCTTTTCGGTGAGACGTAGACGAGATCGTCGTTGCCACCCGTTGCAGCGCACTGGCCGAGATCGAGGCCAAAGCCCAGATCCTCCAGGAGCGCGACCTCCCACCGCACCATCAGCGCCGGCCAGACCGACGGGTCGTCGAGAAAACCGAGCACGAACAGGCTGACCTCGAACAGCGCCGGATGCGGGTCGCGCTCCGGCAGGAGGCGCAACAGCGCGGTCAGCGACTGAAGGCCAGCCAGGCTCGCGCCGTCCGCCATGGACCGCGCCGCGTACGGCGCGCGCAACTCGATGGCGATGTGCCCGAGCTGCTCGGGAAGGCGCGCGGTCCAGGTGGCGTCGATGTGATTACCGGCCTGCAGCACGGGTCGCGCCCGGCGCCCGCGCCCGCCATGCACCAGTCCGAGATGACGGCCGTGCGAGCGGGTGAAGATTTCCGCGACGGCTGCCGTCTCGCCGTGCGCGCGGGCCCCCAAAACGATCGCTTCGTCGCTCCATTGCATGCGGACATCGTAACGCAGCACCGGCCGATTCCGGCAAGGGGTGCAGGGTTGATCGCTGAGCCGGCCGGCGGCTACTGTCACGACACGCCCTCACGTCGAAGGCGCGCACCAGCACTGTGACGCGCGCCGTCGGTGGCCCGCCGGACCGTCGGGCGGGCGCTCCACAATGAACGGGTAACGCCATGAGCTGCGCCAAGGACGAGCCAGGCCAGCGCACGCCCGCTGGCTCCCTCGAGGGTATGAACACCGCCGAGCGCATGCTGCCGCGCACCCCGGGGCCCGTTCCCGCGCCCGCCCGCAACGGCGGCCGCATCAAGGCCGCGGGCGCAGCGCCGGGCGCCGGCTACCGTCCGCGCACGCGCGCCATCGCGCCCGTCATGCGCTCACCCGAGTACGTCCAGATCTCGACGGCGTCGGCCATCACGCTCGGCCTCGGTCCCGGCCGCCTCCACCGCTGCGCCTGCACGCGCTGCCTCAACCTGCTGCTGACCTACCCCGAAGGCTGCCGCGCCAACTGCGCCTATTGCGGCCTCGCCCGCCACCGCGAGGCACGCGAGGACTTCCCCGACCGCAACTTCATCCGCGTCGACTGGCCGTCGCTGCCCGTCGCCGACCTCATCGAGCGTGTGGCGGCGGCGGGCGATGCCACGCCGTTCCAGCGCATGTGCATCTCGATGATCACGCACCCGCGCGCCGAGGCCGACACGTTCACGATCCTCGAAGCCTGGACCCGCCGCATTCCCCGCTCCCGCGTGCCCGTCTCGATCCTGTCGAACCCCACGACGATGACGCGCGCCGATGTCGCCCGCATGGACCGTCTGGGCGCGGACATCTTCACAGTCGCCCTCGACGCCGCGACGCCGGAAATCTTCGAGCGCACGCGCGGCAAGGGCGTCGCCTCCCCGCACGCCTGGGCCAGGTATTGGGAGATCCTCGACGACGCCGCCGACATATTCGGCCCCGGCCGCTTCGGCGCCCACATCATCGTCGGCATGGGTGAGACCGAGTACGAAGCGCTCTGCCTCGTGCAGGCCCTCGTCGATCGCGGCGGCCACAGCCACATGTTCTGCTTCTACCCCGAAGCCGGCTCGCTCATGGACCACCTGCCGGCGACCCCGCGCGCGCAATGGCGGCGGGTGCAGCTCGCCCGCTATCTCATCGACTACCGCGGCGTGCGCATCGAGCACATGGCTTTCGACGACGAGGGCCGCGTCAGGGATTACGGCCTGCCGCCTGGCGATGTCGATGCCATCATCGCCGAGGGCATCGCCTTCCGCACGAGCGGCTGCCCCGGCAAGGAGCGCCCGGACCTCTCGGCCTGCGACCGGCCCTACGGCGACGGCCCGCCGGGCGACATCGCGAGCTATCCCTTCGCGCTCGACGAAGCAGACCTTGCGCGTGTCCGCCACCAGCTCGGTCGCCCGCGCGCCGGCGAGCGCTACGAGCCGGCCGACGACTTCGATCCCGATCGGTTCACGGCGACATGACGCCCCCCCGGCCTTTCCGCCTGATCGACAGCGGCGTCGCCGACGGCCGCCGCCACATCGCTTACGATGCCGCCCTCATCGAGCTGCACGCCGCCGGCGAGGCCCCCGACACCGTCCGCCTGCTGCGCTTCCCCCCGACCGTGCTGGTTGGCCGCCACCAGGTGCTCGCCAGGGAAGTGCACGTCGAGCGCTGCCGGGCGGAGGGCGTCGGCCTCGTGCGCCGCCTGACGGGCGGTGGCGCCATCTATCTCGACGAAGGCCAGGTCGGCTGGGAGCTGGTCTTCGGCCGCAAGTCGCTGGGGCTCGATACCCTCGGCGACTATGCCCAGGCCATCAGCGAGGCGGTGGCCGGCGGCCTTTCGGAGGCTTTCGCCATCCGTGCGCGGTTCCGCCCGCGCAACGACATCGAGGTCGACGGCCGCAAAATCAGCGGCACGAGCGGCTATTTCGAGGGCGATACGCTCGTCTACCAGGGCACGGTACTCGTCGACTTCGACGCGGCCCGCATGGCCCGGCTGCTCAACACGCCCGCCGAGAAGCTCGCCCGTCACGCCGCCAACGCCGAGAGCCGCGTCGTCAGCCTCTCCGAGCTTATCGGCGCCGCCCCGTCGCTCGAGCGCGTACACGACGCCATCCTCGACGGGCTGCGCCGGCATCTCGGCATCGCGACTGAGCCGGCTCAGGCAAGCGCGGCGGAAATCGCCCTGACCGACCACCTGCTCGCCAGCGAAATCGGCACTGATGACTTCGTCGTCGACGCTGGCGGCGGGCTCGCCACTGCCGGTCCGGAGCCCATTCTCGAGGCGACACGCCGCTGCCCCGGTGGTACCATCACGGCCTATGTCCGGTTGGAGGGCGCGCCCGGCTCCCGCCACATCCGCGAGGTCTCGATCACCGGCGATTTCTTCATCTCGCCACCGCGCGCGCTATACGATCTCGAGGCTCGCCTGAGAGGGGCGCCGGCCTCTGCTGCTGGCGCCGTGGTCGAGGCATCCTTCGCGACAGCAGCGATCGGCATGCTGTCACTGACGGCAGCGGACTTCGCCGCCGTCCTCCGCGCAGCCATCGACAGGGACGGAGCGACGCCGTGACGCCAAAGCCGCCGCGCAAGAAGCTGATCGTGATCCTGGTCAACACCGACCCGCGCAACGGCGAGGAATTGGGCGCACCGTTCTACCAGGCCGCCGTTGCCGCCGCGCTCGACTACGACGTCGACCTCATCTGCACCGCCACCGCCGGGCGGCTCATGCGCAAGGGCGTGGCCGAACGACTGTTCGTTAAGCCGGGCAGCCCGAAGACAGTCTACGATTACATAAAGGATGCGCACCGCAACGGCGTGCGCCTGCTGGCGTGCACGGCCAACCTCGAATTGTTCGACATGACGCAGGACGACCTCATCCCCGAGTGCGCCGGCTGCGTGGGTGCAGCCTCCTTCATGGCCGAGATCATGGAGGACGACGTCAAGGTGATCACGTATTGAGCGGGAGCGTAAGTCCACGGGAGGGACGACGCACGCGATGCGAACCAAAGCCACGCCATGCGAAACACAGCAACCAGCCAGGAGACGCCGACGCCATGCAGCACAACGCCCGCAACGACCTGCCCGGTACGGTGACCGCCATCAAGCGCGGCACGGTGATGGCCCAGGTCAACATCAAGCTCGATGGCACCGACTACCACATGAGTTCGGTCATGACGCTCGACAGCCTCGACGGCATGGGCCTCAAGGTCGGCGACAAGGTGCACGCCGTCGCCAAGGCCGTGAACGTGCTCGTCATGCGGCCCTGATCGCTTTCCACCGCCGTGCTGTCCGTTGGCTCACGGTCAGCGTGCGCACACCTGCTCGGAGACGCTGAGCCGCGCGGCCCCGATCGCCGCGCGCACCGACCGTGACAGCCAGTCGACGAGGGCCGTCACGAGAACTGTCGCGACGAGCAGCGCGGCGACCTGGTCGAGCTTCAGTTCATTGACCGCGTTGTCGATGTAGAAGCCGAGCGTCGCCACGCCGAGCATGCCGACGATGGCCGATTCGCGGATGATGATCTCCCAGCGGTAGAGGCACAGCGCCAGGAACGACCCGTAGAGGCGCGGCACCAGCTCGTAGCCGTAGAGATCGAGCCCGCGCGGCGCGTCGCGCCTGAGCCGGCCGCAGAGCGCCTCACCTTGCCGGCCGAGCAGGTGGGCGATGATGGCACCGTTGTGTAGTCCGAGCGCCAGGATCGCCGGCAGCATGGAGGGGCCCAGCACCTGCAGGAAGATGTAGGCCAGCATGTATTCCGGGCACGAGCGGCCGACGACGAGGCCGATGTGACCGGCGGCACTGCCGACCCGCCCGCTCACCCGCGGCACGATGAGCGGAAAGGCGGCAAGCGCAAGGAGCCCCGTAAGAATGAGCGCGAGCTGCGCGACGACCAGCGTGGCGATGATGCCGGGGATCGCAGCATCGATCGCGATGGCCCGGAGCCAGTCGCCGAACGCGGCCCACGTCGCCCACGCCGTCGGGTCGGCACCCCTGAGCGGAAACGGCACGATGTCGCTCGTCAGGAAGCGCCACAGCCCGCCGCTGCCGACGGGCGGACTTGCCACGAGGCTCAGGGCGACGACTGCGGAGGCCACGTAGAGCACCGCCCAGCGCCAGCGGAACCACCAGCGGATCGTCCCGATCATCGTGAAGTAGAGGATGAGGATCGCCCCGACGGTCTGGTAGTCGCCCTGCTTGAAGTAGGTATCGAGTTGGAAGCCGAGCGTCGGCAGCCCGATGAAGCCGAGCACGGCACTCGATCGGATGCCGCATTCGAGCCGATAGAGGACGTAAGTGCGCACCTCCGGCATGGCGAGCGGCAGCCGCGCGTAGAGGAACGACGAGATCGCATCGGTATCCCGCCCGAGCATCTCGCGGGGGCGCCGGTCGGCCTCGTCGAGATACTCCGAGAACACCTTGCCGAAGATGCCCGCATAGGGGAGCGCGATGGCCATGACGCCGGTCGCGACTGAGATGCCGTAGACCTGCATCAGCAAGAGCGCCCAGAACAGCTCGTGGATCGAGCGTGCCGCGATGCACACCGCACGGATCGGGCCCCAGTGATAGAAGGGCGCGAGCGCGAGCCCTGTCGTCGCTCCGACCGCCACGGCCGCGATCGCAAAGCCGAGCGTGGTGGCGAGCGCAAAGCCGAGCCCCTCGATCGCCGCGAAATCGGGTGTAACGAGCCCGATGAAGAGCCCCGTCAGCTCCCGCCACGGATCCCGGCCCGTTACGGCGAGATCGGCGAACGGCAGCATCACCGCGCCGGCAACGAGAAAAGCCGCGACGATGCCGCCGCGCGTGAACCGCAACCCGGGACTAGCGCGCGCGATAGAGATCATCGATCGCCCTCCGCGAGACGTCCGCGACGGGCGCGTCGATGACGAAGCGGCCCTGCGCGATGCCGACGATGCGCGTTGCGTGAGCGAGCGCGAGGTCCACGTCGTGCAGCGCCATGACACTCGTCGCAAAGCGCTGCCGCACGACACCCATCAGCCGTGCGGCTTGCACGGGATCGACAGCCGTAACCGGCTCGTCGGCGATCAGCACATCCCCGCCGCGGAACAAGGCACGGGCGAGCGCGGTGCGCTGCTTCTGGCCGCCCGATAGCGCTTCGACCGGGCGGCGGGCCTCCGCGGCAAGCCCGACGAGGTCGAGTACGGCCCCGACAGCGTCCCGTTCCACGCGCCACGGCCAGGCCAGGTTGGCGAGGTTGTAGAGGGCCCCGTGACGGTCGAGCCGGCCCATGTAGACGTTGTGGTGGACCGAGAGCTGCGGCACGAGCGCGTGGTCCTGCGGCACGAGCGCGATCGCCCGCCCCTCGCGCTCGATAGAGCGATAGACGGCATTGAGCAGCGTCGACTTGCCCGCCCCGCTGCGGCCGAGCAGCACGACGCGCTCGCCCGGCGCCAGCGAGAAGGTGACATCCGCGAGGACCACCTTGTCGCCGTAGCCGAGCGCCTGCCGGGAGAGGACGAGGCTCCCCGTCATTCGAGCAGCTTCAGCTCGCGTGCCGTTGCCTCGATGGGCGCGAAGTCGTCGTTGACCGCCTTGATGAAGGACTTGCGCGGGAAGGACGCCAGGAGGTCGGGGTCCTTCATATCGATCAGCGCTTGCTGCAGCTTGTCGGTAAACCCGGCGCCGAACTTCGCGTCGAGATCGCCGCGCACCGTCCAGTTGTAGTCGGGATAGGGCGGCGTCTTCCAGACGATCTTGGCGGTTGCCACCTCCGGCGCGCCGGCGGCCACCGCCTTGTCGTAGACCTTGTAATCGAGGGCGCCGATCTCGAATGCGCCCGTCGCGACGAGCTTCAGCGTCTGCGTATGGTCACCCGAAAAGCCGACCCGGCCGAAGAAGGTGTCGGGTGCTTCTCCCGTCGCCTTGCGGATGAAGAATTCCGGCATCAGCCGTCCGGAGGTCGACGTCTTGGCGCCGAACGTGAACGATTTGCCCTTGGCTGCCTTGGGGAAATCGGCCGACGGAGCGAGGCCGGCGCTGTCGTGGGCGATGAAGTAGCTGATGTAGGCGGGGTCCTCCTCGCCCTGCGCGATCGCCCGCGAGCCCGGCACGGCGAGCCGCGCCTGCACGCCCGTGAAGCCACCGAACCAGCCGAGCTGGATCTGATCGTTGCGCAGCGCGGTGACGGAGGCCGGATAGCTCTTTACCGGCACATACTGCACCGGCACGCCGAGCGTCTTGGCGAGATAGGTGCCGACTTTCGTGAAGCGTTCGACGAGCTTTGCCTCGTCCTCGCTCGGGATGGCGGAGAAGTAGAGCGTCGGCGTCTGCGCGCGGGCGGGTTGGCCGCAGACGAGCAGGCACACGGCAAGGCAGAGCGCGGACAGGGCTGCGCAGGCGTGGTGGCGCATGGAAAACTCCAGTTCGGTCGGTTGCAAGGTGTTGCGTGGCGCCGACTGGAGAACCGGGGCAGGCCTGCCCCATAGCCGCGATCGATCCACCTGGGGAGGTGGCAGGCGGAACCCGCCATCGTCACGGGGCCTGAGCGCGCACGGCGCATCGGACCGTCGAATGCCATCGGCAGCATACCACCACGGCACCTGGGGTAAAGCCAGAAGCGCTGTGGTCAGGACGGCGGCAAAGCGCCCGCGAGCACGATCGCGGGTGCACCTGCACGGACGCGCCCGATGATCGCCGCACCCTCCTCTCCCGCCGCTCGCACCGCAGCGAGCGCCGCCCCGGCCTCGCCCTCCGGCACTGCCGCGAGGAGGCCGCCCGACGTCTGCGGATCAAACAACAGCGCCAGCACACCCGCGTCGGCGATGCCAGCGCCGGTCACTGCACCCGCCCGCGTCAGGTTCTCCGGTACGAGGCTCGAGGCGATCCCGGAACGCGCTAATTCGAGCGCACCTGCGTAGACCGGCACCTGCTCCAAGTCGATCTCGGCTGCGACGTGCGAGGCTTCGAGCATCTCCATGAGATGCCCGGCGAGCCCGAAGCCCGTGACGTCGGTCGCCGCCGTCACGGCGAACCCGCAGAGCGCCTCCGCGGCCGCGCGGTTCGATCGCGACATGGCGGCGAGAACGGCGGTGATGTAGCGCCCGCGCGCGAGCCCCCGCATCAGCGCGGCGAACAGGATGCCAGTGCCGACCGGCTTGGTCAGAATGAGTGCGTCGCCCGCCCGCAGGCCCGCCTTGCGCCAGACAGCCTCCCGCCGCACGCGACCTGAGACGAAGAAGCCGGCGGCGAATTCCGCGCCCTCGCTCGTGTGGCCGCCGGCGAGCGCCACGCCATCGCGCTCGAAGCTCTCGCGCGCCCCCGCCAGCACCTGGAACAGGTCTTCGCCGACGAGGCGCGGGGCCGCGTACGGCAGCACGATGTTGGCGAGCGCGTGCGTCGGCCGCCCGCCCATGGCGTAGACATCGCTCATGGCGTGGTTTGCGGCGATGGCGCCGAACACGAACGGCTCGGGCCAGAAGGCGCGGAAGAAGTCGATGGTCTCGACCCTGAGATGTTCCGCCCCGTCGTCGAACGTCGCCGCATCATCGCGCGGCCCGGCCGCGCCACCGAGGCGCTCGAGGCTCGCCGCCAGCGTCGCCGGCCCCACCTTTGCAGCACACCCCGCGCAGCGCATCTCGGCCTGATCGCCGTGCGCGTCCGCCCGCATGGGCGGCAAGACGTTGAACCGGTCCATGAACGCGCGATCGATGCCGTCCTTCCACCGCCACACCCAGTCGCCAGCGACCGCGAGGCCGTTGCGGGCGGCAATGGCATGCTTGCCGCCGGTCGACAGCAGGGTAAGAAAGCGTGTCTGCGGAACGAACGGCCGCAACGGCAGGCCGTTGAGCCGCCGTCGCAGGTTGTCGGTGAGGGGCGGGCCCTGGCGCACGGCGAACACGCCCGATTTCTCGCGCCGATGCGCCAGCACGGTCGAGCAGTCGCCGACCGCGAACACATCCTCGTCGTCGGTCACGGCGAGCGTCGGTCGGACCGCGATGAAGCCCTCTTCGTCGACGGGAAGGCCGCTGGCGGCAAACCAGGTCGCCGGGCGCGCTCGCGTCGCCAGCAGCACCGCATCGGCGCAGATCGACCGGCCATCGCCGAGCACAACCGTGGTCGCCGCGATCGCCTTCACCGCCTGATGCTCGATCAGCCTCACGCCCTGCCGGTCGAGTTCAGCGCGCGCCAGATCGCGCGCGCGGGCGTTGTGCGAAGGCAGCAGCACCGAACCGCCGACCAGCGTGAAGGTGAAGGCCTGCGCTGGAATCCCGCGTCCGGCCGCCAGCGCCAGGAGCCTGTGGCGGGCGGCGAGCACGAGTTCGAAGCCCGCAGCCCCCGCGCCGCCGACGACGATGTGGCGTGGTCCGTCCGGTCGTGCCGCAGCCGCCTCGAGACGCGCCCACTTGGCCGCGAACAGCGACACGGGCTTGACGGCAAGGCCGTACTCGGCGGCACCCGCGATCGCATCGAGATGCGGCGTGATGCCGACGTCGATCGACACGACGTCGTAACCGAGCGGCGGACGGCCTTCGATGCGGAGCTGCCGCGCTTCCCGGTCGATGCCGGTGACGGTGCCATGCACCACCCGGACGCCGGCCCAGGCGGCGAGCCGCACGAGATCGATATGGCATTCCTCGTGCGAGTAGTGACCGGCGACGAGCCCCGGCAGCATGCCCGAGTAGGGTGCCTCGAGCTCCCGCGAGACGAGTGTGACGATCGCCTCCGGCTCTGGCTTCATGCCGAGCGAGCGCAGCACGGTGACGTGCGCGTGTCCGCCGCCGACGAGAACGAGATGCTTGCGCGGCGGCCTTCCCGGCGTCACGGCGCCGGCTCGCAGCCGGGAAAATTGTTGTCGGCCATCCAGCGCTCATAGGCTTCGCGCACGGCCTCGCCCGTAACGAGCGCGTGCAGCACGTCCGCTCTGGCGGGCTTCGCCAGCATCATCCAGGCTGCACCATAGGGGTCGGTGACGAGGAGCCCCGGCTTCTCGATGAGAAGCTCGTTGATCGCGGCGACCTCGCCGTCGAAGGCTATGCGCGCCGGCCCCACCCACTTGCTGCTCTCGATCGTCGCGCACGAACGCTCCGCTTCGAGGGGCCGGCCGACCCGCTTCGGCGTGAATGCGAAGATGCGGTTCGAGGCGAGCGCAGGGCCGACCGCGGTGACGCCGAGCCGGATAAGGCCGCCGTCGGCCGGCTCGTACCACATATGGTTCTTGACGTCGTAGCGGAGGTGCTTGGGAAAGCGGCAGCCCTTGACGATGAAGGCGGCGCCGTCTTCGCTGACCGTGGTCATTGCAGTGCCTCGATCGGATCGATGCGGAACATGCGGCCGCGCGGATCGAACAGGCCGGCCTCGTTCAGCACCATGCGGTCGAAGGTGACCGCGTCGATGCGCTCCTGCAGTCGGGCTTTCGCCACGATGTCGATGAGCGGCCCTCCTCCCGGTGGCGACTCCGCAAAAATCGCCACACCGTCCCACCTGCGCCGCGACGCGTCGAGCATGGTCTTCATGCTGGCCCACGCCACCTCGTCGCCGATGACATGCACGAAGGCACAAGAGATCATCTCGATCTTCCCTCCGCCGATGGAGAGCAGGAGGAAGAGAGCGGTAAAGCCGTCCGTCTCGGCGTAGCGCGTCTTCACCCAGCTTTCGAACTCGGCGCCGTCAGAACTCGACAACGGGGATCTCCGGTATCTCGTGATCGAGGATCGACAGATAGTTCTTGCCGAACTGGGCCTCGTACCAGTCCTCGAACGCCCGCATGGCCTCTCCGACGCCGGCGGCGGGAGCGGGGGCATCAGCCGTGTCGGCGATCCCGTTCCAGACGGCTGCCGCGACAGGTTTCCAGGCCTCCGTCACGGCCCGCGCATGCTCGCTGTCTCCGAACAGGCCGAACTCCGATCTGAACACCGCCACCTGCGCGGCGATCGCCGCTTCCTCGTCCTTGGCCGTACTGGCGGCAGCCGTCATCAGGCGCGCGACGTCGAGCCGGCGGAACGCGAACTGGCGCGCCCGCTCGAGCCGCGCGATCTCGCGGGCGATGTTGTCACGAAAAGCCATCTCGGCGGTCTGTGCGCTGGTCGCGGCCTGCGCAAGGTCGGCGAGAAAGGGGGCGGCGGCCTTGGCTGGGGTCATCGCTGGGCTCCGGGTCGAGAGTGGCGGAGGAGGCAGGAGTCGAACCCACCGAGAGCCGTCTCGCGACCCTCCCCGGAGTTGAAGTCCGGTCGCCCCACCGGGGACGTTTCCCCTCCTTCTCGCGCAGCACCCGCCACGGCGGCGGGAGCGGCGCTGGAAAAGAGATCCTGCTTGTGCGGGTTGATGCGGCGGATGTCGCCGCGTCGCATCGTGAGACCCTGCCGGTCGAAGAACTCGAGAACCTGGATAGCGACCTTGCGGCCATTGTCCAGCAGGTCGCGGAACGCCACGACGGCGAATTCCCCGGCAGCATCGGCACGCGCCAGTTCGCGCGCGATGTCGGCCATTTCGACCACGGTTCCGCTGAGGAAATAGTGATCCTGCGCGATCTCGTCGATATCTCCGCGCCGTGCCGCGAGCTTGCAGATCCGCCGTACGAACCCCTCGTCGATGGCGTAGAGCTTGGCGATGTCGCGCACGCGCGGCGGGCGGAAGCGCTCCGTCCCGCCGAGCAGCACGCGCATGCGGGCCCAGATGCGCTCCTCCTCCTCGGAGAGCTTGACCTCGTGGCCGGGCAGCCGCACCCAGGAGCGGTCGAGCACGATCTCCCCTGCGCTGGCGAGGCGGGCGAGGGCGGCGGCGAACACCGGCGCCGGCAGGCGGGGGGAGAGCGTCAGGCGCAGCCGCTCCTGGCCCATGCCAGGCAGGTCCGGCTTCTCGGCATGAAAGCGCACAAGGGCAGCCGTCGCGGCGGCCGCATACGCAGCCCAGCGGCGCTGCGACAGCGCATAGTTCGCGCCGGCGGCCTCGAACGTCGTCAGGTCAAGGCGGCGCGCACACTCGGCAGCAAAGCCTTCCGCCAGCGCCCGATCGCGGGCAAAGCCGGTCAGATCGACGAGCCCGCGCGGTGCCGCCAGCAACCCCTCGACGATGCCGACAGGGTCGGACCCGGCGAGCGCATCGAGTAAAGCCCGCCGCTCCGCGCTCGTCCGCTGTCGTTCGGGCGCCCTGAGATCGAGGATCGTGCCACCGCCGATCGTGCGCTGTCCGCCCGCATCGCGCAGGACGAAGCGGTCCCCCGCCGCCAGCGCAGCCGGCTCGGCCAGCATGAGTTGCGCATAGCCACGTGCGCCGGGCGCAATGCCGCCCGCGCTGATCGACAGCACGCGTGCATCCCGCTCGGCCGAGCCGTGATGGAACTTCACCGGCATCCACGCGCCGAGCGAGCGGCGCTCGCCGCCGAGCAGGCGTAGCGCGACGTCGATGCGGCGCACCGGCGCATGGAGCGAGGGGTCGAGCACGACCGAGCCGCGCCCGACTCGCTCGGGCTCGACCTTCGGCCCGACCAGCGCGAGCGCGCAGCGCTGCCCGGCGACCCCTTCGGCAGCAGCGCGGTTCTGCGCGTGAACGGAACGGACGCGCGCCTCGATGCCGTTCGGTGCAACGATGACGCGATCGCCGACGCCGATCCTGCCGGAGAGCACCGTACCCGTCACCACCGTGCCGGCACCCGACAGGGAAAAGCTGCGGTCGACGGCGAGGCGGAAACGACCATCGACCGCCCTCACGCCCACCTCGGCAGCGAGCAAGTCGAGCCGAGCGAGCAACGCAGCGACACCCTCGCCAGTAACGGCCGAGACCGGCATGACTTCAGCTCCGGCCAACACGGTTGCGCCGAGGGCTGCGCCGATTTCCGAGGCGACCACGGCCCGCCGCTCGGCGCTGACGAGATCAGCCTTGGTGAGGGCGACGACGCCGCGACGGATGCCGAGCAGGTCGATGATGGCGAGGTGCTCGCGCGTCTGCGGCATCACGCCGTCGTCGGCGGCGATGACGAGCAGCACGGTGTCGATGCCGGCGGCGCCGGCCAGCATGGTGTGCACGAGCCTCTCGTGCCCCGGCACGTCGACGAACCCGAATGTGCCGCCCGTGGGCCGCGGCAGGTAGGCGAAGCCGAGCTCGATTGTGATGCCGCGCGCCTTCTCCTCTTTGAGACGGTCCGTATCGACGCCCGTCAGTGCGCGCACGAGGCTCGTTTTGCCGTGATCGATATGCCCCGCGGTGCCGATGATCACGACGCGCCCTTCTCCTCGAGCGGGGTCTCCTCGCTGAGCATCTCGGCAAGCGCTTCGGCGGCCGCGATCTCCGCCTCGCTCAGGCTGGCGCGCACCGCATAAATGAAGCGCTCGGCGAGCTTGCTTTTGCCCCAGCGTGCGCGCCGCAGCCACGCATAGGCCCGGACCGGATCGCGCGGCACGCCCTGACCGATGTGGTAGGCGGCACCCAGCATGGCCTGCCCGTCGGGCTCACCGAGGCGCGCCGCCTTCTGCCACCAGCCGACGGCCGCCTCGGCATCGCGTGGAACGCCGAGCGCGTTGTGGTGGAAGAGCCCGATCCGCGTCATGGAAGCAGCGTTGCCCTGGGCCGCCGCCGCCGTGGCCCACGTCATCGATTCCGCATAGTCGGGCTCCCGCCCGTCGGCGTTGGCGAGCAGCCACGACAGCATGTCCTGCGCGGTCCCGTCGCCCTGTGCCGCGGCCCGCCGGTACCACGCCTCCGCCTCCGCGTCGGTCTGCGGCACGCCCTCGCCCTTCAGGTAGCAGTCGGCAAGGTTGCGGCAGGCGGCGGCATCACCCTGCGCGGCGGCAGCCCTGAGCCATTTGGCACCCGTAGTTGCATCCGCCTCCGCGCCAAGCCCGCCGATGAGGCACATGCCGATGGCATTCTGCGCCGTGGGAAACCCCTCCTGCGCCAGTGGCAGCCACAGTCCGATCGCCGCTTCGTATTCGCCGATGTCGAACAGCGCCTGCGCCTCGGCGACTGTCTGCACCACCTCTGCGGCATCGAGGCAAGCGTGCGGCCCAGCCGGCGCGCGCCCCGAGGCTGCGCCATCGTCGCTGGACTTTGCGCCGTTGCGCCCGCGAGCGCCCGCCGTCGTCATGGCAGGCCCCCGCTGGCGGCACCGGCAGCGGCCGCGGCGTCGAGCCTGGGAAATTGTCCTTCGAGCATGGCGAATTGCCCGGCGAAGCCAGCCTCGTCGTCGAGACAGCGCAGGTCGAGCACCAGCGCGCCCTTCTCGATGCGCCCTATGATCGGGATGGCCAGTCCGCGCAGCGCCGCCGCCAGCCCGTCGAGCTGCGTGCCGGCGTGCCGGTCATCGCGCGGCGTGAGGGCGAGCCCGGCGCTGGCGATAGTCTCCAGCGGCAGGGCCCCAGAGCCGATCTGGCTGCGGCAGTCCGTGGCCGTTATCGTGAAGCGCTCGCCGAGCACAGCGGTGAGCGGATCGACCAGCCGCTCTGCAACGGTCCTGATCTCGTCAGCCGGTCGCGTCAGGCTCCTGAGCGTCGGCAGGCGCTCGGCGAGCCGGTCGGGATCGCGATAGAGCTTGAGCGTGGCTTCGAGCGCGGCAAGGCGCACCTTGTCGAGCCGGACCGCCCGCTTGATCGGGTTCCTTGCGCACGCCTCGACGAGGTCCCGACGCCCGACGATGAAACCGGCTTGCGGACCGCCGAGCAGCTTGTCGCCGGAGAAGGTCACGATATCGGCGCCCTCGCCGATCGCATCCTGCACGGTGCGCTCGCGCCGGAGCCCATAGCGCGACAGATCGATCAGCGTTCCCGAGCCCAGATCGTCGACGACCGGCACCCCGCGCTCGCGGCCGAGCGCGGCGAGTTCATCCGTCCCGATCTCCTTGGTGAAGCCCTGGATCAGATAGTTGGACGTGTGCACCTTCAGCAGCAGGCCGGTCTCGCTGCCGATCGCCTGCGCGTAGTCCTTGAGGTGCGTCCGGTTCGTCGTGCCGACTTCCCTGAGGCGCGTGCCCGCCCGCGCCATGATGTCGGGCATGCGGAAGGCGCCGCCGATCTCGATCAATTCGCCGCGCGACACGATCGACTCGCGCGCCAGCGCAAGGGTGTTGAGGACGAGGAGCACGGCAGCCGCGTTGTTGTTGACGACGATGGCGTCCTCCGCCCCCGTCAACTCGACCAGGAGCCCACGCACGGCATCGTCGCGCTCGCCCCGGCGGCCCGTTTCGAGGTCGAACTCGAGCGCAGCGGGCGCACGCATGGCGGTCGCCGCCGCCGCGATGGCTTCCTCGGCGAGGATTGCCCGGCCGAGATTGGTGTGCAGCACCGTGCCGGTGAGATTGAACACCCGCCTCAGGCGCGGCACGTCGGCGGCCTCGAGAGTGGCCAGCGCGGCCGACGCGACCTCGCTTGCCGTTTCCGTGCGCCCTGCTGCCGGATGCGCCCGTCCGGCGCGGTGCGCGGCGCGCAGGTCGTCGAGCGCGGCGCGCACGGCATCGGCCGTCGCCGCGTGACCGAAGCGCGCCACCGCGACGCGGCCGATCTCTCCGCGCAAAACCTCGTCGACCGAGGGAATGATGACCCGATTGCTGCCCATGCGCCGAGGCTCCTCGCAAGCCTCAATAGCCCATCAGGAAGGCGTTCACCGACGCGCGCTGCCAGCCTTCGCGGGCGAGCGTCAGGTCGAGCGCGAGCGTGGCGACGTCGTCGGCGACCGGATCGACGTGCTGCGATTTGTGCTGGTGCAGCATCTTGACGTAGGACGAGCAGCTTTCGCACGTCTCGCCCGAGATGACGCCGTCGCTGCCTTCGAGCGAGTGATAGGCGATGCCCTTCTCGCTGCCGCAGACGAGGCACTTGATGCGCGACACGTTCCAGTGCGTTGCGCACATGGAGCAGGTGCAGAACCGCGAGCCGTGCGCGCCGAGCCAGCCGACGATCATGCTGGTGACGGGCGCGCCGCCGCACGCCGGGCAGGCGCCGTCTGCGACGCGCTGCAGCTTGTCGACGTCGAGCTGGCGGGCCAGCAGCGCGAGGTGCACCTGCAGCGCCGCCGCGGCGAGAACGTGCTCGGCCACCGCCTCGGCGGGTACTTCGTCGACGAGAACGGCATGCATCATTGCAAGCCGCGCTTCGCGCGTGGCCGTGCGCACGCGCCCAACGGCCGCCTCGGTATCGGCGTTGACCTCGCCCTTGGCGAGCTCGTCCACGACAGCGATGAGAACCTCGTCCGCAGCCGCCCCCAACTCGATCTGCCCGAACGAGATCGGCGGCATGGCGTGCGCGTAGGCGGTCGCGAGCGCCTCGTCGGCGGGCAGCGCTGGCGCGGACGTGCGGGCCTGTACGGCGTCCTGCACCGCGGCAACGCGCGACAGAAATTGAAGGTAGGTTTCGAGCTCATGGCCGCGCGCCAGCGCGGCGAAGCGCTCGCTGCGCGCACGGAACACACGCGCCGGGTCGGGCAGGATGGCGAACGGCGGATCGGCAATCTCGCCGATCGACATGGGCTCCGCCGGCGTCACGCCGGGCGGAAGTGGTGGTGAACCGTCACGCGGCATCCAACCCTCCAAGACTGCGAAAAACACGACGGCCGGGCGGCACCTGCGCCCGGCCGATTGCTTGTTTCGGCGCCTACTCGGCCGGATGCACCTTGTTGCCCGAGGCCACTTCCTTGCGCAGCCACTTGCGGTGGTGGCGCCAGCCCCAGCCGGCGGTGACAGTACCGCTCGTCATGGCGCTGATGGTGCCGCGAACCCAAATCGCCGCATAGACGTGGATGATCCACACCGCAATCGACAGGACGGCCGCGCTGGCGTGCAGGACGGCCGCCATGCGGCGCTGATCGATGGTCGCCTTGAAGCCGAGCGCCTGCTCGATCGACGACAATGTTCCCTCCCACAGGCCGAGGCCCGTGATCAGGAGCGTCGTGACCAGCACCGCCTGCGACCAGAACACGAACTTCTGGCCGGCGTTGTACTTGCCGATCTCGGGCAGGTACTCCTCCCTGCCGGCGAGCACGTACTTGATGCGCGCGAGCCAGACGGCATCGGTCGTCTCCGGCAGGTTCGCTACGAAGAAACGCAGGAACAGGCCGAGGAAGGCGACTGACAGGATCACGCCGAGCCACGGATGCAGCCAGCGCACCGTCGCCCCGCCGCCGAACAGCCCGGCGAGCGGATAGAGGCTCGGATGATACAGCGACAGGCCGCTGAGCAGCAGAGCCACGAAGCTGATTGCCACGATCCAATGATTGATCCGGGCGCTACCGGAGTAGCGACGAACCCTCACGGGTTCGCCGCCGGCATGCACGCTGCTCACGCCTTGCCTCCCGTCAGCTTCTCGGCGTTCTCCTCATCCTCCTCGGTGACGCGGTTGGCGCCGGTGAGCAGGTGGTGGACGATGCCGAACACGGCCGTGGCGCCGATCAGCGCCATGCCCGCGTACTTGGTGGCGCCTTTCCAAGCCTCGACGAGCGGGCTGATGGTCGGGTCCTGGGCAAGCCCCGCGTAGAGCGGCGCCTTGTCGGCGTGATGCAGCACGTACATGACGTGCGTGCCCTGCACGCCGGGCGGATCGTAGAGGCCGGCCTTCGAATAGCCACGGCCCTTGAGGTCCGTGATGCGCTCGGCGGCGAGCTTCTTCATGGCCTCCTTGGAGCCGAACGAGATCGCCTTCGTCGGGCAGGCGAGCGCGCAGGCAGGTCCCTGGCCGACGGCGACCCGGTCCGAGCACAGCGTGCACTTGTAGGCCTTGCTGTCGGCCTGCGAGATGCGGGGAATGTTGAAGGGGCAGCCCTTCACGCAATACCCGCAGCCGATGCAGTGCTCGGAGATGAAGTCGACGATCCCGTTCGAGTACTGCACGATGGCGCCCGGCGACGGGCACGCTTTGAGGCAACCCGGGTCCTGGCAGTGCATGCAGCCGTCCTTGCGGATCAGCCACTCGAGCTGGCCTCGTTCCGGGTTCTCCCATTCGGCGAAGCGCATGAGCGTCCAAGTGGCGGGAGACAAGTCGTGGGGGTTGTCGTAGACGCCCACCACCTCCTGGATATCCTGCCGCAGATCGTTCCACTCCATGCACGCCACTTGGCAGGCCTTGCAGCCGATGCACTTGGAGACGTCGATCAGCTTGGCGACCTCGGTCGTGGGCTTGGCGGCGGGAAGTTCCGCCGTCGTCGCCGAACGCTTCACGAGGTCGAATGCCGGTTGCAGTGTTGACATGGCACCCTCCCCTTAGCTCACGGCCGGGCCGCTGAGCGGCTCGATATCGACAAGGAACGCCTTGTACTCCGGCGTCTGCGTGTTGGCGTCGCCGACGGCTGGCGTCAGCGCGTTGATGCCGATCGCTTTCTTGGCTTCGCCGACGAACCCGAAGTGGATCGGCATGCCGACCGTGTGGATGGTCTTGCCGTCCACCGTCAGCGTGGGCATGCGCTTCGTCACGACCGCCTTGCCCTTCACCGACCCGCGGTTCGACGAAACCTTCACCCACTGGCCGTTCGTGATGCCCTTCTCTTTGGCGAGATCGGGTGAGATCTCGACGAAGAACTCGGGCTGCACGATCGCGTTGAGCTTCACGCTCTTCGTCCAGTAGTGGAAGTGCTCCGTCAGCCGGTACGTGGTCGCCACGTACGGGAAGTCGGCCGGCTTGCCGAACACCTCGAGATCGCCCTTGAACACGCGCGCGGCGGGGTTCGAGTTCGTCTTGGGATGCAGCACGTTGGCGACCGGGCTCTCGAACGGCTCGTAGTGCTCCGGGAACGGACCGTCGGCCATCGTCTTCCTGACCCACAGGCGCGAAACGCCCTCCGGGTTCATGATGAACGGGCCGGCGTTCTTGTCGGGAGCCGACGTCGGCGGGAAGTCGGGCACGTCGGGACCGGACCATTTGGCGCCGTCCCAGACCATGTACTTCTTCGCCTCGCTCCACGGCTTGCCCGACGGGTCGGCCGAGGCGCGGTTGTAGAGAACCTTGCGGTTCGCCGGCCATGTGAAGCCCCAGCCGGCATGCACGCCGAGCCCCGATGGATCGGCGTTGTCGCGCCGCGCCGTCATGTTGCCCTTGGGCGTGTAGCAGCCGGTGTAGATCCAGCACGAGCCGTTGGTCGAGCCGTCGTCGCGCATCTGCACGAACGACGTGAGCTGGTCGCCGGCCTTGACGAGAACCTTGGTCGGATCGGCCGGATCGAGCACGTCGCCGAGCGCCCGTCCGTTGAGTTCGCGCAGGAGTTCGTCGGCGGTGGGATGCTTGGCGTCCTTGTACGACCAGTCGAGCGCGAGAACTGTTTCGGCGCCCTTGCCACCCGACTTCTGGTAGGCCTCCCGCAACCTGAGGAACAGGTCGGCCATGATGTCGATGTCGGTGCGTGCCTCGCCCGGAGGATCGGCCGCCTTCCACCGCCAGTTGAGCGTGCGGCTCGAGTTGGTGAACGTGCCCTCGTCCTCGGCGAAGCAGGTCGCCGGGAGCATGAACACCTCGGTCTGGATCTTGGAGGGATCGGCGGGATTGAACTCCCCGTGATTCTCCCAGAACCGCGCCGTCTCCGTCTCGAGCGGATCGATCGACACGAGGAACTTCAGCTTGGCCAGCGCCGCCCGCATCTTGGCCTTGTTGGGCACCGACAAGAGCGGATTGAAGCCCTGGCAGACGTAGCCGTTGACCTTGCCCTGATGCATCAGGTCGAACTGGCGCATCGTGTCGTAGACGCCGTCGTACTTCGGCAGGTAGTCGTAGCCGAAGGCGTTCTCCGCCTTGGCATTCTCGCCGTACATAGTCTTGAGGAAGCTGACGAAGAACTTCTTGTAGTTCTGCCAGAAGCTGATCTGTCCCGGCTGCTGGGGAGCGAAGTTTCGATTGCCCATGTAGGCATCGAAGGAGACTTCCTTCTCCGTCGGCAGCACGAGGTAGCCCGGCGTCGAGTTGGACAGGATGCCGAGATCGGTGAGGCCCTGCACGTTGGCGTGTCCGCGCAGCGCGTTGACGCCACCACCGGGGATGCCGATGTTGCCGAGCAGGAGCTGCACCATGGCCGCCGTGCGGATCGTCTGCGACCCGTAGCTGTGCTGTGTCCAGCCCAGCGCGTACATGATGGTCATCGCCTTCTCGCCGTTGGCGGTGGTGGCGATGTACTCGCAGACCTTGAGGAACTTGTCCTTGGGCGAGCCGCAGATACGCTCGACCATCTCTGGCGTGTAGCGCGCCGCGTGCGCCTTCAGGAGCTGATAGACGCTGCGCGGATTCTCGAGCGTGAGGTCACGCACCGGGAAGCCGTCCGCACCCATCTCGTAGTCCCACGAGCCGCGGTCGTAGCTGCGCTTTTCTGCGTCGTAGCCGGAGAACAGGCCGTCCTCGGCATTGAAGGCATAGCCCTCTTTGACGATGTAGGCGGCGTTCGTGTAGGCGGCCACGTAGTCCTTGTGGATCTTGCCCGAGGACAAGAGGTAGTTGATCACGCCCATGAGGTAGGCGGTATCGGTGCCCGCGCGGATCGGACAGTAGAAGTCCGAGACCGAGGCCGAGCGGGTGAAGCGCGGATCGACCACCACGAGCTTTGCGTTGCGGTGATGCTTGGCTTCCGTCACCCACTTGAAGCCGCACGGATGCGCTTCAGCGGCGTTGCCACCCATGATGAGGACGACATCGGCGTTCTTGATGTCGGTCCAGGAGTTCGTCATCGCGCCACGGCCAAACGTCGGAGCCAAACTGGCCACCGTCGGGGCGTGTCAGATGCGGGCCTGGTTGTCGACTTGCAGAAGGCCGAGGCTGCGCGTGACCTTGTAGGTCAGCCAGCCCGGCTCGTTCGAGGTGGCGCAGCCGGCCAGGAAGCCGACCGTCGGCCAGCGGTTCACCTTGACGCCGTCCTTGTTGACCTCGACGTAGTTGGCGTCGCGGTCTTCCTTCATGAGTTGCGCGATGCGGTCCATCGCGAAGTCCCACGACACCGGCTCGAAGGCGGCCGCGCCCGGCTTGCGGTACATGGGCTGCGTGACGCGCTGCTTCGAGTTGATGAAATCGAGGACGCCAGCACCCTTCGGGCACAGCGTGCCGCGGTTGACCGGATTGTCGACGTCGCCTTCGACGTGAAACACCTTGGCCTTCTCGCCTTTCGTGACGTCGCCGTTGCTGTACATGATCATGCCGCAACTGACGGAGCAGTACGGGCAGGTATTGCGCGTTTCGGTTGCTTTCGCGAGCTTGAAGGGACGCGCAGCCTGCGCAAGGGCCCCTTCAACCCCGCCGAAGCCAAAGGCTCCAAGCGCCGAACCGGCAATCCCCGCGCCCGTTCCACGCAGGAACTGGCGTCGTGAGAATTGCATGTTCATGGTCGTTTCCTCTCCATGACGAACTCCCGCCGGGCACAGCCGACGGGTCTCCCTAGGCGCCACCCGGCCCGGATGTTGCCCATTAGTCGAAACAGACCATAATGTCGCAGCCAAGTAAACGTGGATTCTTGCAGAGCCGCTTGGCGGAGCGATAAGCATCTTTAACTATACTTTTCTCGCAAAGAATAGACTGGTCTCGCTTCAATTCGACGCCGTTCGAAGTATTCTCGATAGCGCGCCATGCGTTCTTCGGAGGCAAACGATATGTCTATTGCGTCATATCGAAAAATGAGTGGTGCCGAACTCATCGGCCGCGGCTAACCACTTCCGCCGACAAGACCAAGCCTTTGATCTTAGCAGATATGCTGGCAGTGACTGATGTCATGTGTCGCCCAGCCCGGAACTGGTGTAGGTTCTATCGGTAAATGCAGGGAACGGAGTGCGGATGCGGGCCGGGCGATAAGGTGCCGTGCTCGAGACGCACCCGCTCACCGATGTGTTCGGTGATAAAGGCAAACCGGAATGCGAACGCAGCACCATGCGTAACGAAAGCTCACCGCTGCAAACCCTCAAATAGCCGTGCAATAAGTTGCGCGCGAGCTTCAGCGCATCACGGCCCGGCTGACAAACCTGCTTTTGCACTGCAACACTACGGCTCCACCCGACGAAAGTCACGATGCCGACACACGCGCCTCATCACGCCGACCCGCCGAGCGCAGCGCTGCGCCTCGATCAGCTCCTGATCGCCGACGATCACGACGTGTACCGCACCGGTCTCGGCATGATCCTGCGCGACTGCGGCCAGGTCGGTCATGTGCTCGAGGCCGCAAACTTCGACGACGCCCTCGATCGGCTTGCGGCAGGCACCGTCGATCTTGCCGTCTTCGACCTCGAGATGCCGGGCATGAACGGCAGCGCCACGCTGCGCGAAGTGCGCGCGACCTACCCCGACCTGACGCTCGTCGTCGTCTCGGCCTGCACCGATGCGGTGGTCATCGCCGAGGCCACTGACGCCGGTGTCGACGCCTACATCACCAAGATCACCGGTCTGCCCGAGATGATCGACACCATCCGCAGGGCCCACGCCCGCCGTCGCGGCCTCGACCGCCAGGCACTCGGCCCCCGCACGTCGACCGCGCGCGGCATTCTGCCGGCCAAGCGGCGACCACGCTCCACCGGCCTGACGCCGCGCCAGCAGGATGTGCTCGACCTCGTCGTGCAGGGTCTGAGCAACAAGGAGGTGGCAGACCGGCTCGGCATCGCCCACGGCACGGTGAAGATCCACCTCGCCGCGCTGTTGTCCTACTTCAAGGCGCGCAACCGGACCGAGCTCGTCGGCAAATCGCGCGCGCTGGCCGGCCGCGCGACGACTTGAGCGGGCGGTCCGACAGTCGCAGCCGCAGTCACTCGGCTCCTGCCAGCGCGCCGGGCCTCGCCAACTCGCCGGCTTTGCGCTGCCGCCCGGCCCTTGCGACCTTGTCCAGGAGATCGGCCCATTCGAACGGCTTGCCGATGTGATCGTTCATGCCCGCCGAACGGCAGAGCTCCACCTCGTCGAGCAGCACGTTCGCGGTCATGGCGATGATGGGCACGTTGCCCGCATCGCCGCCGAGCGCGCGGATGGCCCGCGTGGCCGCGATACCGTCCATCTCGGGCATCTGCACATCCATCAGCACCACGTCGTAGCGCGCCTCCCGGATGCGGCGGATCGCTTCCTGCCCGCTTGCCGCGCCCTCGACGACGTGGCCGGCCTGCGTCAGAACGGCCGCCGTCAGGTCGCGGTTGACCTCCATGTCGTCGACGACGAGAACGCGCAGCGGCAGGCGGCTTGGCGCGCTCCCCCGATCACGGGCTTCGGCACAGTCGGTCGAGCTTGCGCTCGTTTTGAGGTTGAGCTCGAACGAGAACGACGATCCGACACCGACCGTGCTGTCCACCTCGATCCGCCCGCCCATGCCCTCGACGAGCCGCTGGCAGATGGCAAGCCCCAGTCCGCTGCCGCCGAACCTGCGGTCACGGCCATGATCGAGCTGGCTGAAGCGGATGAACAGGCGCGACTTTGCCGAGGGTGGGATGCCCGGTCCCGTATCGGTCACGGCAAAGCGGACCCTGACGACGCCGTCGGCCGGCCCTTCGGCAGTGACGATGGTCCGCACGCTGCCCACCTCGGTGAACTTGATGGCGTTGCTCTGCAGGTTGAGCAGAACCTGGCGCAGCCGCCGACCATCGACATCCACGAGCAGCCCGTCCAGCGTGCCGGGGACGTCGAGGACTGCCGCGATCCCCTTCGCCTCGGCGGCCACCTGCATCAGCGACTGGCATTCGCGCAGGACGCCGAGAAGATTGGTGGGTGACGACACGAGCTTCAACTGGCCCGCTTCGATCGCGGAATAATCGAGGATGTCGTTGACGAGGGAGAGCAGCGCGTGGCTCGCGTCGTGCACGATCTTGAGTTCGCGCCTCGTCGCCGTGTCCAGGCCCTGGCGATCGAGCGTGAGCCGCGTGAAGCCGATGATGCTGTTGAGCGGCGTCCGAACCTCGTGGCTCATCGTCGCCATGAACTCGGACTTGGCCCGGCTCGCCTCCTCGGCCGCCGCAATCGCGCGGCGCAGTTCCTCCGCGCGCCGCTCGCGCAGGGTGACGTCGCGTGTCGTGACGACGAGTTCGATGGGCGTGCCGTCGGCCTCGTCGCGCACGAGCTGGAACACCTTCTCCGTCTTGACCCAGGTGCCGTCCTTGCGCTGGCTGTCGTAGACGCCTTCCGCGCGGTCGATGCGGCCGGCCGCCAGGTCGGCGAGCAGCGCCTCGACTTCGGTCGTATGGCGCGCGTGCAGCACATGAACGATCCGCGCGCCGAGCAATTCCTCCGACGTGTAGCCGAGGATCTGCCGGCACGCTGGTGACGTGTAGCGGCGCACGCCATCCAGCGAGACACGGCTGATCATGTCCGAGGCGTTGTCGGCGAGCAGCCGATAGAGATGTTCGCGCTCGCTCAGTTCCTGCGTCTTGGCATCGACCAGCGAGCGGACGATCGCGGTGCGCTGCGCAAACTGCATGAGCAGGGAGGCAAACAGCGCCGAGAACATCAGGCCGGCGAGCAGGATGGCGATCGGCTCGTGATTGGCAATGCCGCGCTCGAACGCCGGCATGCTCGTCCAGCGCAGCCGCCAGCGCTGCTGCATGATGGTCACCGTTTCCTCGACCACGAAGTCCGGCGCATCGGCGACCCGCGCGGCCGCGACGCCGAGCGAATCGAACAGCAGCCCCTCATCGCTCGCCTCCTCCCCGTCGAACACCTCGAGGCGCAGGAGCCGTCCCTGACTTTCCGTGAGACCATCGAGGAAGGCTTGGGCGAGCAGTGTGGCGTAGATCCAGCCGATCAGCGCCGTGCGGCGGTCATTCTCCGAGCCGAGCGGCGCATCCTTCCGGTAGATCGGATGCAGCACCAGCATGCCGGCCGCCGGGCCGCCGGCGTTGACGAGGCTGATGCGCCGCGTGATGGCCGTCTTGCCGGTCGCCATGGCGAGTTCCGCGGCGGCCCTGCGGCGTTCCTCGAAGGCGATGTTGAGACCCAGCGCCATCGGGCTGTGGGCGACGATCGAGACGATGTAGAAGGGCGGGCCGCTACCCTCCGGCCGCACATGATACTCGGGCAGCGCGCGGCGCCGCGCAGCCACGAAGGCGTCGACGTCGCCGGCCTCGACTTTCTCGATGAAGCCCATGCCGCGCAGCCCGGGCCAGTGGCGCGGCAGATCGATGGCGTCCACGTAGGCCGCCCAGCTCGCATCGCTGAACTGGCGCGCGCCGACATAGTGACCGACGCCCCCCAGCAGCGCTCCCGTGTAGCTGTCGAGCCGGTCGATCAGCGCCCGCCGGTTCTCCGAGGCGAGGTTCTGGAACTGCGACAGGTTCTTTTCGTAGATGTAGGTCTTGCTCGCCTTCCAGGCATAGAACGTCAGCCCGAGCGGCAGCAGCAGCACGACGACGGCCGCAGTCGGCAGCGTGCCGAGGGGCTGCCCCCGCCACAGGATGAGCGCGCCGGCCCCTGGCGCGACGAGCATCAGCGGCAGGAAGATGACGACGCCGAGCACGTCGCCCATCCACCACGTCAGCCAGTTGTTGATCACGTCGGCAGCCGGCATGACGCCGCCGGCATAGAGCGAGGCGACCCCGAACGTGGCCGCGATCATGCAGGAGCCCGGCACGACGACGGCGAGCGCACGCGCCACGTCGACGAGCCGTTCCAGACGCAGCGGCATGCCGAAGATGCTGATGAACAGTGCGCGCGCCGCCAGCGCCTGCAAGGTCGATCCCAAGGCGATGCCGGCGGCGATGGCGAGGCGGGTCTCGTTCCAGCCGCCCTCGAAGGTATAGGCCGGGCCGGTCGCCGCATTGAGCGTGAAAGAGCCGAGAAAAATGCCGGGCAGCAGCCACGGCCCCTGCACCAGCACCGCGCCCATGGCGATGCCCGACGGCGGCCAGATGATCGACGCATAGCCCGGCGGCACGGCGATCAGCAGCCCGACGTATCCCAGCAGCACATAGGTGAGCGCCAGCAGCAGATTGTCGGCAACGCGCGATCGCGACATGACTGAGACCAGTTCCGTAGCTCCCGGCCGGGCGACCTGCCGCGATGCAGTCGCCGCTGAGTTCAGTCGGCGCGACCGGCGAGCGTCGACAGCACGTGATCGCACTGCGCAACCGCTCGCGCCAGCACAGGTTCCAGGGCACGTGGCTCCTTGACCTCGCGGGCGCGCTGGACGAGGGCGCGGCTTTCAGCGGCAAGGTCGTCGAAACCGAGCGCTCCGGCCAGACCGACGAGCTTGTGCGCGATACCGGCGACTATTTCAGGAGAATGCTTGTTGCCTTCAAGCTCGTGGCGCCGACGGATGAGGTCGACTTCGAACCGCGCTACGAATGCTGCGGCTTTCTCTGTACCGAGGGCCTTTTGCAGCTCCTCGATTTTACGGGTCGGTGCGGACACGAGCAGCTTTCCCAGGACAAAATACACCGTGCACGTCTATTAGCCCGATTCGAACCGTGCAACAATTGAACGTCGAATGATGATCATGGTTCACCTTTCGATGTTGCATCTTCGCCCACAGAATGAGCGTGCGCAGATGGCAGAACGCTCCAGCACCACCCCCAATTGCAGTCCGCGACCATGACTTTCTGCGAAACGGCGAACGGATGGCCGTAAGGCAGATCGATACGCAGGAGCCGGCTGCGGTCACGCGGCCGGAACATGTTCTGGAATTCGGGCGGCAGCGCGTCGGCGACGGTCAGCACGCCGGTCGCCGTGCCCGTCACGGCATGGAGCCCCGCCGATACGGCGACGCGTGCCCCGGGCTCCACGGCGAACAGGTACTGGTCGGGGACGTAGGCCAGCACCGTCGTCTGCCCGCCGTGGATCTCCATCAGGTCGTCGCCGAACTTGACGACCTGTCCCGCCACCGGCACGCGCGATCCGACGACGCCGGCCTGCCCGGCGCGGATGCGTCCGTTGTCGTAGGTGACCTCCAACTGATCGAGAGCGAGGCGGGCCCGCTCGTGTGCCTCCTCGATCGCCGGCAGTTGCCCCGCAATCGCCGTCGTGCGGCTGTTCAGATCAGCGACACGCGCCGCCGTCTCGTACTCCGAGCCGATGGCTTCGCCCGCCCGCTTCGATGTCACGAGCCCGCGCGCCTTGACGCTCTCGACCGCCTCGGAAGCCTCCGCCACCTGCCGCGCGTGACGCTCGGCGAGCGGCAGCAGCGCGCGCGCGGTATCGTTGCCGATGCGCAATTCCGCCTCGCGCTGTGACAGGTCGGCGTGCTGCGCTGCAAGCTGCGCGATGTCTTTCAGCATGTCGGCGGATTCGATTTCGACGAGAACCTGGCCCGCCACGACGCTCTGGCCCGCGCGGACATGCACGGCCGCGATGCGCCCGGCGTAGGAGGCCGCCACCACCTGCCGGTCGGAAACGACAATTCCATTTGCGCGCAAAATGATCGCGCCGCCGACGAGGTAATTCGCGAGCACACATGCAAACAGGACGATCAGCCCCAGATAGATGCGGCGCCCCCAGCGCAGCGGCTCGGAGCGCTGCTGATTGGTGAGGGTATCGACCCTGGGCCGGGATTTAAGACGTTTCATGTCGTCACCATTTCCGGATCGTTCGCACCTTGAGCGGCACGTAATTGTCGTTGACGGAGGCAAACAGCAGCCACTCCTCGATGTAGGCCCACAGCCGCACGAGCCGCATGACGTAGCTCTGGAACACCGAGTAGCCGAGGAGATAGGGCAGGTTCGGCCAGAAGGCCGGCCGGCCGGCCGCGATCGCCGCCAGCAGAAGCATCAGCGCGTCGAGACCGAACAGGGCGAGTTGCGAGGCGATCACGATGACGAGTGCGAAGTCCCCGTAGGCCTGGAAAAGCCAGACGATATAGACCGGGAAGATGATCGCGCCGAGCACACCGAACAGCAGGAAGTCCCACTGATGGACCGCCTCGAGGATGCGAAACTCGCGCCGCCACGGGTTCATGAATCGCCCATATTTGCGGTAGCGGATGCGCACCGAATCCCGCTCCCAGCGCAGCCGCTGGCGCACGAGCCCCCACAGCCGCACCGGCACGTCCGTGTAGCAGATGGCCTCCGGCTGAAACGCAATCGACCAGCCGGCCGCGCGCAGGCGCATGGTGAGGTCGAGGTCTTCGCCACCGCCGACGTCGAAACACCCCACGCCGCGCAGAGCGGCCAGCCGGAACGCGCCGAATGCTCCCGATATGCAATCGACGAGCCGAAGCGCGTCGCCCACCCGCTTTCCCACCGTGATCGAGGTCAGGTACTCGATCGACTGGAAGCGCGCGACGAGGCTCGCGGTCGGATTGCGCGGCACGATGTCCCCTGCCACCGCCCCGATGCGCGGATCGTCGAACGGCGCCACGATCGCTTCGATGGCGAAGCGGTCGTAGGAACAGTCGCAGTCGACGACGACGAAGATGTCGCCGCTTGCCGCACCGATGGCGAGATTGAGCCCGGCCGACTTTCCGGAACGCAGGTCGGTGGCGAACGATTTGGCTGCGAGCCCCTCGCGCACGAGCCGTTGCGCGATTCTGGCCATGCCGTCGTTCGAGCCGTCGCTGACGATGACGATCTCGAGGCCGCCGATCGATTGCTCATGCAACGAGCGCACGCAGCGCTCCAGCGCATCCGCCTCGTTGTGGCCGATGACGCCGACCGTGATGCGCGGTCGAGCGATCCTGCTCTCGACACGGCGCGCGTGCCGGCCAGCGCTGCCCGATAGCGCCGCCAGCGCGAGAAATCCGCACAAGTAGCGCGGCACTTCGAAGACGAGCGTGTACCAGAACGCCAGCATCAGGGCCGTGGCACTCTGGCTCGCCAGCAGCGAAAGGCTGAGCTCGAGATCGCTCATGGCCCCTCACGCGACGATGTCGATGAAACGCACCTCGGGCTTGAGCGAGGCTTCGAGAGTATCCTCCGCGTCGGCGAGCATATCGGCAGACAGCGCCCGGCGCAGGGTCTCCGGCCCGTCGTTGGCAACGACGAAATCGCTCGTCGGGCCGCTGAAGCCGTCGACGCTGGCGGGCGCCGCCCCAACGACGTTCGACAGGAAGATGCGACGCGCGCGCTCGAAGGCCCCCTGCCCGCGCTTCTCGAGGCATGCCTCGCGATCGACATAGCGGATCTCGGCGAGCGCCACGACGTTTCCGGAAGCCGCCGCTGCAGCCGACCAACGGGCCACCGCGTCGGCGACCTCGGCAGGCACGTCGCCTGGGATTTCGGCAGGCACGTCGGCAGCGAGCTCCTGCGCCAGTCCAACGGCAGACGCAGCGATGGCCGCATAGCCCTCGTCGGTGAGCTCGTAGCTGAAGACATCGCGCGTATGGATGACGTCGCCGTCGGTGACGAGACTGCAATCGAGACAGACGAAGCCGACTGCCGGCTCGGCATGCACGGCTCGGCATGCACCGCACTCGAGCGCCGTGCCGGCACGGTCGTAATCGCTGCCGTAGTGGCGCAGATGCTGGCGGCATTTCGGGCAGACGAGATCGCGGCCGGCCGCGAACTCCGCCTCGAGCCCCTGATGAGCGCAGCGGTAATGATGGATGACGGCCGTCGACGTCAGGTCCGAGGACCGGCACGAGGGGCACACTTCGCGCGCGCTCAATCGCGAGGAATCACAACCCGGGCAGACGTGGAAGCGGTCGACGAACCGGCGCCGCAACAGCCCGCGCTCCTCGAGCCGCGGCGCGGCGGAGATGACACCGCGGGCCGGCAGGAAGCCGCTGTAGCTGACGCACAGCGTGGAGTGGGCATCGTAGCCAGGCGTCAGCGGCCGCCCGCTCATGGCGATATGGCCGAGCAGGCGCGTACTGAAATCACGCGACTTGAGCACCCGGCCCGCGACCGCCCGGCGCCGTTCCGCGAACCGTGTCACGGCAGCCGCGAGAGCCATCCATTCGCTCGCCGCCGCCCCGGTGAATGAGACATCGGCAAGATGGCCGAACCGCCCGGTGAGGTCGGCGACCGGCAGGTACCAGCCCTCCCCGCTGCGCCGCACGTCCTCGATGGCGGCGACACCCGAAGCATCGGCGAGAAGAATGATCTCCGGTTCCCGACAGCTCGTCAGATCGAACAGGCCGGCGAGGAAGGCATGCCGCTGCTTGCCCTGCATCGGCAGCACGATGGCCCGCGGCGCCCGTGACAGCCCGAACTCGGCCCAGCGCGCATGAGCTGGAATGCTCGCCTGCGGCCGCATGATCGCCGCTTCGACGAGGCGCACGATCGCCGCCAGCTCGAACGGCTTTGCGATATGCGCATCGAACGCATTCGTCTCCGCGTCCCGGGCTTCGAGCTCGTCGAGGTCGGCCGTCATGCCGATCAGGCTGGGACAGCCGCCCTCGTCGAGCAGATGCCGCGCGAGGCGGGCCGACGCCAGCCCGTCGATATCCGGCAGGCGATAATCGAAGATGGCCGCGTCGTAGTGACCCCGCTGCAGGAGGCGGATGCCATCGATGCCGTTGACGGCAGTATCGATCGCAAAGCCGCGCTGTTCGAGCGCGGAGCCCAGCAGCGCCTGCTGGAGCGTGTCGTCCTCGACGATGAGTACTCGATTGTGCATGTCGGCCACCAACGCGAATGTCGGGGCCGACGTTAGGATCAGATGCTTAATTCGAACTTGCAGATGCCAAACGGCAAACGATCGACCTTCGATTTAGGCCGGACGGTCTATCGGCCCTAAACGGCCGCGAATTGGAGCACAATCGAGATCGAAGGCGGCCCTCGGCCATGTCCTGAACTATCGGAGTTGGTTTGCGATTGCGTAAATCCGTTGCGTGTATTGCGCGCAATTGCGCACGTCGAGGTTCACTTGTAGCGCGCCGCACTGATGAACTGGCTGAACGCCTCGCACCACACGACGACCGTGGTGTAGGCGTCGACGTCGACGCCAGCCGGTACATCGACGATGAAGCCTTCGAACGTCTTGATGTCGCCGATGCGCCGGGCCTCGGACTTTATCGCGAGGAAACCCTCCCTGGTGTCGACGAACGACCGCGTCAGATAGAGCTTGTAGTCGGGTCCCGGCGCGAGCCGCCCGACGTGTGCGATCTGGTCCTTCATGACGCGCACCTCGCCCTCGCCCCAGTGCAGGAAGTCGCTGCCCTTCAGGTTGCGTTCGAACGTTCCCCTGTAGAGCGCCGAGCCCGCCGTCGCCTCCAGCGCGGCGCGATCGGGCCCTGGCGGCGCGGTGAGGATCGGCAGCAGATAGACGCCAGCCGCGAAACCGACAGCGAGCATCGCTGCGTGTGTCATTGCGAGCAACAGCCAGCGGCGCACAGCATTCTCCGTTCGAGCATAAAGATGACTACGACATAGCACGTGGTCGCGACCGACACGTGATGGGCATCGCGCCGACGAGGCAAATCAATCGCCTTGAACTCTGCGTCATCGGAGCGTGCCCGGTCGGTCGATCTGCCCGCGCAAGCGCGGCCCGCCACATCCGTGCGATGAGACAAGTCAGCATGCGTCTGATAGAGAAGTGTCCGGGCGAGGCAGGCCCCACCGGAGCATCAGCGATTTGGAGTCGGAGACATGCCGCAACAGCCGGTAGCGTGGGGCACGGAAGCCGTCGCCAACACCGTCACTCCGGCCAGCCAATGGTTCCCCGCCGTCACCGCGCTTGCAGGCGGCGGCTTCGTCGTCATGTGGGAGGACACGAGCCAGTCGCCGGACGCTCCCAATGGCACGGCACTGCGCGGTCAGGTCTTCGACGCTCTCGGCGCCCCGGTCGGCAGCGAGTTCCTCGTCGCGACGTTCCTCGACAGTTCGCAAACGAATGTTGACGTGGCAGGCGTCGCCGGCGGCGGCTTCGTCGCGACGTGGACGGTGGGCGGCCACCCCGGCGACGCCAACACCTCGGGCATCATCGCACAGCGGTTCTCGCCCACGGGGCAAAAGATCGGCGGCGAAATCGTCGTCAACACCGTCGTCGATCCCGCGACCGACTTCAGCCAGACCGAGCCCGTCATCACCGCGCTCGACAGCGGCGGCTTTGCCATCGCCTACGTCGTCGACCAGGGCGGAGCGAACGAAGCCGCCGAGATCCAGCGTTTCGATGCCAACGGCGTTAAGATCGGCGGGCCGATCACCGCCAACTCGGGCGCCGTCGACAACGTACAGAATTTCGACATAGCCGCGACCGGCGGCAACAGCTTCGTGCTCGTCTGGCAGGATGCCAGCGGCACGAGCGGGGACGCCAGCGGCTCCGCCGTCAACATGAGCCTCTACGAGGACGACGGCACACCGATCCTCGTGCAGGCCAAGGTCAACGGACCGACGCTCAACGACCAGCAATTTCCCACCGTCGCCGGCGATGGGGCGGGCGGCTTCATCGTCGCCTATCGCGATTTCAGCGGCGACATCAACGCCTCCCTCAGCCTCGTCGCGACGACCTTCGGCACGACTGGGGTGAAGATCACCAGCGAGTTTCTCGTCAACGATCCCCTGCTCGGGTCCGGGCCAGCGCAGCCCAGCATCGCCCGCCTCGGTGACGGCACCTACTTCATCGGGTGGAACGAGTTCCTGACGGGATCGGGCTATTCCTACGGGTTGCTTCTGGCCGACGACACCACGCCGATCGGCGATCAGATCACCGTCAACAGTGTCTCTACCGATCCCGACGCCGGCGGAGCCAGCGTCGCTGCCCTCGCCGATGGACGCATCGTCTTCGTGTGGAACCAGTCCGCATCGACCGGCCCCGACACCTCAGACCAGTCGATCCGTTTCCAGATCCTCGATCCCCGCGCCGGCCTCGTGACGGGCACCGACAACAGCGAGACGATCACAGGCTCCTTCACCGGCTCGGCCATCGTCAACGACACCATCGACGCCGGCGACGGCAGCGACACCGTCTATGGCTTCGACGGCGACGACACGATCAATAGCGGCTTCGGCAACGACACGATGTACGGCGGCACCGGCAACGACACCTACATGATCGACGACGTCGACGACCTCGTTGTCGAGTTGCCGGGTGAAGGGTCGAACGACACCGTCATGACGACGTTCACCTACACGCTGACGGCCAACGTCGAGACCGGCCGCCTCGTCGGCGCCAACCCCGCCAACCTCACAGGTAACGGCGGCAACAACACGCTCACTGGCAACGAGGCCGCCAACACGCTGATGGGCATGGCCGGCAACGACACGCTGATCGGCGGCGGCGACATCGACCTGCTCATGGGCGGGACCGGCATCGACACGCTGAATGGCGGGGACGGCAACGACATCATCAACGGCGGCAACGGCCGCGACCTCATCACCGGCGGCGCCGGCGCGGACGACTTCGACTACAATGCCCGGAATGAAACCGGCCGCACGGCAGCGAGCCGCGATCGCATCTTCGACTTCCTCAAGGGCGTCGACGACATCGACCTGCGCGGCATCGACGCGAAGTCGGGCACCGCCAAGAACGACGCCTTCACCTTCATCGGCACGCGGGCGTTCAGCGGCGAGAAGGGCGAGTTGCACATTGTCAGGATCAACAAGCCGATGACCGCCAACGACCGCACCCTCATCGAGGGCGACATCAACGGCGATGGACGGGCCGACTTCCAGATCGAACTCATCGGCCTCAAAAGCCTGTCGGCGGCTGATTTCCTGCTGTAATCGGCCGTTTGCCGAGCGCCGTACCCGCTGCTAATACTCGCGCGGGGTCCCCCGCGACGTCCCCGTCACAGGCTTCGGCCCAAAGCTCGCGTCCACCTCCCCTGCCAGCCAGCGGGCCGGACGCGCATGGTCCTGTCATACGACGATTGTAGGCCACTGCGGCTCGGCCGGCAGCGCGCACGCGCGCGCCCCGTTCAGACTGCATTCGATCAGGCTGTCGCTCCAGCGATCGCGTCTGATCGGGTGCTGCTCCAAGCCCCGCCGAGGACACCATCACCATGACATCTGAAACGACACCGTCAGCCGCCGGGCCAGCCCCGAGCTTCGCCGAGGCACTCGCGACCTGGGCGCGCATCGGTGTGCTCTCCTTCGGCGGGCCGACGGCGCAGATCGCCCTCATGCATCGCATCATCGTCGAGGAGAAGAGGTGGCTCGGCGAGCAGCAGTACCTCAACGCGCTCAGCTTCTGCATGCTGCTGCCCGGCCCCGAGGCGATGCAGCTTGCCACCTACGCCGGCTGGCGTCTGCACGGCCTCGTGGGCGGTCTCGCCGCCGGACTGCTGTTCGTGCTGCCGGGTGCGGCCATCGTGCTCGCCCTGTCGGTCGTCTATGCGCTCTACGGCACTGTTCCGATCGTCGAGGCGATCTTCTTCGGCATCAAGGCCGCCGTCCTCGTCATCGTTGTCGAGGCCCTGATCCGCATATCGAAGCGCGCCCTGAAGCTGCCGGTGCACTGGCTGCTCGCAGCCCTCTCGTTCATCGCCATCTTCTTCCTCGCGCTGCCGTTCCCCCTCATCATCGCCGCCGCCGCCCTTTATGGCTTCTGGCTCGGCGCGCCGGACGGCACGGCCCAGCAGACCGCCCCGTCGCCAGGCGTGCGACCGGTCGAGACCATCGGCGTCATCGCCATCTGGCTCGTCGTCTGGATCGCGCCGCTGGCCGCGCTCGCCGCGATCTACGGGTCCGACCACGTCCTGAGCCAGCTTGCGTGGTTCTTTTCCAAGCTCGCCGTCGTCACGTTCGGCGGCGCTTACGCCGTGCTCGCCTACATGGGCCAGGACGTGGTCACCCGCTACGGCTGGCTCGAAGCCGGCCAGATGATGGATGGCCTCGGCCTTGCCGAGACGACACCGGGCCCGCTCATCCTGGTGACCGAGTTCGTCGGCTTCCTCGCTGCCTTCCGCCATGGCGGAGAGCCGGCGCTCGCCATGGGGCTGCTCGGAGCATTCGTTGCGCTATGGGCGACCTTCGCGCCGTGCTTCCTGTGGATCTTCGCCGGCGCACCCTACATCGAGTGGATCATCGCCCAGCCGCGCCTCCGGGGAGCGCTCGCCGCCATCACGGCCGCCGTCGTCGGCGTCATCCTCAACCTCGCCGTCTGGTTCGGCCTGCACGTCTTCTTCGGCACGGTCGACCTCGTCGAATGGGGCGCTCTGAAGCTCTGGCTTCCCGACGCGGCGTCGCTCGACTGGCGCGTCGTCCTGCTGGCCGCCATCAGCGCCATTCTGCTCTTGCGCCTGCATTGGGGCATCGCGCAGGTGCTCGCCGTATCCGCCGGTCTCGCGTTGGTCCTGCGCTTCGCCGCAGTGTGATGCGGCCCGCCCCGCGCCGGCGTCACGGCCGGGAGGTGCCCGGCGCGACCTGGCGGATCTCACATGGCATGGCGGTCGCCGAGCACTTGAAGGTTCCCGGCTCGCCACCCGTGCAGGTGAGCGACTTGCGATAGGCCGTGCGCCACAGCGGATGCTCGATATCCGCCGAGCGGGCTTTCGCCGTCCAGTCGGCCAGCGCCGCCTTTTTCGCTTCGGCTTCGCTCGCAGCGACAGCCGGCGCACCTGCCACGGAGGCCGCGCAGACCCTGACCGCCGCGCGCGCCGGACCGACGGACAGGGCCATCCCGAGCACAACGGCAGGACACAACCCGACGATCGCCATCCGCTGGCGCCGCCGAGCAGTCGGGATCGGCCTGCCACGTAACGACACCTGCCTACTCCTTCGGAAACTCGAGCCCCATCTCGCGATAGCGCTCCGGGTCCTGCTCCCAGCCCTCGCGCACCTTGACGAACACGAACAGATGCACGGTCTGATCGAGGATGCCCATCAGTTCCTTGCGCGCTTCCGAGGCGATCTCCTTGATCGTCGCCCCGCCCTTGCCGAGCACGATCTTCTTCTGGCTGTCGCGCTCGACAAAGATGGTTTGCTCGATGCGGACGGAGGCCGGCGTCTTTCCCTTCGCCTTGCGCTCGACGTAGGACGTCGTCTCGACCGTGATCGAGTAGGGCAGTTCATCGTGGAGCCGGTGATAGATCTTCTCGCGCGTGATCTCCGCGGCCAGCATGCGCATCGGCAGGTCGGAGATGTCGTCCTCGGGATAATGCCACGGACCGGGCGGCACGACGCCTGCGAGATATGCCTTGAGATCGGCGATGCCGCTCGCCGCGAGCGCCGAGATCATGAACACCCGATCGGGCTTGAGGCGCCCGGCGAGATCGGCGGCCAGCGTGAGGAGCTGCGATTTCTCCCTCAGCCGGTCGACCTTGTTGAGGATGAGGATGAGCCGCGCCGCCCCGTGTCCACCCGCCAGCTTGTCGATGATCGCGGCGACCTCGTCATCGATGCCCTTGGCAGCGTCGACGATGAGCCCGATGACATCGGCTTCGCCTGCGCCCGTCCACGCCGCCCCGACCATGGCCCGGTCGAGCCGGCGCTTGGGCCGGAAGATGCCGGGCGTATCGATGAAGACGAGCTGGCTGTCGCCCTCGATGGCGATGCCGCGCACCGGCGCGCGCGTCGTTTGCACCTTGTGGCTGACGATCGTCACCTTGGCGCCGACCAGGGCGTTGACGAGCGTCGACTTGCCCGCGTTCGGCGCGCCGATGATGGCGATGAAGCCGCAGCGCCGGTTTGCGCTCTCGGCTGGCGCGGCAGTCGCATTACGCGCCGCAGCGCCATTCGCCTCGCGGGTATCTTCGCTCTCGCTCACGCGCGGTTCTCCCCGGGCCAGACGCCTTCCCTGATCAGGAGCGCCGCCGCCGCCGACTGCTCGGCGATTCGCTTCGACGGTCCCGCGCCCCGCGCCGGATCGAGCTTGCCGATGCGCACTTCCGCCTCGAAGCTCGGCGCATGATCCGGTCCGGAGCGGCCCACCTCCTTGTAGGCCGGCAGCGAGAGGCCGCGCCCCTGCGCCCATTCCTGCAGCGCGCTTTTGGCATCCTTGCCGGCCGCCGCCGGCACGCCTTCGACGTGCCGGGACCAGATCGCGCGAATGACCGTCCGGCTCTTGGCGAAGCCGCCGTCGAGAAAGATCGCCGCCAGCAGGGCTTCCATCGCATCGGCGAGGATGGTGTCCTTGTCACGCCCGCCGCTGTCGGCCTCCCCGGCCGACAGGATCAGATGTGCGCCTAGACCGATGTCGCGGGCCACCATGGCGCAGGCATCCCCGCAGACGAGCTTGTTGAAGCGACGGGCGAGTTCGCCCTCGCGAGCATCCGGATAGAGTTCGCCGAGGAGTTCCGCGATGGCGAGCCCCAGTACGCGGTCTCCGATGAACTCGAGGCGCTCGTTGTCGGCGCGTACGCCCTTTCCCCCGCGCAGGCTGGCATGCGTCAGCGCCCGCTCGAGGATGCCGCCGTCCTTGAACTTGTAGCCGATCGTTTTTTCCAGATCGGCGAAGGGCCGTTGCCGTCGCATGCGGAGGCCAGAAAAGTCGGCGATGAGATCCTTCACCGGACGAGATTGAAGAAGCGGCTCCAACGGATGTCGAACGGCCAGGTCCACGGGGTGTACCAGCGGAACGCGCCCGGCTCGTCGACGCCGGCGGAGAAGAAGATGACCTCGGCGCGACCGACGAGATTCTCGTAGGGCACGTAGCCGACGCCCCACAGAGCCCGGCTGTCGGTAGAATTGTCCCGGTTGTCGCCCATCATGAAGAACTGCCCGTCGGGCACCTTGTAGGGCCCGACGTTGTCGAACGGGCCGTTCGGCTCGGCATCGAGCACGGTGTAGCTGACGCCGTTGGGCAAGGTTTCGCGGTATTGCGGGATGGCGCGCGGCGGTCCGCCATCCTCGGGCGTCGTGAAGCTGCCCTCGCGCACGCGCGGCACTTCCTTGCCGTTGATGAACAGAACTCCGCCACGCACCACGATCTCATCGCCCGGCAGGCCGATCACGCGCTTGATGTAGTCTGTCGAGTTGTCGCGCGGCAGCTTGAACACGACGACGTCGCCGCGCTGCGGGATGCCGGCGAAGTAGCGACCCGAGAAGAGGCCGATGCCGAACGGGAAGGAATAGCGGCTGTAGCCGTAGCTGAGCTTGGAGACGAACAGGTAGTCGCCGATCAGCAGGTTGGGCTTCATCGAGCCCGACGGGATATTGAACGGCTGATAGAAGAAGACGCGCACGATCATGGCGATGATCAGCGCCTGGACCACGATCTTGGCGGTATCCCACCAGCCACTGTCCCTCGACTTCTTGGCTTCGGTCTCGAGGCTCATTCCCTGCTCCGTGGCGCCGTGCCCATGGGCGGCACGAGCAAAGTCAGAATGCTGGTGGGTTCGAAATCGACGGGTCCTGGTTGCCAGCATGGCAGAAAGCCTGCTGTCGCCCCACCGACCATCATTCGAGCGCCCCGGTCTTGCCCGCTATAGACAACTCCACCCGCCCCTGCAAACGGTGTCGCGATGCCGGCACCCGGCCTCTGCTCTCAAGGTAAGCGCAAACGTCGCGTCGATATAGGGCCGCTTTACGACCGAGCCGGCCCGCCGGGCTCGCGCGCCTCGTCCATCAGCCGGCGCATGTGGCGGACGCTGCCCATCAACCCATCGAACACGGCCTCTCCCACGAGAAAGTGGCCGATGTTGAGTTCGACGATCTCCCCGATGCGTGCGATCGGGCCGACGCTGCCGTACGTGAGCCCATGCCCGGCATGGACCTCGAGCCCGGCGCCGGCGGCGATCCGCGCCGCCTCGCGATGCCTCAGCACTTCCCGTTCGATCGCCGCCCCGTCGCCTGCGACCACGGCCTCGCAGTAGGTTCCCGTGTGCAGTTCCACGATGTCCGCGCCGATACCGCCTGCCGCAGCGATCACGCTCGCCTCCGGCTCGATGAAGAGCGACACGCGGATACCGGCCGACTTGAGGGCCGCGACCATGCCTGAAAGCCGGTCCCCGCCGCCAGCGACATCGAGGCCACCCTCGGTCGTCCGCTCCTCCCGCCGCTCGGGCACGATGCAGCAGGCATTCGGCAGCGTGGCGAGAGCGATCCGCACCATCTCCTCGGTCGCCGCCATCTCGAGATTGAGCGGCCGCGTGATCTCTGCCTTCAGGCGGGCGATGTCGGAGTCCCGGATATGCCGGCGATCCTCGCGCAGATGCGCCGTTATGCCGTCCGCGCCGGCCGCAATGGCCAGATGCGCCGCCCGCACCGGATCGGGATGCGCCCCGCCGCGCGCATTGCGCAGGGTCGCCACATGATCGATGTTGACGCCGAGCCGAAGAGGCCGCTCCGAACGCATCGACGCTCCCTTCACGAGTGCGCCGGATCGTAGGCGGCGACAAGATCGCCGAGCGGATAGCTGCTGACCGGCCCCACATAGCGCCGCCGCCGCAGCTGGTAGACGACCGCGGCCCGCTTCACCGCCACGTAGAAAAGGCTCGCAACGATGAGCCCGATCGGCACCGTGCCGACCGCCATGGGCTTGACGACGGGCCATACGAGCGCAAGCGCCGCGCCCGCCATCTCCGGAGAGAAATCGCCGACCGCCTGCCACAGGATGGCGAACTTGTCGGCAAGCGCCATGTGGGCACCACCGCCACCGCCACCGCCGAGCAGATAGTTTCCGGTTGCATAGGTCGCCGGCCACAGGGCCGCCCACGTGACCGGATTACCGAACAGCGAGCCCAGCATGGCCGCCGCGAAACTCGCCCGCAGCGCCAGAGCGAGCACGCCAGCAAGCACCATCTGCAGGCCGACGAACGGCGTGATCGCCGCGAACACGCCGATGGCGCAGCCCAGCGCCAACTGATGCGGGCTGGCGTTGACGCGCATCAGGCGCGCCATGACGTACTTGAGTGAGCGTTCCCAGCTCCGCCGCGGCCACACGGCGACGCGGATCGCCTCGGCCATCGTCGGCGGCTCGCGCCTCGCAAAAATCATGCTGCCTCAGGCCCCCCGACCTGCCACTATGGCCCGGAAGCGATCCTGGCCGCAGCGCACTTCCATATTCTCATGCATGCTCAGTCGAACACCCTCTCGGCACCCGCGACGACCTCCATTGCCTTCAGCCCAGACAATATATGATTGAGGTGCGCAAGATCGAAGACCTCGACGACAGTCATCATTTCCGTGAAGTCGGCTCCTCTCTTCACCATGCGAACCTGATCGATATTGCCGTCGGCCTGACCGATCAAACGCGCGATTTCCGCGAGCGTTCCTGGCGCATTGAGCGCGGTGATGCTCAGTCGTGCGGGAAAGCGCTGCGGGTTGGCGCGGTCGACGTCCCAGGCGACATCGATCCAGCGTTCGTGCTCGAAGGCGGACAGACGCGGCGAGTGAATCTGGAAGATGCGGATTCCCTCCCCGGGCGTCAACACTCCAACGATGCGGTCGCCTGGCACGCAGCCGCCGTCGGCGAACGACACCGGCGTATCCGACGTCAGCCCCCGGATGGGCACGGCCGCAACCGCCGCTTCTCCCGCTGGTGTGCCAGCCGTGGGCTTGCCGGGCAATGCCGCAGAACCTTCGGCCCCCTCGACGCCCTGCGTCGTTGCGTCACTGCCGAGCCTGAACTTCAAGCCGAGCCCGGCCGCCAGATTGAACCAGCCATCCTGCCCGCGACCGTGGTCGTACTGATTGCGCGGGCGATAGCCCGCCGGTTGCAGCGGACCGATGTCGGCGGACGGCAGCAGCGCCTTGATGATCGTGTCGACGGCGATCTCGTTGCGGCCGACGGAGGCAAGTACGTCCTCTCTCGACTTCTGGCCGGCAGCGAGCCGTGGCAGAGCCGCCTGCAGCGCCTCGTCGGTGTAGCTGGCACCGTGTTTTTCGAGTTCGGCCATGACGAGCCGCCGGCCAAGTTCGCTGAACTGCCGGCGCACCGCATCCCGTGCCGACCGCCGGATCGAGCTGCGCGCCCGCCCTGTGACCGCAAACCCTTCCCAGGCTGCCGGCGGCGTATGGGCCTGCGACGTCACGATCTGCACCTCGTCGCCATTGCGCAGCTTGGTGTCGATCGGCATGTGCCGGCCATTGATGTACGCGCCGACCGCCGCATTGCCGATGTCGGTATGCACCGCGTAGGCGAAATCGAGCGGTGTCGCCCCGCGCGGCAGCGGGATCAGGCGGCCCTTCGGCGTGAAGCAGAACACCTGGTCCTGGAACAGCTCGAGCTTGGTGTGCTCGAGGAACTCCTCGGAGTTGGCGCCTTCGAGGAGCTGCTGCACGACCTTGCGCAGCCGGCCGTAGGGCCCGCTTTCCGCATCGGTGCCATAGGCATCGACTGGCTCGCCGCTGGCGACGCCATCTTTGTAGAGCACGTGGGCGGCGATGCCGAGCTCGGCGACCTGGTGCATGCGCTCGGTGCGGATCTGCAGTTCCACGCGCTGGTGACGCGGACCGACGACCGTCGTGTGGATCGACTGGTAGCCGTTCTGCTTTGGCGTCGAGATGTAGTCCTTGAACTTGCCCGGCACGTTCCGCCACGTCGTGTGCACGAGCCCGAGCACGCGGTAGCAGTCGACGGGCTCGTCGACGATGACGCGGAATGCGTACATGTCCGAGAGCTGCTCGAGGCCGATCTGCTTGCGCTGCATCTTGGTCCAGATCGAGTACGCGCGTTTCTCGCGCCCCTGCACCTTGGCCGTGATTCCGGCTCCGGCGAGCTTCACCTCCAGTGCAAGCCGGATCTCCTCGACGAGCCCCTCGTTGCGCTGACGGATCGTGCCGAGCTTGGCCGACAGCGTCTCGAAGGCATCCGGGTGCAGCCACTTGAAGGCGAGTTCTTCCAGCTCCTCGCGCACCGCCTGCATGCCCATGCGGGCAGCCAGCGGCGCGTAGACTTCCAGAGTTTCCGACGAACTGCGCTCGCGGCTCGACGGCTTCATGTGCTCGAGCGTGCGCATGTTGTGCAGCCGGTCCGCGAGCTTGACGAGGAGCACGCGGATATCGCTCGAGATGGCGATGAGGAGCTTGCGGAAGTTCTCCGCCTCGCCTGCCTTCTTGGAGACGAGATCGAGCCGCTTGATCTTCGTCAGGCCGTCGACGAGAGCGCCGATCTCCGGCCCGAACATCTGGTCGATCTCGGCCCGGGTGGCTGCCGTATCCTCGATGACGTCGTGCAGAAGCGCGGTCGCGATGGTGGCGTCATCGAGCTTGAGATCGGTCAGGATCGCAGCGACTTCGAGGGGGTGGGAGAAATAGGGATCGCCGTTGGCGCGCGTCTGCTTGCTGTGCGCCTTCATCGCGTACACGTACGCGCGGTTGATCAGCGCCTCGTTGGCGTTCGGATCATAGTTCAGCACGCGCTCGACCAGCTCGTACTGGCGCATCATCGAAAGTCTGCCCTCCGCCATCCCGCGCGCCGGCCATTGCACCATCGACGCCACTGGGTCGCGATGTCGGCACATCACGATGCATGAGCGGCGCACGCGCACTGTTCTGACGCAGTGTAGATGGGCCCGCGGCGGGCAACAACAATGCAGGCCGAGAAGGCGGCACGCTGAAGCTCCCCGAGCTCGACGCTCGAGGTGTCGGAAACGGTCTCCCAGTCAGGCGTGCAATGTCAGATGGAGCGAGCAACGTGGCGCCTGGGACCGCCTCGTGCGCGAACCGCCGCGCCGCCGGCATCCGACAACAGCGCGCCTCAGCTCGGTCCTGGGCTCAGCGCCCGCGCTCGCGCGGCCCGTTTCCACCCGTGGACGACGGCTCGACCGGCGTCATGGTCTCGAGGCCCCGCAGGAGCTGCTCCTCGGTTAGCACATCGACGACCGAGTCCGACGACAGGTCGTCGCGGCCCAGCATGGGAGCGCGCCGCTCGACCGCGACCGACGGAGCCGCAACAGCCTCTGGCTCATCGACCTCGACGTTCTTCTGCAGCGAGTGGATGAGGCTTTCCCGCATGTCCTCCGCCGGGATCGTCGCGTCGGCAATCTCGCGCAGCGCGATGACGGGGTTCTTGTCGTTGTCGGGATCAACCGTTATCGCGCTTCCACTCGAGATGCTGCGCGCCCGATGTGCCGCGAGCAGCACGAGCTCGAACCGGTTGGGGATCTTGTCGACGCAATCCTCGACGGTGACGCGGGCCATGGTCACTCCTTTGCTTGCGGCGTGCGGAACGCCGCGGGGTCTACGTGGGCCGTGTGCAGGCGTCGCTCCTCCCGGAGCACCGATCGAACAGAACGACAGCAACGGCAAACGCCCGGCTTGCCGCGGTTGCGTGGCTCACCAGGGTGGAAGATTTAGCTGACCACTGTGTGCCACGCGCCGGACGGCCTTGACAAGCGGAACGTGATGCCCGCTGTGCTGCAAAAGCGGGCAATTGCAGCGCGACACCACCCAGACCACGGCGCCGCCGCTACACCTTCGACGCGCAATGCCGCAATAGAACACGCAAAAAGTGCTGCCGAAGCTTGCCGGCGGACGGTACCAATCGACATTTTCCAATTCGTTCCAGTATCGGTTCCTCTCGAGCGGTACGCGTCGCTATCCTGCGCGACAGATGAACGACAGATGACAAATTCGCCGGGCTACGGTCGGGCCTGTTCGCGCCGGTGACATTGTCGCCGCCGTGGCGTGCAACGCGAGGCGAGCAGTGCAGGCCGACTGTGGTGCGGACGCCAAGTCAGACAATGGGTAATAGCCCAAGCGCGAACTGGACGCGCGTGGCGCGCTCCGTGCCGGACAGCGTTACCTGAGAACCTTGACGGAAGCGGGATCGGTCAGGGCCTTCGTATCAGATCACGTGCGACGTCGTACGCCAACCCGGCAACCAATTTTCGAGGCCAGAACGCCAACTCCAGGCCGCTGAACGCTAGTTCTCATTTGGCAACGTGGTCCGGCAAAGCTGAACGAGAGTGAATATCAAGCTTTTGTGCGCGGACGATATACTGATGTAGCAGCAATTCGCTTGGCTTTTCGTAAAGATGCCGGCGAAACCATACGATGATCACATTTGAGGAATTCAATACTTTGGCCCCCAGAGGTCGCGTTGCCATGAAGCATTCTTCACAAGCTCTAGCGCTCCGGCCCCGACATTTGCTTCCCCTCACCGCGCCCTTGCGGGCAATTGTCGGGGCCCAGTGGAGCACGAGCAACTCCATGATCCTCGTGTTGCTTGCGTACCTGACGCTTGTTTCCGCGCCTGGCAGCAACTGGGGACCAAGCGTCAGATACGCAACACGACGCCGATCGCAGCACTCAACCTCGGATCGCGCATCGATCTGCGTACTGAAAAGCGAGCTTCGCGCACCTATTGCGTGCAATTCCTGCCTTTGCAACTCCGGCGTTCCGGCTTCAGCTGTGCCCTATGGTCACCATCAGCCTCAGAGCACTAATTCCGATTGGCCGAACTCCTTGTCGCCTGCAACACGATGCGATTCTCATAGGCCGATCGGCCTAACCTCAGAGTTTTGCGGAACCTATTTCGGTCGGGCGCGTCTACCAATCCATCAATCTTCCCATCTGAAGCGATTGGTCGCGCTAATGTCATGCTGGTGCAGAACAAGCGAGTCGGACACACTACCAACAGTGGTTGACCGAGCGCGAAGTACGCACCGCATTGCGAGGCTGCGAAATAATCGATCTATAGGAATAGTGCGCAGTCGCCGAGCGTTGTCCAACAGGCCAGGGCTCGAGAGCGCGATGGATAATTTCGGCGACCAAACGTGGGCCCAGCGGAGGGCGTTCGACTCCCACCGCTCAGCCAACTTCCCGCGTCTGCGCCTCGCCACCCACCGCACGCCCCATCGAGGAATCGCCGGTAGCAGTGCCTGTCTGCCCTCAGGCATACCAGCCGAGCCCTCCCGTCACACGAGGTCGCGCGCATATTGTCGCATATCTGACATGATTACAGCGTTATCGTATTTGATTCAATGGTTTGGCAAAGCCTTTCGGCGCTCTGACAGCAGCGCCACAGGCACCCCTGAACGCCTGTCATCCAGCTTGAACATGGTTCCGAGTTGCGCTATCCACGTCCACCTCGGAAGTGGCCGCCCGCTGTCACACGAGCGCGCCGGGCGCCGTGCGCGCACGAGGCGACATCTGACACGGCCGCGCCGAACTACCAAACCGCCGTCCTTTAACGCCGACGTGGTTCTCGGTGCGCCACGTCACAGGCCATAAGTCGCCGAAACCTCTAAGTCGCGGGGTGACCCACCCCAAATCCCGCCCACCCCAAATTAAGCCAGAGGGTATCATGTCCTTTTTTTATCCTAACGAAAGACTCGCGCTTTTCATCGATGGCGCCAATTTATATTCAGCCTCGAAAGCTCTCGGCTTCGATATAGATTACAAACGGTTGCTCGGCCATTTCCGACAAAAAGGCACTCTAGTACGCGCGCTCTATTACACCGCTCTCGCCGAGGAGCAGGAGTATTCGTCGATCCGCCCGCTGATCGATTGGCTGGATTACAACGGCTACACGATGGTCACGAAGCCGACCAAGGAGTTCACGGATTCCTCTGGCCGACGCAAGATCAAGGGCAATATGGATATCGAGCTGACGGTCGATGCCATGCGCCTCGCCGAGCGTCTCGATCATATCGTTCTATTCTCCGGCGATGGTGATTTCCGCTCGCTCGTCGCAGCCGTACAGCAGATGGGCCGGCGCGTAAGCGTCGTCTCGACGTTGCATACGCAGCCCCCGATGGTGGCCGACGAATTGCGCCGGCAGGCCGACCAATTCATCGATCTGGCCGACCTCGAGAGCGTGATCTCGCGCGATCCCAGCGCTCGCAGCGGCAGCTCCCGCGATCGTTACGCCGCCCGCACCGGCAGCCCAGCCACGCAGCGCCCCCTCAACGAGCCAGCTTCGTTCGACGACCAGGAAGACCTGCTCGACGAGGATCGGTGAGGCAGCATGAGAGCGGTGGTGAGGCTCGGCTGAGAGGCGGTCCCACGGTCACGCTCGCCCTGCGACGGCCGGGCTATGCGAAACCCGAGTTCCACACCCCTCTATCTCTGAGACGATCGGGGCGCGCCGCAGCGGCCCACACTGGCGACTTGACCTGCTGGGCGACGCGTGACAGGCCCCGTGCCCGTGGGTCAGATCGCGTCCATGACGACGGCGACTTCCGCCCACCTGCCCACCTGCCCTACTGTCCCACTCCACCCCGTGCCCTGCGCAAATCCTCTTCGAGACGCAACGGGCCGGTTCGATCCCCGAGGCGTGCCCGATAGATTTGAATATTCGACAAAACTTTGCCGACATATTCCCGCGTTTCCGAGAAGGGAAGTCGTTCGATCCAGTCGATGACATCCACTTTCGCGCTGCGCGGATCGCCCAGCGACTTGATCCACTGGCGCGCGCGCCCCGGGCCGGCGTTATAGCCGGCCAATCCGAGCACATAGCTGCCCCCGAATTCGCCCATCCGGTCGGCGATATAGGCCGACGCGATGCGCGTATTGTAAGATTCGTCCGTCAGCAGGCGATCGATTTCACACTTGATCTTGTAATCACCGCACACGTGCTTTGCCGTCACCGGCATCACCTGGAGAATGCCGCGCGCACCCGCGCCCGAAACCGTCTGCGGATTGAACTCGCTTTCCTGCCTCGCTATGGCGAGCAGGAACGCCGGCTCGGGCGGCTCCCGCAGCGGGGCATACGCCGGGAAAGCGTGCAGCGGATATGAGTAGATGACGAGGTTGTGCCCGTCCGAGATCGCTTTCTTGCCGATGCGGAGCGACTGTTGCGTGTCGCCGAGCGCGCGCGTCAGGTGGGCGACGAGCGCGGTTGCGCCTTCGCTCGGCATGCGCGTTGCCAGATTGGCGAGAAACGGTCGCGTGATGCCGCGCCCGAGCCCGGCCCTGTCGGCGATCACGCTCGCCTGCACGGCATCGTTGGCAATGAGTGCCTCGATCTCTTGCTCGCTCGGCGCCTGAGGGGGCCCGACGGGCAGGTCCTGCGGACCCTTGGTGAGCTGCTGGCGCGCCAGCTGCCCGTGGAACGTGTCGAAGTACTGCGCCGCCTCGGTGTAACTCTGCCGGGCACGCTCCGGCTGGCCGGCCGCTGCCAGCGCGCGCCCTAGCCAGTACTGCGCTTTCGCCTTGCTGAGCGGCCCATCGGCGATCTGCACCATGGTTTCGAAGTGGGGCACGGCCACCGCCGCCTTCTTCAGGTAGCGCAGCGCGATAAAGCCGGCGAGGAACGCCTGCTCCTTGGCCGGGTTGACCGACAGATCGCGAATGCCCTCGACCAGCGTCATGGCGAGCGAGGCGTTGCCCGCATCGAGCGCGTCGTAGGCCAGGATGCGCCGCTCGTCCCACCACGCATCCGGGTTGACGAGATCGGCCTTGCCGCTCGGCGCCCCGAGCAGGAGCTTGGTCCCTTCCGTCACCCGGTCGGCCCGCCGGTGCTGCACGACCCGGTGATAGGCGACCGCCCACGACCCCTTGGCGTCTTTCGGCAAGCCGTCGAGTGCGGCCTTCGCTCCGCCATCGCGCAGGAACGACTTGAGCCGCGCTTCCGCGATGACGCGCTCCGCGGCGCCGACGCGGCCAATCTGGCGCCTGATGACCGCCGCGCGCGCCGTGCGCTGCGCCTGCCATCTGAGATCGTCGGTTAGAAGCCGGTCGAGCCGCCAGGCGTGGTCGGCCGCACCGATGAGATCGCCGGCCTTGTCGAGGATCAGCGCTTCCTTGTCTTCGGCGATGTCGTCCTCGCGCCACGTGCTCCCGGCCAGCGCCTTCGCCTCGCCGAGGCGGCCGGCAGCCCTGTGCGCGAGGGCGAGCGCGATGCGGCCCGGAGGCGATTCGGGAGCCGCCGACTCGAAGCGGCGGGCGATGGCAGGAAGGTTGCCGGACGCGAGCAGTGCGGCTTCCAGATTCTCGACCAGGAGCCAGCGGTTCGGCCAGTCGGGATTGGCGGCCAGGAACCGCTGGTACTCGTCGATGCTGCCGAGACCGGAGCGTAGGATGTTCCATTCGACGAGCTTGACGGCGGCGGGATGTTGCAAGCCCTCGGCAGCCGCCCGGGCGCCCGCGGCATCCTTGCCGGCGAGTTTGAAAGCCTCCTTCAGGCGGGCGAGATCGTCGGCCGTGACATCGATATTCAGAAGCGGCTGCAGAGCCTTGTCGAGCTCTTCAACATAGGCGATCTCTGCCCGCCCCACGGCCGCCGGCACCTTGATGAGTTCAGCAGCAGCCTCCGCCAGCAGCACGCCATCGCGAAGCCCGTCGCGGCCTGCGCCGGCCTCCTCTCCCAGTCCGCGCGCAGCAGCCGGCGTGCTCGCCGCCACTGAGAGAGCAATCGCCGCACACCACGCCAGGCGCAGATGCGCCGGTGCATTGCCGTTTGCCGGTGCGCTGGTCAGGCTCGGGCCTCGATTGGAATGTCCCACCTCGTCTCCTTGCGTTGGATGCTGCGGGCGGTGCCGGGCTCGCCTCGATGGTCCGCGCCAGCGGCTCGTGTCCGCTATGTCCGAGCGCCGCTGCCATCACCTTGCGGCCGCGACCGCGGATACCGACTCTGATCACGACGGCCAGCGTCACCACACGGTTGCGAGCCGTCGGCCTTGCGCCTAAAGTCCGCGCCCGAGCGTCGATGCGCGACCGGATCGTCGTGCGGCGGATACTCCCGCGGCGCCTGCCGCGACCCTAAAGACTGCAACCGTGAGGTTCAACCCGAGGCCGACGCGGACATCCCACACAGCCTGGATGTCGCTGCGCCGTGAGGCAACCGTGCTGCCCGGCGCGACGGACGACCGTCCGCGCTGTCGTCACCCATGAGCCTCACCACGAAGTCCCCCTCCCCACAGCAACGAGAGACGCATGTTCAAGGGCTCCAATACCGCACTCGTGACACCGTTTCGCGACGGACGGATCGATGAAAAAGCCCTGCGCGCCCTCGTGGAATGGCAGATCGCGGAGGGCACGCACGGCCTCGTGCCGGTCGGCACCACGGGCGAGAGCCCCACTCTCAGTCACGACGAGCACAAGCGTGTCGTCGACATCGTCATCGAGACCGCCGCCCGCCGGGTTCCCGTCATCGCCGGGGCCGGCTCCAACTCGACAGCCGAGGCGATCGACTTTGCCCGTCACGCCAAGTCGTCGGGCGCCGACGGCATCCTCGTCGTCACGCCCTACTACAACAAGCCGACGCAGGACGGTCTTTACGCCCACTTCCGCGCCATCGCAGAAGCGGTCGACATCCCCATCATCGTCTACAACATCCCCGGCCGCTCGGTCGTCGACATGTCAACCGACACCATGTCGCGTCTGGCCGCCCTGCCCAACATCGTCGGCGTCAAGGATGCGACAGCCAACCTCGCCCGCGTTTCCCAGCAGCGGGCGGCCATGGGGCCTGGCTTTCTCCAGCTTTCTGGCGAGGACGCGACCGCCCTCGGCTTCATGGCGCACGGCGGCCACGGCTGCATCTCGGTGACCTCGAACGTCGCTCCGCGGCTGTGCGCCGACTTCCAGAACGCCTGCATGGCCGGCGACTACGCCACCGCGCTCACCTTGCAGGACCGCCTTATGCCACTCCACGAGGCCCTTTTCCTGGAGACCAACCCGACACCGGCGAAATACGCCCTGTCCCGCCTCGGCCGCTGTCAGCCCGACGTCCGCCTGCCGCTCGTGCAGCTGAAGGAGTCGACCCGCCGCGCCGTCGACGCCGCTCTCGACAAGGCCGGCCTCTTGGCCGCTGCCGTTTGAGAGGCCATCTGAGGTGACGCGCGGCGAGATTTGATGTACGCCCGCGCACCTTGCGCCCTGCCCGGGCGCGTCACTGCGAGGAGCCATCGCCATGGCTGACGGCAAGACCGCCGGCCACCGCCGCGTGGCCGAAAACCGCAAGGCACGCTTCGAGTTCGCCGTCGGCGACACCTTCGAAGCGGGCCTCGTCCTGACCGGCACCGAGGTCAAGTCGTTGCGCAAGGGGCAGGCCAACATCGCCGAGAGCTACGCGGCGATCGAGGATGGCGGCATCTGGCTCATCAACGCGACGATCCCGGAGTATCCGGGCGCCGGCGCTTTCTTCCAGCATGCCCCGCGCCGCAAGCGCCAGCTCCTGATGCACAAGCGCGAGATTCATAAGCTATGGGTCGCCACGCAGCGCCAGGGCATGACCATCGTCCCGCTCGAGCTCTATTTCAACGAGCGCGGCAAGGCGAAGCTCAAGCTGGCGCTCGCCCAGGGCAAGAAGCTGCACGACAAGCGCGAGGACGCGGCAAAGCGCGACTGGAACCGGCAGAAGGCCCGCCTCATGCGTGAGAAAGGCTGAGCGTCATGGCCGCGATCCTGCCCGCGCCGGGCACCCCGCTACCCTCCATCGTGCTGCCGTCCACGGCGGCGAGCGACCTCGATGTGTCCCGCTGGCCGGGGACGTCCGTCATCTTCGTGTACCCGTACACCGGCCGGCCCGGCATACCCGATCCGCCGGGCTGGGACGACATCCCCGGCGCCCACGGCTCCACGCCCGAGGCGCGCGGCTTCGCCGACCTCATGGCCGAGTTTGCGCGCGCCAATATCTCGGTGTTCGGTCTCTCCTCGCAGGATCGCGACTGGCAGCTCGAGTTCGCCATCCGTGCGCGCCTGCCCTATCCCCTTCTCAGCGACGCGGATTTCCGCTTCGCCGATGCCCTGTCCCTGCCCCGCTTTCGCGCCGGCGATCGGGACTTTCTCACCCGGCTGACGCTCGTTGCAGATACCGGCGTCATTCGCGAGGTGCTCTACCCCGTCCCCGACCCGCAGCAGCATGCTGCAGAGGTTCTGGCCCGCCTCGTCAGCCCGCGTTGACGGTTCCCGGCGCCACGCGCAATTCACGTACGATCGCCGCGAAAACGGCAGAGAACATCGCCTCTGTCAGGCGGCCCGTGTTCGTGTTGTAGCGCGAGCAGTGGTAGCTATCGAACAAGACGAGCCCCCCCGGCAACTCATGGCGCGCACCGTGGCCGAAAGCGTAGGCCGCCTTGCGCACGGAGCGCGCGGCGAGCACTTGATCATGCGCGACGCGCCCCAGCGCCAGCACGACGGATAGGCGCGCGAGCCCCGCCATGCGCGCCGCGAGGAAGGGCCGGCACGCCGCCACCTCCGCCGGCAGCGGCTTGTTCCCGGGCGGCACGCAGCGCACGGCATTGGTGATCATGCAATCGACGAGTTTGAGGCCGTCTTCGGGCTCCGCACCATAGGTTCCGCGCGCGAAGCCATATGCGAGCAGCGTCCGATAGAGCAGGTCGCCCGCATAGTCGCCGGTGAAGGGTCGCCCCGTGCGGTTGGCCCCGCCCCGCCCCGGCGCCAGGCCGACGACGATGAGCCGCGCGGCCGCGTCTCCGAACGAGGCGACCGCGCCGTTGTGCCAATGGGGCTCTGCCTGCCGGTTGGCGGCCCGATAGGCGACGAGGCGCGGACAGAGCGGGCAATCGGCTGCCGGCTCGCACGGGTCGGTCATGGCTGAGGCTCCCACGTCTCGCGCCCGGACGGCAGCACGGCGCCATCGCCGACCGTGCCTATAGCCGAATGGAGCATCATCTCTGCGCCGTGCTCCACACAATTCGCCACCGCGGGTCCTCCCGTCGCTCGACCCTGCGCGCTGCCGGCTGATAGCATCATGATCCATGTGCGGCAGGGCCGAAGTGCAACGTTTGCGAGAGGGCGCGATGACCACGACGACCAGCCTGGCCGGCGAGACCGCTGCGACCGATCTCGACATCCGCGTGCGCGACGGCCTCAGGCTGCGCGTTCGCCGCTATCCGGCTCCCGGCTCGCGGCTGCGCCCCGTGCTCTGTCTGCCCGGCCTGACGCGCAACGGCCGCGACTTCACCGATCTGGCCGTCACCCTCGCAGCGGCCGGACCGCTGGCGCGCCCCGTCTACACGCTCGATTTTCGCGGCCGCGGCCATTCCGAATGGGATCGGGACTGGAAGAACTACGCGGTTCCCGTCGAGGCTCTCGACGTCATCGACGTCCTGACCGCCCTTGACCTGCATGACGTCGCCATGGTCGGCACCTCGCGAGGCGGCCTCGTCACCATGGTGCTGGCCGCCATGCAGCCATCGGCGATCGGGCTCGCGGTGCTGAACGACATCGGGCCCGTTCTGGAGCCGGACGGCCTCGTGCGCATCGCCGGCTACGTCGGGCGCATGCCGCTGCCGCGCACCTGGCAGGAGGCGGCTCAATCGGTGCGCGACCTCAATCAGCGCCAGTTTCCGTCCATCAGCCCCGCCACGTGGGATGCGTTCGCCCGCCAGGTCTTCAACGAGAAGAACGGCCGCCCGGCACCCGGCTACGATCCCATGCTGAAAAACAGCATGTCCGTGCTGGATGGGCCCATGCCGAAGCTGTGGCCGCAGTTCGAGGCGCTCGCCCGCGTGCCCGTGCTCGTCCTACGCGGCGAGACCTCCGATCTCTTGTCCGAGGCAACCGTCTCCGAGATGCGCGTGCGCCATCCGCGCCTGGAATCCTACACCGTACCCGGCGAGGGCCACGCACCGCTCTTGAAGGATGCCGCCACCAACGCCGTCGTCGCCGAGTTCATCGCCGCCCACGACCACGCCGTCACCCGGTCGTCGGCCGCACCGCGCGGCCTCGCCGGTCGCATCCTGCACGCCGGCGCGTAAGTGCGCTCACGCTGCGATCAGGCGGCCCGCACGTCGCAACCCGCGATCAGAACCATCGCCCCAGGCAAAACCAGCACGTCAGAACATGCCGGGGTGCACCCGGTCTGGCGGGCTGTGGCCGTCCATGAAGGTCTTGATGTTGATGATGACCTTTTCGCCCATGTCGACGCGACCCTCGATCGTCGCCGAGCCGAGGTGTGGGAGGGCGACGACGCGCTCGGACTTCAAGAGTTTGGGATTGACCGCCGGCTCATGCTCGAACACGTCGAGGCCGGCGCCCGCGATCGCCTTCTGCTCGATCAGGCGCGCCAACTCGTTCTCGTCGATGACCTCGCCGCGCGCGGTGTTCACGATATAGGCCGTCGGCTTCAGTAGCTTCAGGCGGCGCGCCGACAGGAGATGGTAGGTCGCGGGCGTATGCGGGCAGTTGACCGACACGATGTCCATGCGCGCGAGCATCTGGTCGAGGCTTTCCCAGTACGTCGCCTCGACTTCCCGCTCGATCGCCTCCGGCAGGCGCCGGCGGTTGTGATAGTGGATTTGCAGCCCGAAGGCGCGCGCCCGCTTGGCGACGGCCTGACCGATGCGGCCCATGCCGATGATGCCGAGCCGCTTGCCATAGATGCGCTGGCCGAGCATCCAGGTGGGCGACCAGCCAGTCCAGCGCGTCGTCGGGTTCTTGAGATATTGCGTGGCTTCCGCCAGCCGCCGCGGCACCGCCAGGATGAGTGCCATCGTCATGTCGGCCGTGTCCTCGGTGAGCACGCCCGGCGTATTGGTGACGGTGATACCCCGGTTGCGCGCGGTGTCGAGGTCGATGTTGTCGACACCGTTGCCGAAGTTGGCAATGAGCCGCAGCCCCTCACCCGCCTGCGTGATGACACCCCGATCGATGCGGTCGGTCACCGTCGGCACCAGCACATCGGCGGATTTGACGGCCTCGATGAGTTCGCCCGCCGACATCGGCCGGTCGTCGTGATTGAGGCGCACGTCGAACAACTCGCACATGCGCGTCTCGACCACCTCCGGCAGCTTGCGCGTGACGACGACGACGGGCTTCCTGGCGCTGCTCGACATGGTTGTTTTTTTGCCTCCCAAGACGTGCGCTTGGTCTAACAGAACGCCCCCCGATTGACAAAGCGCCGTCAAAGATCGAGGCGACACTCGCCGCGGCCGGGATCGGCGCCATGTGCTGTGCGAGCGAGTGCTGCGCGAGCGAGGGAAAATGCGAGGAACGACTGCCACGTCGCACGTCAGGCAAGCTTCCCCGTGGCGGCGGGCGATCGGCGCCACCTTCGCCGTCATCGTCGCGCTGGCCGCGACCGCCGCGACCCACGCCCAGGACCGCACCGCGACGGACGGCAAGCTGCCACGTTTCGCCAGCCTCAAGGCGAGCGAGGTCAACCTGCGGCGCGGCCCGGGCACCGAGTACCCGACCGCCTGGGTGTTCCGCCGCGCCGGGCTGCCGGTCGAGGTGCTGGAGGAGCACGAGGCGTGGCGGCAGGTGCGTGATGCGGACGGCACGACGGGCTGGGTCATCCGCTCGCTCATCTCAGGCCGGCGCACCGCGCAGGTGCTGCCGTGGGAGGTCAAGGAGGGTCAGGCCCGGCCGCAACTGCCTCTGCACGCGCGCGCGAGCGATGGCTCGGGCACCGTCGTCATGCTCGAGGCAGGCGTCATCGCCGACGTGTTCTCGTGCGACGGCACGTGGTGCTACATCGGCGTGGAGAGCTTTCGGGGCTACATCCGGCAGGCCAAGTTGTGGGGCGTCTACGCTGGCGAGCTTCTCGAGTAGATCAACGCGAGTTGAACGCCGCAGCACTGACTTCGCGGAACCAAATTCAATCAGTTCCGTTAAGGCGTTCACATGCACGGCTCATTCACACCTGAGCGTTAGGCTCGCCCTGCGAGGCCTCGACTTTCAGATGCAAGGGCCCAGGCGCGAGATCTGCGCGAATTGCATGGGATGAAGCGAAAGCGGCCACTGGCCACGCGATACGACGTGTGCGATACTTAGTCGCGCTTGGTCGACGTGGCGGTCGAACAACGGAGTTTGTGTGTCGTGGCGATGGTTCTGGAGCACAGCGTCCGGTCGGCAGAGGTTCTCGCAGCGGCCAACCGGCTCGCGGATGCCATCGCGCTCGGCTCCGTGATCGCCGCCTCAGGCCCGTCCAGCGATATCGAAGCTCGCATGTCGAGCCACCCGCGCCTGGCCGACAGTGCACAAACCTCCTTTCCGGCCGAGCTGGTGACCGACAGGGCTTCGGCCAATGGTGACGGTGTGGCGTACGCCGATCTGGTCGCCCTGTTCCGGTAACAGCACTTACGGGTTCCAGCTCATGTGCCCTCGAAGCCCGGCCACCGTGCCGGGCTTTGTCGTGTCCACACCACCCATATTCGAAGATCCAGCCGTCGACACGAATGAGACAAAAAAGACGACCGGCGCGATGCGCCGATCGTCGAACTTTCGCTCGTGCCGCAGTTCACACGCCGAGCAGTGCCACGATCGCAGCGGTGATCGCAGCCAATGTCAGCATGACAACCACCGTCGCGTCCCGGTGCGCGCTCGGCCGTTCCTGGCGCGAGCCATCGTTGCGGTAGATGCGCGGTGGCGCGCGGACCGTATCGAAATTCGACGTGGTGAACTCGTTACTCGTCATGTCGGCTCCTCGGCCCGGCGCTGCGGCCTCCATGAAGGCCATATGCCGTGGCGCTGATGGCTTGGACTGCTGCATAAACCCGGCCGCGATCACGCTGGTTCCATCGCCGCGCATGGCCTGAGCGCGCCGGACCAGGGAGCAGGCGTCGGCAGTGCCGTCCCGCCAGAGCAGAACGAGTGTCCCGCCCGAACGCCTATGCCGAGCGGGACGTCGACGGCGCCGCCCCATCGGCACTTGCCGGCGCGGACGGCTGGTCGCCCTTGGCGCCAGCGGTTGCGCCATTGCCGGTGCTCGCGCTGGTGCTGCCGTTCGCTTCCGGCTCGCCGAGACGAATGGCTTGCGTCTCGGGCTCATCCTCGGTTGCCAGCGTGATCTGTGCCAGCGGAACCGTGAAGGCATAGCGTAGCCCGTCCGGCTCGAAAGCGATGGTCGGCTCCACCCGCGTCCCATGGGCGAGTGATTGACGCAGCAGGGTCTGGCCGAAGCCGCGCCGCGTCGGCGGCACGACGGGTGGCCCGCCGCGCTCTTTCCACTCGAAGGTCAGTTCGCGCGCACCCGGCGGACCCGACCGCGCCCACGTCACCTTGACGAGCCCATGCGGCGTCGAGAACGCACCATACTTCACTGCGTTGGTGGCGAGTTCGTGCAGGATGAGCGCGAACATCTGCGTGACGTTGGCCGACAATGCGATGTCAGGCCCGCCGATGACCGCACGCCGGCCGAACGGAGCGAGCTCCCCCTGTACCAGCGCAGCTAGCGAGGCGCCCGACCAGGCATTGTCGAGCAGCAGGGTATGGGCGCGCGCCAGCGCATGCAGGCGCTTCATGAAGATGCCGCGCGCTTCCGCCACGGACCGGCCTTCCGACATGCTGCGCGATGCGATCGACTGCACGACGGCGAGCGTGTTTTTGACGCGGTGAGCGAGTTCGCGCGTCATCAGCGACATGCGCTCGTTGGCCTCGGTCGACTGGAGCTGGCGCATCGCCTGCGACCAGGACAGCGCCGTAACGAGCGCTGTCGCGAACAGTGCCGCGATGAGCGTCGCCAGCGCCGGTGCGTCGTTCAGCGATGCTTCGAAGCTGCGCGTGGAGGAGAACCTGTAGGTCCAGCGCGCGCCGTAGTACTCGACCGTCGATTCCGAGGTGAAGGCCGGCCGGTGCGCGCTGTCGGCGGCATCACGCTCGCTCGAGTAGACCGTGCGCGCCGCATTCGGGTCGGTGACGTCGACGATCTCGATGCCGACGAGGTCGCGCACACTGTCGAACGAGCGGGCGCGGATGTTGCGCATCAGGTCGCCGATGCGGAACGGGCTGTAGACGAAGCCTTGCAGCGCCGCCCGTCGCAACTCGACCGTCCCGGTATCCTTGTCGTCGTTGTAGACGGGCAGGTACAGGAGGAATCCCGCCTGCACGTCCGCGCCCTGTTCCTGCACCAGCGTGACGCTTTCGGAGGCCGACGGTTCGCCCGTATCCCGCGCGCGGTCCATGGCAGCGCGCCGCTTGGGCTCGGAGTACATGTCGAAGCCCAGCGCACGCCGGTTCATTTCGTCGAACGGTTCGATGTAGCGGATCGCCGTATAGGTCTCGCGCTCGCCTTCCGGCCACACGCGATAGCCGGGATGTCCGTCACGTCGCACCTGCGCGATGTGGGACCTGACCTCGCCCGGCGCGAGCACCTGCGCAAAGCCGATCCCCTGCAAGCCCGGGAAGCGCGACTGCGTGTCGAGGCTCTGGATGTAAAGCTGGAATTTCTTGCGCGTGACGAACTGGCCCGTCGTGTGGAACAGGGCAGCGCCGCCGCGCAGCAGTTGCTCGTAGGCGGTCATGGTCCGGCCGACCTCGCCGACAAAGCTGCGCGTGATGCCGACGAACTGTTCGCGGCCGGCTTCCCGCACGAGCGAGTGAGCGTATCCCCAGACCAGCACCGAGGCGGTCAGCGACAGCGCCAGCACGATCAGCACGGTCCGCAAGGGCGGCCTGAGGGCGGCTCGCACACCCTCCAAGTTCACGGCGGCCATGTTCATGGCGGCGGGCAGCAGGCGCGCGGGCATGATACTACTCTGTCTCCGCTGCCGGGCGGCGTGGTACGTCACAACGCAGGCCGGCGCGCCAATTCACGCTCCTGGATGATGCAGGTATCGCGCAGTTTTGACCAGGGCACGGCGGTCGAACGGGTAGCGCACCAGGGTCACTGCGTCGGCCGTCAGCCACGGCTGCGCACCGGGGACGCCCCGGCCAGAATGATGTCGCCCGCGACGGGATCGGTCGCCAGATCGTCGGCCGAGGTGATGTGCATCAGTTCGGCAAGGCGTACACGCGCACGGTTGACGCGGCTCTTGATCGTGCCGACGGCACAGCCGGCGATTTCGGCCGCCTCCTCGTAGCTGAAGCCCTCCGCCGCGACGAGAAGGAGTGCTTCGCGCTGGTCCTCCGACAGTTGCTCGAGGGCACGCGCGAGATCCTGCATGTCGAGATGGCCGAGTTGGGCAGCACGCACCGACAGGCGCGCCGAATGTTCGCCATCGACGTCAGGCACCTCGCGCTTCTGCTTGCGGAACTCCGAGAAGTAGGCGTTGCGCAGGATGGTGAACAGCCAGGCTTTCAGGTTGGTGCCCGTCTGGAACGTATCGAGCTTGTGCCAAGCCTTGACCAGCGTTTCCTGCACGAGATCGTCGGCACGGTCGGCGTTACCGGTCAGGGACACCGCAAAGGCACGCATGTTGGGGATGGCAGCGACGAGAGCGTCTCGCAGCACCGGATCGCTGGTCGCCTGGGTCAAGCGCCACCTCCCTTGGCCTTGTGCCGCTCGCTCGCCTCGAGATCCTCGAGGATTTTGGTGAACCGCGACGGCACGGGCGCCTTCAGCACCTGCTCGTAGCGGTTGCGGATCTGGCGGCCCACGGCATCGGCGATCCCCACCGGATCGTCGATCTCGATACCCGCACCGCTATCGGCCACGGGCATGCCTCCGTCAGGATCTTTGGGCGGCTCCGTCCCACCGGTAGCACCGCTCTTGTTTGAATGCGTAGTCACAACCTCAATATCCTCCTTCTGCCCTCGACGGCCCGCCCTGCTCCGCGCTGCTGCCAGCCGCGGCGCCTGAGAGCGTCCACCACCTTCTATGCGACACACACTTTAATGACGCCCGATTGGAATGGTTCCATCCACCACTCGGTCTCGTTCGTCCTCGGCCTGCGGGTCAAATTGCCCCAGTCTGGCTGGCGAGCCGCCGTGACTGCGAGAATTGGGTTCCCACGCCGGAACCGTTCGGTCACATGTGACGTTACCGCGCCGGGTCTATCCGAGGTGAAAACCAACAAGAGGTCGCTCCTGCATGTCGCTTGCCAGCTTGATCACGCCACACCTTCCCTACCTGCGCCGCTTCGCCAGAACGCTGACTGGCAGCCAGGAAAGTGGCGATGCATACGTGGCAGCAGCGCTCGAGGCCCTGGTTGCCGATCCGTCGAGCTTTCCCACGGGCATGGAGCCGCGTGCCGCGCTCTACAAAGTGTTTCTGAAGCTGTGGAGTTCGCTCGACATCAACCGCAAGGCGCCGTCGGCGGCCGGCGGTGCGTTCGCTGCCATCGACCGTAAGCTGGAAGCACTCACACCGCTGCCGCGCCAGGCCTTCCTGCTCGTTGCCGTCGAGGAGTTCGAGCCGGCTGACGCCGCTGCCATTCTCGATGTCGACGCTGCCGGGCTCGACAAGCTGATCGAAGCAGCGGGCCGCGAGATCGCACAGCAAGTCGCGACGGACGTTCTCATCATCGAGGACGAGCCCCTCATCGCCATGGATATCGAGGATATCGTGCGCGGCCTCGGCCACACGCCAGTCGGCAACGCCCGCACGCACTCGGAAGCGAGCAAGCTGGCCAAGGAGCACAGCCCCGGGCTCATTCTGGCCGACATCCAGCTCGCCGACGGCAGCAGCGGCATCGATGCCGTCAACGAATTGCTGCGCACCTACGATGTGCCGGTGATCTTCATCACCGCCTACCCCGAGCGGCTGCTGACCGGCGACCGTCCCGAGCCGACATTCCTGCTCACCAAACCCTTCCAGCCGGCGATGCTGAAGGCTCTCATCAGCCAGGCCCTGTTCTTCGAGCAGACGGCGGGGTTGCGCAAGGCCGGCTGAGGTCGGCGCAGCGCCGTCGCGCGCACGTTGCAAACCTGAGGTACCACAGCGCAGCGCCGGTGGCGGGAGCATCCCGCTGCTGGCGCCGCTTTGCGTCTCGTGCCAGCCTTGCGCGAGCCGCGACCCCGGGCCGCCACGGCAGCGCACGAGAGTTGGGCCGAACGCCTTGAACGGGCTTGACACTTCTCTATAGTGCCGCCGCGTCGCGACGAAAGGTCGAAGGCGGCACAATCCCGGTCAGATCAGCGTGGTGGCGCGGTATCGTCGACGCCGCTCGTCGGCTGCGGCCGGGGCATCGCGCGACGGACGAGAGGTGGATTAAGGTCGTCACAGCATCGCGTGACCGGCGAAGGTGACAACAGGGTTGGGAGAGGCGCCGACATGAGATGCAACCCTTGGCGCTGGCTGTGGGGCCTCATCCCGCTCGTCATTCTCGGCTGGCTCACGGTGCTCTGGGAGCGTGCGCCGATCGAAGGCGATCTCTCGGCGCGCAGTTCGGCGGCCCTCGACAAAGCTGGTCTCGACTGGGGTACGATTTCCTTCGACGGGCGCGACGGCACGCTCGAGGGTCGCGCCCTGAGCGAGGGTCAGCCTGCCCTCGCCCTGGAAACCGTGCGCGGCGTCTGGGGCGTGCGCATCGTCGAGGATGGCATCGACCTCCTCGATAAGGTCGACACGTATGTCTGGTCGGCCCGCAGCGACGGTGAGTCGATCACGCTCGCTGGCTACGTGCCGAGTGAGCAACTGCGCGCCGAGATCATTGCACTCGCCAGAAAGCGGATCGCCGCCGTCGACGTCGTCGACAAGATGCAGCTCGGTCGCGGCGCGCCGGAGGCCAAGGCGTGGACCACGGCGATTGGCTTTGCCTTCGACCGCCTCGCGCAACTGAAGGCAGGCGAGGTCGGTCTGTCCGCGCTCGACCTCACGGTGGCCGGGGAGGCACGCAATTTCTCCGCCTACAAGTCCGCCAAGGCCGCCTTGCGCAACGCCCTGCCGGCCTCGGTGAAACTCGTCGCCGACAAGGTGACGCCACCCGTCGTCTCGCCCTACGTGTGGTCGGCCAGACGCACGGCAGCACAGCTCGTCCTGAGTGGTCACGTGCCGAGCGACATCGTGCACGATCAGATCTTCGAGCTTGCCAAGAACCGCTTCCCCAAGCTCGTCATCATCGACCGGATGGAGATAGCAGCCGGAGCCGAGGCGACGACAGCCGAGGCGATCAGGGCGCTCATCGGCCTCCTCGAAGGGTTGAGCGACGGCGAGGCCGCGATCAGCGGCACCTCGGCCAGCGTCAAGGGCGAGGCCACGGATGCCGATGCCGCCCGGCGCATTGGGGAAGCCGCCGTGGCAAGCGTGCCGCAACCCTATCGTGTGGCAACCGACATCACTTTTCCAAAACCCAAGCCGCCCGTCGTCAGTCCCTATACGACGAGCCTGACGTATTCCGGCGGCGAGGTCGTGCTGTCGGGTTACGTCCCGAGCGAGGAAGCCCGCGCGGGGCTCGTCAAGCGCCTCCGGCAGCGCTTCGAGGGTCGCCAGGTGCGCGATACGGCACTGCTCGGCTCCGGCGAGGACCCGACTTGGCTGACTTGCTTCACGGCAGGTCTCGACGGCCTTGCCAGGCTGTCCAGCGGTACGGTCGAACTCCAGGACCGCGCGGTCGCCCTGCGCGGCCGCAGCGACAACGAAAGCCTCCCCGAGGCGCTCTCCGGCGAGCTACGCGCCGCGGCCAATCGGGCGTGCGAGACGAGCGTTGACATCGCGCTCGACGTGCCGCCCGAGCCCGACCTCGCCTGGCGCGCATCCCACGATGGCGCCAAGGAGGTCGTTCTCGAGGGCGAGGTGCCGGACCGGGCGACCCAGACGAGCCTTGCCGAGGCCGCGGGCCGGATCTTCCCGGGCGCCCGAGTTGTCGATCGCACTACGGTCGCGAGCGGCCGCTCGGAAAAGTGGAGCAAGGTGGCGCAGACGGGCCTCGCGCTCGTCGCCAAGCTGCGCAAGGGCGAGGCGCGGCTCGAGCGCCAGGAACTCGTCGTCGCCGGCGAGGCGCGCGATGCCTCGATCGCCGCCGCCGTGCGCGATTCCGTGCAGAATACGCTTCCGCGCGGTTACGCTGGTCGGGATGCCATCGAGGTCCGGTCCGATGCGATGATCTGGGCGGAAACGGAGGCCAAGCGGCGCGCCGAGGAGGATGCGCGGCGCCAGCGCGAGGAGAGTGCGGCCCGCCTTGCGGCCGAGGAGAAGGCGAGGGCCGACGCTGAGGCCAGGGCAACGGCAGATCGGGACGCTGCCGCCGAGGCCGCCGAGCGACGCCGCCGCGAGGACGAAGCCCAGCGCGCGGCGGAGCAGTGGGAAGCCGACAGGCAGCGCGCCGCCGACGAGAAAGTTGCCGAGGAGCGGCGCGCAGAAGAGAAAAAGCGCCAGGATGCCGCTGCCGCCGATCGCGCCGTGCGCCAACGGGCGGCGAATGAGTGCCAGTCGCTGCTGGCCTCGGCCGCTGCCGCGGGCGTCATCCAGTTCCGCTTCGCCAGCGCCGCGCTCGACCCGTCGAGCCACGCCACCCTCGGCCGGCTCGTCGAGATCGCCGAGACGTGTCCGCAGTTCCGCATCGAGATCGAAGGGCATACCGATGCCGAGGGCGAGGAGAACGACAATCAAGCGTTGTCGGAGCGTCGTGCCCAGGCCGTCGTCGACTATCTGACGGCTGCGGGCTTGGCGGCAGGCCGGCTGAAGGCCGTCGGATACGGCGAGACGCGGCCCGTGGCTCCGAACGACACTTCATCCAATCGCGCCAGGAATCGTCGCATCGCCTTTTCCGTGCGCATCGATTAAGTCGACAGCGATCGCGACGCCGTCGGACGGGTTAATGGGAGGTGGCAAGATGGACTATCTCGTTCTGAAGCTGTTCTGGTATCTCGTCGTTGCCTTCGCCATCGGACTGTTCGTCGGCTGGGTCTCGTGCAGCCGCGCCAGCGAATGATCCCGGCCTGAAGTCGCTCAACAGGCAGACAACAGACGACGGCGGCAGGTCCCGAGTGGGATCCGTAAGCTGCGCGCGGAGGAACATCATCGATGTCGACATTCATCATGCAGGCCGCGCTGTTGCTGCTGGCCGCCTACCTGCTCGGGGCCATCCTCGGGTGCCTGTTGCGGCGGGCACTGACCGCGCCGGCCGGCAAGCGGCAGGCCGCCTCCGACGCTGCGACCCCTGCGATCGGCGCTACGGCAAAGGGCGCGCCAGGCGCCGACCCGCTGCCGAGCCGCGATCCACCCGAGCCGGTGCAGCCGCGTATCGAGACGGTGGCGCAGCCCGTGTCCCCCGTTGCGCCGGCCGCCACTCCCGCCCAGACCGCCCGCTTCGAGCGCGCGCTGAGTGCCGGGCCGCAGTCACCGGCATCGCCCGCCACCGGTGCTGCCCCGACCGCGAGCGCTAGCCCGGCCGCGCCACCTGCCCCTACGCTTGCCGCGGCTCCGGACATGGCTCCGGCCACGGCTCCAGCCGCGCCCCGCGTGGTCATGCCCGCCGCATCCGGCACGGGCGGCGTCGCTGCCACCTCGGCGCCAATCGCGCCGCTCGCCCCACCAGCGCCGATCGCACCGCTCGCCCCGATCACGCCGAAGCCGGCCGACGACCTGCAAGCCATCAGCGGCATCGACGCCGGCCTTGCCGCCACGCTCAATAAGCTCGGCTTCACGCGCTATGAGCACATCGCCGCCTGGACGGCAGGCGACGTTGCGCGCGTCAACGCGACGATTCCCGGCGGGCTCGCCGGCCGTCATGGCTGGATCGAGCAGGCCCGCGTGCTGGCGACGGGCGGCCAGACCGCTTTCAGCAAAGCGCGCGCGGCTGGCGCTTCCGGCGCAACCCCCGCCAGTATTTGGAACGCATCGGCCGATCCGGTCGCCGCGCCCGCGCCTGCCCCAGTCATGGCAGCCCCCGCAGTCGCTCCGCCACCCGTAGCCTCGCCATCGGCCCAAGCGCCCGCCGATGATTTGGAGCGCATCTCTGGCATCGATGCCGCGACAGCCAGGATCCTTGCCGCCAACGGCGTGACCGCGTTCAAGCAGATCGCCGGCTGGACCGCCGCCGATGTCGCCCGCATAGATGCCGCCATCGGCACGCCCGGCGCGGTTTCGCGCGGAGGCTGGATCGAGGAGGCCAACATCCTCGCGCGCGGCGGGGAGACCGAGTACGCGCGGCGCCGCCGCGTTGGCCTCGTCGTGCCCCAACCCCCGCCGGCCGCTCCTGCCGCAGCAGCCGCGCCAGCAGCACCGGCCGCTGCGGCTATGGCCACAACGTCCGCGCCGTCCGCCACGCCATCCATCGCAGGCGACGACCTGATGCGCATTCTCGGTGTCGATGCCGTTGCCCGCGATATCCTCGCAGCCAACGGCGTCACGCGCTTTACGCAGGTTGCCAACTGGTCGGCGCAGGACATGCAGCGCTTCGACGGCCTGATCGGCACCGGCGGACGCATCGCCCGCGAGAACTGGCCGGCGCAAGCCGTAGCCCTTCTGCAAGGGGCCGATCCGGCCGCCGTGCGCGACCGCGCCGTCGGCGCCGCTGCCTCCGCAGCAGCCACGCCGTCAGTGCCGCAGAGCCCTGCGGCTCCCGCCGGCGCCGCCCCGGCAACAGGTGAGGTTGTGCGCCCCTCCCGGCTCGCCGAGGCAATCCGCGCCAATCAAGTGAAGCCCGCCGCAGAGGCGGCCACCGCTGCCGGTGCTGCTCGCCCCGACCTCTCGAGCTTCCGCTCGGTGCGCTCCGAGCTCCTGCGCGGCAACGGCGGCAGCGACCAGGGCCGCGCCGACGACCTCAAGCGCATTCGCGGCATCGGCGTCCTGATCGAGAAGAAACTCAATTCGCTCGGCGTCACACGCTACGAGCAGATCGCCAACTGGACGTCGAGCGAGATCGATCGCATCAGCCACATGCTCGATTTCAAGGGCCGCATCGAGCGCGAGAGTTGGGTCGAGCAGGCGCGCATCCTGGCCTCGGGCGGCCAGACCGAGTTCTCACGGCGCATCGACAAGTAGCGCCTAGCGAGAGGCCACGAAGGGCCGCAAGGCACTGCGACCAGCCGGCGACGCCGTCAGCCGCACTGCGCCCTGTGGCGCAGCACATGATCGGCGAGCACGATGGCCATCATGGCCTCGCCGACCGGAACGGCGCGGATGCCGACGCACGGGTCGTGCCGGCCCTTGGTCACGATATCGACCTCGTGGCCCCCGCTGTCGATGGTTCTGCGTGGCGTCAGGATGGAGGACGTCGGCTTGACGGCGAACCGGCAGACGACCGGCTGCCCGGTCGATATGCCACCGAGGATGCCGCCGGCGTGGTTGGACAGGAACACCGGGCGGCCGTCTGCACCGGCGCGCATCTCGTCGGCGTTCTCCTCGCCGGTCAGGCTGGCTGCCGCCATCCCCGCTCCGATCTCGACACCCTTGACCGCATTGATGCTCATCATCGCACTGGCGAGATCCTGGTCGAGCTTGCCGTAAAGGGGCGCCCCGAGCCCGGCCGGCACGCCCTCGGCGACGACCTCGATGACCGCGCCGATCGATGAGCCCGCCTTGCGTATGCCGTCGAGATAGCTTTCCCAGGCCGGCACGGCCGCCGCATCCGGGCAGAACAGCGGATTTTCGGCGACGGCCGCCCAGTCCCAGCGCGCCCGGTCGACGGCGTGCGGGCCGAGTTGCACCAGCGCGCCGCGGATCGTCACGCCGGCGAGCACCTTGCGGGCGACCGCGCCGGCCGCCACCCGCATGGCCGTCTCGCGTGCCGATGAGCGCCCCCCGCCGCGCGGGTCGCGCACACCATACTTCGCATCATACGTGTAGTCGGCATGCCCCGGCCGGTAGCGCGCGGCAATGTCGCCATAGTCCTTGGAGCGCTGGTCGACGTTGCGGATGGTGAGCGCGATCGGCGTGCCCGTCGTGACCTGCCGGCCGCTCGCATCAGGAAAGACCCCCGACAGGATCTCGACCTCGTCCGGTTCGCGCCGCTGCGTCGTGAAGCGCGATTGTCCCGGCCGCCGCTTGTCGAGGTGCATCTGGATGTCGGCGGCGACGAGTTCGATGCCCGGCGGGCACCCGTCGACGACACAGCCGATGGCCGGGCCGTGGCTCTCGCCCCAGGTCGTCACGCGGAACAGATGGCCGAAGGTGTTGTGCGACATGTGCTGTCGTGAAACCTGAACGTTGAGGGGACATGTCCTGAGTGGGGCCGGCTGCGCCGGCCGGCGACGCGCCATGTGCGAGCCCCACGCTGTGCCGCGGGCGACCGCACTGTTGCAAAAGACTCATAGGGTTCCGCCAACAGCCTCGCAACCGGCCACGAACTGCCGCCGCTGCGTGACATTTGCTGGCAACTGAGATTATGAAACGAATTGGTAGGACGTGATTCTCGCTGTGGCCGTCTCCCAAGACGGCGGCAGCGACACCTTCGGCGTATTCCCGTGCAAGGGGCCCGGGCCTCCACGGCCGGCCACGAAACCACGAACGCAACGGGCCACGACTGAAGCACGTCGCGTGTTGCGCCCCACGGCGCTGCTGGCGTACCGCGTCCTCGTGTGACGATCGTCGAACGCATCGGGTTCACCTTGCCAAGCGCTCGGTCGGACTAGCCAACCGGTGCCCGAGACCATCGCGACCGCGAAACATGGCGTGCACCCAGTCGGAATGAGCACCCGGCTGGCGCGCGCTCATGACAGTGGAAGAGCCGGGGCTGCCGCTGCTCCGGCTCTTTTTTTATTTGCAGCGAGCGCCACGGCGACCTCCCCGCGCAGGCGATGTCGAGCACGCAGGCGCGCTCGCAAAGCTTCACAGCCATGCCATGGTGCCGGCCCGGATGACGAGAACGCGGTCCTGCGGCACCTCGAGCTCGAGCACCTTTTCGCGCGGCAGGCCCAACAGGTGGCAGCGCAGCGCCCGGCTGACGCCACCGTGGGAAGCAATCACGCTATCGCGCGTGATTTCGCCGAGCCAGGTATCGAGCCGCTCCGTCAGGTCGGCGTAGCTCTCTCCTCCCTCGGGCCGCCAGTTGTAGGGGTCCTGCCGGCGGCGCTGGATGTCGGCGGCATCGGTTTGCTTGATCTCCGACAGGAGCCGCCCCTCCCAGTCGCCATAGTGCAGCTCGACGAGACGAGGGTCGAGCCGGTAGCCTTCCCTGGGCAGACCCAGCCGCTCGCGCACGATCTGCATCGTCTCGCGGGTGCGGATCAGCGGACTAGCGACGAAATCGGCCGAGCCGATACCAGGCAGAAGGCTCGCGAGCGCCTCGCCGTTGCGCCGCGCCTGCTCGCGGCCGCGGTCGTTCAGGGGAATATCCGCCTGCCCCTGGTAGCGTGACTCCGCGTTCCAGTCGGTCTCGCCATGGCGGATGAAATAGAGCGTGATGTCGTCGCGCATCGGGTCCCGGTCTCGACCTGTCCGATCCCTGCCCGCCCGCCGACCGACGTGCCGGGCGATCAGCCCTCGTCGCTCTTGGCGACCGTGATATCCGGCGCGTCCTCGTTCTTCATGCCCTGGACGTGATAGCCGGCATCGACATGATGCACCTCACCGGTGACACCGCGCGACAGGTCCGAAAGTAGATAGAGGCCCGAGGCGCCGACTTCCTCGATGGTGACCGTTCGCCGCAAGGGGGAGTTGTATTCGTTCCACTTTAGAATGTAGCGGAAATCCGAGATTCCCGAGGCAGCGAGCGTCTTGATGGGTCCGGCAGAGATGGCGTTGACGCGCACGCCGGACTTGCCGAGATCGGCGGCGAGATAGCGCACGCTCGCTTCCAGCGCCGCCTTGGCCACGCCCATCACATTGTAGTGCGGCATGACCTTTTCGGCGCCGTAGTAGGTCAAGGTCAGGATCGAGCCACCGCCCGGCATCAGCTTCTCGGCGCGCTGCGCGAGCGCCGTCAGCGAGAAGCAGGAGATCAGCATCGTCTGCGTGAAGTTCTTCTCGCTGGTGTCGACGTAGCGGCCATCGAGCTCCGCCTTGTCGGAAAAGGCGATGGCGTGCACCAGGAAATCGAGCCCGCCCCACGCCTCCTGCAGCCGTGCGAACACGGCATCCATCGAGGCCGCGTCCGTGACGTCGCACGGCAGAACGAGCCGCGAGCCGATCTCGCCAGCCAGTGGCTCGACCCGCTTCTTGAGCGCATCCCCCTGGTAGGTCAGCGCGATTTCAGCACCCTGCGCGGCGCAGGCCTTCGCAATGCCCCAGGCGATCGAGCGGTTGTTCGCGACACCCATGATGAGGCCGCGCTTGCCGGACATCAGCGTCCCCGTCGCCGCGCTCGCTCCGCTCGCCGGATGCGTCATTGGACCTTGACCTTTCAACACTGTCTTGGTGCGTTGCGGCGGCATCCTACACAAAAGGTCTCGCCGGTCCAGAGCGGGACCGGCGGCGCATCCGCGCGAGGCACAGCGAGGTGGGACTGGACGGTATAGGCTTGGCGAACAGCGTTCAGCCGTCGATCTGCCAGATACCGGATGCCATGCGGCAGGCGATCGACTGATAGCGCTTCGTGCGCAGGCCGGACGTCAGCATGACGACGAAATGCCGGCAAATCTGGCCTCTCTGGTCGCGGAAGGAGGCGGTCGGCTGAACGACGCCATTGAGCCGCCCATGCCCCCGGTGCCAGACGTAGCTGCCGCCGTCGCCGACCTCGGAAAGGGCGACCTGCAGGCTTTCCAGAGCGGCGAGTTCGTCGACAACGTCGAAATGCACCGGCGGATTGGCGATCCAGTCGGCCCACGAGGGTCGTAGGCCCCGGCTGTCGGCCTGTTGGTCGGCCTGGCTGTCTGGAGGCGGAGACGTGGCCCGGCTGCCCTGGTCGATGAGCAGTGACTGGGTGTTGCCGGGCGCAGGCTCGTTTGCCGCAGCACCCGCAGGCAGGCTCGTCAGCAGAATGGCAGCAACCAGCGCGAACGCGGTCGCGGCCGCCGCATAGACGGCGAATGGAAACTCGGTAGAACGCATGAGGCCAACCAACGCAGGAGCTACGACACGAAACCGGCGAGCCGCAACACATCTGCTCGCGCCGTGAAGTGTGCGCGCGAAGCGTAAACATTGGCTAAAGAGGCGTGCCGCGCCGGATCGCCCGCCGGTCATGACATACCCTTGAGACGACGGCGGCAGGCAGACGAGCGACCGATGTGGCCGAGGCTCCTGCCGTGAGCCGGAGGTGGCCGCCGACCGAGGAGATCGCAACGTGTCGAACGAAATATCCGATCCGGGCGACGAAGCCGCCGTCGCTCAGCGCAACGGCTGGACCGAAGCTGGCCCCGAAATAGACTTCGACGCGGTCGCCGAGCCATTCGACCTCTTCTCGGCCTGGCTCGCCGAGGCCGAGAAGAGCGAACCAAACGATCCCAACGCGATGGCGCTCGCCACCGCCGGCCCGGATGGCCTGCCCAATCTGCGCATGGTCCTGTTGAAGGGCCTCGACGAGCCCGGCCGCACCGATCGCGGCTTCGTCTTCTATACCAACCTCGGCAGCGCCAAGGGCCGCGAGCTGGCGGCCAACCCCCAGGCCGCGCTGCTCTTTCACTGGAAGTCCCTGCGCCGGCAGATTCGCGTGCGCGGCCCCGTCGCTCCTGTCACGAGCGAGGAGGCGGACGCCTACTTCGCCTCACGTCCGCGCGGCAGCCGCCTCGGCGCATGGGCCTCCGACCAATCGCGCCCGCTGGCCAGCCGCGCCGAGCTTGCCGGCAAGGTCGCCGCCCTGACCGCCCGCTACGCGCTCGGCCACATTCCCCGCCCCGAGCACTGGTCGGGGTTCCGCCTCGTGCCTGTCGAGATCGAGTTCTGGCAGGACCGCCCGTTCCGGCTGCACAATCGCATGGTGTTCCGGCGGCCGGCGCCCGCAGCCCCATTCTCCAAGGCGCGGCTCTATCCCTGAGCGGAATCAGAACTGGGTCAGCACCCAGTCGGTCGGACACCCGTTGCGCCGCATGCGGCTCTCGATGTCGTCGGCGAGCGCGGTAGCGCGCTCCTCGCGATAGAGGTCGCGGGCCATGTGCCAATGCTCGCAGGCCGTGATGAGATCGCCGTCCGCCTCGGCGAGACCGGCAAGCTCGAGCCGGCAGCGGGCATGGATGTCGCGGTAGCCGTGCTCGGCGGCAATGAGCGTTGCACGGCGCAGGTCCCGCCCGGCCGCCGCCAGATCGGACGCGGCGAGCGCAGCGAGAGCGCGTTCGAGCAGCAGCCGGGCGATACGCATGGGATCACGGGCCTCCTCGGCCTGACGGATGGCATCGTGCAGGTTGGCCGGCGCCGCCGGCTCGCCCGGCGCACGCGAGCGTGCATCCGTGGCGGCCGCTGGCGGGGGCACGGGCGCTGCTGTCTGCGGCACGGGCGGCGGCCCGCTGCGCGCGCTCGGTCGGGCAGCCTGCGGAGGCGCGGCAGGCCATGCGCGCTCGGCCGGCGGCTGAGGGTCGGGGTCGTAAGTGGCCGCCCCCCCAGTGGCCTCCGATCGCCAGCGCGCTTTGACGATGGCGAACATGGCGGCCAGCAGCAGGACGAGTGGCAGGCTCGTGATGAGCCAGGCGATAGGGCCATCCAGTCCCAGTGTCGGCATGTCACCCGATCCTCGCTTCTGTGGCGCCCGGTCCTTGCCTCAACGGAGCGGAGCGGCGTAGAGCAGGCCGCCGTTCTGCCACAGGCCATTGAGGCCGCGCCTCAGCTTGAACGGCGACTGCCGTCCGAGATTGCGCTCGAACATCTCGCTGTAGTTGCCGACCTGGCGGATCACCTCGTAGGCCCAGGTCTGCGGCAGCCCGATCGGCGTGCCGATGTTGGCTTCACGGCCGAGCAGATGACGTGCCTCCGGTCCACCGCTCTCGGCCATGGCATCGACGTTGGCCGACGTGATGCCGAGTTCATCAGCGCGGATGAGGGCCATCAGCACCCAGCGCACGATGGCAAACCACGTCTCGTCGCCCTGCCGGACTGCCGGACCATGCGGCTTGCCGGCTACGACCTCGGGCAGCATGACGTGCTCGTCGGGATCGGGCAGCGCCGCTCTGAGAGCCGCCAGCGCCGGCGCGTCGGCCGTGACGGCCGTGCATCCCCCGGACTTGTATGCGTTGGTCACGTCCTCCCAGCGCTCGCCGACGACGAGTTGGAATGGCATCGAGCGGCGCTCGAAATAGGCCGCGATGGCGAACTCGCTGCGGCTGCCGCCGGCGACGCAGATCGATGCTCCCGACAGTTCGAGCGCGCTCGATACCGCGTGCGAGCGCCGCACCATCACTTCCTGGCTCTCGTGGAACATGGCCCCCGCGAAGCGCGCGCCGAGCTCGGTATCGCGGCTCAGTGTCCAGCTCGCCCCGCCCGACAGCACGTCGACCTCGCCGGAAGCGAGCGCCTGGAACAGCTCGGTATCGCCGAGCGCCTTGACCTCGACCCGGTCCCGCGAGCCGAGCACGGCCGCCGCCAGTGCCCGGCAGAACTCGGGTTCGAGCCCGATCGGCCGACCCTGAGCATCGCTCAGCGACAACCCGGGCGCCGCTTTCTGCACGCCGCAGCGCAACACGCCGCGCTGCTTGACGACATCGAGCGTGGCCGCTTGGGCCTGCGCCAATGGCGTCGCGAGCGCTGCGACGGCAAGCGCCGCGAGACGCAACAAGGCGGCGCACCGGCGGCTCGCGACGATGCTCAGTTGCTCGACCAAGGCTCCCACTCGACAGCACGGCATAGGGACGGCTCCATCAGGACGCACGCCGCCCCTGCTCATCCGAGCAGGTGCCGACGCGGGCCCGCACGACCGTCCGACTTGCCCGCCACAGCACATGCCCCAAGGCGCCATGGCGATTGATCCCACCGCCTTCCTCTTCCCTTGGAGCGCCATGCGGGTCAAGACTTGACGGCGCCCCGTGTATGGGCCAGACGCGCAACCCCGCCAGGAACTGGACCGACGATGAGCGCCGCCGCCGCCGCCGATAATGACGACAATGGCACTGGCGCCCGGCAGCCGAGCCCCAGCACCACACCTGCCGAGACCTCTCCGGAGGGCGCGCCCGCATCATCTCCGGCAACCGCCGTCGTCCACGCCGGCCGCCACCCCGCCGCCCAGCACGGCTTCGTCAACCCGCCGGTCTATCGCGGCTCGACCGTCCTCTTTCCCACGCTCGACGCGCTGACCCGCCTCGACCAGCCCTACACCTACGGACGTCGCGCCACGCCCACCACCGACTGCCTCTCAGACGCGCTGTGCGCGCTCGACGGCGGCGCAGCGAGCCTGTTGACCGCGTCCGGTCTCGAAGCGGTGACCCTGTCGATCCTGGCGTTCGTCGAGGCGGGCGACCACGTGCTCGTCACCGACAGCGTCTATCAGCCGACCCGGCGCTTCTGCGACGGACTGCTCGCCCGGCTCGGCGTCGCGACGACCTACTACGATCCGCTGATCGGCAGCCGCATCGGCGCGCTCCTCACCGAGCGCACGAAGCTGATCTTCACCGAGAGCCCCGGCTCGCAGACCTTCGAGATGCAGGATATTCCGGCCATCGCCGCCATCGCGGCCGAGCACGACCTGTGGCTCGTGACGGACAACACCTGGGCAAGCCCGCTCTACTTCCGGCCGCTCGATCATGGTGTCGACGTCGCCGTGCAGGCAGCGACCAAATACATCGTCGGACACGCCGACGCCATGCTCGGCGTCGTCACCGGCACAGCTGAGGCCGTCCCGCACCTCAAGCGCACGCGCGATGCGCTCGGCATCTCGGTCGGCTCGGAGGAAGCCTACCTCGGCCATCGCGGACTGCGCACGCTCGCCGTGCGGCTGGCGCGTCATCAGTCTTCTGCGCTCGAGCTTGCCGCCTGGCTCGCCGCTGAGCCGGCCGTCGCGCAGGTCCTTCATCCCGGACTGCCCGGCGCGCCGGGTCATGACCTGTGGGCACGCGATTTCACTGGCGCTTCGGGGCTCTTCTCCATCGTGCTTGCGCCGGGTCCACAGTCCGCGGTCGCCGCTTTCGTCGATCACCTGGAGCTGTTCGGCATGGGCTACTCTTGGGGCGGGTACGAGAGCCTGATCCTGCCCTTCGATCCGCGCCCCTACCGCACGGCGACGACGTGGACGGCGGGCGGCCCGGCGCTGCGCCTGCACATCGGCCTCGAGGACGTCGAGGACTTGCGTCGCGATCTGGCCGCTGGCCTCGCGCGCTACGACGCCGCGCGGCGGTGAGGCTGGCGAAGCCCTATCCCGACCGCCTGCCGGAGCGCGCCCGCCGCCGGAAGCCGACCGAGCGGCTGTCCAGCGAGGCCGTCTTGATGAGCGCCCACACCGTCTGGCCCGGCGCCAGTCCGAGCCGACGCGCCGACGCGCGCGTGAGCAGCGAGCGCACGGCAGCTCCCCCCAGGTCGACCGTCGCCTCGACGAACGGCCCGTCACGCTGATCGAGGGCCGTGAGCCGCCCCTCCAGCGCGTTGAGGATGGAGACGTCCTGCGGCGGCCGCAGCGCGATCGCCACATCCCGCGAGCGCACCCGCACCCTGAGCCGCGCGCCGACCGGGAGATCGATTCGCGGCACGACGAGGTCCCGGCCGGCGATCAGCAGCACGCTGAGATCGTCCTCCGATATGTGCCGGACCACCTCGGCGGGCAGCACCGCGCCGGCCTCGAAGCGCCCGAGCGTCGGGGCGAGCGTGACATCGGCGAGCACATCCGTGACCGGCCCGACGCCGACGACCTGACCGTTCGCCATCACGACGACGGTGGTCGCCAGCCGCGTCACCTCCGGCAGCGCGTGCGAGACATAGAGCATGGGAATGGCAAACTCGTCTCGCAGCCGCTCGAGATAGGGCAGGATCTCAGCCTTGCGCGCTTCATCGAGTGCGGCGAGCGGCTCGTCGAGGAGCAGCGCGCGCGGGCTCGTCAGCAGCGCCCGCCCGATGGCCACACGACTTTTCTCGCCCCCCGACAACGCCGTCGGCGAACGGGCCAGCAGACCCTCGATCCCCAACAGGCCGACCACGCTCTCGAACAGCCTTGCCGGCGGACGCTGAGCGGAAAACCACGTGCCGAACTCGATGTTCTGGCGCACGGTCAGATGTGGAAAGAGCCGCGCGTCCTGGAACACAGTGCCGATACGGCGACGGTGCGCGGGCACGGCGACCTTGCGCGCCGTGTCGAGCAGCACCTCGCCGTCGACGACGATGCGGCCCTCGCGCGGCATCATGAGGCCAGCCACCGCGTTGACGACCGACGTTTTGCCCGAGCCCGACCTTCCGAACAGCACGGTAATGCCGCCAGGTGCGGTGAACTGCGCATCGAGCGCGAAGGCGCCGAGCCGATGGGCGATGCGAACCTCGAGGCTCATCGGCCGGCGATCCTGCGCGCCACGCGGGTCGCGACGAATTCCGATACGATGAGCGCCGTTATGGCGACGATGACGGCGAGAATCACCAGGCGCTGCGCCGCCGCCCCGCCGTCCGGCACCTGCAGGAAGGCGTAGATCGCCGATGGGATCGTTTGCGTCTCACCAGGGATCGAGGCGACGAAGGTGATCGTGGCGCCAAACTCGCCCATGGCCTTGGCGAAGGCGAGAATCGCACCCGCCAGGATGCCCGGCAGGATGAGCGGCAACGTGACGTAAAGGAACGTCCAGACGCGGTTGGCGCCGAGCGTTTCGGCAGCCTCCTCGAGCCGCGGATCGACGGCCTCGATGGCGAGCCGGATGGCCCGGACGAGGAGCGGGAAGGCCATGACGGCCGCCGCCAGCGCCGCCCCGGTCCAGCGAAAGGCGAACTCGATGCCGAACCAGTCGTAGAGGAAGCTGCCTACGGCCCCCTTTCGCCCGAACGTTACGAGCAGCAGATAGCCCGTGACGACCGGCGGCAGGATGAGCGGCAGATGCACGATCCCGTTGAGTACATGCCGCCACGCGCCCTGCCCGCGCGCCAAAGCGAGGGCGACGGCGATACCGAACGGCAGCGAGGCGAGCGTGGCAACGAGCGAGACCTGCAGCGACAGCCCGAGCGCGGTCCACTCCTCCGGGCTGAGCAAGGCCATGCGCGCGCCGTCCCCTTGAACTGCGCTCGGTCAGCGCCCCGCCACTGGCTCCGGTGCCAGCACCGCAAAGCCGAGCGCGGTGAACACCTCGCGCCCCTTGGGCGATGCCAGGAAATCGATGTAGCGCTGCGCGGCAGCCGGCGACTTGGCGGACCGCGTGACGGCGATGGGGTAGACGATGGGCTCGTGGCTGTCGGCGGGGAACACGCCCACCACGCTGACGTTGTCGGCCGCCGCCGCGTCGGTCGCATAGACGATGCCGAACGGTGCTTCCCCGCGCGCAACCAGCGTCAGTGCCGCGCGCACGTTGTCGGCCTGCACCACGCTCGCCGAGACCGTGTCCCACTGGCCGAGTGCCGTCAGCGCGGCCTTGCCATAGATGCCGGCGGGCACGGAATCGACGAACGCCATGGCGAGCTTGCCGCCGCCGAGCGTGCCCGCAAGATCGAGGTCCTTGCCGATCGCCACCGGCTTGGCATCGCGGCCGTGCGCGATCAGCACAAGCCTGTTGCCGAGCAGCGTGCGCCGCGTCGCCGGATCGATGAGGCCGGCCTTGTCGAGATAGTCCATCCACTTGAGATCAGCCGACACGAACACGTCCGCGGGCGCACCGGCCTCGATCTGCTTGGCGAGCTGCGAGCTTGCCGCCAGCGACGCCTTCGCCTCCCCGCCGCTTTCGGCGGTCCACGCCGGCGCGAGCTTGTCGAGGGCCGTCTTCAGGCTTGCTGCGGCAAACACCACGACGTCGGGTTTGGCCGGCTCGGCGGCCTGGGCGACGGCGATTGTCGCGGCGAGTGCTGCGGCGATGCCAGCAAGGCCGTGCCAGATGCCACGACGGGCAGCGCAACGGGTCCAGAGCCGAGTCGTCATCGCCATTTCTCCCTCTCTCGATATGGTCGAAGGAATATAACGACGGCTGGGTCTGCGATGGCAAGCGCTATTTCTTTTCGGACATATCGACGGCGGCGTTGGTCAACAGCGCCTCGATGGCGGCGATCTCCGCCTTCGTACTCCGTTCGGCCTTGCGCTCGATCAACCGGTAGGCATCGAGTATGCGCTCTCCAGTCACGGTCAGGCGGGCCCCGCCATGCTGCGCGCCGCCGCGCGAGGACTCGACGAGAGGCTCCGCGAACATCGTATTCAGCGTCTCCGTCAGCGACCACGCACGCTTGTAGCTCATGCCGAGGCGGCGGCCGGCAGCGGCGATCGAGCCCGTCTCACGGATGCCATCTAGGAGATCGGCTTTGCCGGGACCGATCCAGCCCCCGGTCGAGAAGACGAGGCGGATGCGCAGGCCGGCAGGTCGGGAGCGTCGGGTCATGACGTGAACGTGACGGTCACGCGGGCGCGGCGCAAGGGCAAGACGGCCAGCGCGGTCACTTGCCTGCGGAATTGCGACCTTGGCGCCCGTTCAGGCCTGCTTGAGAAGCGAGGCAGGCGCCAGACTTGCGATCCGCCCCTCATCCAGCCCGACGAGAAGCGCCACGAGACCGGGTTCAACCACCAGATCGGCGGCCTCCGACACCGCCATCCAGCGCCGCTCGCGCGCGTCCTGCTCGGGCCAGTCGGCGAGTTCCTTGGTGACGCCGATCACATAGACATCGACAGCGACGAGTTCGAACGTCTCCGTCAGGCGCTTGAAGTATTCGAAGCGCCCGATCGGGGTCGAGCCCACATCGCCCTTGACCCCGGCCTCCTCGCGCGCTTCGGCGGCCGCCTGCTCGTGATCCTTACGCCGCCTGGACGGCCAGCCCTTGGGGATGATCCAGCGTCCGGTCGTGCGTGAGCGCACGAGCATCACCTCGAGGCCGCCGGCCGCCGCCCTGCGCAGGGGCAGCGCCGCTACCTGGCGCCTGGCCTCCCCGTTGCCTGCCGACCGCGCGCCGCCACCCTCGTTCTGGAGGTTTGCCTTATCTTTGTTCTTGTTCGTGGACTTGGCCAACGTCTCGCGGCCCTCGCCGAACCGGGTTCCCGTGCCAGAGCACGGTCACCCCGCCTCAAGCATACTCAGCAAATAGCTCTATTGCCGCGATTTGGTGGCAGGCAGCCACAGCACCGGGTTTTCCACCGCGCTGTTGAGTTACAGCCGGTCGCCGATCATCGAGCACAGCGTCGCCGCGCTCGACTTGTCGTGGTGCGGCGGCAGGTCCTCGACATTGAGCACCTTTACGACGCCGTCCTCGACCAGCATTGCGTAGCGCTTGGAGCGGACGCCGAAACCGCGCGACGACAGATCGACGTCGAGGCCGGTCGCCCTGGCGAAATCCGCGCTGCCGTCCGACAGCATCGTCACCTTGCCCTCTGCACCGGTATCCTTGGCCCAGTGCGTCAGCACGAAGATGTCGTTGACGGAGGTGCACACGACGGCATCGACGCCCTTTTGCGTCAGTTCGTCGAGTCGCGTCAGGAAGCCTGGCATGTGCTGCTGATGGCAGGTCGGCGTGTAGGCGCCCGGCACGGCGAACATGGCAACCGTCTTGCCGGCGAAAACGTCGGCGGTCGACTTGGTCTCGGGGCCTTGCGCACCCATGACGACGAAGGTCACGTCGGGCAGTCGGTCGCCGATCTTGATGGCCATGGGTGCTCCTGTTTGCTGATATGCACGTGGTTCTAATGGAAATGACCGCCGAATGCACGCCGGCATGCATTCTGCGGCCGGGATGATGAGAAGAATAACTGAGCAACTGCTGAAGCAACTGCTATCGGCCGCCCCACGCGCGTCCTCGTCATCGCCGGCTCAAGGCACCACGATCTCGGTCTCCGTGGCGCCCTTCTCCGACACCATCGTCAGCACGATCGCCTTGCCCTCGAGGTCGGCCGGATCGTCGATCTCGGACAGGTCGACGAGAAAACGCACGATGCCGCCAGCCGGCTCACCGGTCCGCTTGGGCAGCGGCAGATAGGAGCCGAGCGGTCCTTCGGCGAAGGCATCCCCATCGGTGGCGGCATCGCCGAAATCGACATCGAACACGAGCCGCGGAGCGCGGCCTTGAAGCGCGATTTCCTGCGTGACGAGACGCGGCAGCTCGGCTTCACCGGTGCCGGCGGCGCTGCTGCCCGCAGCCACACCTGTAGCAAGGCGACGCGGCACGGCAGCCAGCGCATCGGTGACGGCGGCAGGCGCTGCTGCGGCATCGACTGGGACGGAGAGGTTCACTTCCTCCATGATCGGCACGCAGATGTCGCGGCAGACGCCGACCGCGAACTCGATCTTGAGATCGACCGCGCGGGCAGGATCGGCCGGCGTGACGACGATCGGCAGCACGACGCGGGACGAGTAGCCGATGATGGCCCCCGCCGGATCGGCAAAGCGCTGCGGGGCGGGGAAGAGCACGCTGGCAGCCGAGACGTTGCCCGAGCCGCCCCAGCCAATCTCCGGTGGTACGCCCGAATCCCCCGGCGATCGCCAGTAGGTCTTCCAGCCAGGCTCGAGCACGACCTCGAGGCCGGCCAGCACCGTGCCGCCTTCGCCGCGCCCGGCGATCATCCGCACCTTGCCGCCCTTGGCCTCGAACCACTGGCTGTGCAGGGCCTCGGCGGCGAGCGCAGGCAGGGCGCTCCCGATCGCGACGATCCCCGCAGACAGCCCGATCGCAGCGAGGCGGTATGCCGCCAACGCGCTCCGCACCCACGCCATGCCAACGCTCGCTCCTCGATTGCACTCCATCACGTCGGCTCCCATGCCGCCGCCACTTCACTCATGCAAGTCACGTCTTGATGAATGAGCCACCTCCCCGACATGGCGTCTTCACACACCCGTCGTGCGGGAGCTAAACTCCGTGCATGGCGAAAGCAAAGAAACCCTCTGCCGCGCCGAGCTACCTCGATGGGCAGTTGCTGATTGCGATGCCGACCATGACCGACCCCCGGTTCGTGCGCTCGGTGATCTACATGTGCGCCCATTCCGAGGAAGGCGCCATGGGCCTCATCATCAATCAGAAGTCGCCCAATCTGTCGTTCCTCGAGTTGCTCGGCCGCCTCGACATCATCCCCGAGGGCACGGGCGCGGCCCTCGCCGAGGGGGCCCTGCAGGGTAAGCCCGTGCACGTCGGCGGGCCGGTGGAAACCGGCCGCGGCTTCGTGCTGCATTCCGACGACTATCGCATCGCCGACACGACCTTGACCGTGACGGACGGCGTATGCCTGACGGCGACCGTCGAGATCCTGCGCGCCATCGCGCGCGGTGGCGGTCCGTCGCGCTCCCTGCTTGCGCTCGGCTACGCGGGCTGGTCGGCGGGCCAGCTCGAGAGCGAGCTGCAAGCCAATGGCTGGCTGACCTGCCCTGCGGATGCGGGCCTCGTGTTCTCCGATGACACGACGACGACCTATCAGCGCGCACTCGCCAAGCTTGGCATCGACCCCTCGCATCTTGTCGCCGACGCCGGCCACGCCTGAGCCCGGGCCACGGCTGAGCACCGGCCAAACCTGAGCGAATGCACTCTAGTCAGTGCGCGGCTCGCGAACGGCACGGCTCAGCGCGAGCCCGGCTCGCGTCGCGGCCCCACGCCGGCGACCGGCTTGACTGCCGGACCGGCTTCGGCCGGGGCACCGTCGGGACGGCGCGCAGTCGCCGCCGGCCCAGGCCGGCGCGGCGTACTCTTGCCGGCGAGCTTGGCGAGGCTCGCTGCGATCCCTGGCGGCAGCGATGAATAGTCGGGCTCGACGGCCGAAGCCGGACGCTCGGGGAGCCGCAACGGCCGCCCCGGCCCCGCTGACCGATCAGGCGCAGACCGCTCGGGCGCTGGATGGCCCTGCGCTGGATGGCCCTGCGCTCGCTGGCCGGTGTTCGAGTGCTCGCCGCCTGCCGGATATGCGCCTGTTCGCGCCGCATGCCGGTCGCTCTCGCGCAACCGCTGCGACAGCGGTACGGCAGCCGGCGCGGCGGACCGGCTTGCCGCGGGCGGCGGTGGCGGCTGGGCAGCGGGAGGTCCCACCGGAGCTGACGGTGGCAGGGGCGGCATGGGCTGCCCTGCTGCGAGGGAACCGGGTCCATCCGTTTGCCGCGACGTGCCGATCGGCGGCGGCGGGGGCATCGGCGGTGCCGCGTTCATGGCTGGCGGAGCAGCCGAATTAATGGCTGGCGGAGCCGAGGAAGTCACAGCGGGTGGTGCTGCTGCCTCTTCGCCGGGCTTCGACAGTCGATCCAGCAGGGACGCCAGTCGCGCCGAGGCGGCATCCATGCCGAGTGGAACGGGTGCGAACGGCGCACCGCCAGGCGTGCCCGGCGCGGGACCACCGACCGTGCGCGATACGGGCGCCGAGGTGACGGGCCGCGCGCCGCCGCCCGGCCCGGGCGGTCCGCCAGGCGCTGCTGGCGCGACCGGACGCATGCCGGGCAAGGGCCCGCCGCCCTCGTTCGGCATCGACGTGCTCGGCCCCATCGGGTTGACCGTGGTCGCGTTGGCCATGCCAGCGTTCGTCGCCCCCCCCATGACGGGCGCCGGAGTGGGCTGCGGTCCCAGGCTTGCCGCCATGCCGGCAGCACCCAGCGCGGCAGGGGCAGCCGGACGAACCGGATCGGCCGGGGCGGCACGCGACGGCTGTGGCGGCGGCGGCGGTGAAGCCAGCCCGCGTGCGGGCGGTTGGGTCGCCTCGAGACCCGGTCGCGGCTGGGCGCCAACCGGCGGCGTTGCCGCCAGCGGCGGTCGCGGCATCGGCCTGACCGTACTGTGCGGCAGGCTCTGGCGCATGCGCTCGAGGTCGAGATGCTGCGGGGCATTGCCGTCCGCGGATGGACGCGGCGGCGGCGCGGCGCCGTTGCTCACAGGGGCGGCGCCGCCCCGGCCTTTGCCACCACCGCCAGCTCCGTTGGCTGCCGCCGCCACTGCGTCCGCAGCACCGTTCGGCATCGGTGCCGGCGGCGCATCGCCCTCCGGGCGCGGCCGCTTGCGCTCCTTGCGGCGCTTCGGCCGCAGCGCCGACTTCGGCTTCGTCTTGAACATGCCCCGGCCCTCGAGCTTGCTCTCGGACTTGGCGATGATCTCGACGAGTTGCGTCGCCTCTCCATGCGGCATCGGATCGCCGTAGTAGAACCCCTGGCCGTACTCGCATTCGATCGAGCGCAGGAACGAGACGTCCTCGGGGTACTCGACGCCTTCGGCCACGACCTTGCGGCCAAGCTCATGAGAAAGGGCGACGAGCGAGCGCACGATCGTCGCTCCCGCCCCGTCCCCCTCGCTCATCGACTGCATGAACGACTTGTCGAGCTTGATGGCATCGACGGGGAATCGTTGCAGGTAGGCGAGCGACGAATAGCCCGTGCCGAAGTCGTCGATGGCGAGGTCAGCGCCCGCCGTGCGCAGCAATTCGAGCACCTCGACGGCCCGCTCGGGGTTTTCCATCATCAGCGTTTCGGTGACCTCGAGCCGCAGACTGCCGCGCGGCAGGCCGAGCCGGCCGATCACATGCCGGACCTCCGGCACGAGATCCTGCTTGAACAGTTGCCGGCTCGAGACGTTGACGCTGACGAACAGCGGCTGTTCGCCCCGCGGCAGCGCCTTCTGCCAGACGACGAGGTCCTCGGCCGCGCGTTGCAGGACAAACGAGCCGAGCTGATTGATGAGGTCGCTGTCCTCCGCGATGGCGATGAACGTGGAGGGTGCCACCTCGCCGAGCTTGGGATGGGTCCAGCGCAGCAGCGCCTCGAACCCGACGAGTTCCTCGGTCGGCAGATAGACGATGGGCTGGTAGGCGACGCTCAGCTCGGCCTTGGCGATCGCGCTGCGCAGTTCGCTCGCGATGACGGTGCGGTCGTCGCGCTCCTGTCGGATTTCCGGGCGGAAGATCTCGATGCGGTCGGCCCCGCTGCGCTTGGCGCGGTACATCGCGATCTCGGCTTCCTTGAGGAGGTCCTGATCGTCCTCCTGCTCGCCGTCATAGATGGCGATGCCGAGCGAGCCGGTCAGCACGATCTCCTGGCCGGCGATCTTGATCGGCGAGCGCAGCGAGCGACGGATGCGTTCAGCGAGGCTGGCGAGCTCGCGCGGGTCCTGCTCGGCGACGAGCAGTATGGCGAACTGATCACCGTTGATGCGTGACAGCGTGTCGTGCGGCCCGAGGTGACGTTGCAGCCGCCGCGCCACCGTCAGCAGGAGGCTGTCGCCGACGACGAGCCCGAAGCTCGTATTGATGCCCTTGAACTTGTCGAGGTCGATGAAGATGATCGTCGGCCTCTGCCCGCCGTCCATCCGTGCACGCTGGATCGCGACCGACAGCCGGTCGAGGAACAGTGCCCGGTTGGGCATGCCCGTCAGCGAGCAGTGCACGGCGTCGTGCAACAGGCGCTCGTGCGCCCGCTTGGTATCGGTGATGTCGCGCAGGAGCCCGACGCAGCGCACGTTGCGCCGGTCCGAGGTGTCGACGCTCGATGCTTCGAGCTCGTACCACTTGAACGAATTGTCCGTATGCCTGAGCCGGAACTCGGAGCGTATGCGCCCGCCGGCGCGGTCCTGAACCGACCACAGCATGAGCCGGAAGCGCTCGCGGTCGGCGGGATGCACGTGGGTGATGAAGTCGTCGACCTTGGCCGACAGCTCCCCGCCGTTGAGCCCGAGTTGCGCCTCGACGATGGGGCTGACCTTGATCTCGTCGCGGCGCGCGTTCCATTCCCAGGTCGCCGCCCCCGCGCCGTCGACCGCGAGCGCCCTGAGGCTCTGTTCGCTCGGGCTCGCGCCATAGGCGGAATCGAACGAGCCGAACGCGAACTGCGTGACCGTGAAGCCGATCAGCATGACGATCAGCACGAGGCCGGAGTTCAGACCCGCCACGACGATGTCGCCCGACATGCGCCCGGTCAGCGTGACGGCGGCCGCGAACACCCAGACGAGCAGCAACAGCCAGGACGGGATGATCGACAGCGCGCGGTCCTGGTTGCGCAACGCGAGATAGAGGATGACGAGAGCGCCGACGGCGCCGATCAGCGGAAACGACAGCCGTGCGAAGGTGGCAGCGAGCCGCGGATCGACGACGGCGATGGCGACGAGGGCCAGCTGCGCGAGGATCCACACGCCGAGCAGCATGCGGAACAGGCCATGCGCGAGCCCGAGCCGCAGGAACGTGTGCAGGAACATGACGAGCGTGGCCGCGATGGCCGCCTCGCTCGCCGCGCGGTAGACGGCGTTGTCCTCCGGGCGCAGGTTGAACAGGCGGTGGAACAGCCCGAAGTCGACACACAGGTAGACGAGCACGCACCAGGCGACGAGGGCGGCGGCCGGGAAGATGGCCTTGTGATTGGCCGCGAAGATCACCGTCAGGAACACCGCGAGCAGACCCGTCAGGCCGAGCAGGGTGCCGTTGAGCAGAAGCCGCTCGCGCACTTTCAGCTCGTAGGCGATGGGCTGCCACAGGAACACCCGTGCGAACCGCTCCGAGCTCAGCTCCGCGACGAAGGTGATGGTCTGGCCGGGCTCCAGCGTGATGCGAAACACGTCCGCCCGATCGCTTCTGACGCGCTCCGGCACGAAGCCGACCGACGGCGTCACCGCCTCGATGCGCCGGGCGTCGAGGTCCGGCCACACCGCGCCCGACCCGACGATGGTATAGCGGTCCGCCGTCAGCCAGCGTTCCATGTCCTTGTCGGACGAGTTGGTCAGCGCGAACACGAGCCAGTTCGGGTTGGTGCCGGCCGTCGTCGCGCGCACGCTGATGCGCCCGGCCACTCCGTCGAGACCTGGCGCCGTTTCGACCTGCAGGGCATCGCCGCGATTGGAGTAGAGTTCACCGCGCGCCGTGATCTCGAGCATGTCCGCCTCGGGCGGGATCGCGATGGCTTCGAGCGCGGCCGCAGGACTTAAGTGCGTGGCCGCAGCGAGGATGACCGCCAAGAGCCCCAACAGGGACTGCGCGAGTCCTCGCAACGCCGGCCAGACGCGCGACACGCGCATGACCCACCGCACCGTCGCCGCGCGGCGCTGGTCGCCAGCGCCGGGTCGGCTCGCCGTCATGGTTTCGTCGACGGTCATGTCTCGCCGGCCCCCCTGGCGAACTCGTCTGCAAGGTGCGCGAAGAGGATATGATCCTCGAAGACGCCGTTGATCTGGAGATAGCGGCGCGCCACCCCTTCGCGCCGGAAGCCCGTTCGCTCCAGAATCCGTATGGAGTCACTATTGGACGGCATCGAGGCGGCCTCGACCCGATTGAGACAAAGTTGTTGGAAAGCAAAGCCGAGCATCAGCCGCACGGCCTCCGTCATGTAGCCGCGCCCCAGATAGGGTGAGCCCAGCCAGTAGCCGAGCACGGCGGCCTGCGTCACGCCGCGCCGGACATGCGAAAAACCAATGCCTCCCATGAGCTTGCCATCGCCGCTCCGGAAGACGCCGTAAGCGTAGCCGGCGTCCTGGCGCACCTCGCGCGCGTAATGCTGCACACGCGCGCGGAAAGCCCGCCGGTCGAGATCGGCGTCCCGCCACGCCGGCTCCCACGGCTCAAGGTGCGCCCGGCTCACGCGCCGCAGCTCGGCCCAGGCTGCATGGTCGGCGTTCACGTACGGCCGCAGCCGTACGCGTTTCCCGTCGAGAACGATGGGCGCGGACGCCGCTCGCGCGATGAGGAATGCCACCGGCCGCTCACTCCAGTCCCGCCGCACGAGCGGACGACACCATGTCCCGAGGACGCCGTGACCGGCGGCCGCTCGCCGCCGCCGTGCGCGCTCACGCGGCGAACCGCTCCTGCGCTTCGCGCGCCAGCCTGCCCGATGCCCGCCCGCCACCGACGATCGCTGCCGCCGGCCTGACGCCGACGAGCTTGCGCGCCAGCCGATGCACATCCGCGGCCGTCACCGCATCGACGCGCGCGATGATCTCTGCCTTATCCATCAGCCGGCCCAGCCCCAGCAGGTGGCGCGCCATCTGCTCGGCCCGCGCCGGCGGGCTCTCGAGCCCCATCATCAGGCCTGCCTTGAGCTGCGCCTTGGCCCGCTTGACCTCGCTGTCGCGCGGTCCCTCGTCGGCGAGCCGGCGCGTCTCCTCGGCGATGACGGCGATGAGACTGTCGAGCTGTTTCGGCGCGGTCGCGGCATGTACGGTGAGCATGCCCGTATCCGACACGCCCCAGGCCGACGCATCGATCGAGTAGCACAGCCCCCGCTTCTCGCGGACCTCCTGGAACAGCCTCGACGACATGCCCCCTCCATAGAGCCCGGTCATCACCTGCATCGCCATGGCATCGGCGTGCCCATAGGGCAGGCCTTCGAAGCCGAGCACCACATGACCCTGCTCGAACGATTTCTGGCTTGCCGCCGCACCGGCAGCGAACTGAGCCGGCTCCCCTGTCGAGCGGGAACGGTCGCTCAGGCTTGCGAAATGCTCCTCGACGGACGCGAGGAATGCATCGTGCTCGATGGCCCCGACAGCCCCTACGACCATGCGGCTCGCCGCATAATGGCGAGCGAGATAGCCGGCGAGGTCGGCCGGCGTCACTGCCGCGACGCTTTCCGGCGTGCCCAGGATGGTCCGCCCGATCGCCTGCGCCGGATAGGCGGCCTCCTGCACGAGGTCGAACACGACGTCCTCGGGGCTGTCCTCGTAGCCGGCGATCTCCTGCAGGATCACGTCCCGCTCGCGCTCGAGTTCGTCGCGGTCGAACGCGGAGTGCTGCAGGATGTCGGCGAGGATATCGAGGGCCACGCCCTCGTCGCCCTTGAGGACGCGCGCGTAATAGGCCGTCGTCTCGAGGCTCGTCGCCGCGTTGAGCTCTCCCCCGATGGCCTCGATCTCCTCGGCGATGTCACGCGCGCTGCGCCGCTTCGTGCCCTTGAACGCCATGTGCTCGAGCAGGTGCGAGATGCCATGCTCGGCGGGTGCCTCGTGCCGCGCGCCCGCGGCGACCCACACGCCCAGAGCCACCGTCTCCAGATGCGCCTGCCGGTCGGTGACGACGCGCAGCCCGTTGGGAAGCGTCGTAACGGTCGTCGTCGCGTTCATCGGCTTCACCTTGCGCTGCCGCGGCTCATCGCGAGCACGTGCCGCTCGACGGCGGCGAGATCGTTGGGCAAATGATTGGCCCGTTCGGCCGCCTGCATGAGGCCCTCGAGGCGGGCGGGCAGCGCCGGGCGCTCCCCCGTGATCGCCGCCATGGCGTCGGGGAACTTCGCGGGATGCGCGGTCGCAAGCAGCACGACCGGCGTTGCGGGACCGCGTCGCCGGCAGGCTTTGGCGGCCACGTAGGCGCAGGCGGTGTGCGGGTCCATGACATAGCCGGCGTTCCTAGCGACCGTACGGATCGCGTCCGCGACCTCGCGCTGGCGCGCAGCACCCGCCGAGAAATCGGCCCGCAGCGGCGCGCCCGCCTCTGCCAGATCGAAGCGGCGCGCCTGTGCGAGCCGGTCCATGGCTCCCCGCACGAAAGCCGCATCGCGGCCCGTCGCCTCGAACAGATAGCGCTCGAAATTCGACGATACCTGGATATCCATCGACGGCGACGTCGTCGCCACCACGTCGCGCATCTCGTAGGCCCCCGTGGCGAGCGTGCGCGGCAGGATGTCGTTGTCGTTCGAGGCGATGACGAGATCGGCGACGCCGAGCCCCATGCGGCGGGCGACATAGCCGGCAAAAATGTCCCCGAAGTTGCCGGTCGGCACGACGAACCCGACCTCCCGGTGGGGCGCGCCGAGCGCACTGGCGGCGGCGAAGTAGTACGTCACCTGCGCGACGATGCGCGCCCAGTTGATGGAATTGACTCCCGACAGGTGAACCCGGTCGCGGAAAGCGTGATCGTTGAACATGGCTTTGACGAGGGCCTGGCAGTCGTCGAACGTGCCCTCGATGGCGATGGCATGCACATTGGCCGCGGTCGGTGTCGTCATCATCCGCCGCTGCACGTCCGAGACGCGACCGGCCGGGAACAGGATGAAGATATCGCTGCGCTGCGATCCGGCGAATGCCTCGATGGCCGCCCCGCCCGTATCGCCCGACGTCGCCCCGACGATGGTCACGCGCTCGTCACGCTCGGCGAGCACGTAATCCATCATCCGGGCGAGGAGTTGCATCGCCACATCCTTGAAGGCGAGCGTCGGCCCGTGGAACAGTTCGAGCACAAACAGTTCCGGCGCGATCTGCACGAGCGGCGTCGTCGCCCGGTGGCCGAAGCCCTCGTAGGCCTCGCGCGCCATGCGCGCCAGCGCGGCCTCGCTGATGTCGGGAGCCGCGAACGGCGCGACGATGCGTGTTGCCACCTGGTCGAACGGCCGGCCGGCGAGTTCGGCGATCTCCTCGGGTGCGAGCCGCGGCCATGCCTCGGGCACGTAGAGGCCGCCGTCGCGGGCGAGGCCCGCCAGCAGCACGTCGGCGAAGCCGAGCCTCGGCGCCTCCCCCCTGGTCGAGATGTAGTGCAAGCGATGGTCCCTTCACTCCCAAGCGAGCGCTGACCCTACTCTCGCGCCTCGCCGCGCGACAAGCGCTGCCAGATGAACGCCGCGCTGACGCCGATCAGGGTGAGGGCCAGCCCGAACCACGTCACGGCGTATTCGAGATGCCGGTTGGCGATCTGTGGCGCCGCGCGGGCCGCCCTCGGCCAGCCGTCAGGCCCCGGCCCGGGGCTCAGGCTTTCGGCCTCGATGAAGAGCGCGAGCGCCGCCGGCCCCTCGGCAAAGGCGCTCGCGTGCATGGCGCCGAGATCGCGCCAGTACCAGCGGTTGCCGGTGACATCGTTGTCGGGCGAGAACGTGCCTTTGATGCCGGGCGCGCGCAGCCGGCCGACGACCTCGACCGGCGTGGCGGGCAGCTTCGCCGCCGCCGGCTCGCGCGTGACGACCGCATCCGGCAGAAAGCCGCGATCGACCCAAACGATGCGGACCGCCTCGCCGGCGCCGACGGCCTCTTCTGTGAGCCGGAACGGCGTGTAGACGTGATGGCCCGGGCCAAGCTTCTGGTCGGGAGCGTAGTAGAGCCGGTCGAAGCCCGTCAGCGGCACACCGGTGAACGTCACCCGCAGATACTCCGCCGCCGCCCCGTCGCGAGCCCAAGCGGCGACGCCGTCTGCGAGACGGACGGGGGCCTCGCCGGCGCGTGCTGCGATGCGCGCGACGATGTCGTCCTTCCACGCTTTGCGCTGGAGTTGCCAGGTGCCGAGGCTCACTAGCACGGCGAGCGCCGCGAGCGCGGCCAGCGTCGGGACCAACAGCCCCCTCGTCGGCGAGGCTTGCGTCATGCACTCCACTCTTTCGCGTGCTTCAGCGCCGCCCCGGGCCATCGGCGAGGCGGCCTTCCTCGGCCTTGTGCTTGTACTGCAGCGCCGTCAGCGTCGCCTTCAGCACGCGCAACAGCCCGAGCGCAAAGAGTGGCGTGAGGAGCCCCCACAGCACGATATGCACCCACAGGCTCGGGGCGTAGGTGAACTCGACCCACAGTGCTCCGCCGAGCACCAGGAACCCCAGGATGAAAATGGCGAACACGGCAGGCCCGTCACCGGTATCGATGAAAGTGAAGTCGAGCCCGCACGACGAACACGCGGGGCGCAGTTCGAGCATCGACTTGAACAACGGGCCCTGACCGCACGCAGGACAGCGCGCCAAAAATCCGGCGGCAAGGGCCGGGACCGGAGGCCGGGGCGGGCCGGCGCCGTGCGATGGGTTGGTCTCGACCCTGTCCGTCACGAGCAGACCACTCCCTGCCCAACCTTGCCCCAAGGGCAGTTGGCGATCCGGGAGCGATCTGCGATCGCTCCCGTAGTTGCGAACAGCCGTAGGCTTCAGCCCGTGGCTCAGTGCGCGCCGCCCGGGTTGGCGCCGGCACCCCACACGTAGATGGCCGCGAACAGGAACAGCCAGACGACATCGACGAAGTGCCAGTACCAGGCGGCCGCCTCGAAGCCGAAGTGCTTCTGCGGGGTGAAGCCGCCGCCGATGGCGCGCAGCAGGCAGATGAACAGGAAGATGGTGCCGATGACGACGTGCGCACCGTGGAAGCCCGTCGCCATGAAGAAGGTCGCGCCGTAGATGTGGCCCGAGAAGTTGAAGGCGGCGTGGCCGTACTCGTAGATCTGGCACATCGTGAAGATGACGCCGAGGATCACCGTCAGCGTCAGGCCCCAGATGAGATGGCTGCGGTTATTCTCGAGCATGGCGTGGTGCGCCCACGTCACCGTCACGCCCGACAACAGCAGGATCAGCGTGTTGACGAGCGGCAGCCCCCACGGATCGAAGGTCGCCTTGAAAGCCTCGTTGGGCTGCGGTGGCCACTGACCGCCGGTCAGCTCGTTGCGCTGCACGAGACCGACGAGCTCCTGTACGTTCTCCGGCTGGAACACACCGCCGGGATAGAGGGCGGCATCGAAGTAGGCCCAGAACCAGGCGACGAAGAACATCACCTCCGAGGCGATGAACATGATCATGCCGTAGCGCAGGTGAAGCTGCACCACGGGAGTGTGGTCGCCCTTGCGAGATTCCATGACGACGTCGCGCCACCAGAACGCTGCGCAGAACGCGAGCGCCGTGAAGCCGATGAGGAACGGATAGGGTCCCGTCAGCGTCAGGCCGCCGATCTGCAGTCCGCCCGAGGCGGTGCGCATCCATACGATGGCCCCGACCGCCGTGATCAGCGCCGCGATCGAGGACAGCAGCGGCCATGGGCTGGGATCGACCAGGTGGTAGTCATGATGTTTGGCGTGGCTGTCGGCCATGGTGTCGTCTCTCCCTGCTCGTCCGCCCAACGCTTCCCGCGTGGTCCATCGTTACGTGTCTGGGTGCTCGCTAGGTGGGCCACCGCACGGGGTGACCAGCCTCGTCAGCCCCCGCTGTTGCTCGCCGACGCCGCACCCGCGCTGACGCTCGGCTTGGCGATCGGATAGAAGGTATAGGACAGCGTGATCTCGGTGATGTGCGCCGCGTTGCGGTCGCCCGTCAGCGCGGGATCGATGAAGAAGCTCACCGGCATGTCGATCGACTGGCCCGGCTCGAGTGTCTGCGCGGTGAAGCAGAAGCACTCGATCTTGTTGAAGTACACTCCAGCCGCCTCGGGCGACACGTTGAACGAGGCGGTGCCGGTCAATGGCCGGTCGGATGTGTTGCGGGCCACGTAACTCGCGAGTTGGTTTTCACCGAGCTTGAGATCCATCGTCCGCTGCGCCGGCTTGAACTCCCAGGCGAGGCCTGGGCCAACGTTCGCGTCGAAGCGCACGCGGATGGGCCGGTCGATGACGTGGGTGGAGGGCTCGCTTGCGACCTGCGTCGTGCCGCCGAAACCGGTCACCTGGCAGAACAGGCGGTACAGCGGTACGGCGGCATAGGAGAGCCCGACCATGGCGACAACGATCGCGGCGCACCACGTGGCAACCGAGCGGTGGCGCCGGTCCATGGCGGTGCGGACGGCGGCCCCGGTCGCGTCGGCATCTGCGGCTTGCCTTCCGGCGGGCGCACCCACATTTCTCTCCATCACACTACGAGCCACGCCGGCCAGTCCGGTGGCGACCCCTGACATCTCACTTGTGGCGTCTCACACCGGGCAAGGCCGAACGGCCACTCCCGTCACATCGGCCGGTTCAGGACATTGCCGCCCAGCCGGATGATCGTCGCCACGTAGAAGATGACGACCATGGCGGCCAGCGCGACACCAATGGCGATCGATCGCATCCTCTGGCGAGCCTTGCGCACATCCTCGTTTTCGTTCTCTTCCACGTCCATCGCGGCTCACCCCAACCCTGCGAGGCTGACGAGGCGCGGGGCGGCATGCTCGGCCAGCAGCACCGCAAACAGCGCGAACAGGTAGAAGATCGAGAACAGGAACAGCCGCTTGGCCACCCGGTCGCCGTCGCGCCCCTCGGTGACGCGGCTCACGTCGTAGGCGAGCCACAGGAAGATTGCGCCGAGCGCCGTCGACACGACGCCGTAGACAATGCCGCCCAATCCGATGAAGCACGGCAGGATCGCCGTCGGCACCAGCAGGAACGAATAGATGAGGATCTGCCGGCGCGTCTCGGCCGCCCCGCTGACGACGGGCAGCATCGGCACGCCGGCCCGCTCGTAATCCCGGCAGCGATAGAGGGCGAGCGCCCAGAAGTGCGGCGGCGTCCACATGAAGATGATGAGGAACATGACGATGCCGGCGAGCGATACGTCGCCCGTCACCGCCGCCCAGCCGATCATCGGCGGAAACGCGCCGGCCGCCCCGCCGATGACGATGTTCTGCGGCGTGCGCCGCTTGAGCCACATCGTGTAGACGAACAGATAGAAGGCGATGGTCAGCGCCAGCAGCGCGCCGGCAGTCCAGTTGACCAGAACGCCGAGTGTGAGCACCGACGTCACTGACAGCACGATGCCGAAACCGAGCGCCTCGTCCTCGGTGACGCGCCCGCGCGGGATGGGCCGCGCCGCCGTGCGCGCCATGTGCCGGTCGATATCGGCGTCGTACCACATGTTGAGCGCACCCGACGCCCCCGCGCCGACGGCGATCGCAATGAGCGCGATCACGGCCATGACGGGATGGATGTCCCCTGGCGCCGCGACGAGGCCGGTCAGGGCAGTGAACACCACGAGCGACATCACCCGCGGCTTCATGAGCGCCACGAAGTCGCCGACCGACGGTGCCTCCAGCATCGGCCGCGCGGTCTCGCTCGCGCTGGCCGTGAGGGAAGCCTGTTGACCTGTCAGCGCCATTCTCGTCCGAGCCCCTGCCCGCTAGTCGCTGGCCACGACGGTCGCCGTCATGGCTTTGAGTGTGAGATGCACGGCGGAGGGCGCGGTATCAGGCGATTGCGCCAGCCCCGTCGCCGCATCCGGCCGCTGCTGCACCAGCGAAGGCGCGAGCGACGATGGGCGACTGCCAACCACCGCTCACGCCGAACCGCCGGTTCAGTGGTGCTCCGCCGCCTTGATGCGCGGCAGCGTCTCGAAGCAGTGGAACGGCGGCGGCGAAGTCAGCGTCCACTCCAGCGTCGTGGCGCCGACACCCCACGGGTTGTTGCCAACCCGCTCGCGTCGCTGCAGCGCGACGACGACGCCGATGACGAAGCAGATCGTGCCGACGGCCGTGATGTAGGAGCCGATCGACGAGACCTGGTTCCAGAAGGCGAAGCCGTCCGGATAGTCGACGTAGCGGCGCGGCATGCCGGCGAGACCGAGGAAGTGCTGCGGGAAGAATGTGATGTTGGCGCCGATGAAGGTCAGCCAGAAGTGCAGCTTGCCCCAGAACTCGGAGTACATCTTACCGCTGATCTTCGGGAACCAGTAGTACCAGCCCGCGAAGATCGAGAACACGGCGCCGAGCGACAGCACGTAGTGGAAGTGCGCGACGACGTAGTAGGTGTCGTGCAGGGCGCGGTCGACGCCGGCGTTGGCCAGCATCACGCCCGTCACGCCGCCGAGCGTGAACAGGAAGATGAAGCCGAGCGCCCACATCATCGGCAGGCGGAAGGAGATCGACCCGCCCCACATGGTTGCGATCCAGGAGAAGATCTTCACGCCCGTCGGCACCGCGATCACCATCGTGGCGAACACGAAGTAGGCCTGCGCCTCGACGCTGATGCCGGCGGTATACATGTGGTGCGCCCACACGATGAAGCCGACGAGGCCGATGGCGACCATGGCATAGGCCATGCCGAGATAGCCGAACACCGGCTTCCTCGAGAACGTCGACACGATCTGGCTGATGATGCCGAAGCCCGGCAGGATGAGGATGTAGACCTCGGGGTGCGCGAAAAACCAGAACAGGTGCTGGTAGAGCACCGGATCGCCGCCGCCCGCCGGCGAGAAGAAGGTCGTACCGAAGTTGCGGTCGGTCAGCATCATGGTGATGGCGCCGGCGAACACGGGCAGCGACAGCAGCAGCAGGAACGCCGTCACGAGCACCGACCAGACGAACAGCGGCATCTTGTGCAGCGTCATGCCCGGCGCGCGCATGTTGAAGATGGTGGTGATGAAGTTGATGGCACCCAGGATCGACGAAGCGCCGGCGACGTGCATGGACAGGATCGCGAAGTCCATCGCCGGTCCGGGCGAGCCGGTCGTCGAGAGAGGCGGATAGAGCGTCCAGCCGCCGCCAACGCCCATGCCGCCGGAATCACCTTCGACGAAGAGCGACAATACGAGCAGCGCGAACGCGACCGGCAGCAGCCAGAACGAGATGTTGTTCATGCGCGGGAAGGCCATGTCGGGTGCGCCGATCATGAGCGGCACGAACCAGTTGCCGAACCCGCCGATCATCGCCGGCATGACCATGAAGAAGATCATGATGATGCCGTGCGCCGTCACGAACACGTTGAACGTGTGCGGGTTGGCGAAGATCTGCATGCCGGGGTCCTGCAATTCCATGCGCATGGCGATGGACAGGAAGCCGCCGAACAGACCCGCGAAAATGGCGAAGATCAGGTAGAGCGTGCCGATGTCTTTGTGGTTCGTCGAGTAGAGCCAGCGCTTGACGAAGCTCGTCGGCGCGCCGTTGGCGTCATAACCGGAGTGAGCGGTGCTGCCCATTGGTGCGTTTCTCTCTCTTTGGTCCCTGCGAAGCCCAAATCGTCACGCGGCCGCGGCGGGGTTTGCCCCCACCTGCGCCACGTGTGGCCTTAATTGGTGGTGGCGACGGCAGTGATGCCGGCCTGCTCGAGTGCTGCCTTCTGGAGGATGTCCTTGGCGCCCTTCTTGTCCTTGGCCTTCACGGCAGCCGCCCAGGCGTCGTAGGTCTCCTGCTTCACCACGCGGACCATGATCGGCATGAAGGCATGGTCCTTGCCGCACAGCTCCGAGCACTGGCCATAGAACACGCCCTCGTGCGTCGGCTGGAACCACGTGGCGGTCAGGCGGCCAGGAACGGCGTCGGTCTTGCTGCCGAAGCCGGGGACGGTCCAGTTGTGCAGCACGTCGGAAGCCGTCACCAGCACGTGCACGACCTTGTTGAGGGGCACGACGAGTTCGTTGTCGGTCGCCAGATTGCGCGGCAGGTCGATGCCCGTCTTGGCCTTGTGCTCGGCGCGCTCCTCGTCGGTGAGCATGATCGCCTCGAACGAGTGCCCGTCGAGGTCAGGGTACTCGTAGCCCCAGTACCACTGGTAGCCCGTCGCCTTGATGGTCAGGTCGGGCTTCGGGTACGAATACTGAAGGTTGAGCAGCTTGAACGAAGGCACCGCGATCATCACCAGGATGATGATGGGGATCACCGTCCAGGCCACCTCGATCGCCGTGTTGTGCGTGACGCGCGACGGCTCGGGGTTGTTCTTCTCCGAATAGCGCACCATCACATAGAGCATGAGGGCCAGCACGAAGATGGTGATGGCGGTGATGATGATCGTCACGTTCGTGTGGAAGTCGTTGATGCTCTGCGCCACCGGCGAGGCAGGCATTTGCAGACCGAGTTGGCCGTCCACGGGCTGGCCGTAAGTGGCGGCCAGAACAGGCAGTGCGGCCAGTGCCGCCGCCGCTCCGACCGCAAGGCCGATCGCCCGCGAACCGAACGTAGTGACCGTCATCTGTGGCTCCGTCGTTAGCTCGGCTTCAAGCCGAGACCTCCCGTTTTTGTCGACGAGACCATAACCGCATCATACGCACCGCGGCAGCCCATTTCGGATGGCGCCTCGGTTGCACTTTCGACCCTGAAGGTGCGCAAAACTGACACTGCGGACTGTCTCTTGGATCGCACTCAACACAAGCCGCGCCCGCCGCTCAAGTCAACATGGTTGCGGCATATGCCCGCGCGAACGGAGAACGCCCTTGAACGTGGGCCCCGGCATCACCCGCGACTGCACATGCGAGCCCGATTTTCGCCTTCATGGTCCGGGACATGACGAGCCTCGCGCCGTCAGCGGCGACGCCTCGAAAATTGGATCACCGCTTGCCCGCGACACGCGCTCACCCCATCGCGGAACCACTACGCCGCAGGCACGCCTGGCGCCGACCCGTTCCCTCGCCGCCGCTCTCGTGCGATCGCTCGCAACGGCCCCGATCCATTCGCCTCGCCACCGCTCTTTGGAGACCTTCGTGCCCACCTCCGCCAGCCCATTCCTGCGATCTACCCACACGCGCCGCGTCGCCGGACCGTTCACGCGGTCTCCAGCCGGCCGTCGCGCCGCCTGCGCGTGCGGATCGGCCGGCGATCGCGCGCGAGCGTGCATGGGCGCGGCAACGGCGATACTCGTGATGCTGGCGGTGCTGGTGTTGGCCGCAGTCGGCGGACCCGGCGCCCATGCCCAGGAGGCCCCCGACGGCAAGGTCCGCTCGCAGCACGGCGACTGGCAGATCGTCTGCAAACCGCCGCCGCCGGGCGCGAGCGGGGAGGTCTGCGCGATCGTGCAGTCGGTGACGGCCGAGGATCGCAACAACGTGGGCTTGACGATCTACTTCCAGCGCTTCGCCAACGGCACGCAGGTCCTGCGCGTCTTCGCGCCGCTCGGCGTGCTGCTCCCGCCCGGTCTCGGCCTCAAGATCGACGGCGCCAATGTCGGCAACGCGCCGTTCCTGCGCTGCCACACCTTCGCTTGCTACGCGCAGGTGACGGTCGATGAGCCGCTCGTGAAGCGGCTCGAGACGGGCAAGCAGGCGATCTTCATCATCTTCCAGACCGAGGAGGCCGGCATCGGCATCCCGATCTCGCTGAGCGGCTTTGCCGATGCCTTGAAGGGCCTGGCCGCCACGCGCTGAAGCGTGTTGGCGGAATGCGCACCACGCTCAGTTGTCGCCGGGCGCAGCCTTCGGCCGATCGACGAGCCGGCCCCAGTTGTAATCGTAGGGGTGGACGGCGCCGCTGGCGTCCTGCGCCCGCGCGAGCGGCCGGCGCTCGTTGTGCCAGCGGAAGATGCCGCCGCTCAGGTTCACGACGTCCCTCGCTCCCGCTGCCTTGATATCGGTCGCGACCCTGGCTGCAAGCCGCGACGAGCGTTCACCCACCGAGCAGTAGAGAACGAAGGTCTTGCCCGGCGCGATCGCCTGAAAGCCGCGCACGAAGGCATCCGATCCGATGCCTGGATCGACGCGAATGGCCCCGGGCAGGCGACTCACCGCGAACTCTGCCGGCTCCCTGACATCGACGACGACGACGTCTGGCTTGCCGAGCATGCGCGCCACACCATCCGGCTCGGCGTGCACGAGGTCGGGGAAGCGGCGCCGGATATCCCGCTCGACGCTTGCGAGCGCTGCGGCTGGATCGGTGACCGTGACCGGCATGGCCGGGCCGCCGCCATGTCCGGACAGGACGTAGGCCATAGTGCCGGCTCCAGCCAGCACGGCGATTACGCCTGCCGCCAGCATGGAGCCGCGACCGATCCGGGACATCGAGCGCCGATCCGTCAGGCGTGCACGCGCGCGCTGCCCGCACTGCCGTTCGCTGCCTCTCGTCGGCGGGGCGGTTCGCGGCTGGCGTTGATGTAGGGAATGGGCACGGAGTACGGCGTCGGCTGGACGGCAACCAGTTCCAGCTTGCGCTGCTCGGCTGCTGGCGCACCAACCGCGGCAGGCGTGCTGGAAGCTTCGGCAATCGCCTCGACCATCGCCCGCGTCGTCTCGGCATACTGCTCGAACATCGTGCGCATGAACTCGCCCTGCAGGCGGGCGATATCCTGCGGCGTACGGCACTGGCCGAGTCGGCCCGGCAGAGCCATCGCCGCCTGGCCGCGCCGGCTGGCAAGGCCCCACGCCGCAAGCTGGCAGCGGGCGAAGCCCTTCACCATGCGCTCGACGCCCTGCGCGCCCGGATTGGACATCAGATAGGGATTCTGGAACGTGTCCTGCCACGGGCCGAACCCGAACACATTGACTGGCTTCATGACGGTCATGGCATCACTCCCTGCAGCGCGCCGTTTCCAGGGATCACACAGGTGGCGCTAGCGGTGAGATATACAGCATCCCGCTCGTGGCAACCCTGATGCGGCGCAATATTTTCACCACTATTTGCGGCATTCCGTCGCTGCAGCGCACACCGATGATCACGCGGGCGCCCATGGTCAGCGTGCAGCGCAACACGTCCGGGCACGCTTCAACTTAGAATGGAATCCGTGAAGCCGTTGCAACCAAAAACTATTTTTCCTTCGATGAACTCCTCCGGCCACGGCACTTAGCGCCGCGAGATGGTAAACGTGTCTTCGGGCAGAGCGCAAAAAGGCTCAGACCTGGGGTTGTTGCGTCGTGAGGTTGCGGCCGCGTGTATTGGCTTCCGCGCCGGATCGGACACGTGACGCGCTTGCGCGTCGGGTGTGCTTCCTTGTTGTGCTCGCGATCGTCCACGCCTCGCTATCGACCGGCGCTGCCGCTGACCAGCCGCGATCGCCCCGCCATACGGAAGTTTGGGCCGGCGCCGACGCCGGCGAGGATGTCTGGCTGATCTACTCGGGCGGCACGATCGCCCCGTTCGGCGACATCCATGACGGCGGTCTGCGCCTGCGCGTCGCTGGCGGCTTTGGCCAGTACCGCTACCAGAGCCACAACCCAGCGCGTGGTTACGCACTGGAGAGTTTTGCGGCCACCGCGAGCTTCGCGGATGCCCTCGTCGGCTACCTGTGGAGGCTCGATCCCCTCATCCTGAAGCTGTTTATCGGCGCCGGCCTCATCGAGCACGACATCAGTCCCGTCGACGGCCATAACCTCGCGCAAGGCCCGGACTTCGGAGCCAAGGCCGTCGCCGAAGTGTGGGTCAATATCGGACCGTCGGCCTACGCTTCCGTCGATATCGCCTGGGCGCAGGCGCACGAGACGATGTCGGGCCGCGGTCGCCTGGGCTATCGGATGAGTGCGCCCTTGTCGCTCGGCATCGAAGCGGCCGCCAACGTCGACCAGCAGGCCGCTTACAAGATGAGCGCCGAGCAGGTCGCCTACCGCACCGAGGCCTTCGACTACGGCAAGGTCGGCGCCTTCGTCCGCTACGAGTGGGCGGGCGGCGAGGTCTCTGCATCGGCCGGCCTTCTCGGCGATGTGCGCGAGCAGACGTCGCCCTACGCCACCCTCAACTGGCTGATGCAGTTCTGAAAATCTGACGGACTGTGAAGACGGCCAAGCTGATGGCATGTGAACCGGCGGGCGATCCTCGACGTTCGCCCAATTCGAGGGGGTGAGCCGCCTGCGCCGCCGCTCCAGCGTCGATAGCCCGACGATACACGCGACCATCCCCTCGTCGTCACAGCCGCACGGGCGGCCGTCCACGCAGGTTTGCGGCAGGGAGATGGGGCGACAGGGCATCGGTCCCACGCCGCTATTCTTGACGACGTTCAACCATCCGATTATCTGTGATCCAAATAAAACGAACGTTCGTTTTATTTGCTGAGTGAGCACAAGCTCACCGCCCCTCGCCGATCAAGCGTCAGGAAAACCGCCGTGCCCCGCTTGAAGCCCGAAACCCGAGACGCGCGCCGCGAGGCGATCCTCGACGCCGCCGAGCTCTGCATCGCCCGGTCTGGCTTTCACGGCGCCACCATGGCTGAAATCTGCGCCGAGGCCGGCGTCAGCGCAGGCGCGCTGTACGTTCACTTCCAGTCGAAGGAAGCCCTCATCGCGGGCATCACCGAGCGCGACCGCAACAAGCTCGCCAGCGAGTTCGCAACCCTTGGCCAGGCCCCCGACCTGTTCACGGCACTGCAGGCGCTGGCCCGCCACTACACCATCGACGAGCCGCGCCATAAGCGCGTGCTGTGCATCGAACTCGGCGCCGAAGCGACGCGCAACCCGGCTGTGGGCGACATATACCGCTCGGTCGACAATTTCGTGATCAAAAGCTTCGAGACCCTATTCGCGCGCGCCGCCGCCGAAGGTCGCATCGCCCCGGCGCACTCCGCTCCCGTGACGGCCCTGATGGTCATGCTGATCGGCGAAGGATTGTTCTGGCGCCGGGCGATCGACCCGTCCTTCGAGCCGGAGACCGTCATGCCGGCCGTTATGGACGTCATCGGCCATCTGCTGAAACCCATCGCCAGCGATGGAGCCGATCTCGCGGCGAACCTGTCGGACCTCGCACCGCCCCATCCCGGCACCCTGGAGAGCACCGAATGACGACCATCCTGAAGAGGCTCGCGCTGCTCTTCCTCGCCATCGGCGCGGGCATGGCCGGCCTTTATGCCACTGGTCTCGTCGATCTGGAGGCCGCCGTCTCGCAGATGGCCCACAAGGCCGAGCCCATCGCCGGGGCCGCCGCCAAGCCCGCGCTGAGCGAGTCGACCGCTCCGGCCGTTTCGGTCATGGCAGCACGCGAGCACGACTTCACCGAGACCGTCCTCGTCACCGGCTCACTGGCACCCCGCGAGGAGGTGCTCGTCGCCCCCGAGATCGACGGCCTGCGCATCGTCGAGCTTGCCGCCGAGGAAGGCGACGCGGTCGCCGCAGGCGCCATCCTCGCCCGGCTCGAGCGCGAGACGCTCGCAGCAGAGCTCGCCCAGAACAGCGCCGGGCTTGCCCGCGCCGAAGCCGCCATTGCCCAGTCGCGAAGCCTCGTCACCGAGGCCGAGGCCCGGCTTGCCGAGGCCAAGAGCCAGCTCGACCGTGCCGAGCCTCTGACCCGCAAGGGCTACGTCTCCGAATCGACCCTCGACACCCGCGCAGCCAGCGAGCGCACGGCCCGTGCGCAGCTCGAGTCGGCCAGGAACGGCATCGCGCTGGCCGAGGCCGAGAGGAGCCAGCTCGAGGCCCAGCGCCGCACCCTCGTCTGGCGCCTGTCCAGGACCGACATCAAGGCGCCCGTCGCCGGTCTCGTCAGCCGCCGCACGGCCCGCCTCGGCGACGTCGTCGCCGCCAGCCGCGAGCCCCTGTTCAGGCTCATCGAGGATGGCCGCATCGAGCTCGAAGCCAAGGTGCCAGAGCCCAAGCTCGCTCGCCTGGCCGCCCAGCAGCCCGCCCGCCTGTTCGTGGAAGGCAGCCCGCCGCGCGACGCCGTCGTTCGCCTCGTTTCACCAGAGGTCGACACGGCGACGCGCCTCGGCCGCGTCCGCCTGCTCGTCGGCGATCCGACCGGGCTCAAGATCGGCGCCTTCGGTCGCGCCGAGGTCCGCACGCGCACCTCCCGCGGCCTCGCCGTCGCCTCCTCGGCACTGCTCTACAGCGACAGCCGCCCGCGCGTGCTGCGTGTAGCCGATGGCCGCGTCCAATCCGTCGAGGTGACGACCGGACTCGTCACCGCCGGCTTGACCGAGATCGTCTCCGGCCTGGCGCCGGGCGACCTCGTCGTCACCAAGGCCGGCACGTTCCTGCGTGATGGCGACGCCGTGCGGCCCATCGAGCCGGCTGCTGCCGTCAGCAAGGCCGACGTGACTTCGCTTGGAGTTGCGCGATGAGCCTCAACGTCTCGGCCTGGTCGATCAGGAAGCCCGTCCCCTCGCTGGTGCTCTTCCTCGTGCTCATGGTGCTCGGCGTCATGAGCTTCAACACCCTGCCCGTCACGCGCTTTCCCAATATCGACATTCCCGTCGTGCAGGTTCTCGTGACCCAGGCCGGCGCCGCCCCGGCCGAGCTCGAGACCCAGGTTACGAAGCGCATCGAGGATGCCATCGCCGGCATCGACGGCGTCAAGCACCAGACGTCGACCCTCACCGAGGGTTCCTCTCAGACGCTCGTCGAGTTCCGGCTGGGCATCGAGCAGGACCGCGCCCTGAACGACGTCAAGGACGCCATCGCCCGCATTCGCGCCGACCTGCCCCGCACCATCGACGAGCCGATCATCCAGCGCATCCAGATCGAGGGCCTGCCGATCGTCACCTACGCGGTGAAGGCGCCGGCCATGACGCCCGAGGAGCTGTCCTGGTTCGTCGACGATACCGTGAAGCGCCGCCTGCAGGGTGTCGCCGGCGTCTCTGCGGTCGACCGCATCGGCGGCGTCACGCGCGAGATCCAGGTGACGCTCGACCCGGACCGCCTCCTAGCGCTCGGCCTCACCGCCGGCGACGTCAACCGGCAACTGCGTGCCACCAACATCGATCTCGCCGGCGGCCGCGGCGAGATCGCCGGACGTGAGCAGGCGATCCGCACGCTCGCCGGCCAGCGCACCGTCGCCGATCTTGCCGCCACCGCCATCACCCTGCCGGGCGGCCGCGACATCCGCCTCGACGAGATCGCAACCGTCACCGACGCGGTCGAGGAGCCGCGCACGTTCGCCGTTCTCGACGGCGAGTCGGTCGTCGCCTTTTCCATCTCGCGCGCCAAGGGGGCGAGCGACACGGTGGTGGCTGCCGCCGTCGCCGAGGCCGTCGCGGGTCTAGCCACCGCCTACCCCGACGTCAGCATCACCCTCATCGACGATACGGTCGCCTACACCTTCGGCACCTACGCAGCGACCCTGAAGACGCTGCTCGAGGGCGCCATCCTTGCCATCATCGTGGTGTTCGTCTTCCTGCGCGACTGGCGCGCCACGGTCATCGCCGCCGTCGCCCTGCCGCTCTCCATCATCCCCGCCTTCTGGGCGATGGAAGTGTCCGGTTTCTCGCTCAATCTCGTCTCGCTGCTCGCCGTCACGATCGTCACCGGCATCCTGGTCGACGACGCCATCGTCGAGATCGAGAACATCGTGCGCCACACGCACATGGGGAAGTCCGCCTACCGCGCCGCCATGGAGGCCGCCGACGAGATCGGTCTCGCCGTCATCGCCATCACCGCGACCATCATCGCCGTGTTCGTGCCGGTGAGCTTCATGGGCGGCATCGCCGGCCAGTACTTCAAGCAGTTCGGCCTGACGGTCGCCTTCGCCGTATTCTTCTCGCTCCTCGTCGCCCGCCTCATCACGCCGATGATGGCCGCCTACTTCATGCGCGCCCACCCCGTCGAGGAGAAGGAGGGGTTCGTACTGCGCAGCTACACCCGCCTCGTCGGCTGGTCCGTGCGCCGCCGCATCGCCTCCGTGATGCTCGGCATCCTGATCTTCCTCGGCTCGGTCGGCTCGTTCTACCTGCTGCCGTCCGGCTTCCTGCCCGTCGAGGATACCGGCCGCACGCTCTTGGGCCTCGAACTGCCGCCCGGCACCCCGCTCGCCGAGACCCGCGCCACGACCGAGACCATCGCCGCCCGCATCCGCGCACGCCCCGACGTCGAGAGCGTCTTCGTCAACGGCGGCACGCTGCTCGGCTCGGGCAACGAGGTGCGCAAGGCGACCTTCGTCATCAGCTTGAAGAAGCGTGGCGAGCGCGACCTCCACCAGAGCACCATCCAGGAGGAGATCGGCCGCGCCCTCGCCGAACTGCCCGACGTGCGCTACTGGTTCCTCCTGGAGAACGGCCAGCGTCAGGTGCAGCTCGTCGTGTCCGGCCGCGATGCCGCCGCCGTCGATGCCTTCGCCGCACGCCTGACGAGCGAGGCCAAGCGCATCCCCACCCTGCTCAACGTCGTCTCGACGGCCGAACTCGACCGGCCGGAGCTGCGCATCCACCCGCGCCCGGATATCGCCGCCGAGCTCGGCGTCTCGACGGAAGCGATATCGGAGGCCGTGCGCATCGCCACCATCGGCGACATCGGCGCCAACCTCGCCAAGTTCGACGTCGGTGACCGCCAGGTGCCGATCCGCGTCAAGCTGCCCGATGCCGCCCGCGCGGACCGCGATTTTCTCGAGGCCCTGACCGTCACGACATCCTCGGGAACGAGTGTGCCCCTGTCAGCGGTCGCCACCTTCGAGCTGTCCCAGGGACCGACCTCGATCGAGCGCTACGACCGCGAACGCCGCGTGCTGCTCGGCGCCGACCTTGTCGGCACGACGCCGCTCGGCGATGCGGTCGCCGCCATCGAGGCGCTGCCCTCCGCCAAGGCGCTGCCGGAAGGCGTCGTCCTCAAGCAGTTCGGCGACGCGGAGATCATGACGGAAGTGTTCGAGAGCTTCGCGCTCGCCATGGGCGCGGGTCTGATGATGGTCTATGCCGTGCTCGTGCTCTTGTTCTCGAGCTTCCTGCAGCCGATCACCATTCTGTTCTCCCTGCCGCTGTCGATCGGCGGCGCCATCGTCGCGCTCGCGCTGACTGGCAACGCCATCAGCCTGCCGGTCGTCATCGGCATTCTCATGCTGATGGGCATCGTGACGAAGAACGCGATCATGTTGGTCGACTTCGCCGTCGAGGAGATCGCCCGCGGCGTGCCGCGCACAGAAGCGATCGTCGATGCCGGCCGCAAGCGCGCCCGCCCCATCGTCATGACCACGATCGCCATGATCGGCGGCATGCTGCCCTCCGCCCTCGCGCTCGACGCCGGCGGCGAGTTTCGCGCCCCGATGGCGATTGCCGTGATCGGCGGCCTCGTATCCTCGACGATCCTTTCGCTCGTTTTCGTACCTGCCGTGTTCGTCCTCGTCGACGACCTCGGGCGGGCCATTTGGGCGGTGTTCGGGCGCTTCATCGGCAAGGCCGAGCCCGACGAGCCCCCGGCGAGTGGCGCCGGCCACGCCTCCGCCCAGCGCGCCCCTCTACCGGCGGAATGACTTGTCCCGCGCTACGCCTTGTGGCCGCCACGGCGGCACCCTAAGTGCGCCTGATCCAGTGTCGGCGAAGAATCACGGAGGAACCGCACCATGTTCGACGCCAAGAGCCTGCTCGAATCCTTGCTCAACGGCCCAGGCCAGCGTGGCCATGCTCCCGGTGGTCAAGGCGCCGCCGGCTCCGGCCAGCAGCCTGACAGCGGCAACCCGCTTCTCGACGCCATCGGCAACATGATGGCCGGCGGTGGTAGCCAGCGCGACGGCGCCCCCTCCGCCGGCGCCGATAATCCGCTGGCCGACCTTCTCGAGCGCTTCGGCGCGGGCGGCGCGGGCGGCTCTGGCGAGCCCGGTCAGCCGGGCGCGGGCGGCAACATCATGGACGTGTTGGGCCAGGTGCTCAATCAGGCGACGACCGGTGTGCGCGAAGGGGCCGGCCGCATCGACGAGGCCACCGGGGCCGGCGCGCAATTGCGCGACCTGACGCAGAACATGTCGGGCAAGACGCCCGAGGAGATCATGGCGACCGTCAAGGACCTCATCGCCAACAACCAGCTCGGCGCGGGCGCCGCGCTCGGCGGTCTGGGCGCCCTCATCCTCGGCACCGAGACCGGCCGGTCCGTCGCCGTCGGCGCCGCCAAGGCCGGCGCGCTCGCGCTGATCGCCGGCCTCGCCTACAAGGCGTACACCAACTACCAGCAGGGCAAGCCGCCCCTCGACGTCGCCGGTCAGGGTCGCACCGGCGGTGTCACGCCGCCGCCGGCTGGTTCTGGCTTCGAGCCTGCAGCCGTCTCGAACGAGCAGGCCGAGCGCCTGATCCGTGCGATGATCGCGGCAGCCGCCGCCGACGGGCGCATCGACGAGACCGAGCAGCAGAAGATCATCGCCAACCTGAAGCTCGGCGGCCTCGACGGACAGGCCGAGGAGTTTCTGGCGCGCGAGCTCAACGCACCAGCGACCGTCGAGCAACTCGCGAGCGGCCTGACGGGCCGCGAGCAGGCCGTCCAGGTCTATACGGCAGCCCGTGTCGCCATCGATCCCGACACCTCAGCCGAGCAGACCTTCCTCGCCAACCTCGCTAAGCGGCTTGGCCTCGACGACGCCCTCGTCCGCCACATCGATGCCTCCGCCCGTGCCGCGGCTTAAGGCACAGACGCAGCGCGCCGACTGGCGTCCTTCGGGACGCGAATCGGCGCGCTCGACATTGGTCTTGCTCCAAGCTGGCTTCGCTCGGAGCGTTTGCGTGGGCTTCAACGCGACTTGACTGGCGCCGCCGACTGCACGTCGGTGAGCGCCTTGAAGAACACGTCGACGCGCATGCCCGTCAGCAGCGGCGGCGTGCCCTCGAGATCGGCGACGACCTCCAGCACATCGACGTCGTTCGGCCGGCGCGGCCCGCGCGATGCGATCCGCGGACTGCCCAGCGCCGAGGCGATTTCGGTCACCGTGCCGGTGAAATCCTGATCAGGGAACGCATCGGCCTTGACGACGACCTTCTGGCCGACGCGGACCTTCGCCACATCCCGCTCCTCGACCTCGGCGCGCACCCTCAGCTTGGCGATGTCGCCGAACAGCAGGAGCGTCGCATCGGGGCTGGGGGCTACCGTTTCGCCGACCCGTGCGAAGACCTGCAGCACGGCGCCATCGAACGGCGCGCGGATGCGGGTCCGCTCGTAGGCCGCCTCGGCCAGCGCCACGTCTGCGCGCGCCACAGCCAGGCCGCTCTCCAGCCGCGTCACGAGCGGCAGGCCATCCTTGGCGGTCACCCGCGCCAGATCTTCAAGTTCCGCGCTCACCCGCTTTTTGGCCGTCTCGATCGCCTCGCGCGCCTTCGCCACGTCCGCGTCGCTCGCCTCGCCCGTGCGCTTGCGGGAGAGCGCGGCATCGAACGCGCGCCAGGCGAGAAAGCGCTCGCGGCGCGCCTCGTAGAGTGCGTCTTCGGCCTCCTGGCGCTCGGCGGCGAGACCTTGGGCGGCTTCGTCGGCACGCTCGCGCAGGCGAACGTCGGCTTCCGCGATGGCCGCATCGAGCCGGTTCTGTGCGTCCCGGTCGTCGAGCACGACGAGCACGTCACCCTCGACAACCTGTTCGTTCGGCCCGGCAGGAAGGGCCACGATCTGACCAGGGGCCTGCGAGGCGACCCGCACCGCGCCCGACAGCGGCTCGACGCGGCCCGTAGCCGAGGCCGCCCAGCGCGCAACCCGCGGAGCACCCGGCTCGGCAGCCGTGCTCTGCGCCTGCGCCGGGCTCCACGGTGTCGGCGTGCCATACATGACGCCCGAGAAGATGCCGTAGGCGATGGCCGCCGCGATGGCGAACGTCGAGGTCGTCGAGTTGAGACTAGGCATGAGCTTTCCGCCTCTTGGTAAGGTCTGTGATTTCCGGGGCATCGAGCCCCCGCGGCCGGCGATCCTCGCCGGTGATGAGGCCATCCTCGATCTTCACGACGCGGTCGGCATAGCCGAGCGTGCGAGGATCGTGCGTGACGGCCAGCACGCTGCGCCCCTCCTCGTGGGCGATGCGCGCGAGCAGTTCCATGACGGCGTGGCCGTTTTCGCTGTCGAGCGCGGCCGTCGGCTCGTCGGCCAGCACGATCGACGGCGAACTGACGATGGCGCGCGCCACCGCGACGCGCTGCTGCTCACCACCCGAAAGATTGCTCGGATAGTTGAGCAGCCGGGCACCGAGCCCGACCTGCCGCAGCACTTCCTCGCTGCGCTTGGCCGCCGCATACCCCTTCTGCTGGCGCACATCGAGCGCGATGCGCACGTTCTCCAGTGCCGTCAGCGTCGGGAACAGGTTGTAGGACTGGAA
>JANRIT010000073.1:0-2820 GCA_033764645.1 Hyphomicrobiaceae bacterium
GGCGGATGCCATCGGCGAAGGCGAGACGGCCGAGCTTGCCGTGATGATGCTCGGCGCCGACGGCAAGCCCATGGCCCAGAAGGGCCTCGCCTACGCGCTGAAGCGCCTCGATACGCGCTGGCAGTGGTACTCGCGCGACGGCTCGTGGAACTACGAGGCCGTGACGCTGACCAAGAAGGTCGCCGACGGCATGGTCGACGTGGAGGCGACGGCGCCCACCACGCTCAAGCTGCCGGTCGAATACGGCCGCTATGTGCTCGAGGTGGCAGCCGGCAGCGATGGTCCTGTGGCCTCCTACGCCTTCACCGCCGGCTGGTATGCCGGCGAGGGCCAGGCCGACAGCCCTGAGAACCTCGACGTCGCGCTCGACAAGCCGGCCTACAAGCCCGGCGAGACGGCCAAGCTGCGCATCGCCGCCAAGCAGGGCGGAACCGCGCTCGTCGCCATCATCGGCGCGGGAGGGCTCAAGTCCTTCCAGGAGGTCGAGATCGCGAAAGGGGGCGGGGACGTCGCCATCGCCGTCGGCGACGACTGGGGCGCCGGCGCCTATGCGACGGCTCTCCTCTACCGGCCGATGGACGAAAGCGCCAAGCGCATGCCGCACCGCTCGCTCGGCATCGCCTGGGTCGGCCTCGACCAGGCCGAGCGCACGCTGGCGGTCGCCGTCAAGTCGCCGGAGAGGATCAAGTCCGGCGAGACGCTGAAAATCCCGGTCGTCATCGGCGGGCTCAGCCCGGGCGAGGCAGCGCGCCTGACGGTCGCTGCCGTCGATGTCGGCATCCTCAACCTGACGAGCTACAAGGCGCCGGCGCCGGGCCAGTGGTTCTTCGCCCAGACGCGGCTCGCCGGCGAGGTGCGCGATCTCTACGGACGGCTGATCGACGGCATGCGCGCGGAACGCGGCGCGCTGCGCTCGGGCGGCGACGGCGACGCCGGCATGCAGATCGAGGGCAGCCCGCCGGTCGAGGAGACGGTCGCCGAGTACTCCGGCATCGTCGAGGTGGGGCCGGGCGGCGCTGCCGAGGTCTCGTTCGAGATCCCCGCGTTCAACGGCAGCGTCCGCGTCATGGCGGTCGCGTGGTCGGCAACCAAGCTCGGTCACGCCCAGGCCGACGTGATCGTGCGCGACCGGGTGGCGCTCACGGCTTCGGCCCCGCGGTTCATGACGCTCGGCGACGAGGCCACCCTCGGCGTCGACCTGCACAACGTCGATGGCCCGGCCGGCAGCTACCAGCTCGCCATCACGGAGGAGGAGGCCGCCGCGGGCAAAAGCCTCGCGGGCCGCGACGTGAAGCTCGCGAGCGGCGAGCGCAAGCGCGAGACGGTCGCCTTCAAGCCCGACCTCGTCGGGACCAAGAGGTACCGCGTGCGCGTCACGGGTCCCGACGGTATCGACGTCGCACGCAGCCTGACCTTCGACGTGAAGCCTCCGGCCGGCGACATCCGGCGCACGACGGTCGCCTCACTAGCGCCCGGTGGCGTCCTCACGCTGTCGCCCGATCTCGCCGCCGACCTCATCGCCGAGCGCAGCCAGATCGCGGTGTCGGTCGGTCCCGCGGCACGCTTCGACGTGCCCGGCCTCATCGCGCAGCTCGACCGCTACCCCTACGGATGCGCAGAGCAGACGGTGAGCAAGGCGCTGCCGCTCGTCTATGCGAGCGCGGTTGCCGCCCGCTCCGGCGTCAAGCTCGAGGCCGGCATCAAGGAGAACGTGCAGAAGGCGATCCATCGCGTGCTCGAAATGCAAGACAGTTCGGGCGCCTTCGGAGCGTGGGGTCCGGCCTATACGGATCTATGGCTGACGAGTTTCGTCGCCGACTTCCTGACGCGGGCCCGCGAGGCCGGCTACCAGGTCGATGACCTGCCGTTCGCGCAGGCCCTCGACCGGCTCGCCAACTTCATCGCCTACGCGCAGGACTTCGAGCAGGGCGGGGAGGAACGCGCTTATGCACTCTATGTCCTCGCCCGCAACGGACGCGCACCGGCCGGCGAACTGCGCTATTACGCGGATGCGCGGCTCGCCCGCTTCTCGACGCCGCTCGGCAAGGCGCAGCTCGGTGCCGCACTCGCCATGATTGGTGACACGGAGCGCGCCGAGCGGGCGTTCGGTGCTGCGCTGTCGCAACTGGAGGCGAGCAGCCCGGCGGCCGATGCCCGCGCGGCGGTCGTGCGCTCCGACTACGGCTCGTGGCTGCGCGACGGGGCCGCGCTCGTCGCCCTGTCGGCGGAAGCCAAGCAGATCGCCGAGCCGCGCGCCAAGCTCATCGACGTCGTCGCCAAGGCCTACCTCGCCAAGCGCTACACCTCCACGCAGGAACAGGCCTGGCTGCTGCTGGCGGTGAACGCGCTCGCCGAGAAGGATGCGGCAACCGGCCTGACGGTCGACGGCGCGCGTCACGATGGCCCGCTCGTGCGCAAGCTCTCGGTCGCGCAACTGAAGGCGGGGGACGTCAAGATCAAGAACGAGGGCCGCGAGGCGGTCGATGCGGTGTTGTCGGTCGTCGGCGCGGCGCTGACGCCGGAGCCGGCCTCGGCCAACGGGTTCACCATCGAGCGCGCCTACTACAAGCTCGACGGCACCAAGGTGACGCTCGACAGCGCCGCCGGCGGCACCGCGACCATCGGCCAGAACGAGCGGCTCGTCGCCGTCGTCACGGTCAAGTCGCTCAATCCGGGCGGACGCATCCTCCTCGTCGACCGGCTGCCGGCCGGCCTCGAGATCGAGAACCCGCGCCTCGTCGCCTCCGGCGATATCGCGAGCCTCGACTGGCTGAAAAGCGATGCGGAAGCCCAGCACAGCGAGTTCCGCGACGATCGCTT
>JANRIT010000079.1:0-15365 GCA_033764645.1 Hyphomicrobiaceae bacterium
TGCGGAGTAGCGGAATCGAGAGAGCTGCGGAGTAGCGGAATCGAGAGAGCTGCGGAGTAGCGGAATCGAGAGAGCTGCGGAGTAGGCGAACCCAGCGAGCTGCGGAGCAGCGGGAAGGCAAGCTCGCTGCGGAGGTGCGGGCAGGCAAGCGCTGCGGAGCCGCCCCCTTCACCTCTCCCCGCTTGCGCGGAGAGGTCGAGGCACCTGCAAGGTGCCGAGGGTTGAGGGGCCGCGATAAGCGTAAGGTATCGCGTCTCTGCTCGCGCTCGAATTCTGCCCCTCACCCCTTCACCTCTCCCCGCGAGCGGGGGATCACTTACGCCTCCCCATATCCGAAGGCGTATGGGGAGTGGGTCAGGGTGAGGGGCGACTACAAGCGTGAGGGGCCGCGCCGAGCTTCGCGCTCGAAGGGTGAGGTGCCACTGTTCGCATGTGCGGCGGCCTTGTTACCCGCGTCGCACTCGATGCTGCCCCCAAAGTTGTTGCTGCCCCTCACCCCAGCCCTCTCCCCACAAACTCTATGCAGCCGAGAACTGCGGAATTCCAGACAGCCCGTTAGTTGCTGAACTGAGTGAAGTGCGGAAAGTCCGCCGGACACACGGACGTCAACGCGATGGCAATTGGTACACGACGCCTAGCCGCATTTGATGTAGATTGATATCGAGGTTCGCCGATGAGCTTACGAAGGTCGTTCCAGTATTGTCACGCCGCGATGTGGCGCTATCTATCGAGACATTCTTGTGGGCCGCAAGGCGATATTCAAGCTGCGCTCTCCACTGATCTGTGATCGCGAATTCTAGTCCAGCTCCTGTTAGTAGAGCTGTGCCAACCGTACTCCCTTCATCGACGGAAGCACCGTTCACGTGTTCAATTTCAAACTCCGCCACTTCAATGCCAAAGACCGCAAATGCCAAAAGGCTAGGGCTAATGAAATGCCCTAGTCTAGCCGTTATTTCGGCTGCCCAATTCCTGGAAAGTTTACCCTCGACAGTGCCGGACGCGTTGAAGCCCGACCCCGCCGCAGCGGTTTGGCCGTCAATTTCTAGCTGACCCAGCGATGAGCTCGCCCCTGCTTGGATCCCCACCAAAAATGAATTGCCTAAGGTGGAATTAATGCCTCCAAATCCACCAATCGATAGGCCTGCGAAATCGAGAGCGTCAAAATTGTTGCGCTCCCGATAAAAATAGTATGGGTTGTCGAGGTGGTAGTCTGTCGTCAAGTGAGCATCCCAAATCGCTGTGCCGACTTGGCTGCCAAAGTAAAGTCCGGACCAATTGTATTCGGCATGGGCAGAACATGGATGTGTCATCAATGCGGTCACGGCCACCATTATGCGGCTTACGCTCTTGCACATGTTAAACTCTCCTCGATCTGAGATTGTTTGCCATATCCGCCAATTTTATTGCGGTGATGCAAAGAATACCGAGGCAATATGCGGGTAGTCTAGTTCGCATGGTGCCTCATGCGAGCACATGCAACGCATGTTGCAAGCCGGCAACTGGTTCTGACTATTCAGGTCGATGCTGGTTGGTCGTCGATACAGTCGAAGAGTTTTGGTTTGTCGGTACGTTGAATGCTCTTCTTTTCCCATTCATGCGACGCTAAATAGTAGGTTGATACCGAGGAATTCCATGCTGTTGGTGCCGAGCGCGTAGCTCCGCTCTGATTTTGCTTAAGGGTCGAGGCCTTCCCATCGCGCCCTACCCATCCGGGTAGGCGCGCCCCACCCGGCCAACAATCCGGCCATACCCGGCCGCGCAGCGCTCTCCCGCCAGCGGCAACTTGGCGTGCGGAGCGTGCCATCCGCCGCTTGTTCGCGATCGTTTTGCTGTGGTAGGCCACCAAACAGACGCGGTTTCCGACCAAAGTAGGGTGCGGGCCGCATGCATGAACGAGAAACTCCGAGCGAACGAGGAAAACCCATGTCCACCGCAGCCGCCATGTCCGCGTCCGGTATCTCAACGTTCTTCCAGGCGCCCCTGACGGAGACCGACCCGGAGCTGGCGTCGGCGATCGCCAAGGAATTCGACCGTCAGCAGTACGAGATCGAGCTGATCGCCTCGGAGAACATCGTTTCGCGCGCCGTCCTCGACGCGGCCGGCAGCGTGCTCACCAACAAATACGCCGAAGGCTATCCGGGCAAGCGCTACTACGGCGGCTGCCAGTACGTCGACATCGCCGAGGAGCTCGCCATCGAGCGCGCCAAGCGCCTGTTCGGCTGCGGCTTCGCCAACGTCCAGCCCAATTCGGGCAGCCAGGCCAACCAGGGCGTGTTCAACGCGCTGATGAAGCCGGGTGACACCATCCTCGGCCTGTCGCTTGCCGCCGGCGGCCACCTCACGCATGGCGCGCCCGTCAACCAGTCGGGCAAGTGGTTCAACGCCGTCCACTACGGCGTCGATCGCACCACTCACCTCATCGATCTCGACGAGGTGCGCACCATGGCCCGCCAGCACAAGCCGCAGCTCATCATCGCCGGCGGCTCGGCCTATCCGCGCACCATCGACTTCGCTGCCTTCCGCCAGATCGCTGACGAGGTCGGCGCCTACTTCCTCGTCGACATGGCCCACTTCGCCGGCCTCGTTGCGGCCGGTCTCTATCCGAGCCCGTTCCCGCACGCCCACGTCGTCACCACGACGACCCACAAGACCCTGCGCGGCCCGCGCGGCGGCATGATCCTGACGAACCACGAGGATTTGGCGAAGAAGTTCAACTCGGCGATCTTCCCCGGCATCCAGGGCGGCCCTCTGATGCACGTCATCGCCGGCAAGGCGGCAGCCTTCGGCGAGGCGCTGAAGCCGGACTTCAAGATCTACATCAAGGGCGTGATGGATAACGCCAAGGCGATGGGCGCGGTGCTCGTCGAGCGCGGCTTCGCGCTCGTCTCGGGCGGCACCGACAGCCACCTGATCCTCGTCGACCTGCGCCCGAAGAAGATCACCGGCAACATCTCCGAGAAGGCCCTCGGCCGCGCCCACATCACCTGCAACAAGAACGGCGTGCCGTTCGATCCCGAGAAGCCGATGGTGACGTCGGGCATCCGTCTCGGCGCGCCCGCCGGCACGACGCGCGGCTTCGGCGTCGCCGAGTTCCGCGACATCGGCCGCATGATCGCCGATGTTCTCGAGGGTCTGGCGGTCAACGGCGAGGCCGGCAACGGCGCCGTCGAGGCCAAGATCAAAGACGAGGCGATCGCGCTGTGCAAGCGCTTCCCGATCTACAGCTGAGGCCCGCGCGGTCTCAACTCGGGTAGGCTATGAATAGTTTATAGAGTGTGCGCCGGATGGGCTCCGCCGAGAGCCGGTCCGGCGCACTCGTATCTGCTATGGAAGCCCGCCCATGCGCTGCCCCTACTGTGCCTGCGAGGACACCCAGGTCAAGGACAGCCGTCCCTCCGAGGAGAACACCGCGATCCGTCGCCGCCGCGTCTGTCCTGATTGCGGAGGCCGCTTCACCACCTTCGAGCGCGTGCAGTTGCGCGAGCTCGTCGTCGTCAAGCGCTCCGGCCGCAAGGTGCCCTTCGACCGCGACAAGCTCGCGCGCTCCGTCGCCGTGGCCTTGAGGAAGCGCGACATCGAGCCCGAGCGCGTCGACCGCATGATCTCCGGCATCGTCCGCCAGCTCGAGGCCAAGGGCGAGAGCGAGATCGGATCGGAGGAGATCGGCGGCCTCGTCATGGAGGCGCTGCGCGGTCTCGATCCCGTTGCCTACGTCCGCTTTGCCTCCGTCTACCGCGATTTCCGCGAGGCCGCCGATTTCGCCGACGTCCTGGGTGAGATCGCCGCCTCGAGCGACGCTGGCGCAGCCTCCGGCCGCAAGGGCACTTGAGCCGTGCCGGATGAGGCGCGCTTCAGCGATTTCGATCGCCACATGATGCGACTGGCGCTCAGTGCCGCCGAGCGGGCGCTAGGCACGACCGCGCCCAACCCGGCCGTCGGTGCCGTCCTCGCCGACGAAGCATCCTCGACCGTGCTCGCCGTCGCCGCCACCGCGCCAGGCGGGCGACCGCACGCCGAGCCGCAGGCACTTGCGCTCGCCGGCGACGCCGCGCGCGGCCGCACGCTCTATGTCACGCTCGAGCCCTGCTCGCATTTCGGCCGCACACCGCCCTGTGCCGATGCAGTGGTAGCCGCCGGCATCGGCCGCGTCGTCGTCGCGCTGGAGGACCCCGACCCGCGCGTGTCGGGTCGCGGCCTGCGCCGCCTCCGCGAGGCCGGCATCGCGGTCGACCGCGGTCTCTTGTCGGCGCAATCGCGCACACTCACGCGCGGCCACGTCGTGCGCGTGACCGAGCGCCGGCCGTTCATCCAGATCAAGATCGCCGTCGCCGCCGACGGCCGCATCGCGGCGGGAACGGGGGCTGCACCGGTGTGGGTGACGGGCCCTGTCGCGCGGGCGCACGGTCATCTGTTGCGGGCCGGGGCGGACGCCATACTGGTCGGCACCGGCACCGTCGCCGCCGACGATCCCGAGCTGACATGCCGGCTGCCGGGTCTCGCCCACCGGTCGCCCCTGCGTGTCGTCCTCGCCGGCCGTATCTTGCCACATGCTGGCGCAAAGCTCGCCCGCACGGCCGCACGAACGCCGACGCTCATCCTTGCTCCCGCCGCTACTCTTGCCAGCGAGGCCGAGCTTGCGACAAGCCTCGCTGCGCTCGGCTGCCGGCTCGTGCCCGTGCCGACGGTCGCCGGCGTACCCTGGCTGCCCGGCGTCGCCGAGGCCCTTGTCGCCGAAGGGGTGACACGGCTTCTCGTCGAAGGCGGCCCGCGTTTGTGGCGCGCTTTCGCCATGCACGGTCTGATCGACGAAGTCGTCGTCTTCGTCGGTGGCGCGCAGGGACCCGGCGCCGAGGCCGCTGCGGCGAGCGCTCTGGCGTACTATCTCTCCGGGGCGCCATTCGTCGCGGCCGACCGCCGGCGGCTCGGCGCGGACGAAATGCTGGTCTATGCGACCGCGAAAGGATGATGCCATGTTCACGGGTCTCGTCAGCGACGTCGGCAGGCTCATGGCGCGCGAGGGCGGTCGCTTCTCGATCGCGTGCAGCTACGCGCCAGCTTCCGTCCCGCTCGGCGCCTCGATCTCCTGCGACGGCGTCTGCCTGACGGTGACGGCGATCGCGCCCGCCGAGGCCGGCAGCCACTTTGCCGTCGACGTCTCGAACGAGACGCTGGCGCGGACGACGCTCGGCTCCTGGCAGCCCGGCCAAAGCATCAATCTCGAGCGGCCGTTGACGGCCGGCGCTGAACTCGGCGGCCACGTCGTCACCGGCCACGTCGACGGCACGGTGCGCATCCTCGACGTCGTTGCCGACGGCGCCTCGCGTCGCTTTTCTTTCGAGGCACCCGAGCATCTTGCCATCTACATCGCACCGAAAGGCTCCGTGGCCCTCGACGGCACGTCGCTCACCGTCAACGAGGTGTCGGGCTGCCGCTTTGGCGTCAACCTCATCCCGCACAGCTTGACCGTTACGACCTGGGGCGGCAAAAGCCCGGGCGACGTCGTGAACCTCGAAGTCGACCTGTTCGCCCGCTACGTGGCGCGACTGATGGAGTTCCGCCAGTGACCGATCGGCCCCAGCGGGTGCGGGACGCCAGTTCCGGCAGCGTGCTCGCCTCAACCGAGGACATCATCGCCGACATGCGCAACGGCCGCATGGTCGTGCTGGTCGACGCGGAGGATCGCGAGAACGAGGGCGACCTCGTCATCGCCGCGCAGATGGCGACGCCCGACGCCGTCAACTTCATGGCCAAGCACGGCCGCGGCCTCGTCTGCCTGACGCTCAACGCCGCCCGCGCCGACGAATTGCAGTTGGCCGACATGGTGCCGCACAATCGCTCGCGCAACCGCACGGCCTTCACCGTCTCGATCGAGGCGCGCGAGGGCATCTCGACCGGCATCTCCGCTCACGACCGCGCCCTCACCATCGCGACGGCCATCGATCCGACGAAGGGCGCGAACGACATCGTCTCGCCGGGCCACGTCTTCCCGCTGGTCGCCCGCGAGGGCGGCGTTCTCGTGCGCGCGGGCCATACCGAGGCCTCCGTCGATCTTGCCCGCCTGTCGGGCCTCTACCCTGCCGCCGTCATCTGCGAGATCATGAACGACGACGGCACCATGGCCCGCCTGCCGGACCTCGTCGCCTTTGCCCGCACCCATGGCCTCAAGATCGGCACCATCGAGGACCTGATCGCCTACCGCCTGCGCCATGACCGCATCGTGCGGCGCGTGGCGGTGGAGGATGTCGCCAGTGCCCACGGCGGTGACTTCAAGCTCCACGTCTACGAGACGGTCGTTCAGCCGGTCGAGCATTTCGCGCTCGTCAAGGGTGACCTCACCGCGCCCGGCCCCGTGTTGGTCCGCGTGCACGCCGTCGATCCCCTCGCCGACCTTGCCGGCGTTTCGGCCAGATCGGGCCCGGCGGCCACCCGCCCCGGCGCGCTGGGCACCATCGCGCTCGCCATGGAGGCCGTGGCGCGCGCCGGCCGTGGTGTCGTCGTCGTCATCCGCGACGGCCGCCCGAAAGCCGTTTCCGACTGGCTCGCGCGGCAGGCGGCAGCCGCTGCGCCGGCCGATCCAGCCACGGGCCGCCGTCAGCTCGAAATCGGTGTGGGCTCGCAAATCCTGCGCGACCTCGGCGTGGGCGACATGGTAGTGCTAACGAATTCCCCGGCTCACGTGTATGTGGGTCTGGAAGCCTTCGGCCTGCGCATCGTCGGCACGGAAGGCATCGGCGGATAAGGTGACATGATCGTCAAGACCAACAGGGATCGGCCGGAGCCACCGGCCGTCGCGGCAGGCGCGACTCGTTTCGCCGGCGACGGTGGCACGGGACGCATCCTCGTCATCGAGGCGCGCTTCTATGACGCCATCGCCGACGAGCTGGCCGCTGGCGCCGTCGCCGAATTGGAGGCTGCCGGCGTTGGCTATGACCGGATCGCGGTCCCCGGTGCGCTCGAGATACCCCAGGTGCTCGCCGCCGCCGTCGCCCGCGGCGCCACCTCGGCAACGGCTGCCGACGGCGGCTACGTCGGCGCGGTGGCGCTCGGCTGCGTCATCCGCGGCGAGACGGCGCATTTCGACGTCGTGGTCGGCAATGCCAATCACTGGCTGATGCACACCGCCATCACCCACGCCGTTCCCGTCGGCAACGGCATCCTCACCGTCGACACCATGGAGCAGGCCCTGGCCCGCGCGCGGGGTGGGCGCGACGGCAAGGGGGGCGACGCCGCCCGCGCCTGCCTCGCGCTCATCGCCATTGCCGGCTGCTTCGAAGGACGCCTGCGATGACGGCCTCTCCCAAGCGCGCCGGCGGCCAGCGCCGCAGTCCTGCCCAGGCGGCCCGCCGTGCCGCTCGCGTCGCTGCCGTGCAGGCCATCTATCAGATGGATCTCGCCGGTACGGATGTCACCGATGTGATCCGCGAGTTCACCACCGAGCGCTTCCCCAACGCGGCGATGGCCCCGGAACCAGGCGAGGAGACCGAGACGTTCGCGGGTGCCGACCCGACGTTCTTCGGCGAGATCGTGCGCGGCGTAGTGCGCCGCCAGCGCGACATCGATCCGATGATCGATCAGCAGCTCGCCATCGGCTGGCGCCTGAAGCGCATCGAGACGACGCTGCGCGCCATCCTGCGCGCCGGCAGCTACGAGCTGATAGAGCGCCACGACGTGCCGGCCCGCGTCGTCATCAACGAGTACATCGACATCTCCCACGCCTTCTTCGACGAGGACGAACCGAAGGTCGCGAACGGCGTTCTCGACCGGCTCGCCCGTCGCCTGCGCGTCGCCGAGTTCGAGGGCCAGCCGGGCCAGCCGGGCCAGCAGCCTGCCGCATCCGCCGAGCCGGCGAGCGAGGCAGGCACCGAGCAGCGAGCAGAGACGGCCTCGCCGCCGGACACCACGGACGCGCCGTCAGGTGCAGCGGAGGCCGCGCACGAGCCGCCGCCCGGCCGCGCGAGCGAGTAGGCGTCATGGCGGGTGGGCGTGCTCTCCCGGCCGGTCCTGATGCCGAAGCGCGCTTCGTCGGTCGCTATCTGGCCCCTCTCGCCGCCGGCCTGCCGGGTGCCTTCGGCCTCCTCGACGACGCCGCCGCGCTGTCGCCTTCCCCGGGCGATGACGTCGTTGCCACCCTCGATACGCTGGTCGAGGGTGTGCATTTTCTCTTCGATGCGAGCACCTCGGACGCGCGCCGCATCGCGCTGAAGGCGCTTGCCGTCAACGTCTCCGATCTCGCCGCCAAGGGCGCGCGGCCTTACGCCTATCTCCTCTCGCTGTCGTTGCCCGACGGCTTCGAGCATTGGTTCGAGGGGTTCGCCGCCGGGCTGGGAGAGGGCCAGCGGCGCTGGTCGCTCTCCCTTGCGGGCGGCGACACGACGCGCTCACCGGGCGGCTTCGTCGTCTCGATCACGGCGCTCGGCCTCGTGCCGGCCGGCCGCATGGTGACGCGCTCGGGCGCGCGCGCCGGCGACATCGTCTACGTGAGCGGGACCATCGGCGAGGCGGCACTGGGATTGGACTTGAGGCTCGAAAGCCCGCGCGCGGCTCTCGTCGCGGCGCAGAGCGCGCCTCAGGCCGTGACGCAGTGGCTCGCCCGTCACGCCACGCCCGAGCCGCGCCTGGCGCTCGCCCCGCTGGTGCTCGACCACGCGACGGCGGCCATGGACGTCTCGGACGGCCTCGTCCTCGACCTCGACCGGCTGGCCCGCGCGAGCGGCTGTGGCGCCAGCCTCGAGGCGGCACGCGTACCGGTGAGCCCGCCGGCGAGGCGCCTCGTGGCAAGCGGCGTCGTCGAGCTTTCGGACCTCCTGACCGGCGGCGACGACTACGAGATCCTGGCGACCGTCGCACCGGAAAATGCAGCCCTGTTCGAAGCCTCCGCCGAGGCTTCCGGCGTCGCTGTGACGGCGATCGGCACCATGCGGGCCGGCGCCGGTGTGGACTGGCTCGGAACCGATGGCACGCCGCTGGCATTTGCACGGCGGGGCTACCAGCATGTCGATGGATGACACGGGATGCGCTAGCGTGACCGATGACGCGGGTGTGACCTGGCGGTGCTGTTGTGCAGCGCACGGGCGTGCTACCCACGTTGCGGGCGTATCGCTTCACTGTCTTGCTTTGGCCACAGATGCGATGCCCTTGGTATCGCGACATTTTCGTGCCGCTTCACCGCTCGCCTGAACCGCCGCGATGACCGGCGTGGAGGCTGGCGCGGCGAACTCGGGACCGACGGGAACACGTAATGCCGAAAGAGCCTGGCCGTAACGTTCGATCCTCGACGCGCCGTGCCGTCCTCAAGGCAGGTCTCGGCCTCGCCGGCCTGGGCGCTGGCGTCGCCGCTACGCCCCTCGGCGCTCTTGCCCAGGATCAGGCCTGGTACGACACGATCTTCGGCAAGGGCAACTCGGCCTCCGTGCGCAACACCTCCGTCGAGCGGCCGTCCGCGCGCGAGGTCGATCTGCGCGACTTGCGCGAGGGCAAGACGCCGTGGCTGAGCGACGTCATGCTGCAGCGGATCGACGAGGCGATCGAGCGCTATCGGCAGATCGTGTCCTCCGGCGGCTGGCCGCAGGTGCCCGGCCCGCGCATGATGCGGCCGAACGACGATGACGAGCGTGTGCCCGCGCTGCGCCGGCGGCTGCTCATCTCGGGTGAGCTTGCGCGCAACTCCACCTACTACGAGAGCTACGGCTTCGACAGCGAACTCGAGGCTGCCGTCGTGCGCTTCCAGTCGCGCCATGGCCTGAAGCCAACGGGCCGCGTCGACCGCCCGACCTTCGCGGCGCTCAACGTCACCGCCGAAATGCGGCTCGATCAGCTTCGTCTCAATCGCCGCCGCATCGAGGAATTGCTGCGCGGGCGGGTCGACAACCGATATGTACTCGTCAACATCCCCGCCTTCCAGCTCGAGGCCGTCGAGAGCTTCGAGGTGCACCAGCGTCACCGCGTCATTGCCGGCCGCACCGAGCGTCAGACACCGGAGATCCGCGCGACCATACGTGCACTCAACTTCTTCCCCTACTGGCATGTGCCCGACAGCGTCGCCCGCCTCGACCTCGTTCCGCGCATGCAGAAGGACCCCGAGTACCTCGCGCGCGAGCACATCCGCGCCTACCGCGGCGGCGACTACAACCAGGAGATCGCGCTCGAGACGATCGACTGGTACAACGTCGACATCAACCACGTGAAGTTCCGCCAGGACCCGGGCCCGTGGAATGCACTCGGCCTCGTGCGCATCGATATGCCGAACGCCGATATCGTCTACATGCACGACACGCCGATGAAGCAGTTGTTCGGTCAGGCGAGCCGCGGCTACTCGGCCGGTTGCGTGCGCGTGCAGAACGTGTTCGACCTCGTCGACTGGCTCGCCCGCTATGAAGTCGGCTGGGAGAACCCCGGTCAGGCGCAGGCGGTCGTCGATGCCGGCATGCCGCTCGACGTCTCGCTGACGCGGCCCGTGCCGGTGGTCTTCGCCTATATCACGGCCTGGGGCGAGCCGGGCGGCATCGCCCAGTTCCGGCCGGACCTCTACAACCGCGACGGTTCGCGCGCCTTCGCTGTGGAAGCCGATCCCGAGGATCTGCCGCCGGTCGGTAACGATCTCGCGCCGTGATGCTGACGCTGTGATGCGGCCCTGCGGCGCGCGCGGGCCCGTCAGGGTCGTGCGGCAATCGCGGTTGGTGCGTGCCGCGGAGCCCGAGATGACACCCATGCAACGCGCGCTGCTGGAGGCCGAGGCCGCCGCCCGCCGCGACGAGGTGCCGGTCGGCGCGGTCGTCGTGGGGCCGGACGGCACCGTCCTTGCCGCCGACGGCAACCGCACGCGCGAGCGCTCCGATCCGACCGCCCACGCCGAGCTTCTCGTCATCCGGGCGGCGGCCGCACACCTGTCGAGCGAACGCCTCGTCGGCTGCGATCTCTACGTCACCCTCGAACCCTGCCCCATGTGCGCGGCCGCCATCTCGCTCGCACGTATCGGCCGTCTCTACTACGGCGCCGTCGATCCCAAGAGCGGCGGGGTCGAGCACGGCCCGCGTGTCTTCGCGCACGCCACGTGCCATCACCGCCCCGAGGTCTACCCCGGCATCGCCGAGACGGAGGCCGCGCGCCTCCTGCGCGACTTCTTCCGCGTCCGCCGGGCCTGAGCGGACCGGACTGAGCGCCTCGAAAAAAGAGCCGGGGCACTGCATATGCCCCGGCTCCCGATCGTCTCGTGTGAAGGCGCAGAGCTTACTCGGCGGCCTGCAGGCTCGCCGGCTCACCGGCGTCTTTCAACGCCTTGCGCACGCCCGCGCCATACTCGGCGTGGACCTGATCGAAGAGCTTGCACTGGCGCTCCTTGATCTCGGCCGGCACGCCGCCCATGGCCGCCGCGATATTGGCGAACAACCGCTTCTTCTGCGCATCGTCGAACAGGTTGAACAGGGCCCGCGGCTGGCTGAAGTCGTCGTTGCCGTCGCGGTGATTGTAGCGGTCGGCACCGCCCTCGATGGCGAGCGCCGGCTCCTTCGCCGCGGGGGCTTCGACCGGCCCGTTGAACGAGTTCGGCTCGTAGTAGACGTCGGGATTGCCGGTCGCCAGCCCGCCGTACGTGTTCATCTGGCCGTCGCGGTGGTAGTGCGCGACCGGGCACTTCGGGCGGTTGACCGGGATCTGCTCGTAGTGCGTGCCGAGCCGGTAGCGGTGCGCGTCCGCGTAGGAGAAGATGCGCGCCTGCAGCATCTTGTCGGGCGACCACGAGATGCCCGGCACGACGTTCGAGGGCGAGAATGCCGCCTGCTCGATCTCGGCGAAGTAGTTGTCGGCGTTGCGATTGAGTTCCATCACGCCGATGTCGATCGGCGGATAGTCCTTGTGCGGCCAAACTTTGGTCAGGTCGAAGGGATTGTAGGGCGTCTTGGTCGCGTCGGCCTCGGGCATGATCTGCACCTGGACCTTCCAGCGCGGGAACTGCCCGGCCTCGATGGCACCGAACAGCGCCTCCTGATAGCCCTCGCGCGTCTTGCCGACGACCTTCTCGGCTTCCGCGTTGGTGTAGTGTTTGTGACCCTGCTCGGTCTTGAAGTGGAACTTGACCCAGAACCGCTCGCCCGCGTCGTTCCAGAACGAGAAGGTATGGCTGCCGTAGCCGTTCATGTGCATCGGCGTGACCGGCAGGCCGCGGTCCGACATCAGGATCGTGACCTGATGCAGGCTCTCCGGCGACAGGGACCAGAAGTCCCACATGGCGGTCGGCGAGCGCAGGTTGGTCTTGGGGTGACGCTTTTGCGTGTGGATGAAATCGGCGAACTTGTAGGGATCGCGCACGAAGAACACGGGCGTATTGTTGCCGACGAGGTCCCAGTTGCCCTCGCTCGTGTAGAACTTCAACGCGAAGCCGCGCACGTCGCGCTCGTGGTCGGCGGCGCCGAGTTCGCCCGCGACCGTCGAGAAGCGCGCGATTATCGGCGTTTCGGCGCCGGGCTGCAGGCACTTCGCCTTGGTGTACTTCGAGATGTCTCCCGTGATCTTGAGTGTGCCGTGGGCGCCCCAGCCCTTGGCGTGCACCACGCGCTCGGGGATGCGCTCGCGGTTCTGGTGCGCGAGCTTTTCGATGAGCTGATAGTCCTGCAGCAGAAGAGGGCCGCGCGCTCCGGCGGTCAGCGAGTTCTGGTTGTCGGGTACCGGCGCGCCGCCGGTCGTCGTAAGCGTCCGCTTGGTCATGGGGCAGTCTCCTTCTGAAAGCTTTGCTCGTTCTAGACAACTTGATTGATAAGTTCTAATCGTATGTCCTGTGGTTTTTGATCAGAGGTCCTGATGATCAACATCACGTTGAAGCAGCTCAGGTACTTCGATGCGCTCTCGCGGGAGCTGCATTTCGGGCGGGCGGCCGAGGCCTGCGCGGTGACCCAGCCCGCCCTCTCGATGCAGATTCAGGAGCTCGAGCAAAACCTCGGCATCTCCTTGCTCGAGCGCACCCGTACAGGTGTGCAACTGACGCCGCAGGGCATCGAGATCGCACGCCGCGCCGCCCGCATCCTCGGCGATACGCGCGACCTTATCGATTATGCCAAACATGGCGAGGCGGTTCTATCGGGCGCATTGCGGCTCGGCGTCATTCCGTCCGTCGCGCCCTACCTGTTGCCGCCCTTGCTGCCGCACCTGCGCGCCTCGTTCCCCGATCTCGAGCTCGCCGTGCGTGAGACGCAGACGGCGACCCTGCTCCAGGAGCTTGCCGACGCTCGCCTCGACGTGATCCTGCTCGCCCTTCCCGTCAAACAGGCCGACATCGAAACGGCACACCTGTTCGAGGACCGTTTCGTGCTCGCGATGCCCGCCTCGCGTGACATTGCCGGCCTCGTGCGCGCAACGCCCGAACTCGTCGAGCAGCAGCGCCTCCTGCTGCTGGAAGAAGGCCACTGCCTGCGCGATCAGGCCCTGACCTACTGCGAGTTGCAGCAGTCTCGCGCGATCAACACGTTCGGTGCCTCGAGCCTGTCGACCATCGTCGAGATGGTTGCCGCCGGCTACGGCATCACGTTGCTGCCGGAGATTTCGCTTCCGCTCGAAACGCGCGGGCGCGACCTCAAGCTGATCCGTTTCGTCGAGCCCGAGCCGTCCCGCTCGATCGGTCTCGTCTGGCGGGCGACGTCCCCGCGCAAAGACGACTTCGTCGAATTGGCGCGCATCGTCCGCGAGGCGGCCGCAGCGCTGCTCGCTCAGGCCCTCGCCATCGCCGAACCCGCGCGCGCAGCCAAGGGCAAGGGTTGATCGCGACCGGCTCGCCGTCATACCGGCCGAAAGAGGCCGGGGTTACGTCAGTTCTTGGGCGCGACGAATACTCCATTCTCGACGTCATCCCGGCCGGGGGACCAACACCGCCCTGCCGAGTGCTGGCGTAAAGAAAGCCCACGTCATGGCGGTCCTGTGCAGACGTGCTGCCGTCGCGTCACCACGCGCTCATCTGCGCGATCGCACCATCAGCGCACGGACGTCCGCACGCGGCGGCGCTCGAGGCCTGCGACGTCCTCGGCGGCGGGCTCGGCGGTGCGCGGCGGCATCTGTACGGCGGGCCCCCTGAACTGCTGCGCCCACACGACCTCGTCTCCGCGACGGCCGGCGGCGAATGCCATGGGCAGCGCGACAAGCTCGTCGTCGAGCAGCTCGAGGGTCGCGACGACATCGGGCTCCCACATGCGGGCGAGCGCCGGGTCGTCGGGCGAGGCTGTCGCCGTCAGCAGCGGCGCCAGCGGGAATGGCCGGTAGAAGAGCTCGTCGGGATGCTCCTCGTCGAACTCGGGCGCGGAGGCGAAACCATTGCCCCAGCCGAGGCGGGCAGCAGCATCCTGGTCGTCGTCGCGTGCGGTCAGCGCCGCCTCCGCCTCATGTGCTGCCGGCGGCGGAACCAGCGCCGCAACGGCCCCTGTCAGGGATGGCGGCACAGCCGCACCGCCCGATGGCCGAGCGGACGCATCCACGGCTGATTGCGCCGGCTCTGAGCCGAACAGCGAGGCGAGCCGGAACATATCGGTGAGCTTTGCCCGCTCGCTCTCGCTCGGGCCGGTGCTGAACCGGCTCGGCCGCTCGGCGATCCTCGGCTGTGGCGGCGTCAGGGAAGGCAAGGCGACCGGGCTCAGGGAGGCCACCTGCAAGCTACCCGGCGGCGGGCCGGCGCGTGTCGGTTGCGGCGTGGGGATCGGTGGCGGCGCCATGGGTGCACCCGCCGACGGTACCGACGGCTGAGGTGGCGTCGCACGCGCCGTCGGTTGCGATTGCGGCGGCGATGGCGCGGCGAGTGCCGCGACCTGGCGCGTCGGCGCGCTCGGCCCGCGTTCGGCTACGAGCGTCGGCGCCGGAGCCCTTGGAGCGCGGCGGCTGTCGTGGAAGGCGGCAAGCTCGATAGCGAGGTCGTTGTGTTTCGTCCTCGCCACCGCGACGTCACCCGGACTCAGCGCGCGCCCGTCGGCAGGAACGTGCTTCGTGCGACCGTTGGGAAACAGCAGGGCGAGTTCGTAACGCGGCATCTTCGGCCAGTGCCGCACGTTGCCCGTGTCGACATGCACGAACGGCAGGGCCGAGGTCGGATAGTAGCCGACACCGCCGCGCTCGCGGATCAGCGCCGAGTAGCGCAGCCGCTTGACCGGCACGTCGGGGAAATGAATGTCCATGGCGCGCCCATGGGTGTGCTGGCTGTTCCTGGCCTGGCCGCCGACCGACTTGCGCAGCATCTCGTTGGTGCCCGGCGAGCGATAGCCCGAGATGACGTGGGTCGGCTCGCGCGTGCCCAGTTCGGTGCGCAGCTCCCAGATGATGTCGAACAGCGCAGGGTCCATCTTGGTCGGCTCGTCGCGCCGCCAGTCGCGCAGGAACCAGTTGAGCTTGTCGTGCGC
>JANRIT010000006.1:0-70413 GCA_033764645.1 Hyphomicrobiaceae bacterium
GCCGGGCATCAGAAGTCGGGAAGCTGACCACATGGCGAGCTTGAAAGACCTCAGGGTACGCATTGCCTCGGTCAAGGCGACCCGCAAGATCACCAAGGCGATGCAGATGGTCGCCGCCGCCAAGCTGCGCCGCGCGCAGGAGGCGGCCGAGGCTGCCCGCCCCTACGCCGAGCGCATGGACCGCGTGCTGGCGAACCTCGCCTCCCGCATCACCAATCCGGCCGGCGCCTCGCCGCTCCTCGTCGGCACCGGCAAGGATGACGTCCACCTCCTCGTCATGATGACCGCGAGCCGTGGCCTGTGCGGCGGCTTTAATACCAACATCGCCAAGCTCGTGCGCGCCGACGCCCGCCGCCTCATCGCGGCTGGCAAAACCGTCAAGATCATCGCCGTCGGCCGCAAGGGTGCCGACAACCTCAAGCGCGATCTCGGCAAGTACATCATCGAGGTCATCGACACGCGCGCCGAGAAGACGATCGGCTTCGACAAGGCTGCGGGCCTGGCCGACCGCCTGCTCGAGATGTATGCCGCCGGCGAGTTCGATGTCGCGACCGCCTACTTCTCCGAGTTCAAGTCCGTGATCGCGCAGAAGCCGGTCGGCTTGCAGCTCATCCCCGCGCGCCTGCCGGAGGCGAGCGACGGCGCTGCCGTGGGCAAGGACGGCGCGACCTACGAGTACGAGCCGGAGGAGGACGTCATCCTCGACTACCTGCTGAAGCGCAACATCTCGACGCAGATCTTCCGTGGCGTCCTCGAAAACGCTGCATCCGAGCAGGGCGCGCGCATGACGGCTATGGACAACGCGACGCGCAACGCCGGCGACATGATCAACAAGCTGACCATCACCTACAACCGCCAGCGCCAGGCCAACATCACCAAGGAGCTGATCGAGATCATCTCCGGCGCCGAGGCGCTTTGACGGTCTGGGCAAGACACGTGGGACGAAGGAGCTGATCGCATGACGCCGATTGCGACCTACACCGCGACGACCAAGGGCGGCCGCGACGGCAAGGCCCTGCTGGAGCCGAGCAACGTTGGGTTTGCCATGGCGCTGCCCAAGGAGCTCGGCGGGTCGGGCGAGGGCTTCAATCCCGAGCAGCTGTTCGCGCTCGGCTATTCATCCTGCTTCGGCCAGGCCGTGCTGGCACTCGCCAAGAAGCACGGCGTCGATGCCGGCCCGGCGCGTGTCACGGCGGCGGTCACGCTCAACAAGGACGATGGCGGCGGCTTTGCCCTGTCGGTTGAACTCAAGGTCCAGATCCCCGGCGCCGACCGCGACAAGGTCGAGGCGCTGGTCCACGACGCACACACCATCTGCCCGTACTCGAAAGCGACGCGCGGCAACATTCCCGTCACGCTGACGGTCCTCTGACGAACGAATTCCGGGAGAATGACATGGCAAAGGTTGGTCGCATCAGGCAGGTGACGGGTGCCGTCGTGGACGTGCAGTTCGACGACCACCTCCCCGCGATTCTGAACGCGCTCGAGACGCAGAACCAGGGTGGCCGCCTCGTGCTCGAGGTCGCTCAGCACCTCGGCGAGAACACCGTGCGCACGATTGCCATGGATTCCACCGAAGGCCTCGTGCGCGGCCAGGAGGTCGCCGATACGGGCCAGCCGATCGCCATTCCGGTCGGCGAGGCAACGCTCGGGCGCATCATGAACGTGATCGGCGAGCCGGTCGACGAGGCTGGCCCCATCCAGGGCATCGAGATGCGGCCGATCCACGCGACCGCCCCGGCCTTCATCGAGCAGTCGACTGAAGCCGAGATTCTCGTCACCGGCATCAAGGTCGTCGACCTGCTCGCGCCCTATGCACGCGGCGGCAAGATCGGTCTGTTCGGCGGCGCCGGCGTCGGCAAGACCGTGCTGATCATGGAGCTGATCAACAACATCGCCAAGGCGCACGGCGGCTACTCGGTGTTCGCCGGTGTCGGCGAGCGCACGCGCGAAGGCAACGACCTCTATCACGAGATGATCGAGTCGAACGTCAACAAGGACCCCAAGAAGAACAACGGCACGGCCGCCGGCTCCAAGGCGGCGCTCGTCTATGGCCAGATGAATGAACCGCCGGGCGCGCGCGCCCGCGTGGCGCTGACCGGCCTGACCGTCGCTGAGTATTTCCGCGACCAGGGTCAGGACGTGCTGTTCTTCGTCGACAACATCTTCCGCTTCACGCAGGCCGGCTCGGAGGTTTCCGCACTTCTCGGCCGTATCCCTTCCGCCGTCGGCTATCAGCCCACGCTCGGCACGGACATGGGCGCCATGCAGGAGCGCATCACCACGACGCAGAAGGGCTCGATCACGTCCGTGCAGGCCGTCTACGTGCCCGCCGACGACCTGACCGACCCCGCGCCGGCCTCGACCTTCGCCCACCTCGACGCAACGACCGTGCTGTCGCGCGCCATCGCCGAGAAGGGCATCTATCCGGCCGTCGATCCGCTCGACTCGACCTCCCGCATGCTCGACCCGCGCATCATCGGCGACGAGCACTACCAGACCGCGCGCCAGGTGCAGCAGATCCTCCAGCGCTACAAGGCGCTGCAGGACATCATCGCCATCCTCGGCATGGACGAGCTGTCGGAGGAGGACAAGCTGACGGTGGCCCGCGCCCGCAAAATCGAGCGCTTCCTGTCGCAGCCGTTCTTCGTCGCCGAGGTGTTCACCGGCTCGCCCGGCAAGCTCGTCGACCTCGCCGATACCATCAAGGGCTTCAAGGGGCTGTGCAATGGTGACTACGATCACCTCCCCGAACAGGCCTTCTACATGGTAGGCTCCATCGATGAAGCGATCGACAAGGCCGAGAAGCTCGCCGAGGCGGCCTGACCCCGATCGCGGGCGCGAGGTTCGGGCGGCGCCGTGCATTCCAGCACGTGCCCGCCGCGGCTAACGGGAGGACGGCATGGCGTCGGACGACAACGACAACACTGATCACGGCTTCGGCTCCTGCTGCGAGGAACTGAAGGAGGCGATGAGCGGCGAGGAGTTCGAGCCTCTCATTACCGTCGGCGGTGACGGCGTACTCTATCTGTCCGTTGGTCTCGTCGACTTCGAGGACGAGGAGCCGGGCATGGTCGACCATCCGCTGTTCTTCTGTCCCTTCTGCGGCACCAAGCTGCAGACACCGGAAGAGGTTCAGGAGAAGTCTGGCGACGAGGGCGAGGACGAAGCCGAGAGCTGACGCTTCGTCCGGGCGCTGCCCACGATACCGGATCGGCTGCGCATGGCGTGCCGGTTGCAATCGAGGCGGACGCTGGCCCCGCGGGTCAGCGTCCGTCGTCTTGAAGAGGTGAGGCGGCGATGGCCGATACGTTCAAGTTCGAGCTGGTGAGCCCCGAGCGCATTCTCCTTTCGGTCGATGCCGAGGAGGTCGTGGTGCCAGGCGCCGAGGGCGAGTTCACCGTGCTCCCCGGTCATGCGCCCGTCATCGCCCAGCTTGCTCCGGGTGTTCTGAGCGTTAAGCTCCAGCAGGGTCGCAAGAACGTGTTCGTCCGCTCGGGCTTCGCCGACGTGACGCCGTCGGGCCTGACCATCCTGGCCGAGCGGGCGTTCGTCGTCGAGGAAGCTGACGCCCGCACCGTTGAGCGCGAGCTCGATATGGCGCAGAAGGCGCTCGACGATGCCGGCGACGACGAGGCACGCATGCACGTCAATCGCGCCATCGAGCAGCTCCGCGCTATTCAGTCGGGGAAGGTTGCGGCTTGAGGGGCTCAATCTTCAAGTCGATACTTCATCAGCACATGAGCCGACAACGCCTTGCGGTCAGCCGCCTCCGCGTTGCCAAATTTTTCGATCGCAGCTTCCGCGCTTGAGATATCGGCAATGATTGCTGACTTATAAAAGCGTTCGTTGGGGTCATAGTCTGCTTTGTGGCGCTTCTCCTGAAGTGAAACGAAGGTATTGCCGAAGTCTTGAAGTTCATCGGGAAAGCGCTTCATGACTTGGCTGCGAAACCTCTCTCTCGCCTGCTTATGGTCGACGGAGCGGTAGGTTTGCAGCCAAGCACGTTTCGTCGACTTCCTGGCGGCGCGCCCTATCAGGTGGTCGGCACAGCATTGGCAAAGTGCGTGAAACATCGCGTAGTAGACCGCACTACAGGCGCGCCTCAAATTGACTTGAGTGGGCCGCCCCCTGTTTAACTTCAATAGATCATCGGCCGACTTCAGAAAATCATCTGGCTTCAACTGTTGTATTCCTATATTCCTGCTTAGACACAAAAGTCAGGAGAGGAAAAAGTGCGATGTTGATGCCATTCAATACGGGGCGCAACTTCCGAACGGCGCTTGCTAGCCGCTCACCGTCGGTCGGTTCAAATCTACCCTCGTACACTACGTTGACGCGAAGAATATCCTCGCCGTCTCTATCGCGGTCGATTGCCACATAGACTTCGTTGATCTGAAGCTTCGAGAACTCGCGACGCAAAGCTTCACGTATCGCGTCCGCAACGCGGTGTTCATCTAACTCTGCCATTGGCACCCTCCATAGACGCCGAGGGTATGTCGCACTCCCTTGTGTGTACAATGAGTCAAAGTGCTCAACAAGCTTAGACGTCACCCCGCCCGCGCCAGCCCCCCGAGTTCCCCGACCACCGCGCGGTACACATCCCGTTTGAACGGCACGATGAGGCCGATCAGCTCGTCGACGTGCGCCCACCGCCACGCGTCGAACTCGACGTGATCGGGATTGGGCGGCGTGATGTCGACCGCACTGTCGGGCCCCGTGAATCGCATCACGAACCACTTCTGCTTCTGCCCGCGATAGCGCCCCTTCCACACCTTGCCGATAAGCTCCGGCGGCAGGTCGTAAGTGTGCCAGTCGGCGCTTTCGCCGATGATGGTGACGTGGCGCTTGCCGATGCCGGTCTCCTCGGCAAGCTCGCGCAAGGCAGCCTTGCGCGGGTCTTCGCCCTCGTCGATGCCACCCTGCGGCATCTGCCACCAGGAGCCGGCGCCCTCCGGATCGTTGGCTGTGCGTGCGCCAGCGCGCCGGCCGATCCACACGAGGCCGGCACTGTTGACGAGCATGATGCCGACGCAGGGCCGGTAGCCGAGGCCGGTGGGGTCGACGAGAGCCATTGTCCGTGTCCTGTCGCGGGAGCCTGTCCCGCGCTTGCCCGAAGCCCGACGTGCGACCGGCGCGCAACGGGAGTTGCGCGCCGGGTTGAACATCACCTCGTGCGATGGCCGCGCCCGGCCATGGCACTCACTTCTCTGTGCCGTCCTGCGGCTTGGCGGCCGGCGCCGTCGAGGCGGCCCCTGCCGCCGGTGCCGCTGCCCCGGGTTCGCTCGCGGGCGCACCCGGCGTGGCGGCGGCCGTCGCGGCCTCGGCTTTCTTCGGCGGCTCGGTGACCTTGCCGCGCACGAAGTCGAGCGCGAACTGAAGCTGCGCGTCCTTCTCGGGCTCGCGCGGGACGTAAGCCGACGACCCCGACTCCTCGTCCTTCTCCTCGCCGTTGCGCAGATGGCCGCGCAGGCTCGCCTCGCCGCGCGGCTTGGCGGCCGTCTTGTCCTTCAGCTCGTCCGGCAGTTCGTTCTCGATAATCAGGTCGGGGTCGATGCCCTTGGCCTGGATCGAGCGGTTGCGCGGGGTGTAGTAGCGCGCTGTGGTGAGCCGGATGGCACCGTTCGCGCCGAGCGGAATGATCGTCTGCACCGAGCCCTTGCCGAACGAGCGCGTGCCGATGACGGTCGCCCGGTCGTGATCCTGAAGAGCGCCTGCCACGATCTCGGAGGCGGAGGCCGACCCGCCGTTGATCAGCACGACGACCTTCTTGCCGTCCGTGATGTCGCCCGGCCGCGCCTGGCTGCGCTGCGTCTCCTCGTTGTTGCGCCCCTTCGTGATCACGATGGCGCCGCGCTCGAGGAAGTCGTCGCTGACCGAGATAGCCTGATCGAGCAGGCCGCCGGGATTGTTGCGCAGATCGATGACGTAGCCCTTGAGCTTGTCGCCGATCTCGCCCTTCAGGCGCTCGATCGATTTGACGAGGTTGGCGTGCGTCTGCTCGTTGAACGTCGTGACCTTGACGTAGGCGACGTCGTTTTCTGCCCGCGCCTTGACGGCGTTGATGCGGATCACGTCTCGCTTGATGACGACGTCGAACGGCTCGTCCCTGCCCTTGCGAATGATCGTCAGCGTGATGGGTGTGTTGACCGGCCCGCGCATCTTCTCGACGGCCTGCTCGAGCGTGAGCCCGACGATCTGCTCGTTGTCGAGGTGAGTGATGAGGTCGTTGGGCTGCAGGCCCGCGCGCGCCGCCGGCGTTTCGTCGATCGGCGCGACGACCTTGACCACCTGGTTCTCCATGGTGACCTCGATGCCGAGCCCACCGAACTCGCCGCGCGTCTGCACCTGCATGTCGCGGAAGCTCTTCGGCGACAGGTATGCCGAGTGGGGATCGAGTGCCGACAGCATGCCGTTGATGGCCGACTCGATCAGCATCGTGTCGTCGGGCTTTTCGACATAGTCCGAGCGGACCCGCTCGAGGACGTCGCCGAACAGGTCGAGCTGCCGGTAGAGGTCGGAATTGGGCGAGGTTGCCGAGTAGGTCCGCGACACGTTGAGGACGGTCGTGGCACCCGCCAGGGCCGTCATGAACACGAACGTCCAGAACGCCAGATCAGTCTTCCGCATCATCCCTGCACCTTCTGAGGTCCCGACACCCACCACGGGGTCGGGTCGACGGGGCGTCCGTCCTTCCTGAATTCGACATAGAGCACGGGAGCCTGCGCTGCCTGTTGCCGGGCGGCGCCGGGCTCCTTCACGAGACTTTGCGGCGCTTCGGCCATGATCCCGACGGGTTCGGAGGACAGCACGAACTGGCCGGGCTGCACATCGATGCGGCTCAAACCGGCAAGCAGGACATGATACCCACCGCCGGCATTGATGATCAAGAGTTGCCCGTAACTCCTGAACTCGCCAGCGTAAACGACCCACCCGTCGCACGGCGAGGTGATGTGACCGGCGTGCCGGGTCTCGTAGACGATGCCTTTGGACGGCGGTCCGTGCTTGGTCGCTTCGCCGAAGGCGAGCACCTGCTTGCCTTGTGTCGGCTGCGGCAGCCGCCCCTTGGCGAGGTGGAAGGGCACCGCAGGCTCGATACGGTTGGCCCCTGATTTTCCGGCAAGATCGGACATCGGTGCGAGCACCACGACGCGCTGGCCAGGATCGGCCGGCTTGGCCGGAGCCTCGAGGCCCGTCCCGGCGATCTCACCTTCGACTGGCAGTGGGCCGCGCGCCGCCTCTGGCGTCGCATCCCCGGTCACCGGCGGACTTGCCGGCACAGGGCCGCTGCGCTGGGCAGCCTCGCGGGCCTCCGCCTGCCTGACTTGCTCGGCAGCGCGGGCGTTATACGCCTTGACAGCCTCCGATTCGCTAACCGCCCGGTCGAGCCGTCCCAACAGGTCGTTGAGGTCCTTGACGTCGCGCGACAGCGCGTCGGCCGTCCGGCGCATGGTTTCGAGCTCGGCCTGCCGCTCGGACAGCGACTGCTTCTTCTGCGCCATCAGGCCCGCAAGCCGCACCTTGCCGTCGCTGAGCCGCTGCGTCTCGCTGCGAATGCGCTCGCTCTCGTCGCGGATCTGCGTCGAGACCCGCACGAGTTCGTCGAGCTTGCCCGATAGTTCGAGCGCCTTGGCCTGCATGCCCGGAAAAGCCGACGCCAGCAGAATGGCGCTGCGGACCATGGCGAGCGCATCCTCGCGCTTGGTGATCATGACGGGCGGCGGGTTGCGCCCCATGCGCTGCAGGACGCCGAGCAGCTTCGAAAGTTCGCCGTAGCGCTGCATGAGCGAGCCGCGCACGATGCGCTCCTGCGCCTCCAGCTCGCCGAGCCGGGCCTCCGTCTCACTGAGGCGGGCTTCGCTCTTCTGAATGAGTGCGGCCGTTTCGAGAAGCCTCGCATTGAGGCGGTCGCGCTCCCGGTCGATCGACTTGACGTCGTTCTGGAGAACGTCGACGCGATCCTGGGTCGTCGTCAGGCGCGCGCGCTGAGCCTCGAGCCGCAGGGCGGCATCCTTGCGTGCCGCCTCGCTGGCGGCTGGTGCCGTTTCGCCGGGCTGCGGTGCCTGGGCGCGTGCCGACGTGACGGCGAGCGGGCTACAGCCAGCCAGCAGCACTGCCCAGCGCAGCATCGCGCTGCGCCCGTCGCCCGGACCGCGTTTGCGCACTGCGCGTCGCCGTCTGCCGGCCCGCGTCTCCCCGTTGCCTGTGCCGGTCCCGTTGGCGAGATCACTCTTCAATGGTGCCGCTCGTCCTCGCATTGCGCCGGCAGATCGGCGCACTTTAGCCTCGACTTGTTGTGCTTCGACAATTACGGCAATTGTGGTGCACCATGTGAGCCCGCCGCACCGCAACGGGTCGACACCCACAGCCAGAAAGCACCCTGCTTCTGCGCAGCGCGTACCGACTCGACCGAACCGCTGGCGCGCCACAGTAGACGCCTCGAGGACGACCTATGCAATCGGCCTTCTACTATTTGACCACCCTGGCCGCGCTCGCCGTGCTGATCGTCCTAGTTCTGGGGCTTTCGACCCTTCTGCGCGAAGGCAGCGGTAACCTGAGCCAGAAACTGATGCGGTGGCGTATCGGCCTGCAATTGCTTGCGATCCTGTTCATCGCCGGCTTCGTGCTCGTTACTCGCGCGTAAACGCGCGCCACCCCGATCCATCGCTGCCAGCGCGAGCCTCCCATGGTCAAGCTCAACAAGATCTACACCCGCACCGGTGACGCCGGCACCACGGGTCTCGGCACCGGCGAACGCGTCGAGAAGGACCATGCCCGCATCGAGGCTTACGGCACGGTGGACGAGACCAACGCCACCATCGGCCTCGTGCGCCTGCATACCATCGACGCACATCCTCACGTCGATGCCATGCTCGCGCGCATCCAGAACGACTTGTTCGACCTCGGCGCCGATTTGTGCGTGCCCGATCGCGGCGAGCCGCTCGACTATGAGCCGTTGCGGATTACCGACGCGCAGGTGGCGCGACTGGAAAGCGAGATCGACGAGTTGAACGCCGAACTCGCGCCGCTCAACAGCTTCATCCTGCCCGGCGGAAGCGCCGCCTCGGCATACCTGCATCTCGCCCGCACCGTCTGCCGGCGCGCCGAGCGCCACATGGTCACGCTCGCCGCCGATCCCGCCGAGCCGGTCGGCAAGCCCGCCCTCAAGTACATCAACCGTCTCTCCGATTTCCTTTTCGTGGCGGGCCGCTATGTTAACGACTGCGGAGCGTCCGACGTCCTCTGGGTGCCGGGCATGACGCGCGGTTGAAGACCCCTCGCGGCGCGATCGGGCAGGAGTGCGTCGCGTGTGCGCGGACGGCGGGCGGCGGCAAGGCGACAGGTTCGGAGAGCACGCGTGTTCATCCCCATACATGACGACAACCCTCTGAAATCGATACCGATTCAGATCGTCACCTGGAGTCTCATCGCGGCCAACGTGGTCGTCTTCTTCCTGGCTCAGCCGATCATGCAGGAAGCCGCCCTCAAGAGCTTCGCGGTCGTGCCGAGCGAGCTGTTCTTCGCCGGCATGACCGGCTGGGCGCCCGGCGGCCTGTCGGAACTGCCCGACGCCATCGCGATCCCCGAATCGCTGACCCTGCTGTCGTACATGTTCCTGCATGGCGACGCCGCCCATCTGCTCGGCAACATGGTGTTCCTCTGGGTCTTCGGCGACAACGTCGAGGACGCCATGGGGCATCTGAAGTTTCTCGTCTTCTACATCGCCTGCGGGATCTTCGCCGCGCTCACCCACGCCTGGTTCGTCGCCGGCTCGGGCATGGAGGGCTATCCGCTGATCGGCGCGAGTGGCGCCGTCGCTGGCGTGATCGCCGCCTATCTCATGCTGCATCCGCGCGTGCAGGTGTGGGTGCTGGCGCTCAAGGTCATCCCGCTGCGCATCTCAGCGGCGATCGTGCTGGGATTGTGGGTGCTGACCCAGGTCGTCATGGTTCTGTTGCCCGAGGTTGGCCCGGTCGCGTGGTGGGCCCACATCGGCGGTTTGATCGCAGGTGCCGTGCTCATTGTGTTCATGCGCCGGCCCGGCGTGCCGCTGTTCGACAAAGGTCTCGGCACCTCGATCGTCGGCGCCTGACGCCGCGCCAGTCTCTGCTCGCCGCCGACGCTCCACAGTCGACGCGCTACGTCGCTCGATGTCGCCGTGCCAGGATTGTGGCGGTGCGGCCGCCGACGTCGACGCACTGACCGTTGCACTTGTGCCTCAGGCTCGATTGACGAGCGTAATGCCTCGAATTAGGCTTGGTCTTCGCACTTGCGAAATGCGTGCGCCGTGGTGGCCATGGGAACACACACGGCATCCGCAGACCGCGCGGCGGGCCGGCGGGTGCCAGACGGGCCTCATCTGTCCAGCCGTTACCCAGCCGTTACCATGTCAACCTGACCCGACAGGGTCGCCTCCGCGCCGTATCGCCTCGCGATGGCCGGTCAACGACAAGGGCTCCGCCATCCATGGGCGCGATCCCGAAGGTCCATAGGGAGCCTGCGAGCGCATGAAGGTCCTCGTACCGGTCAAGCGCGTTGTCGATTACAACGTGAAGATCAGGGTCAAGCCCGACGGCTCGGGCGTCGAACTGGCCAACGTCAAGATGTCGATGAATCCGTTTGACGAGATCGCCGTCGAGGAGGCCGTCCGGCTGAAGGAGAAGGGCACGGCGAGCGAGGTCGTCGCGGTGTCGATCGGCTCCGCCAAGGCACAGGACACGCTGCGCACCGCCCTCGCCATCGGCGCCGACCGCGCCATTCTCGTCGAGTGCGACGACGGCCTCGAGCCGCTCGCCGTCGCCAAGCTGCTCAAGGGCATCGCCGAGACCGAGAAGCCCGACCTCGTCGTCATGGGCAAGCAGGCCATCGACGACGACTGCAACCAGACCGGCCAGATGCTGGCCGCCCTGCTCGGCTGGCCCCAGGGCACATTTGCTTCCAAGGTCGAGGTCGGCTCGGGCGTGGTGTCGGTGACGCGAGAAATCGACGGCGGCCTGGAAACGGTCGAGCTCAAGCTCCCCGCCGTCGTCACGACCGACCTGCGCCTCAATGAGCCGCGTTATCCCACCCTTCCCAACATCATGAAATCGAAGAAGAAGCCGCTCGACATCAAGAAGCCCGGGGAGTTCGGCGTCGATACGGCCCCGCGCCTGACGATCGTCAAGACGGCAGAGCCGCCCGTCCGCCAATCCGGCGTCAAGGTCGACAGCGTCGCCACGCTCGTTGCCAAGCTCAAGAACGAGGCGGGAGTGATCTGATGCCGGTCCTGTTGCTCGCCGAGCACGACAACGCCGCCCTCAACGCCGCCACCGCCAAGGCGATGTCGGCCGCCAAGGCCCTAGGGCAGGACGTGCATGTCCTGGTCGCCGGCTCAGGCTGCCGGCCCGTGGCCGAGGCCGCCGCGCGCTTGTCGGGTGCTGGCAAGGTTCTGCTGGCCGACGCCCCGCATCTCGCCCAGTTCCTCGCCGAGGAATTGGCCGCGCTGATCGCCCCGCTGATGTCCGATTACGCGGCCTTCCTCGCGCCGGCGACGGCGGTCGGCAAGAACGTCGCTCCGCGCGTTGCCGCCCTCATCGACGTGATGCAGGTCTCCGACGTGACGAAGGTCGTCGCTCCCGACACCTTCGAGCGGCCGATCTACGCTGGCAACGCCATCCAGACCGTCAAGACGCCGGCCGGCAAGCAGGTGCTGACCGTACGGACGGCGGCCTTTCCGGCGGTGGGCGAAGGTGGGACCGCGCCGATTGCCGAGATTGCGGCGCCGCCAGCACTCGGCCTGTCGCGCTTCCTCGCCGCGGAACTGACCAAGTCCGATCGCCCGGAACTCGCTTCGGCCCGCATCATCGTGTCGGGCGGCCGCGGCATGCAGGCCGGCGAGAACTTCGCCAAGCTGATCGAGCCGGTGGCCGACGCGCTGGGGGCAGCCGTCGGCGCGAGCCGCGCGGCCGTCGATGCCGGTTTCGTTCCAAACGACATGCAGGTGGGCCAGACCGGCAAGGTCGTCGCTCCCGAGCTCTACATCGCGGTCGGTATATCGGGTGCCATCCAGCACCTCGCCGGCATGAAGGACAGCAAGGTGATCGTCGCCATCAACAAGGATGGCGAGGCGCCGATCTTCCAGGTGGCCGACTACGGTCTCGTGGCTGATCTGTTCAAGGCGCTGCCCGAACTCGAAAGCGAGCTGCGCAAGGCGAGGGACGGCTGACGCAGAGAGAGAATGGGCTGCCGGGAAGCGGGAGGTCCCGGCGTCGTTGAAGGTTGTTGGGGCAGGAAAACGGAACGTGTCGACGAAATCACGCAAGGCCACCGGCACCGCGGCAGACGGTGTCACGGGTCACAATATCCGCACTGTCGGGATCATCGGCGCCGGCCAGATGGGCAATGGCATCGCCCACGTCTGCGCGCTCGCCGGCTATACCGTGCTGGTCAACGATTTGAAGCCGGAGGCTTACGAGCGCGCCATCGAGCTTGTCGGCCGCAACCTCGACCGTCAGGTGTCGAAGGGTGCGATCGACCAGGCCGCGCGCAACGATGCCCTCGCCCGCATCGGCTTTGCCGCGAGCTACGAGGCGCTGTCCGACTGCGACCTCGTCATCGAGGCGGCGACCGAGGACGAGGCGATCAAGCGCAAGATTTTCGCGAGCCTCTGCCCGTCGCTGCGCAAGGATGCGATCCTGGCCACCAATACCTCCTCGATCTCGATCACCCGGCTCGCCGCCACGTCCGATCGGCCCGAGCGCTTCATCGGCATGCACTTCATGAACCCGGTGCCGGTCATGGTGCTGGTGGAATTGATCAGGGGCATCGCCACCGAGGACGACACCTTCGAAACCTCGCGCGCCTTCGTCACCTCGCTGGGCAAGACCATCGCCGTCTCGGAGGACTTCCCGGCCTTCATCGTCAACCGCATCCTGCTGCCGATGATCAACGAGGCGGTCTACACGCTCTACGAGGGTGTGGGCACGGTCGATTCGATCGACAAGGCGATGAAACTCGGCGCCAACCATCCGATGGGGCCGCTGCAACTCGCCGACTTTATTGGTCTCGACACCTGCCTCTCGGTCATGCAGGTGCTCTACGAGGGCCTCGCCGACAGCAAGTACCGGCCCTGCCCGCTGCTGGTGAAGTATGTCGAGGCGGGCTGGCTCGGCCGCAAGGCGCGGCGCGGCTTCTACGATTACCGCGGCGAGACGCCCGTCCCGACGCGCTGATTTTTCCGCTCGCTTGGACGTGATCGTCGCCGCGCGCAACATGCGGCTGGGCTGCGGCGTTGCCTTTGCGAAGCATCCCACCGCTGATCGAGGCCAACTGTCATGACGCCAACGCCACGCATCGCTCTCGTCACGGGGGCTGGCACAGGCATCGGCCGGGCCGTGGCGCTCGCCCTGCAGAAGGACGGCTACAACGTGGTCCTCGCCGGCCGCCGCCGCGAGCCGCTCGAGGCGACCAAGGCGCTGGCCGACCCAGCCGCCGGCGATTGCCTCATCGTACCGACCGACATCAGCGATCCGCTCGACGTCAAGGCGCTGTTTCACGCAACCGAGCACGCCTACGGCCGCCTCGACGTCCTGTTCAACAACGCCGGCATCGGAGCGCCGCCAAAGCCCATCGAGGAGTTGTCGGTCGAGGAATGGCGCAAGGTCGTCGATATCAATCTCAACGGCGCGTTCTACTGCTGCCAGGAGGCGGTGCGGCTGATGAAGCGCCAGAGCCCGCGCGGCGGCCGCATCATCAACAACGGCTCGATCTCCGCCTATACGCCGCGCCCGTTCACGGCACCCTATTCGGCCACGAAGCACGCCATCTCCGGCTTGACGAAGGCTATTGCACTGGAGGGCCGCGGCCACGATATCGCATGTTCGCAGATCGACATCGGCAACGCTGCCACCGAAATGACCGAGCCGATGAAGGCCGGCATCGTGCAGCCGGACGGGACGAAGAAGGTCGAGCCTCGCATGGACGTCGAGCACGTCGGCGCGGCCGTCCTCTACATGGCGAACCTTCCGCTCGCCGCGAACGTTCTGTTCATGACGCTCAAGGCGACCGAGATGCCCTACGAGGGGCGCGGCTGACCAGGGCCAGTTGTTGGCGAAGCGTCGGGCAGAACTGCTATTGAGGACGCGCCATGGCTCGACCGACGAAGATGCAACGGGCGTTGTTCGCCACTCTGCTGAGCGCTGTGATTACGGCCGGTTTACCTGCCGCGCCCGCGCTGTCGTCCGATCGCGACCTGCCGCGCGGCAACGAGGCGGGCCAGGCCCTGCGGGAGCGCACACGCGCCTACCAGGCGCGCGATCGCCTCGACATCGATGCGCGCCGCTCCCGCGCCGACGGCAGGGTCACCACGCCCGAGCGAACCCGGCAGGCGATCTCCGAGAGCGAGTACAGGGCGCTGCTGCGCGACAGCCGTAAGCGCTGATCGGCTCCACCGCGTCAGCCGCACCGCCCGGCGCTGGCGCCGGTTCGCACCTCACCGCACCGAGAAGCGGAACGGCTGCGTCAATTCCATCTGGGACTGCATCATGCCGCTTGGAAACGGCGGAAAAGGCGCGGCCCGCTCAATGGAGGCGAGCGCTTCCTCGTCGAGCCGCGGCGAACCCGAGCTCGTCTCGATCGAGCGCGAGGCGAGCGTGCCGTCGGCATTGAGCGTGAAGCGCACGACGGCGGTCCCCGTCAGCCGCGTCTTGGGCCGCGGCCGGAAGCGGGAGATATGCTTGCGCAGCGAGCCGAAGTAGGCGTTGCGCGCAGTCGCGTCTCCACCCTCCTGGCGTCCGCCGGCCTCGACCATCTCCTCGACGGGAACGATGACTTCTGCGGGTGCGGCGACGACCTGCTCGGGCGGCACCGGCTCGAGCATTTTCGGCACGATCTCGCGCACGACCGGCAGCGGGTCCGTCGTCGCCGTGTTCGACGAGATGACGTCGGACAGCTCGGTCAGTTCTTTCACTTCCTGCGGCTTGGGCGGCACCGCCGTGACGGGCATCACCTCGCGTGCCTCGACCGCCTGGAGCGTGCGCGCGTCCTTGCCGACCTGGGCGAGCCCGGGCATGACGACCGTTGTCTCGATGCGCAGTTCGTCTTCGCCGGTGCCGGCTTCGAACGACGACCGCCCCGCGTCGAGCCACAAGAGGGGCAGCGCCAGCGCGGCATGCAGCGCGAACGACCCGATCCACGTGGCGATGCGAAGCCCGGACATGTGTTCGCGCTCTCGGCCTCAGTTGCTCGACGGAACCGGCGCGAGCGACGCTGGCGGTGACGGCGAGTCCAGGACGCGCCCACCTTCGCTCGCTTTGGGCTGCGACAACAGCGAGACGCGCTGATAACCGCTTTCGCCGACACGGCCGAGCAATTCCATCACGTCTCCGTAGGGGCGCGATTTATCCGCGCGCACATACACCACCGTGTCGCCCTCGACCGCCTTCAGCTCACGCAATTTGTCGACCAGCGTTTCGCGCGTCACCGTCTCCTCGCGGACGTAGAGGTTGCCGTCCGCGGCAAGCGAAACGACCATCGGCTTCTTCGGATTGCTGAGCTTGGCCGCCGACGTGTTGGGCAGGTCGACGGGCACGCCCGCCACCATCAGCGGGGCGGCGACCATGAAGATGATGAGCAGCACGAGCATCACGTCGACGAACGGCGTGATGTTGATCTCCGACAGCGGCCGATAGGCGACATCGTCGCCGTCGCCGGGCCCGCCCCCATTGACGGACATGCCCATCAGGCGGCCTCCTCGCGCTGGGCGACGCGATGCGGGAAGCGCGCCATCTTGCGGGCGATCTCGGTGATCGAGGTGCCGTTGCGGTCGGCCGCCTTGCCGAGCGCGACGACGAACTGGTTGTAGGCGATGACCGCCGGGATGGCAGCGGCGAGACCGAGCGCGGTGGCGAACAGAGCCTCCGCAATGCCCGGCGCCACGACCGCGAGGCTCGTGTCCTTCTGCGAGGCGATGGCCGTGAAGCTGTTCATGATGCCCCAGACCGTGCCGAACAGCCCGATGAAGGGCGCCGCCGAGCCGACGGTTGCAAGGAATGGCAAGCCCGTCTCGACGCGCTGCAACTCGGCCTTCATGGCCGAGCGCATCGCCCGCTCGAGGCGCGCGCGGCGATCGTTCTGCGCCTCGTCGGCCGCCGCGCCCTCGGTCGCCTCCCGGTAGGCGGCCGCGTTGACGGCGCGCGTCAGCCGCGCGCGCTCCTGGCCGCTGAAGCCGCCGTCGGCGGCGATCGTCGCCAGCTCCCGCGAGGCCGAGCCGAGGCTGATGAAGCGGACGATCTTCTCTAGGATGAGCGCCCAGCAGGCGATCGACGCGAGGACGAGCCCGGCCATCACGGCCTGCACGACCGGATCGGCGTCGAGCACCATCTGGTAGATCGAGAATTGCCCGTTCGCGCTGAGCGCAAGTTTGAAGACCACGTCTGTGCCGTCCTTACTTGTACAACTTCACGGATGCGAGCGAGGTGACGTTGAGCCGGGCCAGACAGTCGCCGAGCTTTGCGGTCTCGTCGCGGCATTCGAGCACGTCGTTGATCAGCAGCGAGCCGACGTCGGCGCACTTCACGTTGGCAAGCTCGAACAGCTTGACCGTCCGCTTCTGCTTCTTGATCGGCGCGAGATCGACGAAGAAGCGCTGATCGACGATCCCGTCAGGCCGGAACAGCGCGAGATCGAGCTGCAGCGCGGCGTACGCGACATCGCTTTCGTTGGTGACCACGACATAAAGCCGGCAGCCGCCATCGATCGTCTCGAGCCGGTTCAATTCGACGCCGACCACCGGCTTGGTGCCCGCCTGCGCGGCTGGCGCGGCCGGCGACTGCGCCAATGCAATCCCCGGCCACGGCGCTAGGGGAACTGCGAGCGAAAGAAGCCACGTCAGCGCCAAGGTCGACGCGCTGGCGACCGAAGGCCGCGCCGCGCCGGCCCGCCCGAGCTGCCGCAACCGCAGCGCATTCGTCGCACTCGTGCTCACGTGTCGTCTCCCCGTTCTGCGGCGGCCCGTTGCTCCAGGCCAGTCGTTCTTGCACGTCGTATCGGAATGAACTGGGTCGGCCAAGGCCGATCCACGAAATACATGATCCAGAAAGTACAGATTGATCCCGCTGTCGATGGGCCATGACGGCGCACGCGCCAAGCACCGTCACCGCTCCGCGTTCAGAACGGCAAAGTCATCGAACTCTCGTTCCCGCGCAATGGCTTGGCGCGTGATGGAGGAGATTTTGGGAAGATTCGGAAGTGGCCCCGCGGGCCGAAAGCGCGGGCCGAAAGCGATGTGGCGGCGGATCGCCAGGGGCTGATCCACCGCCACCGCTGTGCGCTGGTACGCGAAACCGGATCCAGCGCCAGAGGCAAACTTAGCGTCAACTGGTTGCGCGAGTCGTAACAGCCGCGCCACACGCCTTCGTACTTTCGGCGGTCCCGGATGACCCGGCAAGCCAGCCCTCGAGGAACTCATCGAGCCAGCCGGCGATGGCTGCGCCGCAGAGGCGATGGTCGTCGAGCACCGTCTCGATCGGCCGCGCACCCGGCTCGGCGAGCCGGTGCCCCGACAGCGCGAGCCAGCGCACGATGAGCTGGTGCGTCATCTCCGGATGGAACTGCACAGCGACGGCGCGCCCATAGCTGAACGCCTGATTGGGAAAGTCGCCCTGGCCGCGCGCGAGGAGGCGCGCTCCGGCGGGAACGCCAAATCCTTCGCCATGCCACTGGAACACCCGTCGCGGTACGGGCGCTAGCGCACCTGCGGCGTCGTCGACGGGCGCGATGTCGTAGTAGCCGATTTCGACCCGCCCCTGTGCATGGCGCTCGACGGGGGCGCCCAAATGCCTCGCGATCATCTGGGCTCCGAGGCATATGCCGAAGAGTGGCTTTGCTTGCCTGAGCGGTACGGCGAGCCAGTCGATCTCAGCCCGGACCCAGTCGGTGGCGTCATTCGCACTCATCGGACCACCGAACATGACGGCCCCGGCATGCTCGGCGAGCGTTTGCGGCAGTGGGTCGCCGATGCACGGGCGTCGGATGTCGAGCGCATGGCCCATGGCCTTGAGCGCCATGCCGACGCGGCCGGGATTAGACCGGCGCTGATGCAGCACGACGAGTACCGGCAACTTGCGATCGGCTTGCCCGAATGCTCCCTCGACGTCGCGCATGTTAGTTCTCCGCGTCCCTCGCCTTGCCGCCGCCGTTACCGCCCGGCCACAGCAGGGTGGCGACGATGCGGGCGGCAAGCCGCTGCGGTACGAGTCCCGCGATCGAGGCCGCCAGCCCGTTGAAGGCACCCGGTACGATGACGCGGTGCCCCAGACGATAGCCGCGGTAGGCCGCCGCGGCGACCGCGCGCGGCGTCATCGCAGGCCACACACGGCGGTAGAGTGCGCACTCTGCTCCCATGGCGGCGTGAAATCCCGTGTCGACGGGGCCGGGCGCGACGACGGCGAGCCTGACGCCACGACTGGCCACCTCGTGCGCGATCCCTGTGACGAGCGCCACCTGATAGGCCTTCGATGCATAGTAGGCCGCCTGATAGGGCCCCGGGAAATAGGCGCCCAGCGACGACACCACGAGAATGCCGCCGCCGGCGCGCGCGAGGAGTTCGGGCAGGAAGGCGTTGAGCAGGCGCGTCGTCGCCGTAACGTTGAGCGCAACGAGCGCTTCGAGGTCGCTACGATCGGCATCGGCGAATGCGCCGGCGAGCCCAATGCCGGCATTGAGCACCAGGATGTCGAGGTAGAGACCCTCTACCATGAGATGAGCCGCGACGCGCGCTGCCGCATCGGGTGCGACGAGGTCGAGTGCGAAGCAGGTGACGCCTCCACCGCCGTGCCCTCCGATCGCTTCTGCCGTGTCCGCCAGTGCCTGCTGGTCGCGTCCTATCAGCACGATCCTGTGACCGGCTGCCGCGAAGCGCTCGGCGATCGCCCTGCCGATGCCGCGCGAGCCCCCTGCCACCACGACGGCTGGCCGGCGGCCGGCGATGGCAGCGAGCGCTTCGGGTGACGCCCGTGCGGTCTGCCAGAGCCAACGCTTCGCTGCTCCCTCACCCATCGCTCCGCCCAGAACTCCCTTGCCGGCTCGCCGCTCGCGGCGAACCTCGCCGACACGTGAAGTCATCAATCCATCGCCGAATGGCAGCATGGTTCCCGAGGCATGCGCCCGGCGATGCGCCCGCCTTTGCCGTACCGGTCCAGCAGGACGCACGATGATGCACGAGAGGCCCATAGCATGAACGCTCTGTTTGCGCCGTTCGAGCCGCGTTATCTCGCCCTGACACTGGCCCTCCTCGTGACCGCAGGCCTCGCTGCCGCCGTCGCCCGCGATGCGACCTGGCTGCCGCTTCTTGCCGCCCCGCTCGCCGTGTCAGGTGTGCTCGCCGCGATCGGCCTGCGCGACCTCTTCCAGCGCCGCCGCGCCATCCTGCGCAATTATCCGCTGATCGCGCACATGCGGTTCATCTTCGAGGCGATCCGCCCTGAGCTGCGCCAGTATTTCTTCGAGGGCGACAAGGACGGCCGTCCGTTCAGCCGGGACAAGCGCGCCATCGTCTACCAGCGCGCCAAGGGTGCCCTCGACAAGCGGCCCTTCGGCACGCTCTACGACGTCTACGAGGACGGTTTCGAGTGGATGTCCCACTCCATGGCCCCGGCGGCGGTCGCGACCGAGCCGTTCCGCGTGATGGTGGGTGGGCCGACCTGCACCGCGCCCTACGAGGCCTCCGTCCTCAACATATCCGGCATGAGCTACGGCGCGCTGTCGCCGAACGCCATCCGCGCACTCAACAAGGGCGCCAGGGCCGGTGGCTTCGCGCACACGACCGGCGAGGGGTCCATCAGCCGCTATCACCTCGAACACGGCGGCGACCTCGTCTGGCAGATCGCCTCGGGCTATTTCGGCTGCCGCAACGCCGACGGGACGTTCTGCCGCGATCGCTTCGCCGAGAATGCTGCCCGGCCGCAGGTGCGCATGATCGAGATCAAGCTGAGCCAGGGTGCCAAGCCGGGCCACGGCGGTGTGCTGCCCGCCGCCAAGGTCAACGCGGAGATCGCGCGGGCTCGCGGCGTTCCCGTCGGCCGCGACTGCATCTCCCCACCCCGTCACAGCGCCTTCGACAGCCCGCTCGGGCTGATGGCCTTCATCGGCGAACTGCGCCGTTTGTCGGGCGGCAAGCCGGTCGGCCTCAAGCTGTGCGTGGGCCACCCGGCCGAGGTGCTGGCATTGGCCAAGGCGATGCTCGAAGGCGGCGAGACACCCGATTTCATCGTCGTCGACGGCAAGGAGGGCGGCACCGGCGCCGCGCCGCTGGAGTTCGCCGACCACATCGGCATGCCGCTGCGCGATGGCCTGCATCTCATGGACAGCACGCTGACCGGCGCCGGACTGCGCGATCGCGTGCGCCTGGCGGCATCCGGCAAGATCGTCTCCGCCTTCGACATGGCCCGCGCCATGGCACTCGGCGCGGACTGGTGCAACGCGGCGCGCGGCTTCATGTTCGCGGTCGGCTGCATCCAGGCCCAGGCCTGTCACACCGACAAGTGCCCGACCGGCGTCACCTCGCAGGACCCCGCGCGCTGGCGGGCCGTCGACGTGACTGACAAATCAGAGCGCGTCGCCCGCTTTCATGGCTCGACCGTCAAGGCTCTGGCCGAGCTGGTGGCGGCCGCCGGTCTCGCCCATTGCCGTGACCTGCGGCCGGACGTTTTCTTCCGCCGCACGTCACACAGCAGCTACGCGTCCTTCGCGGACCTCTATCCTTGTCTCGAGACCGGCGAGTTGCTGCGCGGTGCGCGCGACGAGCGCGTCGCCAGCGCGTGGTCCACCGCGCGGACCGACTGCTTCATGGGCTGAGACTGCCGCCCGGGCCGAGCCTGACGGCCGGCGTGTCCGTCACGAAAGTGCGCTACCTGTCGCGCGCCGCTGAGGTCGTCGACAAGGCCGGGCTCACGCGGCTCCTGCCGTTGGCCGAAACACCCGCAGCCGACAGGCGCCGAATAGCCGGCGGCTCGCTCTGGCGGGCCATCCAGAGATTGCGCTGCATTTGCAATGCGAGCCAGAAATGCGCGCCCTGGCCAAAGGCAGCCCCCAGTCTTTGCGCGAGATCGAGGTCGATATCGCGACGTTCCGCGAGGAGATCGGCAAGCCGTCTCGCGCTGATCTTCAGATGCGCGGCCACGTCCTTTCGTGACAGCCCGAGTACCGGCAGGATATCCTCCCGCAAAACCTCACCGGGATGCGAGGGCGCCACATGACGACCGTATATGTCCTTGATGTACATTGTATATTTTTCTTGTCTGGCGGTCGTTACGGCGCTCGCGCGGGATGCGCGGCTATTCCTCACGAGCACGAAGATACCGAGAATAGGGTTGATTTGTCGTAAAATATGACAGAACGGCGACAATAACCGCCATATTCACGCCGCCCGGTTGCAGAATTGCCATAATCGCTTTTGGGCCCCATACTGAATCCGAAATAGACTCCCTTTCTGCATTTTCCTCCCGCGCTGCTGATGGGCGATAAGGCCAGATGGCGCGTACCCCCGCCCGGCTTGCGGTCCGCCGCTCGCCCATGCCAAGACCGCACGAGGTGGCGAGGGGGCAGAGCGCCGAACCCGACCGCTGCTTGCAACGACGGCATTGGAAATGACCCGTGACTGAGCACGAAGCGGCATCACCTGGACGGCCAGGACGTTTTGCACCCCGAGCAGCGCCGCCGGCCGTTGCCGCAACGGGCGCCGCCCCGGCCGCCAAGGGCCTCGCCTTCGTGCTCGGCGCTGTCGCGCTCTATTCGGCGCTCCATGCGCTGGCACGCCTCTTCGCCTCACCGGTACTGGGCGAGGACGACGTGATCGATACCGTGCTCGCCCAGGACCTGCTGGCCGGCTACGCCGCTTTCCCCCGCCAGCCCCCGCTCTACGACTGGCTGCTGTGGCTCACCCAACAGGTGACCGGCCCCGGGATAGTGGGCTTTCTCCTGATCAAATACATGGCCCTGATCGCGACGGCTGGCTTTCTGTTTCTGACCGCGCGCCGCATCCTACGCGACCCGCTCTTTGCCCTGCTGACGGTCGAATCCCTCGCGCTCATCTATTCGATCAGCTGGCGCTACCATGAGGGGTTCACGCACGAGGTCGGCGCCATGGTCGCCGTCATGGCGAGCCTGTTCTTCATCGTGCGCTTCATCGAGGATGGCCGCACCAGTGACGCTGCGCTGCTTGGACTGACCGCTGGCCTCGGCCTGCTGACGGAACCCGCCTATGGCGTTTTCCTCCTCTCGACGCTGGCGGCAGCCCTGCTGCAGCCCGCCGTCCGCCGCGCGCTGTTCCGGCCTGCGCTTCTCCTCGTGCCGCCGATCGCGCTCGCCGTCGCCTCGCCCTACCTGATCTGGTTCCTCGAACAGCCCAACGCCAGCCGCATTGTTGCCAACGCGCTGAAACCGGAGCTCGGTACACGCGACGCGATCCTCGATGCCGTGCGCGGCCCCGTCGCCTACCTGTCGCCGCTCATGTTCATCCTGCCGCTCGTGTTCCCGCGCTGGCTACTGACCGCCGGCCGCGACCTCGTCCGGGCGCCGAACCGCAGCGAGGCTCCCGACCTGGAGCAGTTGGTGTTGCACGGTGCCCTGATCGCGTTCGTGCTGTCGGTGATCGCCGCGGCGGCCTTCAACGTCCGCGGCCTTGCCGTGCACGTGCTCATGCCGCTGTACGTCACGAGCGTGATCTGGCTGTTCGGCGTCGCCCGTCGGGCCGCTGGCGAGGACCGCCACATCGCGCGCTTCACGCGGCTTGCCGTCGCGATCGCCGTTTTCGCCTTCGGCGCGCGCCTCGCCAACATGTATGTGCTCGACCCCGTCTGCAATCTCTGCCGCTGGGGCATCCCCTACACCGGCCTCGCCGACGAGCTGCGCTCACGCGGCTTCGACGGCACGGGCACCATCATCGCCGGCCACCACGAGGTGGGCGGCAATCTGCGCGCGATTTTCCCGGAGGCCCGCGTGGTGGCGCGCCGCTATCCGATCCACACGCCATCGGGCACCGACCTTGCTCGCGGCGACGTCGCCGTCGTGTGGACGCCGGAGCTGACGGAGAAGGAGCTTGCCCGCCACCTCGCCCCCGACCTCGAGCGCCTCGGCAAGTCGGCGGCCGACGCCGAGACCGTCACCGTGCCGTGGCGCCTGTGGTGGCGGCCGACCGGCTGGCGGTCGAGCGCGTGGAAGGTGGTCGTTGTAAACCGCTAACGCCGCGCTCCTGCGTCGAGCCGCTTTTCCAGCCACGCCGAGTATCGGCTCATGCCGAACGAGATGGCCCAGAATACCGCCCCGGCGAAGACGTAGCCGGTGAGCGCCGTCTGCGGCGAGAACCAGGTGGCATCGGACGCCACCGCCTGCTGCACGGCGCCGAGCAGGTCGAACAGGCCGATGATCAGCACGAGGCTCGTATCCTTGAACAGGGCGATGAACGAGTTGACGATGCCGGGCAGCACGATGCGCAGGGCCTGCGGCAGGATGACGAACCCCATCTTCTGCCAGGGTGCGAGGCCCAGCGCGTCGGCGGCCTCGTACTGCCCGCGCGGGATCGCCTGCAGGCCGCCGCGTACGACTTCCGCCAGATAGGCCGCCGAGAACAGCGTCACGCCGACGAGGGCACGCAGGAGCTTATCCAGCGTGACGCCGTCGGGCAGGAACAGCGGCAGCATGACGGAGGAGAAGAACAAGACCGTGATCAGCGGAATGCCACGCACAAGTTCGATGAAGATCGTCGCCGTCCAGGCGATGATGGGCAGGCCGGAGCGGCGTGCGAGCGCCAGCAGGATCGCCAGCGGGAACGAGGCTGCGATGCCAACGCAGGCGACGACCAGCGTGACGAGCAACCCGCCCCATAGTTCGGTCGCCACCGGCTCCAGTCCGAACAGCCCTCCCGTCAGCAGTACGAAGGCGGCGACGGGGAAGACGAGCAGCATGTAGAGCGCGAGCCACGCCTTGCCCGGTACGCCCGGCAGCATCAGGGGCACGAGCCCGGCGAGCCCGAGGGCGTAGGTGGCATTCACCCGCCACAGCTCGGCCTCCGGATAGCGGCCGTACAGGAACACCTTCAACTTGGCATCGATGAAGGCCCAGCAGGCACCCGCGCCGGGTCGCGCGCAGTCCTTGCCGCTGTCGGCCGTGAACGTCGCGCTCAAGATGGCCCAGTCGATGAGGTGGGCGAGCCCCCACGCCGCCAGTGCGCCGACGAGCAGTGTGGTGGCCGTATCGCCTGGGCCTGAGAACAAGTTGGCCCGCAACCACGCCATGGCCCGGGCGGCAAGCGGCCGTGTGCGTCGTCGTCGCATCGCTGTTTGGGGCTGAGCAGGCAGGGTCAGCGCTCCTTGATGGCGACGCGGGCGTTGAAGATGTTCATGGCCACAGACGTAGCCAGACTCAGCGCGAGATAGACGGACATGGTGATCAGGATGACCTCGATCGCCTGGTTGGTCTGGTTGAGCACGGTGCCGGCGAACACCGAGACGAGGTCGGGATAGCCGATGGCGACCGCCAGCGACGAGTTCTTGGTCAGGTTGAGGTATTGGTTCGTGAGTGGCGGGATGATGATGCGCAGCGCGAGTGGAACGACGACGAGCCGCAGCGCCTGCCAGCGCGTAAGGCCCAGCGCTTCGGCGGCCTCGCGCTGCCCGGCTGGCACGCCGGCGACGCCGGCCCGCACGATCTCTGCAATGAAGGCTGCGGTGTAGAGCGACAGGCCCGTGAGGATGGCGACGAACTCCGGCAGCAGTGCCACGCCGCCTGAAATGTTGAAGCGGCCCGCTTGCGGCATGTCGAATGTCACGGGCGGGCCTGCGATGACGAGCAGAGCCAGTGCCGCCAGCGCCGGCACGCCGAGGATGAGGATCAGCGCCGCTGGCCACACCGGCCTGCGTTCGCCCGAGACGAGCCACGCCCGCCGCGCCCGGACGGCCAGCACCGCCGTGGCGAGGATGCCGAGCATGAGCAGGGCGAGCACGAGCCCGCTGCCCGCCTGCCAGACCGGTGCAGGTACGAAAAGCCCCCGGATGTTGAGGAAGCTGCCGAACGGCAGCGCGATGCTGTCGCGCGGCGCCGGGAGGGTCTTGAGGACGCCGAAATAGACCGCGAACAGCATGAGCAGCAGCGGTACGTTGCGGATGGTCTCGACGTACGTCGCCGCCAGCGTTCGCACGAGCCAGTTGTCCGACAGCCGTGCGATGCCGACGGTGAAGCCGATCACGGTGGCGAGCACGATGCCGAGGCCCGCGACCAGCAGCGTGTTGAGGAGGCCGACGAGAAAAGCCCGCCCGTAAGTCATCGTGTTGGAGTAGGCGATGAGCGACATCGAGATGTCGAAGCCGGCGGTTCGGTCGAGGAAGTCGAAGCCCGACGCGATGCCTTGCTGCGCGAGATTGCGTGCCGCGTTGGCGGCGATCTCGTAGAGGCCCCACACGACGAGCACCGCGACGAGGCTCTGCCAGACGAGCCCGCGCACCGCCGGATCGCCCCACAGGGCGATGACGCCGCGTTCGCGCGCCGCCGCCACGTGGCCGCCTAAGCCGGATCGGTACTGGGAGGGGCGCCTCACCGCGCGGGACTTGTCGTCGCCGGCCCGCTCATCGCACCGGCGGGGCGTATTGCAGCCCGCCGTCGACCCACAGGGCGTTCTGTCCCCGCGCAATGCCGAGTGGCGACTTGGCGCCGACGTTGCGCTCGAACAACTCGCCATAGTTGCCGACGAGCTTGATCGCCTGCAACGCCCAGTCCGCGTCGAGGCCGATCGCCTTGCCGAACTCACCCTCGATACCGAGCAGGCGGGCGATCTGCGGGTTCTTGGAGGCGGCCATCTCCTCCGCGTTCGCCTGCGTGACGCCCAACTCCTCGGCATTCAGCAAGGCAAACAGCACCCAGCGCACGATATTGGCCCATTCCGCCTCGCCCTGGCGCACGGCCGGCCCTAGCGGCTCTTTCGAGATGATCTCCGGCAGCACGATGTGATCGTCGACTTTGCCGAGCGACAGGCGGATGGCGTAGAGCTGCGAGACGTCGGTCGTGAAGGCATCGCACCGCCCCGCGTTGTAGGCGGCGATCGCTTCGGGCAGCTTGTCGAAGACGACGGGCTTGTAGTCCATCTTGTTGGTGCGGAAGTAGTCGGCGAGGTTGAGTTCCGTCGTGGTGCCGGTCTGCACGCACACGCTCGCCCCGGACAGCTCTTTTGCCGAGACGACGCCGAGCGACTTCTTCACGAGGAAACCCTGGCCGTCATAGTAGATGGTGCCGACGAAGTTGAGACCGGCGCCCGTGTCACGGCTCATGGTCCACGTCGTGTTGCGCGACAACAGGTCGATCTCGCCCGATTGCAGGGCCGTGAAGCGCTCCTTGGCGGTCAGCGGCACGTACTTGACCTTGCTCGCGTCCTTGAAGATGGCCGCGGCGACCGCGCGGCAGAAGTCGACATCGAGGCCAGTCCAGTTGCCCTTGTCGTCGGGCGCGCTGAAGCCGGCGAGCCCCGTGCTGACGCCGCACTGCAGCACCCCGCGCGACTTCACGGTATCGAGGGTCGAGGTCTGCGCCTGCGAGAGGCCCGGCCAGGTTGCGAGGCTCGTGGCGGCGATCAGGGCGGCGAGCGCGCGTCTCATGCGGAATTCTCCCTTGGTTGCAGTTCGTCACCCACAGGCGAGGCCGAGGCGATCGCGGGCCGGGCACGCGCCCAAGGCTCGATCATCTCGCGGCGGCCCGGGCACGATGGCTTCTTTGGCGCCGGGCCACAACCCGTGCCGCCTCGTCATTGCAGGCTCCCGTGGCCGATGATCTGCGACAGGAACGCCCGCGTGCGCTCCGAGCGCGGGGCCGAGAAAAAGGTGTCGGGCGGGCCCATCTCGACGATCTCGCCGCCGTCCATGAACACGACGCGATCGGCGACCGCGCGCGCGAAGCCCATCTCGTGCGTGACGCACAGCATGGTCATGCCGTCGCGAGCGAGTTCGATCATGACATCGAGCACCTCGCGCACCATCTCGGGATCGAGCGCCGAGGTGGGCTCGTCGAACAGCATGATGCGCGGGTTCATGGCGAGCGCCCGCGCGATGGCGACGCGCTGTTGCTGTCCGCCGGAGAGCTGGCCGGGAAACTTCTGTGCCTGGTCAGGGATGCGCACGCGCTCCAACAGCGCCATCGCCGCTCGCTCGGCTTCACGGCGCGGCAGTTTGCGCACCCATTGCGGCGCCAGGCACAGGTTGTCGAGAACGCTGAGGTGGCCGAACAGATTGAAGCTCTGGAACACCATGCCGACGTCGGACCTGATGCGCTCGATCTGCCGGCTGTTGCCGGTCAACTCCTCGCCCTCGACGATGATGCGGCCCTCGTCGTGCGCCTCCAGCCGGTTGATGCAGCGGATGAGGGTCGACTTGCCCGAGCCTGACGGCCCGCATACGACCACGCGCTCGCCCGCTTCCACCCTGAGGTCGACGTCGCGCAGAGCCTGGAATTCGCCGAACCATTTGCTGACGCCGACCATCTCGACGGCGGCATGGCGTCCGCTCGCGGTCGAGACGTGCCTCTCTGGCTGGGAAGCGCTCATCGCCGGGGGTCTGGGCTCCGTTTATGGGGTCCATGCCGAACGCCGCGCGAGGACGTCGACCCGGTAGCCTCGACTATGCCAACAGCCCCGTCGAACCGCAACGCCGGCACGGCCCGTTAATGTTCCCGCTCATCCGGGACTCGCGCCGCCCAGGGGCCGTCCAAGCATGGCGATCGGCGTGCCGTTCCAGTCGAGAACGGCGAGCGGCCCGAAACCATTCCGCTGATAGAATGACAGATTGCGCGACGAAGCTCCTGTCACGACGTGCACGCCGATGGCGCCTGCCGCCGAGGCCTGCGCGAGGAAGCGCTCGACCAGGTGAGCGCCGATGCCCATGCCGCGCGCTCCTTGCGCGACGTTGACGTGCAGGTGGGCCGGGAAGCGCGCCGTCAGCGGCGCCAGCGCGGCGAAGTAGCCGATATCGGCGAAGCGCCCCGCCAGCGCCGGGTCGTCGAGCGCGCCGGCGAGGTAGCCGAGGACGTGGCCATCGGGACCTTCGGCGACAAAAAACCAGCGCGGATCCTCTCGCAGGTAGCGACCGAGCCAGCGCTCGGCGAAGGCCTCGCGCGCTGCCGCGTCAGGCCAGGATCGCGTGGCGCTCGCCTCGAAGAAGATGGCCTCGACGGCGGCTCGCCGCGCGGTGTCGAGCGGGCGCGCCTCGATGGTCGCGATGGTGACGGCAGGTGGCTGTCTGGATGTCATGAAGGCCGTCCTGGGCGCTGAGAGCCCCGCGCGGCGGAGCGATCGCGTCCGTCACCGGGCGGCGCGGCGCACGCGATACGACGCCAATCTGACCGAACGCCGCAGGACGATTGTGTCACACGAATTTTGCTGCATATGCGAAGAGCACGCTGCCATGAAAGCCATGCGAAATCAGTATGCCAGCCATGTAGTCTGACCCGTTCATGTTGCGTCGCAGTTTTGGTATGCCATATGCCAATCGCAGCGCACAAAGGGTTGGCAGGGGACGCCGGCCCGGCACATGAAAGGAACTTCGACATGACCACGACCAGCTTCAATCAGGGTCTCGCCTTCTCGCCCGTCAGCACCGGCGCCACTCGCCGGGCGGGCCGCAAGCCGGATTTCCTGGGCATCTTCTCGGCTCTGCGCGATGGCCTCACGGCCGCGCACGATTACGAGCGCCTGAGCGCCCGCCTTGCTTCCAAGTCGGCGGCGGCCTCGGCCGTCTTCAAGACCCACTACGACCGCTGAGCCTGATCAGGTCCGCGTGCCAGAGCCGGAGCGCGCTGCGCCGGCCGGCACCTGAGGACCAAGCGTAGGCACCGTTGCGAGGGTCCGTCCAGCCGTGGACGGGCCCTTTTGCATGGCATGGGCTTCGTCCGCCCCGCTCGGCACGGCGCCGCCGGCTGCCGCATGTCCGGCGAGGGGCGGGCTCCGGCCATAATTCGGGCTGTATGGCTCGCTCGGATCGTCCGGCGCGGGTCGCTCGCGACGCGGCGGCGCCTCCTGCGCGGGCAGGCCGTCGTCCTCCAGCCTGCCGCCGACGGGGTACTCCGCATGGGCCACGGCGGCGACCGGCGTTCCCGGCCATGGCGGCTGCGGCGCGTCCTCGCGCCGCGTCGCGCACCCGGCGACGAGCAGGGCCGCCGCGAGGCCGGCCACGGCACTCGTCATCGCGCCGAAGTTCCGCTTCGGCGGACCACCGCGCACACTCGCACTGATACTCACGGTCACGACACCCGACGCACGATTGCAGGAGGCAAGCCGACCCGGCCCGCCCGATCGGCGCAAGGAAACCATGATCAGGGTTACCGGCCGGTGAACCGGCGTTCCGCCGTGGGGCGAAGCGTCACGTCGCGGCCCGGCCGACGAGGCCGCTCGCGTTGAGTCCGTCGAAAACGGCCTGCACCGCGATGGCCGCGAGCAGGATGCCGAACACGCGGATCAGCACGTTCTGCGCCGTTTTGCCCATGCCCCGGGCGATTTCCGGTGCTGCCAGCAGAAGACCGAGCGTCACGACCATCACCGTCGACAGGCCTGCGACGACGCCGGCCGCCTTCCAGCCGTCCCCCGCCGCGTTCGCCGCCAGCACGATGCCGGCACTCATGGCGCCGGGTCCGGCCAGCAGTGGCGTGGCGAGCGGGAACACCGCGAGATCGTTGCTCGCGCCGGCTTCCGCGTCCTCCTCGGCTGTCAGCCGGAAAGCGCTCGTCTTGCGGGCGAAGATCATCTCCAGCGCGATGACGCCGAGTATGAAGCCGCCGGCGGTTTGCAGCGCTGCGATCGACACGCCGAGCTGGGCGAGCAGCGGCTGGCCGAACAGCGTGAACACCATCAGGATCAGCGTCGCGATGAGGACGGCACGAACGGCGATCTCGCGCGCCCGTTCGCGCGGCAGCGACGCCGTGAAGGTCGCAAACAGCACCGCCGCCTCGATCGGGCCGACGGTGGCGAAAAAGGTCGCGAAACTCGTCAGCCAGGCTTCCATCATCGCTGTGCGCTCCTTCGTCGGGGTTGTTTCGGGCACACGCTCCGGGCGCTGTTAGCGGTCCAACCCATTTGCTGCCAACATCATGAAACCATTGCTTAATCCACTTTGCGACACGCCGAGTCGGCGTTAGCATCATGGCGGGGAGATCAGAGGTCCGTCAGCGGCAGCGCTGAGTGCGACCCACGATCGAGGACGACGACATGAGCGCCAAAGAGATCAACACGAGAGAACTGAACGCCCGCGATCTGACACGGCAACTTGAAGGCTACGCGCTGACGACGGCGGAAATTCTCTACCGCCTGCCCGACCATCCCTCCCTTCTGCAGACGTACATCTGGCAGGACTACGACCTGAACCCAGAGTTTCCCAATCTGCGCCGGTTTCTCGACTTCTGGCAGAGCAATCTGGACGGCAAGCTGTTCAAAGTCAGCGTCTGTCAGAAGCGGTTGGTGTCGGCGACCGAGGTCAACATGCTGACCGCCGACTATCGCCTCAACTGACGGCCTCAACTGACTGGGAAAAAGACACCGTCGCTCCAGATGCCGTGCCGGCCTGCGTGGCCTTCCGTTTCGAGGTAGGATGCCAGGTCGTAGGCGAGCGCGCGCGTGAGGCGAGCCTCGAGCCCGCGCCGCACGTGGACATAGGGCTTGAAGGCGGCACCAGATGCCATCTGGTGCCGGACGGTATCGGCGCAGCGCAGCGCGTGGTGCGGGCCACACGTCACCACGTCGTCGAGGTTCGTTCGGAAGGTGATGCGGCGCTGCCGCCCGTCGCCGTCGACCTCCATCTCGACGGCGAGGAAAGCGGCATCGGCAACGGCGACGTCGACTTTCTCCACCGGCGTCACGAGAAAGTGACGGCCATCGGCACTTCGGGTCAGCACGGACGCGAATAGCTTGACGAGCGCCGGCCGGCGGATCGCACTGCCGCGATAGCTCCATGTGCCGTCGGCTGCGATGGCAAGCCCGATGTCGCCGCAGTAGGGCGGATCCCACTGCTCTACGGGCGGCAGAACCTTGCTGTCGCGCGCGGCGAGGAGTGCCTCGAGCCCGGCGATGCGCGGCGCTGGCGCGGCACCGCCATCGTCTCTACCGATCTCCCCTTTCCCTTCGGCCATCGCCCGTAACCCTAAAGCTTCGCCAATCCTCGCCGTTTTGCGCCCCGACCGCCGCCAGCCGGCGCGAACAGCGCAAACAGCGTTACGTAACGTTCACTTGACCCTGACCCACCTCGACTCGATCGTCGCAGGCCTCGCTGGCGTCACAGGCCTTGGTCTCGTCATGCTGGCGGTGCTAGCCTTCGGGCAACCGCTTACTTTTCAACATGCGCCGCTCGCGACACCCGGCTCCGACCAACTGCTTCGCGACGGGTTTCGAGGCCCGCCGAGCCCGCCACACCCAGCCATCGGCTCAAGGACATCATGACGCCCGTGATCGAACTCGACCAGACCATCGTGCCGCGCCTCGAAGCTGCCGCCCACAAGGTTCAGGCCGCCCATCGCGCCGCGGCGAGTGTGATCTTCGGCCAGGACGTCGTCATCGAGCGCGCGCTGATCACCATCTTGTCTGGCGGTCACGCACTTCTGATCGGCGTGCCCGGTCTTGCCAAGACGTTGCTGGTGGAAACGCTGGGCACCGTGCTCGGCCTCGACGCCAAGCGCGTGCAGTTCACGCCCGATCTGATGCCCTCCGACATCCTCGGTTCCGAGGTGCTCGACGAGGTGCCGGGCCAGCAGCGCTCGTTCCGCTTCATCCGTGGCCCCATCTTTACGCAGCTCCTGATGGCCGACGAGATCAACCGCGCCTCACCCAAGACGCAGTCGGCGCTGCTCCAGGCCATGCAGGAGCATCACGTCTCGGTCGCCGGCGTCCGCCACGACGTGCCGACGCCGTTCCACGTTCTCGCCACGCAGAACCCGCTCGAGCAGGAAGGCACCTACCCCCTGCCCGAAGCGCAGCTCGACCGCTTCCTCCTGCAGATCGACGTCGATTATCCCGACCTGTCGGCCGAGCGGCGCATGCTGTACGCGACCACCGGCACCGAGCAGCGCCGCCTCGAAAGCGTGCTCAGCGTCGAGGACCTGCTCTCGATCCAGCGCCTCGTGCGCCAGATCCCGGTGCCCGACAAGGTCGTCGAGGCGATCCTCAAGCTCGTGCGCTCGGCGCGTCCCGGCACGGGAGCCGACGCGGAGACCGACCGCACCATCGCCTGGGGTCCGGGCCCGCGCGCCAGCCAGTCGATGATGATGGCCGTCCGCGCCAAGGCGCTGATCGACGGCAGGCTCGCCCCCTCGGTCGATGACGTCGTGGCGCTCGCCGACCCGATCCTCAAGCACCGCATGGCGTTGTCGTTCGCGGCGCGCGCCGAAGGTCACGATGTCGGCGCCACCATCCGCCGCCTCGCCGAGGCGGCGGCCTGAAGGCGGGCAGCGAGGGCGGCACCGAAGGTGGCCGGCAGGCTGGCTGAAGTCTGGAAAAATCAGGGACGTCGTAACGAGCACGCGGATGGCCACGGGGAAGGCGCACGGCAGAGCAGAGATACTGGCGTTGGAGGCGGGCGCCCACGCGCTCGCCGAACGCATGCCCGAACTCATGCTGAGCGCCCAGCGCATCGCCCAGACGGTCGCCCACGGCATCCATGGTCGCCGCCAGCCCGGCCCGGGCGAAACCTTCTGGCAGTTCCGCCAGTACCAGTCCGGCGATGCGACGAGCCTCATCGACTGGCGGCGCAGCGCATCCTCCTCCCACGTCTATATCCGCGAGCGGGAATGGGAGGCCGCGCACACCGTCTGGCTGTGGCCGGACCTGTCGCCGTCCATGTCCTTCCAGTCGACGCTGTCGGCGACGAGCAAGGTCGATCGCACGCTGATCCTGACACTCGCCCTTGCCGAATTGCTCGTGCGCGGCGGCGAGCGCGTCGGGCTCATCGGCATCACCCAGGCGACCGCCAGCCGGCGCGCCGTCGCCAAGCTCGCCGAGGCGATCGTGGCGCATGAGACCGAGCCGGCCTTGGCTTCCGGCTTGCCGCCGCGCGCCAAGCTGTCTCGCTTCTCCGGCGTCATTCTGATCAGCGATTTCCTCGATGCCCCCGAAACAATCGCCGAGCGCCTGTCGCTGATCGCCGGCCACGGCGTAACGGGCCATCTCGTGCAAGTCTTCGACCCCGCCGAGGAGACGCTGCCGTTCGAGGGCCGCCTCGAGTTCATCGAGAGCGAGGGCGGGGAGCGCTGGATCGCCGACAGGGTCGAGACCCTGCGCTCCGACTATCAGGCCAAGCTCGCCCGCCACCGCGCCGAGCTCGTCGCGCTCACGCGGCGTCTGGGCTGGTCATTCCTCGTGCACCATACCGACCGGCCGGCATCCGAGCCGCTGCTGAGCCTGATCGCCCTCCTCCAGCAGGGCGTGACGGGCCGTGGCTATCGTTCGGGGGCAGGCGCGTAATGGGCTTAGGAGCGCTCGCCTTCCTCAATCCTCTGGCACTCGGCGCGCTGGCCGCTCTGCCGGTCATCTATTGGCTGCTGCGCACCGTGCCGCCGCGCCCGCGCCAGCTCGAGTTTCCGCCGACGCGCATCCTCGTCGGCCTGGAGAACCGCGAGAAGACGCCGGCCAAGACGCCATGGTGGCTGCTACTCATCCGCATGCTGGCGGCGACACTCATCATTCTCGCGCTGGCCGAGCCGGTCCTCAACCCTGACCGCAATGCGCCGATCCCGGGCCGCGGACCCGTCGTCGTCGTCGTCGACAACGGTTGGACCGCCGGCAGCCGCTGGGCCGAACGGCTGGCGGTCGTCGAGCAGGTGATTGCCGAAGCCGAGGGCCAGTCGCGGCCGGTCGCCGTCGTGCCGACGGCTGCAACCACCCGCGCGCCGAGCGTGCGTGTCGAGGCCCCCTCGCAGGCCAAGGCAACGGCCCGTGCCCTCCAGCCGCAGCCGTTTGCCCCCGATCGCAGCGCCGCCGTGACGGCACTCGAGCAGGGGCTTGCCGCGGTGGTGGAGCAGGGTCTCGGCGTCGTCTACCTGACCGACGGGGTCGATCACGACGGCAAGTCCGGCGAGCTTCTGGCCCGGCTGCAAGCCATCGCTGAGCGGGGTGGCGGCGGCCTGATCCTGGCGCAGGAGGCACGCGACGATCCGGCGGTTGGCATCGAGGGGCGCATCACGGCCGCAGGCCAGATCGAGGCGCGTGTCGTGCGCAGTGGCGGCCCGGCGGGCATCGGCACGGTCCTCGCCCAGTCCGCCCGCGGCGACGTTCTCGCCACCGGCACCTACGCCTTCGACGCCGGCAGCCGGGAAGCGAAGGCCGCCATCGAGTTGCCGCTTGAACTGCGCAATCAGGTGAACCGGCTCGTGCTCGCCGGACAGTCCTCCGCCGGCGCCGTCAGCCTGCTCGACCAGCGCTCACAGTGGCAGCGCATTGGCCTCGTCTCGGGCGAAAGCTCTGAGCAGGCCCAGCCTTTGCTCGCCCCATTCTACTACATCGAGAAGGCGCTCGCCCCGACGGCCGAGATCGTCAAGCCGCGCGCCGCGACGCTCGATACGAGCCTGGAGGAGGCGCTGACCGCCAAGGTGAGCGTTCTGGCGCTGGCCGACATCGGCACGCTGCCCGACGAGATGATCGAGCGCTTGCAGAAGTTCATGGAGTCCGGCGGCGTGCTCCTGCGCTTTGCCGGCCCGCGTCTGGAGAAGGGCGGCGACAAGCTCCTGCCCGTGCCGCTGCGCATCGGTGGCCGCACGCTGGGCGGAGCCCTGTCCTGGTCGACGCCGCAGAAGCTGACGGCCTTCGAGGATCAGTCCCTGTTCGCGGGCCTTGCCATTCCCGACGAGGTGACCGTCACCCGGCAGGTGCTGGCCGACCCCTCGCGGCTGGGCCCCGACGTGCTCGTCTGGGCGCGCCTCGCCGACGGCACCCCGCTCGTCACCGCCCGCAGGGTGGGCGACGGGCTCGTCGTTCTGTTCCACATCACCGGCAACTCCGATTGGTCGAACCTGCCGCTGTCGGGCCTGTTCGTCGAAATGCTGAAGCGCGTCGCCGCGCAGGGTCGGGTCGGTGGGGCAGCACTCGGTGCGGGCGCGGGAGAGCCGGCAGCATCCGGCGCGTCCGGTGCGACGGCTGCCGCCTCCGGTGTCCTCGCGCCAATCGCCACGCTCGATGGCTATGGCAAGCTCGGGTCGCCGCCGCCGATGGCCAGGGCGCTGACACCTGATGCGATCGCCGCTCTGAAGCCCAACCTGGAGCACCCGCCGGGCTACTACGGCAGCCGCGGCGCGCCGGTGGCCCTCAACGTGGTGCAGGCGGGTGATGCACTCGAGCCGCTGCCCGCCCCGCCCAGCGGCACTGCACTGCGCGCAAGCGGCGGCAGCGAGGAATCCCCATTGAAGCCTTCGATGCTGACACTCGCGCTGGCCCTGCTCGCCGTCGATATGCTCGCCATTCTCATGCTTCAGGCAGGTGGTCTCGGCGCACTGTTCTCCCGCAGTCGCGGCGCTGCTTCCGCTGCCGCCCCGGTGCGTGCCACGAGCGCCGTCGCAGCCTTGGCGATGACGAGCGTCGCGCTGCTCGCGCTTGCGGGAGCTCCCGTGGCTCTCGCGCAGCCTACGGCCGCCACCGACGCCAAGGCGCAGATCGCCACGAGCAACGTCACCCTGGGTTATGTTTTGACGGGTGACGCGGAAGCCGACGAGGCCAGCCGCCAGGGTCTCGCCGGGCTCGCCCGCGTCCTGCAACTGCGCACCGCCGTCACGCCCGGCGAGCCCCTCGCCGTCGACATCGTCAAGGACGAGATCGCCTTCTACCCGGTGCTCTACTGGCCTGTCCCGGAGCGCGCCACCGCGTTGCCGCGCGAGACGCTGGCCAAGATCGACGCCTACATGAAGCAGGGCGGCATGATCATTTTCGACACCCGCGATCACGGCCGCGGCGGTGGTCTCGGCATCGGCCTGTCGCGGGATGGCGAGACACCGCTCCAGCGCATCATCGGCGCACTGGATCTGCCGCGCCTGGAGCCGGTGCCGGATGGCCACGTGCTCACGAAGTCGTTCTATCTGCTTCGCTCCTTTCCGGGCCGCTGGGATGGCGGTCAGTTGTGGGTGGAGGCCGGCGGCGTGGCCGAGGACGAGACCGGCCGGCAGGCCCGCCGCGCCGACGGCGTGACGTCGATCCTCGTCACGTCGAACGACCTCGCCTCCGCCTGGGCGCTCGATGCCCGCGGCCGTCCGCTCTATCCGACCGTGCCCGGCGGTGAGGTGCAGCGTGAGATGGCCTTCCGCGCCGGCATCAACATCGTCATGCACGCGCTCACTGGAAACTACAAAGCCGACCAGGTGCACGTGCCAGCCCTGCTCGAACGGCTCGGACAATAGGAGCCGGCGAAAGCACCCATGAACTGGTCGATCGATTTCGCCCCTCTCGTGCCGCTGCCCGTCATCTGGGCGGCCGGCATCGTCGTGGCAGCCTTGCTGGCCCTGATGGCTGTTCGCCGCACGCGCGGTTCAGCCCTGCGCGCTCTCGCCATGGCCGCCATGCTGCTGGCCCTGATGAACCCGACGCTGCGCGAGGAGGAGCGCGACAAGCTCGCCAACGTCGCCATCGTCGTCGTCGACGAGAGCACCTCGCAGGCCCTCTCGACCCGTCCCGAGCAGACCCGCGCCATCCGCGAGGAGCTGTCCCGTCGCCTCGACCGCATCGACGACCTCGAGGTCAAGTGGGTGACGGCGGCGAACCCGCGCGACGGCAAGGCGACGGGCACCCAGCTCTTTGCCGCGCTCAACGGCGCGCTCGCCGATACGCCGCCCGACCGCATCGCCGGCGTCATTCTCATCACGGACGGTCAGGTCCACGACGTGCCGGCCAAGGCGGCAGCACTCGGGTTCGATGCGCCGGTCCACACGCTGCTGACCGGCCGTCCCGGCGAGTTCGACCGGCGTATCGAGATCGTCACGGCGCCGCGCTACGGCATCGTCGGCCAGAGCCGCCAGATCGAGGCGCGCGTCGTCGAGACCGGCCGGCTCGGAGCGCAGGGCTCCACTGTCTCGCTGCGCGTCCGCCGCGAAGGTCAGAACGACGAGGAGATCGAGGCGCGCATTGGCGAGACGCTCGACATCGAGATGCCATTCGCCCACGCCGGCCCGAACATCCTCGAGATCGAACTCGGTGTCGCGCCCGACGAACTGACGCCGGCCAACAACCGCGTCGTCGTGGAAGCCGAGGGCGTGCGCGAGAACCTGCGCGTGCTGCTCGTCTCCGGCGAGCCGCACGCGGGCGAGCGCACATGGCGCAATCTCCTGAAGTCGGACGCCGCCGTCGACCTCGTACATTTCACCATTCTGCGGCCGCCCGAGAAGCAGGACGGTACACCGATCAATCAGCTCTCGCTGATCGCTTTTCCGACGCGCGAGCTGTTTTCGGAGAAGATCAACGACTTCGACCTCATCATCTTCGACCGCTATCAGCATCGCGGCATCCTGCAACTCGGCTACTACACGAACATCACGCGCTACGTTGAGGAGGAGGGCGGCGCGCTGCTGATCGCCGCGGGCGACGACTACGCTGGCAACGTCAGCCTCTACCGCACGCCGCTGTCGCCGATCCTGCCCGCGGCGCCGACCGGCCGCGTCATTGAGAAGCCGTTCAAGGCAGACATCACGGACGACGGCGCGCGCCATCCCGTGACGCGCGACCTGCCTGGTCTTGCGGCACAGCCCGGCGAGGCGCCGAACTGGGGCCGCTGGTTCCGCCAGGTCGAGGTCGCTCAGGATCGTGGCCGCGCCATCATGAAGGGCGCGGACGGCAAGCCCCTGCTGATCCTGGACCGCAAGGGCAAGGGGCGCGTCGCCCTTTTGACCTCGGATCAGGCTTGGCTCTGGGCACGCGGTTTCGAAGGTGGCGGGCCCCATTCCGACCTGTTGCGGCGCACAGCCCACTGGCTGATGAAGGAGCCCGACCTCGAGGACGAGCGCCTGATCGCGACCGCTCGCGGCCTGTCGCTGACCATCGAGCGCCGTTCGATGGCCGATGACGTAGGCCCGGTCGAATTGACGGCACCTGGCGGCGAAGCCCGCACACTGACGCTCGATCCTGCCGGACCGGGCGTCTGGCGCCAGACCTTCGATGTGAGCCTGCCCGGTCTCTACAAGGCCGAAACGGCGATCGAGACCGGCACGCTGACGGCGGTGGCGCACGCCGGCGCCGAGGACCAGCGTGAGATGAGCGAGGTGACGGCAACCGAGACGAAGCTCGCCGCGCTCGCCGACGAGACCGGCGGTGGCGTGTTCTGGACCCGCGCTGGCGGCCTGTTGTCGTCGAACGATCCGTCCGCCGTCACGCTGCCGCGCGTCACGACGCTGGCGAACGCGCGCGTGCTCGCCGGTTCCGGCTGGCTCGGCCTCAAGGACCGTGACGCGTTCATCACACGCGGTGTGAAATTGTCGCCGATGTTCACCGGCCTGTCGGCGCTGGCAGCACTGTTGTTCCTGGTCTCGATCGCCTGGTGGCGCGAGGGGCGCTGACGCTCGTAGCCATGCCGCAGCGCAAGAAGTCCGATCTGCCGGAGAAGGTGTGCGCCGCCTGTGGACGCCCGTTCAGTTGGCGCAAGAAGTGGGCGCGGGTCTGGGACGAGGTGCGCTATTGCTCGGATCGCTGCCGCCGGGCGCGCTCCACATCGGGGGCAGAGCGCCGCTCGCCGTCCCCGAAGGATGAGCCGTGATGCGCTGCAACAGTCCTCCGCCACACCACACACACCCCACGGACCTTCCGCCGCCGGATCGCCACAGCCGCGGCACTGGTCAGCCCATCCCTTCATCGCTCTGACGCTTGCCCACCTCGCTGCGGAGTGCAAATGTCCGCTTCGTCGCGAGGGGGAAAGTTCGACGACGCCCTGGCCTGACAGATTGAACCGCCGGACCTGCCCGCGTCCCCGAGGCCGCTGGCCGGCCCGTTGACACGCCATAGGCCGGCGAGCCCCGGCCGCGACGGAGCCCCCGCATATGGACACACTGCACGTCGCCGACCCCAAAGTGCGCGCCGGGGACCGCGACTGGATTCGCGTCGTCTCCGCCTACAGCAAGCCCGATGTCCGTCGCAGCGTCGTGGAGATACTGCTGACAGTGGTGCCGCTGGCAGTGTTGTGGTCGGCGGCGGCGATGGCCTACACGGTGAGCATCTGGTTCGCGCTGCCGCTCGCGGTGCTGGCGTCGGGCTTTCTTCTCCGCATGTTCCTGATCCAGCACGATTGCGGCCACATGGCCTTCTTCGAGAGCCGGCGGGCGAACGACTGGGTGGGCCGCGCCATCGGCGTGCTCACCCTGACACCCTACGACGTCTGGCGGCGCGATCATGCTCTGCACCACGCCGGCTCCGGCAACCTGGACCGGCGCGGCGTCGGCGATATCGACACGCTGACTGTCGATGAGTTCAAGGCGCTCTCGCCGTTCGAGCAGTGGCGCTATCGGCTCTATCGCCACCCGTTCGTCCTGTTTGCACTCGGACCGACGTATGTCTTCGTGCTGCAGCAGCGCCTGCCGTTCGGCCAGATGCGCGACGGCTGGCGGCCGTGGGTCAGTGCGATGGGCACGAACGTGGCCATAGCTCTGCTCTACGGCGGCCTGATCGCGCTCGTCGGGCTGGAGGCGTTTCTCGTCGTGACGGCGCCCGTGGTGCTGGTGGCGGCGACCGTCGGCATCTGGCTCTTCTATGTGCAGCACCAGTTCGAGGAGACGCATTGGGCAGCCTCCGATGCGTGGTCGCGCGAGACCGCCGCCCTTGCCGGCAGCTCGTACTATGACCTGCCCGGCCCGCTCGGCTGGTTCACCGCCAACATCGGCATCCATCACGTCCATCATCTCTACAGCCGCGTGCCGTTCTACCGCTTGCCGGAGGTTCTGCGCGATCACCCCGAGCTCGCCGACATGCAGCGGATCGCATTTCTCGAGGGCTTCAAGACGACGCGCCTGAAACTGTGGGACGTCGAGCGCCAGCGTCTCGTCTCGTTCCAGGAGGCCGGCGTCTGACGCTAGCGGACTAGCGGGCTGAGGGACGACCGGCCATCGAGCGGCCAAATTGCTCCGATCCCTGTTCGGCAAGTCGGCGGTAGTAGAGCGTGAGGGACGACGATGACCACAGGTGCAGGCCGCGTTGCGGCGCAGGCGCGTGACGATGCCCTCGATACCGCACGCGGACGCGGCTTCGAGACGGGATTGCTTGCCACCCTCATATCCGCGATGGCGCTCGCTTTCTCCGGCTACAGCTTTTACGAGGCCGTGCTGCGTGCGCCTGCCATCGCGGTCTTCGTGCCGCCGCGCATCGACTACACCGACCCCGACCGGCCCGACAGCCCGTTCGAGGTCTTCGTCATTCCCGTGACGCTCGCCAATGACGGCGCGCAGACCGGGACGGTCCTTTCCATGGACCTGACGGTCAAGAACCCGCGCACCGGCGAGACGAAGCGCTTCTATTCGGCGAACGTCGGGCCCTGGGCGCAGCCGCCGACGACCCCATTCGCGCCCGTCTCGCTGGCTGGCCGGGCGTCATTCTCAGCACCGATCCAGTTCTGGCCGCGCGTCGGCGAAACGGCTCCTCGCATTCTCGATCTGGAGGCGGGCAGCTACGCCTTCGAGCTGACGTTGAATGTGGCCGCGCCGGAAGGCGGGCTCCTCGGCGGCGCGGCGATCGTCAATCCGCTCACCTTCGAGCGCCAGATCGGTCAGCTCGACTACCGCAATTTCAACGGCCCCGGCACGATGGCCATGTGGTCAACCGACTATCAGCCCACCGCCACGCGGCCCTGAGGCGGGCGGCGAGGCTGAACTCCCGCGCGCTTCGATCGCCTACTCCGGCAGCGGCGCCACACGATCCAGAAAGCCACGCGCGGCTTCGGAGATTGCCAGCTTGTCCGCCGCCGGCATCTTGCGCCAGGAGGCGTAGATCATGGCCATGCGCTGGTTGTCCGAAAGGCGTGCCTCGTTGCGGCCGATGAAATCCCAGTACAGGAAGTTGAACGGGCAGGCGCGCGGGCCTGTGCGCGCCTTGGGGTCGAAGCGGCAGCCGCGGCAGTAGTCTGACATCTTGCTGATGTAGTTGGCCGACGCCGCATAAGGCTTCGAGCCGAGGAAGCCGCCGTCGGCGTACTGGCTCATGCCGAGCGTGTTCGGCAGCTCGACCCATTCGAAGGCGTCGGCGTAGACCATGAGATACCACTCGTGCACGGCTTTCGGGTCGACGCCCGCGAGCAGAGCGAAGTTTCCCGTCACCATCAGGCGCTGGATGTGGTGCGCATAGGCCTCTGCTTTCGTCTGGCCGATGGCATGCGCGAGACAGGCCATATCGGTCTCGCCCGTCCAATAGAAGTCGGGCAGGGCGCGTCTGGCCTCGAGTGCGTTGTGATCGAGATAGTCCGGCATGGTCATCCAATAGATGCCCCGAACGTACTCGCGCCAGCCGATGATCTGCCGGATGAAGCCTTCCGCTGCATTGAGCGGGACGCGCCCGGCCCGCCACGCCGCTTCGACGTCGCGGCACAGGGTGAGCGGATCGATGAGGCCGATGTTGAGCGCCGGCGCCAGCACCGAATGATAGAGGAACGGCTCGCCCGTCAGCATGGCGTCCTGGAAGTCGCCGAACGAGGCGAGCGCGCTGTCGATGAAGGCCCGCTGCGCGGTCGCGGCATCCGTCCGGGTCACCGGAAACCAGAACGGCTCGAGATCGCCGAAGTGGTTGTCGAAGCGCGTGCGCACGACGTCCATGACCTCGCGCGTCATCGCATCGGGGGCAAAGCGCGGCGGGCGCGGCATCATCAGATCCCGCTGGGCGGGCTTGCGGTTCTCCTTGTCGAGGTTCCACGTCCCGCCGACGGGCTTGTCGCCGTCCATGAGCAGGCCCGTGCGCTTTCTCATGGCGCGATAGAAGTCCTCCATGCGCAACAGTTTGCGCCCCTTGGCCCACCCCGCGAAGCTCTTGCGCGAGCACAGGAAGCGGGTGTCCGGCAGGATTTCGACGGCAAGCCCGGTGCGCGCCGCGATGCCGCGAAGCAGGCACTCGACGCGATACTCCCCCGGTTCGGTCAGCACGATGCGGCGCACCGCGTGCCGCCGGGCCGCCCGCGCGATCTCGCCATCGAAGCTGCCTGTGTTCTGTGGATCGTCGAGCCGGACGTAATCGACCTGCCATCCGGCGGCCCGCAGCTCCTCGGCGAAATGGCGCATCGCCGACAGGATGAGCACGATCTTCTTCTTGTGGTGGCGGACGTAGGTCGTCTCGTCGGCGACCTCCATCATCAGCACGACGTCGCGCGATCGCTCGCCGGCCGCCAGGCTGGCAAGCGTCGGCGTCAACTGATCGCCGAGCACGGGCAGCAGGAGTGCGCCGTTGCTGCTCGAAGGGGTGTTGGCCACGCGCGTGCCTCCAGGATGGATTGCAGGCAGCGAGACATACGTTGCCACAACGCCGCGCGATCAGAGCCGCACGGGCGCCGGCAGCCTTGCCCACAGGCCGGCAGCCGGCGTGGCGAGCGCTTTGGCGGTAAAGCCCGACTCACCTAGGATTCGCCCGATCATGGTCGAGGGAACGTTCCGATGAGCCTTGCCACCCGTCTGATCCGTGCGGCCTACGCCACGGGGACCCATCACAAGCTGGCGCTCGATGCGCTCGATCATCTGGCGGCGAGCGACGCCGAGGCCTGGCGGCGGCTGTTCTACTCCGAGGTATCGCTCTATCTCGACGGCGCCAAGGCGCCCGACACCGAGTTCAAGGACTTCAAGAACCACGTTCTGCATCCGGGCGATGGCTACTGGGGCGGCGCGCCCGACAAGGCCCGCAACTGGTACACCCACCTCTGCACCGCGCTCACGGAGAAAAAGTGGGGTGAGGCGGCGTGGTGCGCCGGCGTGCTGTCGCACTACGTCACCGATCCGGCGATGCCGTTCCATACCGCGCAATCAGAGGCCGAAAACGCCATCCACCGCGCCGCTGAATGGTCCGCGAGCCGCATCTACGCAGCCGCGTTGCGCGAGGCGGGAGCCGGCATCTCCGTCCCCGCTCCGCCCCGCGGCGAGCGCTGGATCGAGGCCTACCTGTGCACCATCGCCGATGCCGCCAACGCGCATTACGACACCCTGATCGCCCACTATGACCTCGCCGAGGGCGTCCGCGATCCCGAGGCTGGGTTCAGCGCGCACGGGCGCCGCGTCATTGGCCGACAGCTCGCCTACGCGCAACGCGCTACCGCGCATGTTCTGGGTCGCGCGCTTGCCGAGGCCGGCGTTTCTCCGCCGGCGGTGGACCTGTCGGTCGCCGGCGTGTTGGCGGCGCTGCGCGTGCCGGTGAAGGCCGTGCTGGCGCGCCTCGAGGATGCCGCCGAGCGGCGCCTTGTCACGGCGATGTTCGACGAACTCATGACGACCGGCCGGGTCGATGCGACCCTTCCCGAGGATGACCGGGCGGTGCGCGATCTCCACGCCCGCGAGGTCCTTGGGCCGAAGCTCGCCGCGCGCGCCGCCGCCAGGTCGCAGCGACTCGGTCTCGTGGTTGGCAGCTCCGACGCCGAGCCGCGTCCCCTTCCCCAGCCGAGCACTCTCGTTGCTCCGCCCCCGCCTCGCGAGGTGCCGTCTCCGCGTGTGAGTGCCGTCATTCGCCCGATGCCGGAGCCGCGCTCGCCCCGGCCGCGCCTTATCCGCAGCGATAAGCTCGAAGCGGCCCCCTCGATCGGCGCCAGGACGGAAGCGCGCCTCAACGCCGTCGGCCTCGCGACGGTCGCCGACCTCGTCGACGGCAACGCGGCCGATATCGCAGCGCGCCTCGGCGATGCCCGCATCGACCGTGCGACGATCGAGCGCTGGCAGGCGGAGGCGGGTCTCGTTCTTGCGATCCCCGATCTCACGGGCACGCACGCCCAGCTCCTCGTCAGCGCCGGATTCACGTCAGTGTCGGCCCTTGCGGAGGCCGAGCCGCCGGCGCTCGCCGCCGCCCTGCTGCGCGTGGCCGGTACGGCCGCCGGGCAGCGCCTGCTGCGCGATGGCAGTGCGCCGGACGTCGAGCGGATCAAGACTTGGGTCGATGCCGCGAGTGCACTCTGCCGGGCGGCCTGACACTGCTTTCTGGGTCCCGCTGGTTTCTGGCATGCCAGCTTGCATTTTTCTGCTGTCTCCCGCACATTACGTCGCATCCGAGGGGCGCCGGGGCACCGGCTGAGATCGGGCTGAATTTGCTTGAGGCGTGCACGAGCGTCGTGCATGGCCGTCTCAACCGGGCTAGCGCAGGTTGACCAAGCAAACGCTCGAGCACCCTTTGAACCTGATCCGGGTCGTGCCGGCGAAGGGACGGATGAGGCGGGCTCAGTCCCCCGAACTCGCCCCTGGCCATCTGGATCGAGAGTGATCATGCGGCCGCGCAATCGCGCGTCCCGTTTCTCCGTTTGTGGGGGCGACGGGGAAAGGGAGGACGACATCATGAACAAGATCACGCGACCGGCCGACCTCATGGTGCCGACGGTGACGACGGGCCCGCTGCCGGCTTCGGCGAAGACCTACACGGCGCCCGATGGTCACCCTGATGTGCTGGTCCCGTTCCGTGAGATCGCGCTCACCGATCCGGAGATGCCGACCTTCCAAGTCTACGACACGTCGGGCCCTTACACAGACTCCAACGCTCAGATCGACGTCGAGCGCGGCCTGCCTCGCATCCGTGCGGCTTGGGTCGCCGAGCGCGGCGGTGTCGAGGCCTACGACGGCCGCGAGATCCGCCCGGAGGACAACGGCAACGTGACGGGCAAGGCGCTCGCCCGCGATTTCCCCAACAAGCCGCGGCCGCTGCGCGGCGTCGCCAAGGCACCCGTCACCCAACTCGAGTTCGCGCGTGCCGGCATCGTCACGAAAGAGATGATCTACGTCGCCCATCGCGAGAACCTGGGCCGCCAGGCCATGCTCGCCCGCGCCGAGGCCGCGCTCGCCGACGGCGAGAGCTTCGGCGCCTCGATACCGCCCTTCATCACGCCCGAGTTCGTGCGCGACGAGATCGCCCGCGGGCGGGCCATCATCCCTGCCAACATCAACCACGCCGAATTGGAGCCGATGGCCATCGGCCGCAACTTCCTCGTCAAGATCAACGCCAATATCGGCAACTCGGCCGTGACGTCATCGGTCGAGGAGGAGGTCGAGAAGATGGTGTGGGCGATCCGCTGGGGCGCCGACACGGTCATGGACCTGTCCACAGGCCGCAACATCCACAACACGCGCGAGTGGATCCTGCGCAATTCGCCAGTGCCGATCGGCACGGTGCCGATCTATCAGGCGCTGGAGAAGTGCGGCGGCGATCCGGTCAAACTGACGTGGGAACTCTACCGCGACACGCTGATCGAGCAGTGCGAGCAGGGGGTCGACTACTTCACCATCCACGCCGGCGTGCGGCTCGCCTACGTGCCGCTGACGGCCTCCCGCGTCACCGGCATCGTCTCGCGCGGCGGCTCGATCATGGCCAAGTGGTGCCTCGCCCACCACAAGGAGAGCTTTCTTTACGAGCGCTTCGAGGAAATCTGCGAGATTATGCGCGCCTACGACGTGTCGTTCTCGCTCGGCGACGGCTTGCGGCCTGGCTCGATCGCGGATGCCAACGACCGCGCGCAGTTCGCCGAACTGGAGACACTGGGCGAGTTGACGAAGATCGCCTGGGATCATGGCTGCCAGGTCATGATCGAGGGCCCCGGTCACGTGCCGATGCACAAGATCAAGATCAACATGGATAAGCAGCTCCGCGAATGCGGGGAAGCGCCATTCTACACGCTCGGGCCGCTGACGACCGACATTGCGCCGGGCTACGACCACATCACGTCGGGCATCGGCGCGGCCATGATCGGCTGGTTCGGCTGCGCCATGCTCTGCTACGTGACGCCGAAGGAGCATCTCGGCCTTCCCGACCGCGACGACGTCAAGGTCGGCGTCGTCACCTACAAGATTGCCGCCCATGCCGCCGACCTCGCCAAGGGCCACCCGGCGGCGCAACTGCGCGACGACGCGCTGTCAAAAGCGCGCTTCGTGTTCCGCTGGGAGGACCAGTTCAACCTCGGTCTGGACCCCGACACGGCGCGCGCCTTCCATGACGAGACGCTGCCGAAGGAGGCGCACAAGGTCGCGCATTTCTGCTCCATGTGCGGGCCCAAGTTCTGCTCGATGAAGATCACGCAGGATGTGCGCGACTACGCGGCGACCTTGAACGATCGCGATGCGGGTATGCCCGCGACAGGGCTTGCCCTGGAGCGGGAAGCGGGAATGGCGCAGATGTCGGACAAGTTTGCCGAGATGGGCGGCAGACTGTACGTTGACCTTGCTGCGGGCGAGACGGCGCCAGAGCGCGTACAATCCGGTGACACTGCGGCCGTAAAGCGCGCGAATGAGGCGCTGGGCTAGTATGACAACTGGGAAGTTCGCGTTGACCGCGCTGTAGAACGACTCGAACTCCGCGAAGATGACGCTAGTAAAGGTCGTTGAGCCATGGCTTCGCCCTCCGCAGCGGTCGGTAGCGATCGATTGCCATGGGTGCCATTTTGCGGCGACGCTTGATTGGTTGCCGGCCTACAACACCGCGTAAAGTTCTGACGCCGAATTCGAAGTGACTTGAAACATACGAGGCTCGACTGCTTTCAAGACCATGAGCTAGGCAGATAGCTGCGACTTCATCTCCACTTACGTCAATCCGAAGTGCCCATGAGACGTGAACGATCGGTAAAAGGGCATTAATGGCGGGACCATTTTTGTAACTTGCCTCCATGACAAGCAACAGGGCGGCCTCATGCAAAGAAGCGATGTCACTGGTTGAGAATGGAGGAAGCCAAATTGGCGGGTTCTCGACAGGAGGAGCCGAAATCAGAGTCTGGGACAAATCAATTATTGATGGGTGCTCGGGGTTTCGATCAAGGGCAATCAGGACTTTTCCCCAGCCAACGCAACCATTCGATTTAACAATCGTTCCTGCTTCTCCTACTCGATGCCCATAGAGAATTTGAACTCGGGCACCGGCTTCGAATTGGGCTCGATCAGCCATCCGTGCGCTGCAGAATGGGCACCCCGAACCTCGTCCGAACTCGATGGCCGCCCTGCTTTCGGCAGACTTGGACGGCCATTGGATCGGGATCATAGGACTCGACATGAGTACCATCAGGGTTGTTGAGCATCGGCTGTCGCGTTAGTCTTCGAACAACCCTCCTCAAGGTGCGTCCCCATGAGCCACCTTACCACCATACAAATCCCCAAGCAAAAGTTGACACCTGAGGAGTTTCTCGCGTGGTACGAGGCGCTGCCGAAGGAGGCCGGGCGCTTCGAGCTGTGGGACGGCGAGGTGATCCAGACGCGGGGGGCGTCAGGGTCCACGAATGCAGAACTCTCACAGCATTGGGCTGCCAAGGAGGCTCTGTTTCTGGCGTTGCGTGCTGCATTCAATGCCTCCGGGCTGATAGGTCGCGTCCATTCTGAGGGACCGACGGTAGCGCTGCCGAACGGGCGGCGCTTGGAGCCGGATGCGCTCGTTTACCTGGGGCCACCTGTTGCACGTGGCGAGCTGATCGTCCCCAATCCGATCATCGTCTGCGAGGTGCTTTCGCCATCGACGGCGACGCACGATGCTTCGACCAAGCTGCAGGCGTACTTCCAGCTCGACAGCATTCACCACTACGTCATCGTCGATCCCGACAAGCCGCTGATCATCCACCACAAACAAGGAGCCGAAGGCGTACTCGAAACGCGCTTGATCAGCAACCCGGCCGAACGCTTGATGCTCGATCCACCGGGGCTTTCGGTCGACCTCGCCGAAGTTCTGGCGGGCTGACTTTCCCTCCCGCTTACGTCCGCCAGGGGTGCGCCGGCAAATCGCACACGCCGACGATCTTGACGCCGGCATCGAAGACTTTGCGCCCCCTATCGCGCTTCCAACAGCCGCCACTGAAGCGCCGGAAACCGTGCGAAGTCACGGTCCAGGGTTACCCACTGGCAGCCCCATTCGATCGCCAGTGCGGCAAACCAAGCGTCCGTAACGGTTCGGCCTCGCGTGTTCGTCTCCAGGCAAATCGTCTGGAAAATGTGCCAGTGCTTGTCCGCCGGCGAAACGAGTTGGCAATTGGGTTGCCCCGACAAGTAGTTGCAGAATTCAAAAGCCTCTTCCAACGTGCTTATGTTGTTAAATGCTCGCGGGTTTGTTGTAATCCGGACCACTGCAGAGAGCGCCAGCGGCGACAGCCCAAAGCGCTCTCGGCTCGACAGTGCTTCAGTAAGGAATTCGAAACAGGCGCGGTGGTGCGGCGCATCCGTACGGAACGCGCTAATCAGTACGTTGACGTCCGGCAATATCACTTGAAGCCGATCCGCATGTGCTCGACTGCGGCAACGTCATCGGCCTCGTCGGCTGATTGCATGATCCGATCTGGATTGATGCCTGCCGCAATACCGCCCGTCGCACGGCTCGTCGGAATGACGATCTGCCGACGTGGCGTGGATTGGGCCGGACCGTCGAGGATGTAGGTCAGACCCTCCTCGATGAGCGAGGTCACGGTCCGACCCTCCCGCAGCGCCCTCTTGCGCGCCCGGGCTAGAAGCGCTGCAGGCAATCGGACTGTGGTGCGCTCGATCATATGTCTAGACATATCAAGCATTGGCCTCCCGGTCAAGGAACGGCCTTCAGGTCGCCCTCCCCCTCACGTCCGCCAGGGGTGCGCCGGCAAATCGCACACGCCGACGATCTTGACGCCGGCGTCGGCGACCTTGCGGTCGTTCTCCACCGACGAGCCCGAGACGCCGATCGCCCCGATCATCACGCCCTCCGCATCGACGATCGGCAGCCCGCCCGGAAAGGTGATGAGGCCATCGTTGGAGTGCTCGATGCCGTAGAGCGGCCCGCCCGGCTGGCTGAGCTTGCCGATGCCGTCCGTCGGCATGCCGAAGTAGAGCGCTGTGCGCGCTTTCTTGATGGCGATGTCGATCGATCCGACCCAGGCATCGTCCATGCGCAGGAAGGCTTTGAGATTGCCGCCGGAATCAACGACGGCGATGCACATTTTCGTGTCGATTTTCTGTGCTGCCTTGCGCGCTGCCGCGATGACCTTTTGCGCGTCGTCGATCGCAATGTGCATGTCGTTCGATATCCCTTGTTTGCGGCGCGGGGCCGTGCGCACCGCTCTTGGCAGGCTGCACGCAGGGTTGTGCGCGCGTCGTGCGCCGAAGGCAAGTCGAGGAGTGGCACCACCGTGATGACAGTTGCTGACGTTTCATGCGCCGGTCGAGCGCCCGCCCGCATTCGGCGCACCATGAGCCGGCTTTCCGCCCTGGCAGCCGCCTGCGCGCTTTTCCTCGCGGGCGTGCCGGGGCCCGCATCGGCCGCCGACGAGGCGGCGTTGTGGGATGCGGTTCGGCGTGGCGATGCCTTCGTGACGATGCGCCACGCCCTCGCGCCCGGCACCGGCGACCCGCCGGGCTATCGGATCGGCAACTGCGCCAGCCAGCGCAACCTGTCGGAGGCGGGTCGGGCGCAGGCCCGCCGCATAGGCGAGCGCTTCCGCTCAGCCGGTATCGCATCGGCGCGGGTCATGACGAGCCAGTGGTGCCGCTGCAAGGAGACCGCCGAGCTCCTCGGCCTAGGCCCGCCGAGCGAGTTGCCTGCCCTCAACTCATTCTTCGACGACCGCCGCCTCGGACCGGCCCAGACCGCTCAGGTGCAGCAGTGGCTCGCCGCGCGATCCGGCCCGCCGGAGCCCATCGTCCTCGTCACCCATCAGGTCAACATCACGAGCCTGACCGGCGAGGTGCCGCGCTCTGGCGGCATGGTCATCGCCCGGCGCAACGGCGACGGCCGCATCGTCACGCTCGGTGAAATCGACGTGCCGTGAGTCAGGCTTTCGCACAGCCTGCAAGCTGATGCGCACATGGTAAATTGCGATGCATGACGAAGGCCGAAGGTTGTCGAACGGCAATCGTCTGATTTGCGCCTGCGTGCAAACGGCGAATGAATAAAGATTTCCTGATGCCTATGGCGGGCATTCTGTTAAGTTGAGCAAACGCCTGGGCTTAGGGAATTTAACCATCGCATTTATTCGGCTTTGCAAATAATTGAGTTTCAAAACATAAACATACTCGTCACGTTTGTTTCCCCCTTTTCAGGAGCTTCACATGAAGAACGCACTCATCGCCACCGCTGCCATGTTCATGCTCGCCTCGCCGGCCGCCGCTGGCGGTCTCGGCAAGATCAAGGTCGACGCCAACGTGAAGGCCGACGCCAAGGTCGCCGTTCTCGGCATCATCAAGGCCGACGTCGACGCCGACGTGAAAGTCGACACGAAGGTCAAGGTCAAGGGTCTCGTCAAGGGTCTCCTGGGTGGCCTCGGCGGCATCGGCGGCTGCGGCTGCCACTGATTTCCGGGTCGAGGGGATGGTCTCGGCCATCCCCTCTATTTCAGCACGTCGAACTTCTTCGTCACGGCGATTTGACAATTGATTGCGTCCAGCGGCTCGGCTACGCCATCGACCTTCTGGGTTCTCCAATCGAGCCCAGTTTTGATGGCGTAGCCATTGCCCATCTCCCATTCGAATTCCGCTCCGACGATCGTCGCCCACACCAGAATATCGATGCCGAGATAAAGGCTGCGCTCCTGGCGTGCGTAGACGGCGAGCGTCCGTTCCGCATCGATCGCCGCTGCGAGTGTGACGCCATGCGTGCGCGAAAGCTGATAGACCGAAAGCGGAAAGGTAGTTTGCTCGAGCACGCGGCGCGTATCGATCTGCGCGGCGATCCGGCGCGGACCGGTCGCTTCCTTCCAGAGTGTCGCCGTTGCCTTGCCCGTGTACTGGAGTGTCTCGATGGTGTCGTAGTCGCCGACCGGGAAGCGCACGGTTGTCGGCGAGGCGGAACCCTCTAGCGCGAACCGATCGTCGCGATATGCGAAGAACACGTTGCGCCGCCAGATGTCGTGGGCCCGGTCGAAGCCGATGAGGTCGCCGTCGTTGGCGAAGTGCGATCTCGACACTTCCGCTGACAGTCCGACCTCGAGCTTGTCCATCGGCAGAACAATGCTCGGCAGCACCCCGAGCGTGCGATACTCCTCCGCCTCGTCCAGAAAGGCGCCGTCGAGGAGCGCGTTCTGCTCGTTCAGAATGTAATGACGCAGTTCGCCGCGAACGGCAAAGCGCGCGACGGACACGTCGCGCTCGAAGCGCTGTTGCAGTGAGAGCAGCCGGCTTTGCTGCGACAGGGTGTCGATCGCTTCGAATTTTGTCGTCGTTCGTGATTTCGTGTTCGGATCGATTTCCGCGCCATAGCCGCTGTCGACCAGAAGCACCTGGCTGCCGACGACCTCCGCCTGGTCGTACTCGAGACCGCTTGCTCGCATGGTGAAAGTCAGCACGTCGCTGTCCGAACTGTTGGCGTAATCGACAGTGCCGTCGAGCGCCATGAAGCCGGCCGAGGGCGCTTTGGGGCCCTCGTCCAGTGGATCGGTATCGAAGCCGCCGCGTAATCCGATGCTGACCGAGAGAGATTGCTCACGCGAGACATCGTCTGCCATGGCCGGTGACGCAAATCCGGCGATCGAAAGGATCAATGCTCTGAGCAATGTCATCACAGCATCCGCGCAAGGAATGGCACCTGCGCGGCACTATCGCGACATCGCACTTAAGCGAGGGTAAAGCTGCGCTCCTAATTCGGCCATTCGGTTGAAATCGTCGATAATCACCATTAAGGTCCGCTCTTTCGCAATTAGTCCTTTGTCATTTGAATGACTTCGATTTCAGTATTCGTTTCGGTTGCGCTGTAGGATCAGGTCCGTTGCGTCTGTGCAACTCCGAGCCTGTCGCAAGATCGCGCCGCGCCGCGCCTCTCCTGATCTGATCCCCCGCAAGTCCCACCACGCCACCGCACCTGGCGTCGGATGGGCTGTGCTTTCAGACCCTCGTGCTGGTGCCATGAACAGTGTTCCTGCCGGAACACGAGTGCACTCACGAACCCGTTATCGTCGGCAATTGCGACCGACCCGAACCAACCCGGCAACGGCGGCGCTCGACGGCTCGGTCCTCGAGCCCTCAACCAAAAACAGAAGGAACACGATCATGGCACTCATTCGCGGCAACAACCTGAAGAACAAGCTCGTTGGAACAGCCTCCAGCGACACCATACTCGGCCTCAACGGCGACGACCTGATCTACGGCAACGGCGGCCACGACACCATTCGCGCCGGTGGCGGCCATGACGTCGTGTTCGGAGGTGCCGGCCACGACAAGCTCTACGGCAACGGCGGCAGGGACTATCTCGACGGCGCGTCGGGCAACGATGTGCTGGAGGGCGGCGCCGGCTCCGACAACCTGAAGGGCGGTCTCGGCCGCGACATCTTCAAGTTCTTCCTGGGCGACAACAGCGACGACTTGAAGGACATCGTCCTCGACTTCCAGTCGGGCGTCGACAAGATCTACCTGTCGAAAGCACTCGGCTTTACGAGCGCCCAGGACGTCCTCGACAACATCGCCTCCTCGGGCGGCGACTCGACGATCCGCGAGAGCCTCGACATGGCCGACAACGGCATCGATGTGGAGATCGTTCTGCTCGGCATCGACGATGCGAGCCAGCTGACGGTCAACGACATCGTGCTGTTCTGATCGGGAGTGGACATGCAAGCGGTTTCGGACAAGGGCGGCGTCCCGGCTGGTGCCGGGGCGCCGCACCCGTTTTCCCAACCCGTGACGGCGCGGCGAGCGTGCTCGTTGCCGGCCGAAAGCTCTTCGGCTAACGAAGCGCCATGGCAAAGACCACCCGGACCAAGAGCCCCGCGGCACCGGCCGTGAAGGGCAGCGTCATTCACGTGCGCGGAGCGCGTGAGCACAATCTCAAGAACGTCGATCTCGTCATCCCGCGCGATGCCCTCGTCGTGTTCACGGGGTTGTCAGGCTCGGGCAAATCCTCGCTCGCCTTCGACACGATCTACGCGGAAGGCCAGCGCCGCTACGTCGAAAGCTTGTCGGCCTACGCCCGCCAGTTCCTCGAGATGATGCAGAAGCCCGACGTCGACCACATCGACGGGCTCTCGCCGGCGATCTCCATCGAGCAGAAGACGACGAGCAAGAACCCGCGCTCCACCGTCGGCACCGTCACCGAGATTTACGACTACCTGCGCCTGCTGTTCGCGCGCGTCGGCGTGCCCCACTCGCCGGCGACGGGCCTGCCCATCGAGAGCCAGACCGTGAGCCAGATGGTCGACCGCGTGCTGGCCCTGCCCGAGGGAACGCGCCTCTACCTGCTCGCCCCCCTCGTGCGCGGCCGCAAGGGCGAGTTCAAGAAGGAGCTGGCCGACCTGCAGAAGCGGGGCTTCCAGCGCGTCAAGATCAACGGCGCGTTCCACGAGATCCCCGACGCGCCGTCCCTCGACAAGAAGTTCAAGCATGACATCGACGTCGTGGTGGATCGGCTGATCGTCCGGGGCGACATCGCCGCGCGGCTGGCCGACAGCTTCGAGCAGGCCTTGGCGCTGGCCGATGGGATCGCCATCGCGGAACTGGCCGACAAGCCGCTTTCCCCCTCTCCCCGTTCTTCACGGGGAGAGGGTCACGGCGGAGCCGTGCCTCCGGCGCGAGGTGAGGGGAAGCAACAGTCAGCAGCGGTATCGGCGGCCCCTGATCCTGGCCCTCTCCCCGCCAGCGGCGAGAGGGGTGTTCTCCAGAACAAGAACGAGACCCACGAGCGCATCATCTTCTCGGCCCGTTTCGCCTGCCCGGTCTCTGGCTTCACCATCGAGGAGATCGAGCCGCGCCTGTTTTCCTTCAACGCGCCCGCCGGCGCCTGCCCGCAGTGCGACGGCCTCGGCTCGGAATTGCAGTTCGAGCCCGACCTCGTCGTGCCCGACGGCTCTCTGTCGCTGGCTGACGGCGCCGTCTATCCGTGGGCCAAGACCGGGGCGACGTCGCCCTACTACGAGCAGACGCTGGCAGCGCTCGCCCGCCATCTGGGCATATCGATGCGCACGCCCTGGGAGCGGCTGCCCAAGCACGCGCAGCTCGCCATCCTGTTCGGCACCGGCGAGGAGGAGGTCGAGTTCCTCTACGAGGACGGCCTGCGCCAGTACCGCAACGCCAAGCCCTTTGAGGGCGTCATCGGCAACATCGAGCGGCGCTGGCGCGAGACCGACAGCGACTGGGTGCGCGAGGAGCTGTCCCGCTACCAGGGCTCCCATCCCTGCGAGGCCTGCGGCGGCCACCGCCTCAAGCCGCAGGCGCTGGCCGTCAAGATCGACGGTCGGCATATCGGCGAGGTCGGCCAGATGTCGATCCGCTCGGCGGGCGAGTGGTTCGATGCGCTTCCCGCCAAGCTCACCGCCAAGCAGACGGAGATCGCCACGCGTATCCTGAAGGAGATCACCGAGCGCTTGCGCTTCCTCAATGATGTCGGGCTCGAGTACCTGTCGCTGTCTCGCAATTCGGGCACCCTTTCGGGCGGCGAGTCTCAGCGCATCAGGCTCGCCTCGCAGATCGGCTCGGGGCTCACGGGCGTGCTCTATGTCCTCGATGAGCCGTCGATCGGCCTGCACCAGCGTGACAACGACCGCCTGCTCGGTACGCTCATGCATCTGCGCGACCTCGGCAACACCGTGCTGGTGGTCGAGCATGACGAGGACGCGATCCTGTCGGCCGACTACGTCGTCGACATCGGTCCGGGCGCCGGCGTGCATGGCGGCGAGATCGTCGCCCAGGGCACGCCGCAGGAGGTGCTGGCGAACCCGGCGAGCCTGACGGGCAAGTATCTCTCCGGCACGCTCGGCATCCGCGTGCCGGCGCAGCGCCGGCGGCCGAAGCCGGGCCGCTCCCTGACCATCGTCGGCGCGCGCGAGAACAACCTGAAAGGCGTCACCGCCGAAATCCCGGTGGGGCTGCTCACGTGTGTCACGGGCGTTTCCGGCGGCGGCAAGTCGACGCTGCTGATCGACACGCTCTACAAGGCCGTCGCGCGCAAGCTCAACGGCGCGCGCGAGCACCCCGGTGCGCATGATCGCATCCTCGGCCTCGAGCACCTCGACAAGGTCATCGACATCGACCAGTCGCCTATAGGCCGCACGCCGCGCTCGAACCCGGCGACCTACACCGGCGCCTTCACGCCGATCCGCGACTGGTTCGCGGGCCTTCCCGAGGCCAAGGCGCGCGGCTACCAGGCCGGCCGCTTCTCCTTCAACGTCAAGGGCGGCCGCTGCGAGGCCTGCCAGGGCGACGGCGTCATCAAGATCGAGATGCACTTCCTGCCCGACGTCTACGTCACGTGCGACCAGTGCAAGGGGCAGCGCTACAACCGCGAGACCTTGTCAGTGCGCTTCCGCGACAAGTCGATCGCCGACGTGCTCGACATGACCGTCGAGGAGGGGGCGGAGTTCTTTCGCGCCGTACCGGCCGTCCGCGACAAGCTGGAGACGCTCGCCCGCGTCGGCCTCGGCTACATCAAGATCGGCCAGCAGGCGACGACGCTGTCGGGCGGCGAGGCGCAGCGCATCAAGCTGGCCAAGGAGCTGTCCAAGCGGGCGACGGGGCGCACGCTCTACATCCTCGACGAGCCCACCACCGGGCTGCACTTCCACGACGTGGCCAAGCTCCTCGAGGTGCTGCACGAGCTCGTCGAAGCCGGCAACACCGTCGCCGTCATCGAGCACAACCTCGAGGTCATCAAGACCGCCGACTGGATCGTCGACATGGGTCCCGAGGGCGGCGACGGTGGCGGCCGCGTCGTGATCGCCGGCACGCCCGAGGACGTGGCAGCATGCGCGGAGAGCTATACGGGGCGCTATCTCAAGGGGCTCCTGGAGCGCCGGCCGGCGCCGGCGGTCGGCGCGCCCAAGAAGCCAAAAGCTGCTCGCGCGAAGGGCCGGCCCACCAGTTGAATCGGCCACTTCATTGTCGTCCCGATACCCAGCGATCAGCAAGCGAGGCGGATCGAGAATGGGCTGAAACCGCGCGATGTGCGGTTCTGCTTCACTAGGGCACTGGCGCTTGCCGCGCTGTGGGTCCCGGCAACGGGTGCCGGGACGACACCGCGCACCATCGTGCTGCAATCCGAGAACGGCCCGGAACGATCACCCTGCACACCGCCGCGACCTCTCGCGGGAGAGTTCGCGCGACACCTCGCCGGCGAGGATCACACCGCGCGACACCTGCGCCGGGCTCAAGCCCGCGCCGGCCGGCCCGCGCAGGATGGCTGGCCCCGCGTTCGCCTCCGTGATGCCGCGCTGCAATTCGGTACAGGTCAGCTCGGACTTCTTCGTCTTGTAGGCAAAGAGCCGCACGCCGGAAGCGTAAGCGGCGGCCGTGGGTGGCTGCTGGATCCAGCTTTTGGACGTGTCCGACGTCATGTCACGCAAGGCGGCCTGCCGCTCGCCGACGCAGCGCGGGCTGTCGTCGACGCAGGACAGTCCGGCGGTATTGGTCACGAGCGCGCCGGAGGAGCCGCATCCAGCCATGAAGACGGCGACCACCGCGCCAAGACCGGCAGACCGGCTCCGCGCCATAGGGCGAACCGACCGGCACGCCATGCGTGCCCTGCTGTCCGACGATACCACCGCCGTGTCGCTCAAGTTCCGCCCCTCGTGGTCGCGCCCGCTTGCTGGCCGTCGCTTCGGGCTATAAGCGTCGCGCGGCGGGGTCAAGGCGGCGCGATGGCCACATTCGGTACTGTCCCGGGCGCGCGCCCACAGCCCCTCCGACGAGACGGGAGTATGTCGACATGGTCAACGCGATCCGCATTCACGGCTACGGTGGCCCCGAGGTGCTGCGCTGGGAGGCCGTCGAGGTCGGCGCTCCCGGCCCCGGCGAGGTGCGCCTGCGCCACACGGCCATCGGCCTCAACTATATCGATACGTATCATCGCACGGGCGCCTATCCGGTCGCCGCCCTTCCCGCCGTGATCGGCATGGAAGGCGCCGGCGTCATCGAGGCGGTCGGGCCGGGCGTCGCCGACCTCGAGGCGGGCGACCGTGTCGCCTATGCCAATCCTATCGGCGCCTATGCCGAGGAGCGGCTGATCCCGGCCGATCGCCTGGTGCGGCTGCCGGCCTCGATCGACGACCGGACTGCTGCGGCGATGATGCTGCAAGGCATGACCGTCCGCTATCTGCTGCGCGAGACCTTCCGCGTCGGACCCGGCACAGTGATGCTGCTGCACGCCGCGGCCGGCGGCATCGGCCTCATCGCCTGCCAGTGGGCGCGCCACCTGGGCGCCACCATCATCGGGACGGTCGGCTCCGACGAGAAGGCCGCGCTCGCGCTTGCGCATGGGGCGACGCACGTCATCAACTATCGCACCGAGAGCTTCGTCGATCGGGTCCGCGAGATCACCGGCGGCGCGATGTGCGACGTGGTCTACGACTCGGTCGGCAACGATACCTTCCCCGGCTCGCTCGACTGCTTGAAGCCGCTCGGGCTGTGGGTGACGTTCGGCTCGGCATCGGGGCCGGTTCCGGCCTTCGACATCGGTCTGCTCGCCAAGAAGGGCTCCCTGTTCGCGACGCGGCCGACGCTGTTCACGTACACCGCCAGGCGCGACGATCTCGTCGCCAACGCCGCCGACCTGTTCGACGTGGTGGGGCGCGGCATCGTCAAGATCGCCGTCAACCAGACGTATCCGCTGCGTGAGGCCGCCACCGCGCACAGCGACCTCGAGGGCCGCCGCACGACAGGCTCGACGGTGCTGCTGCCGTGAAGCGCGAGCCAGACGGACACTGTTGCGAGCAGCGCCATCGGCGCATGAGAATGCGTCAAGCGCCCTGACGGCGAGGGAGCAAGGCGGCCTGCGACCATTGCCGCATCCCCGCGGAGCGCCACCGGCGCTTGAGCGAGATACTGGCGGAGACGGAGGGATTCGAACCCTCGATACGCCTTTAGAGCGTATAACGATTTAGCAAACCGCCGCCTTCAGCCTCTCGGCCACGTCTCCAGCAGGGAACGGTTCGTATAGTGGCCCGCCCCTGGGTTTGCAACACGCAGCCACCCGTCCTATGGTCAAACTTCTTCTGGCGGTCGTCCGCCGTACCGACGGGCAGGGTCGGAGACGGAAGGAACAGGGCATGCGAGGGATGGTGACCGTCCGGCCGCTGGGCTGGACGCGGGTTGATCGTTCTGTTGGTTCAGGTCGGTCGAAGCCCGGTACAAAAGCGCAGATGAGAGGCGCGTCCCTCTGGCGGACTGCGGCTCTGTCGCGAGCGTGGCCGTGGCTCATGGCCACAACGGCAGCCGCCACGGCACTGCCCGCTGCTGCCGACCCGTTGTGCGTGACGTGCGAAGCGCCATACGCGGTCTACTCCTGCTTCATCGACGGCACGGACGGCGGCGCGGCGATGCCCGGCAGCCACCTGCAATGCGTACGCGAGCTGGCGCGCATCGGCGGCCACGCCAGTTGCGCGGTCAGCCGCCAGAGCCAGGGAGCATGCGGCGGCGACGTCGTTCACGTACCCCCGCCCGTGGCCCCTGCTGGCGCGGCGGTGCCCGCGCCGGTGGTCAACGCCACCGTCAATCCGCCGGCCGAAGCCCGCCCTGCTGGCGAAGCGGGCCTCCATGACGATGCGCGGGTTGCTCCCATCGAGGGCGACGACATCGCCGCCCCCGCCGACCGGCCCAAGCCCCCGCGCGGCGAGCCTGAGACGGTCAAGGATTTGGCCGAGCGCGCTGTCGAAACGTCGACCGAAGGGCTCGGCAAGGCCAAGGACGTCGTCGTCGACGCCGCGCGCACGACCGGTCGCACGCTGGAGAAGGCTGGCGATACGGCGGGCGACATCGCCAAGAAGTCCTGGCGCTGCCTCACGTCCCTGTTCGGTGATTGCTGAGGCGGTAAGCGGTCCGCCGGGCTGACCGCGCATGCGCCAGACGCCCTGCATCGTTGGCGCGGCGTCGGAACTGCGGCGCTGGCATGCCGCATCCCGGGTTCTCCACACCTGCGTCGATCCCGCGTCGACTTTTTGTTCAGAGGTGGTTCATCTCTGCCTCATTATGACTTGCGAAGAGGCGTCGGCATCCCACATATGGACGGGCCACAGGGGCGCAGAGCCGACGTGATCCGGCGAGACCGGCGCGTGCAAACGGGGGGGGCTTACGTGAACGCGCGTCGTCAAGTGTGCCTCGCTCTGGCGGCCGTCGCGGCGATGTCCGGTGGCTGCGCGCAATCCCCTGACATTCAGTTGCCCGCGCTGTCGGGCGCCGGTCTCCAGCCTATCTCCACCGCGCTCGCTCAGGATGATGCGCTCGAAGCCGAGTACGCCCGTCGCAAGACGTTTGCCGGCAAGGTGCTGACTGCCATCGCGCTGGAGCGCGTCACCGGCCGCAAGCCCGACCCGTCGCGGCTTTCCGAGCTCGATTGACGAGGGCGATGACCCGACGGCAGTCGATCCCGTCCTGACGGCGCGCCATGCTCCTCCATCGCTGCGTGAACACGACTGCAACAGCGTGGCGCACGACCCTGTCCGTAAAACCCCTCTATACGGGTTGCTCCGCAAGGATCAGGGGAGCAACCTTCCGCGCCATGCGCACCGACCTGTTCGACTTCGACCTGCCCGAGGATCGCATTGCGCTGCGCCCCGTCGTACCGCGCGACAGTGCCCGCCTGCTCGTCGTCGGCCCGGACGGAGCTCTCGCTGATCGCAGCATCCGCGATCTCCCCGACCTGCTCTCTCCCGGCGATTGCCTCGTCCTCAACGACACCCGCGTCATCCCGGCCGCGCTCGTCGGCGAGCGGCGCCGCGGCGAGCACAGTGCCCGCATCGAGGCCAATCTCCTCGCCCGCCGCGACGGCTCCCGCTGGAGGGCGCTCGTCAGGCCCGCCAAGCGCCTCGTTCCGGGCGATCGCATCCGCTTCGGGCATGGCAACACGAGTTGCCTCATGGGCGCGCTCGACGCGACCGTCGAAGCCAAGGGCGAGGCTGGCGAGGTGACGCTCGCCTTCGACCTCGCCGGTCCCGACCTTGATGCCGCGATCGCTGGCGTCGGCCGCATGCCATTGCCCCCCTATATCGCCGCCCGACGCCCGCCCGACGCCGATGATGCGCAGAGCTATCAGACGGTCTACGCCCGCAACGACGGCGCCGTCGCCGCGCCGACCGCCGGCCTGCATTTCACGCCCGAACTCTTCGCCGCGCTCGCTCGTCGCGGCATCGCGCACGAAACGGTGACGCTGCACGTCGGCGCCGGTACGTTCCTGCCCGTCAAGGCCGAGGACACGGCAGACCACCGCATGCACGCCGAGTGGGGCTTCCTCGATGACGCGACGGCCAGCCGCCTCGAAGCCGTCCGTGCGCGCGGCGGTCGTATCGTTGCCGTCGGCACGACCTCGCTCAGGCTCTTGGAGACGGCTGCGGCCGGCGACGGCACGATGCGGCCTTTCGCTGGCGAGACATCGATTTTCATCACGCCGGGCTTTCGCTTCCGCGCCGTCGACGTCCTGATGACCAACTTTCACCTGCCGCGTTCGACGCTGATGATGCTCGTTGCCGCTTTCTCGGGCCTGCCGGCGATCAGAAACGCCTACGCCCATGCCGTCGCCGAGGGCTATCGCTTCTATTCCTACGGCGATGCCTCGCTGTTGTTCCGGGAGACGACATGAGCGGCGCGACGGACGATCGATCGGCGGCGCCGACGCCATTCGGCTTCCGCCTGCTCGCGACCGACGGTGCGGCGCGGCGCGGCGAGATAGCAACGGCCCGTGGCATCATCCGCACGCCGGCCTTCATGCCGGTCGGCACGACCGCGACCGTCAAGGGGCTCACCTTCGACCAGGTGCGCCGAGCCGGCGCGGATATCGTGCTCGCCAACACCTATCACCTGATGTTGCGTCCGGGAGCCGAGCGCGTCGAGCGGCTCGGCGGCTTGCACGGCTTCATGCGCTGGGATGGACCGATCCTCACCGATTCAGGCGGCTTCCAGGTGATGAGCCTGTCGAAGATCCGCAAGATCACCGAGGAGGGCGCGCTGTTCGCCTCCCATATCGACGGCTCGCGTCACATGCTCTCGCCGGAGCGCTCGATCGAGATCCAGTGCCAGCTCGGGGCAGACATCCAGATGCAGTTCGACGAGTGCATCGAATTGCCCGCCGAAAAGAGTGAGGTGGAGCGCGCCATGCGCCTGTCGCTGCGCTGGGCCGAGCGATCGCGGATCGCCTTCGAGACGCAGCGCGCGGCCGGGCGGGCCCATGCCGGACAGGCGCTGTTCGCCATCGTTCAGGGGGGCATCGACGAAGCCTTGCGCCGGGCTTCGGCGGACGCACTCGTCGCCATGGATTTTCCCGGCTACGCCGTGGGTGGCCTCGCTGTGGGCGAAGGCCAGGAGGCTATGCTGCGCACGCTCGAAGCGACCGTGCCGCTGCTGCCGGAGGGCAAGCCGCGCTACCTGATGGGCGTCGGCACGCCGCTCGATCTCATCGAGGCGGTCGCGCGCGGCATCGATATGTTCGATTGCGTCATGCCGACCCGCAACGGACGCCACGGCCTCGCCTTCACCTGGAATGGCAAGGTCAACCTGCGCAATGCCCGCTACGCGGAGGAACTTGCGCCACTCGACGAGCAAAGCCAGTGTCCGGCGAGCCGCGATTATTCCCGCGCCTACCTGCACCACCTGATCAAGTCGGAGGAGATGCTGGGCCAGATGCTCGTCTCCTGGCACAACATCGCGTTCTATCAGGAGCTGATGGCGGCGATGCGCGGGGCCATCGCCGAGGGCCGTTTTGCCGCCTGGGCCGAGGCCACCAAGGCGCGGCTCGCAGGGTCGGCCTGAGCCCGCCCGTCAGGCCCCACTCTTCAGCAAGCGCTCGCGGTGCCACAGGTATATGCCTGATGCGATGACGATGCCGGCGCCGATCAGCGTGAAGGCATCCGGCACGTCGCCGAACACCAAGTAGCCGAGCCCGACCATGGTGACGATCTGGAAGTAGATGTAGGGCGTGATGATGCCGGCCGGCGCCAGCCGGTAGGCAAGGATGAACAGGTAGTGGCCCGCGCCGCCGAGAATCCCAAGGCTCAGGAGGAGGCCCCAGTCGAGGGCGGACGTCGGCCAGGCCCAGTCGATGAGCGCCACCGGCGCTCCGATCACGACGCCGGCAAACATGGAGTAGAACAGCGTGACGAGTGGCGGATCGGCCGAGGCGATGTGGCGCGTGATGAGCGTGAACGCGGCGTAGGCGAGCACGCCCGCGAAGGAGAATGCAACAGCCGGGTGGATGTCGCCAAAGCCGGGGCGCACCACCACGAGGATGCCGATGAAGCCGACGAGAATGGCGACGAGGCGGCGCCAGCCGACCCATTCGCCGAGGAACGGCCCGGCCAGCAGGGCGACGATGAGTGGCGACAGGAACGTGATGGCGATCGTCTGATCGAGCCGCAGCCATTTCAGGGCGAGGAAGTTCATCGCCGTCGTCAGCGCCATCATCACCGAGCGGATCGCCTGCCAGCCGGGCCTTGTCGTGGTGAACAGATCGCGCGTGGACAGCAGACCGAGTGCGGGAACGAGCGTCAGCAGAAGCACGAACTGGACGACAAAGCGCAGCCAGATGACCTGACCGACGGGCAATCCGGCATGACCGGCGAGATACTTTGCCGCCGTGTCGAGGCAGGAGAACAGCGTAATGGCGACCAGCATGAGCAGGATCGCCCGCGTCAGGTCGGAGGCTCGCTTGGTCGATGGATCGGTGGTGTCGCGCGCGAGATCGGGCGGGCTTTCGAGGGGCAAGGCGGTCGTCCCGGAGGTCGCGGAGTTTGGGTAAGGGAGGCGATATCCTGCCTACAACGGCAGCGCAGCCGCCGACAGGCGAAACAACGCGCGAGGTGCCCGCCCTCCGCATGGCAGGCCCGCGCGCTGGTCGGGGCTGTGCCATGAGGCCGCGCCTTGCCCCGCGGCGGCCCTGTGGACCGCGCCTATCGAACGGCTGCACGCGGGGGCTCCGTGTGCCGGCTCGTCACACTCACTCGCCGTGGCCGCGCAGGCGGCCATCCACGCGACGCCGATCATCCGCCACTTCGGCAATTTTCTGCGCTGGACCCCTGCCGGCCCATCGCCGGCTTGGGTCGTTGGCCGCCTGCGCGGCTGAGACGAGCGGGGTGGAGCGGGATGTGGTGCCGAGGCGCCACTCGAGCGAGGTTGCCAGCGCATCTCGTCGTGCGGCCCTCCGGCGCGAACGCAAACAAGTCCGGCGCCTGGTTAGTGTCTCAGTTTGAAATCCGACGGCCTTGACTGCAGTCTCCCCGCCCCTCACGTGCCTGCTATGCTTAGCGTCACGCAGGAGGCAGGAGGCACCATGCCACGAGGACCGAAGGGCGAGAAGCGCCCAGCCGACGTCATTGCCAACGCCGTGAAGGTAATGAGGATCGCGACGGGTGAGGAACCCCACGAGATCGAGGAGACAGGCGACGGTAAGGATGCCGCCGCCGTGAGCATGGGGCGGCGCGGTGGCAAGGCGCGTGCGGAAAAAATGAGCCCAAAGCGTCGAGTGGAGATTGCCAAGAAGGCAGCTAGCACTAGATGGGCAAAACGCCCTGTTCGCGCTGAAGAAGTATAGTCTTCGCATCTTCGTCGATCATTTTTGATTCGATTCCCCTGATGATCACGTAGGGTTGCATCATCGGGTCTTTGAAGCGGAAACGCTGCTGCCGCTCGCCACCGCGCTTAATTAGCACGTTTCCTCCCTCGTCGGAGGAAAACCGCCTTAAATGCTTTTCAAAGTGTGCTATTCGCTTTTTGTCCCGCATGATTGCGCTGAATGGCTCAACGACATCGTTGGCCGTGAAGAAACCCTCGTCATCGGTACGGGCCAAAGCGCACGCCAGCAAGGACTGTTCAAAATTGTTATCCTGATTGCTTCGTGTTGCGTCTCTGTAAGCTTTCTTGAAGGCCTCTTTAGAGTCCGCGATGAATGCGGTCATGGCTTGATCAACGTCAAAACTTTCGACGCTTAGCCGCTTGGCGCGAATGGCTGAAAACGCGGCATGCTTGGCTAACGTCTGGGTGAAATACGGCAGGCCTCTGGACAGCAGAATGATCGTCCATTTGGCGTCCCCGCTAAAGGTGATCGCAGTACGCGATGCCCGCTTGTCAATTATCTCGACCAACTCCGCATGCGACATGCGGTTAAGAGATATTTGAACTAGCGTCCGGTCTAACGAGCTATGATCCTCGATGAGATCAGCGATTGTTTCAGCAACGCCGACTAGGATAACGGTCGTGGTAACGGTGTGGTCATAGAACTCTTTGATTGTGTTTGCTGTAAGAATGCGGCAATCGGCGTCGCACACCTCGCTGTACTCGTCGATGATGATGATCGGTATAGCGTTAGGAGAGCATTTTTTCAGTTCCCTGCGCACTTCCGTCGGGGTGATTACATCATAGTCGGCATCGATGGGTATGAGGTCGGCTTTCCCGCTGGATTGCGCCGACGCACGCAACTCATCGAGTGCGCGCACCCAAAGCGATGTGAAGTTGTCCTGCGGTCCGGCTTGAATCCTCGCCACAACAAAGCTCTGCAGCGATTTGTTGAACCGCTTCCAGAATACATTGGACAGTGAGGTCTTCCCGACGCCCTTCTCCCCGTAGAGGACAACATGCCTTGACCGCTCCATCACGGCCTCAAGCATGCGGAGAACCTCCTTTTGACGACCTGCGAAGAGGTCTTCCTCATCGATAGGTGCCCCGTCAAACAACTGTCGGATTTCCCATTCCAAGGACAACCAGTCGTCTTCCGTCATGATATTCTTGGCCATCGCGATGTCCGTTCTGAAGCGATACTGGCACAGAGGCGTTGACCACAAGGCCACAAGCGTTGACTAACAGTGCGGTGCCGTTGACTAAGCCAATTGCGACGAAAAGTAAAGTTGCACTACATGCTTGCAGCTAAGCATCATGTATCATATATTAAGGGCATGAACAAACTGCCCACACAGCAGCGTGTCCAAATCCTCGCCATGCTTTGCGAGGGATCGTCCATGCGGTCGATCTCCCGCGTCTGCGACGTGTCGATCAATACCGTCGCCAAGCTCCTCGCTGACGCTGGCAAGGTTTGCATGGCCTTCCATGACGAGAAGGTGCGCGGGGTTGCGGCGAAGCGCGTCCAGGTCGATGAAATCTGGTCGTTCACCTACGCCAAGCAGAAGAACGTCGCCGCTGCGAAAGCGGCTCCCGTCGAGGCCGGCGACACGTGGACGTGGACGGCGATCGACGCCGACTCCAAGCTGATCGCTGCTTGGTTTGTCGGCGGGCGCGATGCCGAGTGTGCCGACGCCTTCATCGGCGACCTGGCGTCGCGCCTCGCGAACCGCGTCCAGCTCACCAGCGACGGGCATGCGGCCTACCTTCAAGCCGTCGAAGGCGCGTTCGGCGCCGACGTGGACTATGCCCAGCTCGCGAAGATGTACGGCGCCGCTCCCGAGAGCGCGAAGGGCCGTTACAGCCCGGCAGAATGCACGGGAATCAAGAAGACCCGCATCGAGGGTGAGCCCGACGAGAAGCATGTCTCGACCAGCTACGACGAGCGGTCGAACCTCACGATGCGGATGCACAACCGCCGCTTCACGCGGCTGACCAACGCCTTCTCGAAGAAGTTCGAGAGCCACGTCCACATGGTCGCGCTCTACACCGTGTTCTACAACTTCACGCGCATCCACAAGACGTTGCGTGTGACGCCAGCCATTGCCGCCGGGCTGACGGATCGGGTGTGGAGCATGGAAGACGTTGTTGCGCTGATGGATGCCGTCGCGCCGAAGCCGGGACGGCCGAAGACCTACAAGAAGCGAGCGGCGGTCGAAGATAATTCAAGCTGAGACACTACCGGCGCCTGGCCTCACTTGACAGGACGGACCGGCAAACCGATACCCCTAGCCTGCAGAGCGCCCGATCTCGTCGTTGGCGTTCGTCACGTACATCTAGCGCCGCGATGCGGCGCCGAAGGCCACGGCGGCAGCGCCGAGGGCGGGTAGCTCAGTGGTAGAGCATCTGACTTTTAATCAGATGGTCGAGGGTTCGAACCCCTCCCCGCTCACCAATCAATATTGCAAGCCCTTTGGTTCAACTTGGAGATCGGAACATGAAAAGGATTTTAGTGCCCGTGCTTTTCGCCGCATTCGTGGTTCCTGCACCGCTTTTGGCAGACGATTTGGAAGCTTGCCGGGAAAAGCTCAAAAATTACTTCATGGCCATGACGGTGACCCACGACCTTTACACGGACGAACAAAATGATCGCGCGGAACACGCTTTCGGCAAGGGATATCGAGGCTCGCTGATCGACTGTCGTGCCGCCATCGCCGAGATAGACCGGATCATCGACGAATGAACGTGTCCGCCTCTTGCGGTTGCCGCCACGTTGCGTCGACCGGAACCGAACGACCGCCCCTCCAGCGGCCGATACGGCCTCGGTCCGTCGCGGCGGCCTCCAGCGGCCGGCACGCCCCTTGCTCCTTGCCACTTGTTTTCCCCCATTCGTGTCGATGCGGCACGTTCGGCGGGAGCGACATGAGACACCACAGGGGAAGAAGTCGTCGATGTTCGAGCGCAACCGGGTAGACAACGTGCACTGTGACCGGGAGACGGGCGTGCCCGTCGAGGTGACGTTCGACGACGGTCGCACGGCTCGCGGCAAGTTCATCGTGGCCGCCACCCGCCCGATCCACGACGCTCTGAACGGCCCCGGCCTCTTCATCGACTTCGAGCCCTACGGCGGCGAGCGCGAGATGGTCGCGAAGGCGAGTCTGCGCGCCGTGCGCCTCGTCAACGTGCCGAACGCGTCGTCGCTTTCGAGTCGCGGCCGTCACGACACCTTCGAGCCCTACGAGGTCCTCGGCCTGCCGCACGGCTCACCCTGGCCGGCGGTGCGCGAGGCCTATCATCGCCTGTCGAAGCTCTATCACCCGGACCGCTACGCTGCCGCAGAGCTGCCCGACGAGGTGCTGACCTACATGGCGACCATGGCCCGTCGCGTGAACGCGGCCTACGCCGCGTTGGCCGAGCCCGAGCAGACCCGTCGCGAGGTCGCCCGCAACAAATCGGAGCCCATCTATCAGTCGCCGCCGCGCGCCTGACGTGTCATCGGGCCGGCCACGATCCAGTCAGCACGAAGCGGTTGGTCGCCGCCAGCAGTGCCGCCACGAGCAGCGTGAACGGGCCTAGCTCGACGGCCATCAGCGCGCACAGCACCGCGACCGCGAGCCCCAGCCAGCCGACCACGAGGCGGGCGCGCTCGCCTGGCAGGAACCTCTCGAACGCGGCAGAAAGGGCGTGCGCCCCATCGAGCGGCCAGGCCGGCATCAGGTTAAAGATGAGGAGCACGAAGTTCGCTTCCCCGAGCCGGCGAACAGCAAGCCCCACCTCGTGCCAGCCGATGGCGCCCGGCGAGCCGACGTCGAGCGCCATGACCGGCCGGAACGCCGCCGCGCACGCCATCCAGATGACGAGATTTGCCACCGGCCCGGCGAGAGCCATGACGATGCGCTTGCCGGGCTCGGCAGGAAAGCCGTTGGCGTACGTGCACAGGCCGCCGAGCCCGTTGAGATCGATGCGGACGGCTGGCGAGCCATAGCGTGCGCCTGCCGCCGCGTGACCGAGTTCGTGCAGCAGGATCGAAACCGCGATGCCGAGGACGAACAGCACGCCGACGAACAGCCGCTCCGTGCTCCCGCTCATGAGATCGGCTTGCACGAGGAGCACGGCGAGCAGCAGAAACGAGGGGTCGATATGAATCGAGACGCCCCACAACCGGCCGACGAGCACGTGAACTCCCTCCCGCCGCGCGTTGCGAGTCGGCGCGATCAGCCGGCGCGACGCGCTGCTTCAACAGTGGCGGCTGCCCGCTCGCTTGCCGACTCGGCTTCGTAGAGACCGGCGAGAAGCGCGTCGATATCGGCTCGCCCACCGCTGCCGCCGCGCGCGACGAGCCGCTCCCGCTGGCCGATCTGGCGGGCTCGCGCCCCATCGGCTGCGCCCGGTGTCTTCAAGCGGCGCGCCCCGGAGATCAGGAGAGGATGGCGCGGTTCCTCGAGGTCGAGCTCTTCGAGGAACGTTTCGCGCAGCGCGTAGAAGGATTGCAGGATGGCATCGCGCACGAGCTTGCGCTCGCCGTCGCCGGCAGGCTCGGCGCGCTTGCGCGGGTCGATCGACTGCAAGGCGCGCCGCATGTCGTGAAGCGGCGCGTAGGGATAAAGCCCGACGAGGGCGTCCGTCTCTCCGGCATTGCGATAGACGACGCGCATGGTGTCGATGGTGTCGGACAGGCGGCAGAACGCGGCGAGATAGTCCGCCTGCGTCGCGTCCGGCTTCTCGCAGTACGCATAGAGCGCCGTCTTGGTGCGCACGATGTTGCGCCACTCCTCCTCGAGCGCCGCGACGAAGGACGCGCGCTTCTGGAAGACGTTGGCGAGATAGGCTGCGGCCAGCGTGGCGATAAGGAGGCTCATGTCGCGCAACAGGTCGTAGAGCTTGGCAGCGGCCTCGATCACGCCTTGGGGCAGGCCATCGACCAGCGGTGCGAACGCCGAGCCGAGCGACAGCACGAGCACGAGGCCGATCCAGAAGTAGACGGCGCGGAGCCTCGCATTGACGCTGTCGCGGGTCATTGCCCAGTCCCCCGATTTTTGTTGAACATAATCAGTATTTTAGGCAGATTCTGCGTTGGCGTCTATGTACGCTTGTCGAGCGCACACTATTAAAGGAAGCGCCCGCAAACTATACTAAGCCGATTCCTTATGTAAGGATCCTTTCGTATGCCCGGTCACCCGCAACGCATTGGACGGCTGCTGACGACACGCCATGGTGGGGAGGCGGTGCGCGCGTACGTGCCGAAGCCGTTGCCGCCGGTGCCACCTCTGGATTTGTCAAGTCTACTCAATGCCATCGAAAGCGCTAATCGAGAACTCGGTCGCCTCGACGGCGTGGCGACGGTTCTGCCATCGACCCAGCTCTTCCTGTGGATGTATGTGCGCAAGGAAGCCCTGCTCTCGTCTCAGATCGAAGGCACACAGTCTTCCCTGTCGGAACTGCTGATCCTCGAGAACGAGGACCAGCCGATGGTGCCAACCGATGACGTTATCGAGGTGTCGAACTATGTCGCAGCGATGGAACATGGCCTCGCACGGCTGCGCGGTGGCTTTCCTCTGTCACTTCGGCTGATCCGAGAGCTTCACGAACGATTGTTGTCGAGTGGACGGGGCGCCGCGCTCCAGCCTGGCGTTTTCCGGACATCGCAGAACTGGATCGGCGGCACCCGGCCAGGGAATGCACTTTTCGTCCCTCCGCCACCCCAAGAACTTATGAACTGCCTCGATAACTTCGAGACGTTTTTGCACGATCGAGAATCGTTGCCTGTTCTGCTCCGCGCCGCGCTAGCTCATGTCCAATTCGAGACGATCCATCCTTTTCTCGATGGAAATGGCCGGCTTGGTCGGCTGATAATCACGCTGATGCTCTGCGAGGATAAGGCACTGAGCCAGCCCACACTTTATTTGAGCCTATTCCTAAAGGCCCATCGCGACCGCTATTATGATCTGCTCCAGACAGTCAGAAATACTGGCGATTGGGAGGCTTGGATCGCGTTTTTTCTCGAGGGGGTGGATGCAACATCGCGCCAAGGGTTCCTGACGGCGCAGAAACTATTGGCATTGTTCGATGAAGATGAAAGGAAAATATCAGGACTTGGGCGGGCGACAGCATCGGCCCTAAGGCTATACACAGAACTCAAGCGGAGACCGATCGTTTCGATCCCCACAGTATCGAAAAAGCTGGGATTGACTCATCCGACAGTTCACTCTGCAATGGAGCATCTTCAGAAATTAGGGATTGTCCAAGAGTTGACGGGGCGAAAGCGAGGACGGCTCTACTGCTACTCTCGATACTTAGCCCTCTTGGAGGAGGGTACCGAACCGATCGTGTGACCGATCACCCCTTGTCCCGCGCGCCCAGCGTCCGCAGACGCAGCGCGTTGAGGCGGATGAAGCCGGCGGCGTCCTTCTGGTCGTAGGCGCCACGGTCGTCCTCGAAGGTGACCAGCGTGGAAGAGTAGAGCGATTTCGGGCTGTCGCGTCCGGTGACGATGACGTTGCCTTTGTAGAGTTCGAGCGTCACCTCGCCCTCGACGTGCTCCTGGCTCTGGTCGATCAGCGCCTGCAGCATGCGGCGCTCGGGGCTTTCCCAGAAGCCGTAGTAGATCAGCTCCGCGTAGCGCGGCATCAGATCGTCCTTGAGGTGCGCTGCGCCGCGATCGAGCGTAATCGATTCCATCGCGCGATGGGCGGCGAGCAGGATCGTGCCGCCGGGCGTCTCGTACACGCCGCGCGACTTCATGCCGACGTAGCGGTTCTCGACGAGGTCGAGCCGGCCAAGTCCATTGGCCTTGCCCAGTTCATTGAGCCTGACAAGGATAGTGGCGGGCGAAAGCCGTTGGCCGTCGATCGAAACGGCATCACCCTTCTCGAA
>JANRIT010000008.1:0-15442 GCA_033764645.1 Hyphomicrobiaceae bacterium
CGGCAGCACCACCTGGGTGATGGTCTCCGACTTCGTCGCGCCGAGCGCGTAGGCGCCATCGCGCAGCGACTGGGGCACGGCGTTGATGACGTCGTCCGACAACGATGAGATGAACGGGATGATCATCATGCCCATGACGAGGCCGGCAGCGAGAGCGCTCTCGGAGGCGACGTCGAGCCCGTAATACTGGCCCATGCTGCGGATCATTGGCGCGATCGTAAGCGCGGCGAAGAAGCCTAGCACGACGGTCGGGATGCCGGCGAGGATCTCCAGCACCGGCTTGGCGACGGCTCGCACGCGCGGGCTCGCATACTCGGCCAGGTAGATGGCCGAAAACACGCCGAGCGGGCCGGCGATGAAGATGGCGATCGTGGTGATCAGGAGCGTGCCCGTCAGCAGGGGCACGAAGCCGAAGGCAGTCTTGATGTCGCCCTGATCGGCACGCATGGCGGCCTGAGGGTTCCATTCGAGACCGAACAGGAACTCGCTCACAGTCGGCCGACCCTTGAGCGACGGATCGAAGAAGAAGCGATAAGTCTCGAAGACGACCGAGAAGACAATGCCGATAGTCGTCAGGATGGCGACGACAGCGCAGAAACTCAAGGCGACGAGGATAAAGCGCTCGACCCAGTGGCGGGCGCGAAAACGCATACCGATCTGCCAGAAGGAGGCGATCAGAGCGATTAGACCAGCGGCCGAGCCAATAGCGATGACAGCCCAATCGCCCAATGCCTGCGTGTTGACGGCTGCACTTGCCGCATCACGAAGGTTGGCCGGGATGTCACCCGTGAACTGACCGGCGGCAACGCGGGCCACGTCGCGCATGGCGACGCTACGCTGCAGAGGGTCGGACAGGACTTCGGGCGGGAAAAAGCTCAGCGCCGCGTCCTGGGCGAGGTATCGAACGAGCGGCACGCCGACGAGATAAATCAGCACCATCGGCGCGAGCACACCGAGCGCTACGAACAGGCCGTGGTAGCCGGGCAGCGAGTGGAGTTCGGCGAAGTTGCCGTGCGATACGGCGTAGGCGCGCGAGCGGCCAGCCAGGAAGCCCGCCGTCATCATCAGCAGGAAAATCGTCGCGTAGATGAGTGTCATGAAACGGACCCGCCGCGCCCCGAGCATCACGCCGATCTAAAGAGTGAGGCCGGGCTCCTTGAGAGAGCCCGGCCCCGGATCAGCTTAGTTGAGAGCCGAACCGTCGAGGTTCGTCTTGGCGGCGACCGCCTTGCGGACCGCTTCGAGCTCTTCCTTCGGCAGGGCGACGAGGCCCTTGGAGGCGAGATAGCCGTCCGCGCCGAGCGCCTTGTCCGAAACATACTCCTCGACGAACTTGTCGAGGCCGGCGATGACGCCGATGTGCTGCTTCTTCACGTAGACGAAGAGCGGACGCGCGCCCTTGTACTTGCCGCCAGAGATGGTCTCATAGACCGGGTCGACGCCCTCGAGAGCGACGCCGCGCAGCTTGGCGGTGTTTTCCTCGAGGAACGAGTAGCCGAAGATGCCGACGGCGTTGGCATTGGCCTCGAGCTTCTGGACGATCACGTTGTCGTTCTCGCCAGCCTCGACGTAGGCGCCGTCCTTGCGGATCGACTTCCAGACCTTGTCGAACGCCTTGGCGTCGGTGCCCTTGAGCGCCTTGAGCGGCTCGAAGCCTTCAGCGCCCTTCTCCATGAACAGCTCGTGGAAGCTGTCGCGCGTGCCCGAGGTCGGCGGGGGGCCGAGAACCTCGATCTTGACGTTCGGCAGCGAGGCGTCGATGTCCGACCAGTTCTTGTACGGGTTGGCGACGAGCTTGCCGTCCTTGTCCGGAACCATCTCGGCAAGGGCCATGAAGACCTGCTTGCGCGTCAGGTTCAGCTTCGGGCCGTCCTTCGACTGGGCGAGGACGAGGCCGTCGATGCCGACCTTGAGCTCGATGATGTCGGTGACGCCGTTCTTCTGGCAGAGCTCGAACTCACCCTTCTTCATGCGGCGCGAAGCGTTCGTCGCGTCAGCCTTGTCGACGCCGACGCCTTCGCAGAAGATCTTCATGCCGCCGCCGGTGCCGGTCGACTCGACGATCGGCGTCTTGCCACCCGAGGACTTGCCGAACTGCTCGGCAACGGCGGTCGTGAAGGGATACACCGTCGACGAGCCGACGATGCGGATCTGGTCGCGGGCCGAAGCGGCACCGGCAAATGCGATGGAGCCCGCGACGGCAACGGCCGTCGAAAGGGCGATAAACTTGCTGTTCACGCTGATCTCCCTGATCAACTAGGGGGAAGTCGTCAGGCCGGCACCTCGTGCACGCGGCCTCCGAGCCGGCACCCCGAGCGCCGGCTGCACTGTCTTAGCGGCTCGGAGCGACTGGCGTGTGACAATGTAAGCATCTGTTATTGTTGGTAAAAAATGTGTTGTGCGGCGCGGGATGAAATGTCATTCCCGGCCCTCGATCTCGTCGAACACGACGGTGAACGTCGAGCCTACGCCGACCTCCGAGTGAATCCTGAGGTCGGCCCTATGCCGCAGCGCAATATGCTTCACGATGGCGAGCCCCAGGCCCGTGCCGCCCTTCTCGCGGCTGGTCGATACGCTGACGCGATAAAAGCGCTCGGTCAGGCGCGGCAAATGCTGCGAGGGAATGCCGGGGCCGTCGTCGCGAACGATGACGGACAGCCGCGAGCCCAAGCGGCCACGCTCGGACGATCGGACGATGGAGACGGCTGCCGAGCCGCCGTCGCGGCCGTACTTGATGGCGTTCTGGACCAGATTCTGGACGAGCTGCACGATCTCCTCGCGCTCGCCGCGCACGTTGGCCGGACCGGAAGCGCCGACGAGCGTGAGCTTGACGTTCTGGCCGCGCGCGATCGGCTCGAGCGTCTGACACACGAACGTTGCAACGCTGTTCAGGTCGACCACGCCGCTCGGGGCGATGTGGGTGCGCATCTCGATCCGAGAGAGCGACAGCAGGTCGTCGACGAGGCGCGTCATGCGGATGGTCTGGCTCCACATGATGCCCAGAAAGCGCTCGCGGGCGGCCGCATCGTTGCTTGCGGCCCCTTGCAGCGTCTCGACGTAGCCGCGCAGCGAGGCGAGCGGCGTGCGCAGCTCGTGGCTCGCGTTGGCGATGAAATCGACGCGCATCTGCTCGAGCTTCTCCTGCTCGGTCAGGTCGCGGAAGGTGACGAGCAGGCGGGGGACGCCGGGCGCGGGGCTGGCGACGGGAAGGGCTGCGATCGTGGCGGACAACTGCCGCTCCACGGGCACGCGCTCGCGCAGGCCGACGCTGCTGCGCTCGCCGGTTGCCTGCACGCGATCGAGGGCGGCGAGAAAATCGGGATGGCGCGAGACAAGGCTGATGGGCTGGCCCGTGCCGGCCATGGCGAACATCTCGCGCACCAGGGCGTTGGCGTGAACCACGGTGCCGTTGGCATCGAGCACGAGGGCGGCATCGGCCATGGCGTCGACGACATGCCGCCAGACCTCGGAGGCCGCGAACGCCGCCGCATCAGCACCCATCTTCGCGTCAGCGTCGACCGGCGCGGAGGCGCTCGAAGAGCGATTGGAAATCGGAACAAAGGGGCCGCCACTGCGGCTTGGCTCGATCGGCATTGAGGGCTGGCACTCCTGAGCGTCGCGAATTGGGCCGAGTCACCTCGTCCGGCAACGCACTGCGGCCGACCGTGCGGCCTCAAGGCTATTCCGGCGTCACGCACGCTGAGACGCCCGCGCGCTCGCCGCCGCGCCATTCCGATTCTATACATCAATGTGACAGCGGTTCACGTCCCGGCCAGGAAAGCGAACAACTATGTCCCAAGGTAAAGGCAAAGCCTCGAAGGCGCGCGGCGGCGCGAAGGCGGCAGGTGACGGCCTTGCCGGCGGGCTCGACGACTTCGACATCGATGCAGCCCAACTGCCGCCCGGCTTCGAGGAGATGGCGCTGCGCGCAGGCGGGTATCCGTATGCAGAGGAAATGAAGCGCAAGGACTACGACGACCTGCTCGAGCCCTTGCAGATCGAACTGATCAAGCTTCAGGCCGACTTCGCCGCCAGCGGGCGGCGGCTGGTGGTCGTATTCGAGGGGCGCGACAGCGCTGGCAAGGGCGGGGCGATCAAGGCCTTCATGGAGCACCTGAACCCGCGCCATGCACGCGCCGTGGCGCTGGCCAGGCCGAGCGACGTGGAGCGCGGGCAGTGGTATTTCCAGCGCTACGTCAGCCACCTGCCGACACGCGGGGATATCGTGCTGTTCGACCGCTCCTGGTACAACCGGGCCGGCGTCGAAAGGGTCATGGGCTTTGCCAACGCGGATGAGGTCGCCGACTTCCTGCGCGAGGCGCCGGCATTCGAGGGCATGCTCGTGCGCGACGGCATCCATCTCGTGAAGTTCTTCCTGACCATCGGCCGGCACACCCAGTTGTTGCGCTTCCACGAGCGCCGCCACGACCCTCTGAAGCGCTGGAAGCTCTCCGACATGGACCTTGCCGCCATCGGCAAGTGGGACGCCTACACGGCGGCGATCGAGGATATGTTCCGCTTCACCCATACCCCGTCCTCGCCGTGGACGGTGATTAAGGCGAACGATCAGCGCCGTGCGCGGCTCGAGGCGATCCGCTTTGTGCTGTCGGGCTTCGACTACGAGGGCAAGGATGCGCGCGTCGTAGGTGCCGTCGATACCTCCATCCTCGGCTCGGGCGCGGCGTTCTTCTATGGCGAGGCGAGCGGCTCGCACAGGTGACTGGGCCGGCGGGTCATCGCGATCACCGCGTTAACCATCCGCAACGCCGAGCGGCCTTGCGCGGAACGAAGAATTGAAAAACACAGCGATCGTTCGATTGCGAAGGGCCGAATTGGCACTTTCGTCAGCATGCGGCGGCACAATGGGCGACGAAACGTCTCGTCGGAATGGCCCCATGTCCCCGCCCGCGCGAAAAACCACCCCGCGTCCCGCCCCTACGGCCCGAACAACGGGCGAACGGCTGGTGCTCCGGCTGTGGGCCGACCGGCGCGGCGCGACGGCTGTCGTTTTCGCGGTGATGGCCGTTCCGCTCCTCGGCCTGATCCTGGGAGCCGTCGACTACGGGCGCGCCATGACCTACCGGCAGACGCTGCAACGGGCCGTCGATGCGGCGGCGCATTCGGCGGCATTGCGGCTCGGCGAGGGCGCGGCGGCGGCGCGTGCCTCGTTCGATATCGTGTTTCGCGAAAACATGCCGGAGACCCTCACACATCACCGCTACGAGCTCACCGTACTGCCCGACGAAACCGCGCTCGAGGTGGTGGCGGAGGGCCGGTCACCGACGACCCTCGTGGCGCTCGTCGGCCATACTGACATCACCGTGCATGCTTCCGCCCGGGCGAACCGGCCGCATCCCGCACCAGCGCCCGGCCGCCGCGCGCCGGGGCCGTCCGACGAGGACCGCTTGCGCGAAATGGCCCGCTCTTCGCGGCGACTGCCAGTAACGTTGGATGAGGGCAGCGGTATGGGCGGTGGCATCACCATCCCGGACATGCCAGCGCTCACCGAGGAGCAGCGCCAGCGCGTCAAGACCCTCGAGGCCGATCTCCAGCGGCAGCTCGATGCGCTCATGTCGCGCTACCGGTAACGAGCGCACGGCCTCAGCGGACGACGAGAACCGCTCCGTGCATGGCGGCCGCCAGGGCGGACAAGTCGCCGGCAGGGACGGCGCGGCCGCCGTAGCGGGCGATCAACAGTGATGGCGCGCGCCGCGCGATGGCCGCCACGGCCACCTCCGGCTCACCGCGACACGGCGGGGCTGCCTCGACGGTCAGCGACGGCTCGCCGGCCAGTTGCCGGGATGCCTCCCTCGCCAGCGTCGCGACGGCCCCCTCGTCATCGGCCAGGACGAGTACGACGACGGAGCGGCGGGTGCGGGCCGCAAGGCGGCGCGCTGTACGGCACTGCGCCATCAGGCGCTCGCCGTCCTCCACAGCAACGAGTACGGGCCCGAAGCGCGACAGCAGATGACGCGGCGCAAGGGTGCCCCGGGCGCTGCCAGGAACCAGCACGAAACCGGTGGCGTCCCACACCGCGTCGAGCAGGTCGCCGAGGCGGCCCGCCGTCGCCCGGCTCAGCGGCTCGGCATCGACGACGACATTCCACGGGCCCTCCTCGGCGCACGCTCGGGCGATCAGCTCCGCCGGGTCCCCCGTCTGACGCCGGGCGGTCGCCAGGATGGCACGGCGGGATGCCGCCGCCACGAGCGCGTCGCGCATCAGGAAAAAGGCTGCATCGGCCTCCGCCGCTGCGGCGGCTGAAGTCCGTTGGGCGGGCAGCAGGGCGCCGCCATCGAGCGCGCGGCGCGAAGCGATCGGCAGCGCCGTTGCGGCGGCGATGACCCTGTCCTCGCAGTAGAGCGCTTCCACCTCGGCCCCGAACGACGCTGCGAGGTCGAGCGTCACGGCGATCGCTTGCGGGGAGAGCCGCGGGCCCGGCGGGAGCCAGACGACGACGCGGCCCTGGCCCTCGCCGGCCTCGGCGACGTGGCCCATCATGGCGCGGCGCCCGCCTTGACCGGGGCGGCGCGCTTGCGCGCAGCGGCGGCAAGCGCGGCCCATAGCGTGGCTGCATCTGCGGATAAAGGCGCGATGGCGAGCTCGGCGGCGAGGCGCAGGCTGGCGCAGGCATGGATCTCGAAGCGGCCGGCGGCCACGGCCTCCAGGGTGTCGTCATCCAGCATGATGCGATCGAGCGCGCCGGCCGGCACGATGATGCCGCCGGGCCGGGTCGCATCGCCGGCGAGGCACGTTCCAGCCCAGGCGTCGATGCTGTCGACGATCGAGCCCGTCACGACCCAGTTGCCAGCCGCGTCGATCTCGCCGGCGATGGCGAGGCCGGGATCGACTGGAACGTCTGCGAGCGCGGAGAGGAGGGCTACGGCTTCGGCCGCGTGCGGACGCCCCAATGACGGCGGCAACAGGCCATCGCAGGTCAGGCTCGCGGCAAACGGCAGCGGCGTGCGATCGCCGACCTCGGTCGCCAGCATGCCCCAGAGCACGGCGGCGGCCGCCCGGTTCTCCCAGTCGGCATCCGGCCCCAGCGCCCGCACGATGGCGTCGGCGCGGCCCGTCCCAGCGGCGATGGTGGCGTGGATCGACGGCACGCCGTCAGGGCGAGTAGACGATGCGCCCGTGGCAAGCGCGGCGGTGCTCGCTGTGCGCCCCAGCGCAACAAGCGCCCGGGCCACGCCGATAGCCCCTGCAGGCGCGTCGGCGCGCGGTTCGTCGCCACGTGCTCGCATCGGTGCGGCGGTGGCGGCGATAGCGCGCGCGACGTCGTCGCTGTTCATCGCGCGACGGCCGGAGGCCGCAGCGCTCGCCGCCGCAGCCCTGATGATGCCACTGAGGAACCGGGTGTCGCTCGTCAGGCCGCTGCGGAGACCGGCGCGGCGGGCGGCACCATCCATGAACCCGGCCATGGCTGCGGGGCTGACCTCGACGTCGCCGAGAGCTGCTGCCTCAGCGTCGATCCACGCGGCGCAAGCGGCCTCGGAGGCAGGCGTGCGGGGCGCATGATCGGCGACTTCGCTGGCGACATAGATGCGGTCGGCGAGCGTCGGGGCCGGCTCCATCAGTCCCGCGAGGTCCTCGGGCGTGCCGTGCATGATGAGCGTCACGCGGGCGGGCACGGCGGGAGAGAGCGGGACGCGGCCCATGCCGTCAGCGCGGTGCGGGCCGAGACCCAAGGGCGCCCACCCTTCGGCGAGCGCACGATCGAGCGCGCGGGCAGTGTCGGCATCGCGAGCAATGTCGGAGGCGGCCAGCACGAGGAAGCCGCCGTCGGCCTCGTGCATCGCGCCGGCCTTCACGCCGCGCCGGGTCCGGCTCGGCGGCAGTGTTCCGAAGCCGCCGAACAGCGCGACCGGCCCGCCGGCGGAAGCAGCGAGGCTACGAACGGGCGCGCCGTCCCCCTCGCCGGCGAGCCTGAGCCCGAACAGGCGCGGCCACAGGCGGCGCGGCGCGCGGCGGGTGGCGGCGAGCGATGATGCCGCCGTAGCGGTGTCCTCGTAGGGGGCCGTGGCGAATGCCGCCGCGCGGCGTTCCGCGCTGGCGCAGAGATTATCGATGACGGCGACCAGTTCCGTGCTGGCTGCGAAGCGCGCCCGCACCTCGGAGAAGCCGGCATCGATGACGGGCCGGGCAACGCTGCGGGCCAGTTCGGCGATCTGGCGCACGAGGGTGAGCGCGCTGCCCTCCGGGGCCTCCAGGATCGATACGAGCTCGGCCTCCAGGCTGCCGATGCGCTCGCGCACGCCCTCCTGCATGCCCGGCGGCAGCTTGCCGAACACGTCCGGCTTGACAATGCGGCCGTCGTGCATGGGCGCCAGCACGTAGCCGGTGGCGGTGCGCAAGAGGGCGATCGCCTCGTCGCTGGCGCGGCGCTCCAGGTGCGCGAGGCGCGTCTCGCGGTCGGCGCGCGCTGCGGCCTCGAAGCCCAGGCGGCGGGCCCAGAACGGCTCGCCCGACAGCAGCGCCGACAGGCCCGCGGCGATGTCGTCGTGAGCCAGCGCGATGGCTTCGATGACGGCTGCACCGCTGCCTGCCGGCAACTCCAGTGCCGCGTAGTGATCGAGCAGCGGGATGCCCGTCGCTTCGGGCGACCGGGACGGCACGAGCACGATATCGGCTGGCGTCGGCATGCGCGCGGCGCGGTCGGTGAGACGTGCTGCCAGCGAAGCACCGACGTCGAAGCCGGGTGGCGTGACCAGAAACAGGTGGCGGCGATCCGAGCGGCGTGCATCGAGCGCCGCATCGATGACGTCGAGCGGGGCGCGCAATGACGGGTGCTCTCGCGAGGCCGTTGCAGCCTGCCCCTCGGCGGGCAGCGCAGCGGGGTCCATGCGCCAGGTCAGGCGCGCATGTGGAACGACGTGCGTGCGGGCGCGCGCTGGTGGCAGCGGCGCGGATGCGGCCGAGCGCGCGTCATCCCCCGTGTCGGCTTCCCGACCGCCCGTCACCGCGTCGGCCGTTTGCGGCGCGGCGGCGGCTTCCTTGCGGGCCTTCCTGAAAAACATCGCCTCGCGCTCCCCCTCGCGTGCATCGTGGCCGGCCACACTGCCCCTGAATCATGAGACCGCTCCCGAGAGTTGACATCGCGCGGCCGTGACGGCGCCGCAAGCCAGATCGTGAGCGGCGCTCGCTGCTCCCACCTCCGACGTCTCCATATGGCAGAGGCATGACGGCCGCGCCGCCTCAGGCTAAGCTCGCCGTCCCGTCCGTCACCCTTGCCCCTTGCCCCTTGCCCCTTGCCCATCGGCCGACCAACGCACGGCACACCATGAGCACACAGGCCAATCCATTCGCGCCGCGCTGCGCGCTCGACCCGGACAGGCGCCAATCGCCCGCCGCCGCCGCCATCGGGCGCGGCGCGATGCGGCTGTTGCGCCGCAACGGGCTGTCCACGCTCGCCGAGGTGACGCTGTCCACGGGTCGGCGGGCCGACATCGTGGCGCTGGCCGAAACGGGCGAGATCTGGATCGTCGAGGTGAAATCCTGTCTCGCCGATTTTCGCGCCGACCTCAAATGGCACGAGTACCAGGCCTACGCCGACCGGCTGTGGTTTGCCGTCGGCACCGATTTTCCGCTCGACGTGCTGCCCGAGACGGCCGGCCACATCGTGTGTGATGCCTACGGCGGGGGTATCGAGCGGGAGGCGCCCGTCGTGCCGCTTGCGGCGGCCCGGCGCAAGGCGATGCACCTGCGCTTCGCCCGCGTGGCGGCCGACAGGCTGGCCCGGGCGATCGATCCGGCACCCCTCGACTTGCACCCTTGAATGCTCTGGAACGATCCAGCCGTGGTCCGCAGGCAGTTGCCGGGGCCCGCCGTCAGGCTGTAAGCCAAGCGCGATCAGGTGGTCGATCGGGAGTACCCGAGAGGCTGGACCCGCTTTGCGCGCTCGCGCTCGCCCGACACGCCGCCAGCGGCCAGCCGCGCCATGGCCAAACCCGAACCGAGGACGTTGCGACATGCTGCTGTTGTTCGCCGGCGGTCATCGGATGGGCTCGACCTACCAGACGCTCATCGTGCGGCACGCGCTGCGGCAGAAGCGGGTGCCGGTGCGGCAAACCGACAATTCCGCGCTCAATGTGTTCCATCTCGACAAGATCAAGGCCGCCTTTGCCGAGGCCGACCGGCATCCCGAGGCGATCTACTTCGCCAAGGCGCATCCTGCATTTCCAGCCCAGGTCGAGACGGTGCTGGGCGCGCAGCACTTGCGGGTGTTCCTCGTCTGGCGGGAGCAGACTGATGCGCTCGTCTCTGATTTCCACTACGCGCAGCGGCGGGCGGGCCATCGCTACAAGTCGTTCGACAGCTACTTCCGGCGGCGGGGGCGCAAGATCCTGCTGCGCAATCGCCTGCAAGAGGTCGTGTGGAGCAAGGTCAACGACCCCCGCGTGCGGGCCTGGCGCTATCTCGATCTGGTGGAGGATTTCGAGCGGTCGGCGGCGGCCATGATCGAGTTCGCAGGCGTCAGGGACGTCGATATCGTGGCCCTGCACCAGAGCGTCGCCATCAAGGAACTGCGCAAGGCCTACAACGATCCCAACGGCACCTTCTTCCGGTCCGGCGGCCGGCAGAACCTCGAGGATCTGAGCCCGGGGCCCCGCACGCGCGCGGCCATTGCCGAGATCGCCGCCGAGACGGACATCGACCGGCTGGCAAAGGCGTTCGAGCGGGAGGACTGGATGCGCATTGCAGCACTCGGCCGGGAGAGCACGCCAGCCGGGCGACGCAAGACGCTGCACTGGTGGCTGTTCAAGACGCGCACGGCGCAGGGCTGGCGGGCAAACCTGCTGCCCAAGCTCTACCGGCTGTCGCCGCGACGGCTCCTCGATTGATGAGCGCACAAGGACGAGCGAGCAGGGAATGGCGCTGGCCCGGCCTGGTGCTCCGGCTCCGACATTCGCTTCCCCTCACCGAGCCCTCGCGAGCAAATGTCGGGGCCGAGTGGAGCACGAGCAACTCCATGATCCTCGTGTTGCTCGTGTATGTGACGCTCGGTTCCGCGCCTGCAGCTACTGGGGACCCGGCATCAGAGACGCAACACTGCGTCACTTAGGGGCGCGCTTGGCGAGAATGCGCTGGAGCGTGCGGCGGTGCATGTTCAGTCGCCGTGCCGTCTCAGACACGTTGCGATTGCACAATTCATAGACGCGCTGGATGTGCTCCCAGCGCACGCGGTCCGCCGACATCGGGTTCTCCGGCGGGGCGGCCTTTGAATTGGCCGGCGCCAGCAGCGCGTCCGTCACCTCGTCGGCATCGGCGGGCTTGGCCAGATAATCGACCGCGCCGAGCTTCACGGCGGTGACGGCGGTGGCAATGTTGCCGTAACCGGTCAGCACGATCGCACGCGCCGTCGGCCGCAGGCGGTTGAGTTCGGCCAGCACGTCGAGGCCGTTGCCATCCTCGAGGCGCATGTCGACGACGGCGAAGGCCGGCGGCTCGGTGCGAAGCAACTCGATCCCCTCGGCGACCGAACTCGCCGAACGGACCTTGAACCCGCGGCTCTCCATGGCGCGCGACAGCCGCTGCAGGAACGCATTGTCGTCATCGACGATGACGAGAGAGGCGTCTTCGGGCAGCTCGTCCTGGCGGAATGAGAGGTCTTCGGTGGTCGACACGGGCGCGTTTCCTTCTTTTGTCGCCAATATAGCGGGGAATCGGTGCCTGGAAAGACCTGCGACAGCAACAGCGTTGACGGCAGACCGCGATTAGGCATCGACCGCACACGACTTTCGTCGGAGCGGGCTGTGCCGGCGTCATGCCGGCCGCGGCGGCGGCCAGGACGGCTCGGCGACGAACGACTTGTAGGGCCATGAGATGCGAACCAAGGCACCGCCGCCGATGCCGCCGTTGGTCAGCTCGATCGAGCCTCCCGAGCGCTCCAGCAGGGTCTTGGCTATGAAGAAGCCGAGCCCCAGGCCGCCGCCGGTGCGTCCAGTGCCGCCCGACCGCCGCGACACGTTCGAGCCGCGCGTCGTCACGTATGGATCGCCGAGGGAATCCATTAGGTCCGGCGGAAAACCCGGGCCGTCGTCGGCAATCTCGATGACGACCTCGGCGGGACTCCAGGTCGCTCTGATCTCGACGCGGCTTTTGGCAAAATCGACGGCGTTCTCGACGATGTTGCGCAGGGCGAAGATGACGCCCGGCTGACGCGCACCGATCGGCTCGCGCGGCGCACCTGCGTTGCCGTTGCCGGAGCCGTTTCCCGAGCCGTTGCCGTTGGCCTCCGCTGGGCCGGCGACCACGCTGACGATCTTGCCGCGATCGATATAGGGGCCGGCGGCATCGTCGACGAGCTCGCGCACGGAGAGGCTCGCGTGCATCGGGTCGCTCTCGGTCGGGCTGCGCGTCAACGTGCGCAGGATGTCGCGGCAGCGCTCGGCCTGGGTCCTGAGGAGGGTCATGTCCTCGGCATGCGGGCTCGCCGGACCCAGCTCCCGCTCGAGCTCCTTGACGGTCAGCACGATGGTCGCGAGCGGCGTGCCGAGCTCATGGGCAGCGGCGGCGGCAAGACCGTCGAGGGCGTGCAGCTTCTGCTCGCGCGCCAGCACGAGCTCGGTCGCCGCCAACGCCGTCGACATGTCGCGGCCTTCCTTGGCGAGGCGGCGCACATAGAGAGCGATAAAGACGACGCTGCACAGCACCGCGGCGAACACGCCGTTCTTGTAGAGGACGGGCAGCTCCAGCTTGAGATCGCGATACCACGGCAGCGGCCAGTATTCGTAGGTGAGCGTGAAGGTCGCGACCATGGCGAGCGTGCCGAGCACGACCGTATAGGCCACGGGCAGGGTCGCGGCCGAAACCGCAACCGGGGCGACGAGGAGCACGATGAACGGGTTGCCGATGCCGCCGGTGAAATAGAGGAGGCCCGTCAGTTGCAGGAGATCGAACCCGATCAGCGCGGCAGCGACCGGATTGCTGAGACGGTGGCGCGCCGGCAGGCGCAGCGTGAGGATCACGTTGAGCCATGCGGACAGTGCAATCAGCGACAGGCAATAGGCGAGAGGGACCTCGAAGCCGAGATAGAGCGAGACGAAGCCGATGGCGGCCAACTGTCCAGCAACGGCCATCCAGCGCAGCGTCGTCGTCGTCGCCAGTCGCACGCGGCCGCGGCTCGGCTGCGCCCGCTCGATCAACTCCCCCAGTTCAAGACGCCTTTGCACGATCGGCTCCGCAGACTAACTCAAACGCAGGCTCCGCGAAGGCAGGCAACGCCTGCGCGCCACTGACTGTCAAGCCGCAGGAACAGAAATGACTGTCTACCAACTCGCCACCCGCCGAGCATCTTCACGATGATCATCGACCGCAGGAAGCTCGCATGCGCCGTCGTGGCGGGCGGCATAGCGGGAGTGCTGTCGGGATACGCGGCCCGCCGCCAGGGGGAGCAACGGGCGATACGCGACAACGACGGGGCCGGCGTGGGGACCGATGCCGTTGGCGCCTCTATCGGCGGCCCGTTTCAATTGACGACCTACGACGGCCAGCCGTTCGGCTGGGCGGACCTCGACGGGCGCGCCAGCCTTGTCGTTTTCCTCCTGCGTGAAGCGCCGGAGCTCGTCCTGCAGACAGCCGCCCAGATCGTGTCAGCGCTGCCTGCCGCCGGGCGGAACGCCACGCTCGATCCGCGCGTGCCGCGCCTCATTGCCATCAGCCTCGACGGCAAGCCGGGCGCGCGGGTGGCCGAAGCGCTCGCAAGGGCTGCAAGTGGCGGCGACGGACAGCACCACCTGCCCGCAGTCTTGCTCTATGGGGATCGCCAACAAACGCGACGGGCAGCACAATCCTTCCGATTAATCTCAAGTACAGCTACAGATAAAGATCCAGTAGATGCCGTCGCGGGAGGACACATACTTTTTCTCCTCGATTCACGGCGGAATTATATTTCTCACCTGCGACTCCCGGCTGACTCTGCTGCGCTCGCACATCTTCTGAGACTTGTGTTGTAATTGCATTTCCCCTTCCGAAGGGAGAAGAATCATTGCACGATCTGGTCAGCAGCGTGCCGTCAATGCGGCGACTGCGGCTCGCGGCGACCCGCCGCATGCGGGAGGGGAAGGGGCCAGCGCGCGGCGGCGAATGGTGCCGCGCGATAATGTCGCGACAAATTGACATCCGTGCTGTAAGCCAATTGAGACAGCTTCTCGTCAGGACACGAGGATCGGGGGGTTCTGGTGCTCTATCACTGGTATGAAATGAGCCACGCCGCGGTGAAGCCGGCGCGGGTGGCGGCGCAGTCGACGCGACTGTTCTTCGACAATCCGTTCAACCCGCTTTCGCACACGCACATGGGCCGCCACACGGTCGCAGCCTGTGAGGTGTTCGAGCGCACGACGCGGCGCTACGCGAAGCCCACGTTCGGCATCGCCGAGACCGTCGTCGACGGCCAGCGCGTCGATGTCGAGGAACACGTGGTCTGGCGGCATCCATTCTGCCGGCTGGTGCATTTCGCACGCGACGTGCCGCTGAGCCGCGCGGCGGACGACCCGCGCATCCTGCTCATCGCACCCATGTCCGGCCACTTCGCCACGCTGTTGCGCGGCACGGTCGAGACGCTGCTGCCCAACCACGAGGTCTACATCACAGACTGGCAGGACGCGCGCACGGTTCCCATCGCCGAGGGCCGCTTCGACCTCGACGACTACACAGACACCATCATCGATATGCTGCGGCTGTTTCACGGGGACGTACACGTGTTCGCCGTGTGCCAGCCGAGCGTGCCCGTGCTCGCTGCGGTATCGGTCATGGAGAGCGAGGGCGATCCGGCCGTGCCGGCCTCGATGATCCTCGCGGGTGGGCCGATCGATACGCGCATCAACCCGACGGCGGTCAACGTGCTGGCCGAGGAGAAGGGAACGCGCTGGTTTGCCAACAACGTCATCGAGGCGGTGCCGTGGCCCTATCCCGGCTTCGGGCGCGCGGTCTATCCCGGCTTCCTGCAACTGACCGGGTTCATGACCATGAACCTCGACCGCCACATCAACGCGCATGGCGACCTGTTCCTGAACCTCGTGCGTGGCGATGGCGAACCGGCCGACAAGCACCGCGCCTTCTACGATGAATATCTCGCCGTGATGGACCTGACGGCAGAGTTCTACCTGCAGACCATCGACGCGGTGTTCGTCCGCCATGCCCTGCCGAAGGGCGAGATGCGCCACCGCCGGCGCCTCGTCGACCCCGGCCGCATCCGCCGTGTCGCGCTGATGACGATCGAAGGCGAAAAGGACGACATCACGGGTCTCGGCCAGTGCGTTGCGGCACACGATCTGACGGTGTCGCTGCCGGACCAGATGCGCCGTCATTACGAGGCGCCCGGCGTCGGCCATTACGGCATCTTCAACGGCAAGCGCTTCCGCCAGGATATCGCGCCGCGCATCGCAGCCTTCGTGCGCGAGCACGACCGGCGCGGCATCGGGCAGGACATCGTCGTGCCGAC
>JANRIT010000016.1:0-66566 GCA_033764645.1 Hyphomicrobiaceae bacterium
CGGCAACCGCATCGGCTTCGATCAGGTCGCGCTCGTCACCGGCGAGGAGAAGATCAAGCCGGAGCGCGCCCGCTATTGGATCTCGACCGTCGAGGCCATGCCGCGCGACATCGACGTCGACTTCCTCGCCATCGACGAGATCCAGCTCTGCGCCGACCCCGAGCGCGGCCACGTCTTCACCGACCGCCTGCTGCATGCGCGCGGCCGGCAGGAGACCTTGCTGCTCGGCGCGCAGACCATGCGGGAGGCCATCCAGGAGCTGATCCCGGGCGCCAACTTCATCTCCCGCCCGCGCTTATCCAAACTGACCTACGCCGGGCAGAAGAAGATCACGCGCCTGCCGGCCCGCACCGCCGTCGTCGCCTTCTCGGCTGCTGAGGTCTATTCGATCGCCGAACTGATCCGCCGCCAGCGCGGCGGCGCCGCCGTCGTGCTCGGCGCATTGAGCCCGCGCACGCGCAACGCCCAGGTCGCGCTCTATCAGTCCGGTGACGTCGATTTCCTCGTCGCCACCGACGCGATCGGCATGGGCCTCAACCTCGACGTCGATCACGTCGCCTTCTCGGCGACGCGCAAGTTCGACGGCCAGGTGCACCGCAATCTGACCGTCTCGGAGCTCGCCCAGATCGCCGGCCGTGCCGGTCGGCACATGAACGACGGCACTTTCGGCGTCACCGGCGAGGCCGACCCCTTCGAGAAGGATACCGTCGACCGCCTCGAGCAGCACATCTTCGAGTCGGTCCGCGTGCTGCAATGGCGCAACCGCACGCTCGATTTCGCGAGCCTCGACCGCCTGCGCGACAGCCTGCGCAACCTGCCGGACCGCGCCCGCCTCGTGCGCGCCCGCACGACCGACGACGTCGAGGCCCTCGAGACGGTCGCCGCCGATCGGGAGATTGCCGATCTCGCCACGTCGCCCGCCGCCGTGGCCCGCCTTTGGGAGGTCTGCCAGGTCCCCGACTACCGCAAGATCTCCTCGTCGAGCCACGCCGAGATGATCGGCTCGCTCTACCGCTTCCTGATGACCGGCGAGCAGAAGATTCCCGAGGACTGGTTCGCCCGTCAGGTCCAGTTCGCCGACCGTGTCGATGGCGACATCGACACGCTCGCCAACCGCATCTCCCATATCCGCACCTGGACCTTCGTCGCCAATCGCGCCGACTGGCTGAAGGACCCCGCCCACTGGCAGGGCCGCACGCGCGAGATCGAGGACCAGCTCTCCGACGCGCTGCACGCGTGCTTGACGCAGCGCTTCATCGATCAGCGCACGAGCGCCCTGATGAAGGGCATGCGCGACAAGGACGAGCTCGCCGCCGACATCGCCGAGGATGGCCGCATCACCGTCGAGAGCCACTACGTCGGCCGCCTCGCGGGCTTCCGCTTCTTCCCCGAGACGCACGCCGACGGCATCCATGGCAAGGCCGCGCGGGCCGCCGCCGCACACGTCGTGAGCCGCGAGCTCGGCATGCGCGCACGCCGCGTTGCCGCCGCCAAGGCCGACGCGATCAAGCTGCGCCGCGATGGCACGCTGCTGTGGCGCGACGAGGAGATCGGCCGCATCGAAGCCGGCGAGGATCCGCTGCGTCCGACCGTGACGCTGTCCGTCGACGAGCATCTCGCCGGTCCCGACAAGGACAAGATCCAGGCGCGCCTCGATCAGTGGCTGCGCGATCTTGTCCGCGACAAGCTGAAGCCGCTCGTCGAATTGACCGAGGCCGAGGACGTCACCGGCCTCGCCCGTGGCATCGCCTTCCGCATGAAGGAAGGCTTCGGCATTCTGCCGCGCCATGCGGTCGCCGACGAGATGAAGGCGCTCGACCAGCCGTCGCGGGCACAACTGCGCAAGTACGGCGTGCGCTTCGGCGCCTTCAACATCTATCTGCCGCTGCTCTTGAAGCCGGCTGCGGCCGAATTGGCAGCGACACTGTGGGCGCTGCGCGAAGCAACCGCCAACGGTCTTGCCCGCGACAGCCTGCCAGAGCCGCCTCGTCCCGGCCTGACCTCGGTGGCCGCCGACGCCTCCGTGCCCGAGGCCTACTACAGAGCCTACGGCTACCATCTGTGCGGGCCCCGCGCCGTGCGCGTCGACATCCTCGAGCGCCTCGCCGACCTGATCCGTCCGCTGATCGCCTGGCGCGCCAAGGAACACGCCGGCCAGACGCCTCCGAAGGGCTCGACCGGCGACGGCGGCTTCACCGTGACGCCCGAGATGATGTCGATCCTCGGCTGTTCCCCGGACGAGCTCGGCAATGTTCTGAAAATGCTCGGCTTCCGCTTGGAGCGCCGGCCCGTGAAGGCCATCCCCGCCGTGCCGGTCGAGGCTGCGACGGCGCACGCGGATGCCGATACGCCAGGACCAGCCGAACACGGGGCAAGCGCGACGCCGGCAGACGCGGCGCCGGAGGTCACGTCGGCGCCCGGCGAGACGGCCGCCGGGGCGGAGTTGGAACCGCTGCCAAGTGCCGACGCCTCTCCGCCCGAGGCCGTCGGCGGCGTTTCGATTGAAGCGCTCCCGCCCACAGCAGCCGTCGAGCTTGCGGCAGTCGAGCCCGCCACTCCGGGTGACGTCGAACCGGCTGCATCGGTGGATGCGAGCGAGCCCGTCGCTCAGGCTGCCGAAGGCGAAAGCGCAGCCGCAGCCGACGCGCGCGCTACTCCCGACGCGCAGGCCGATCCGGGAGTCGAGCCAGAGGCCGAGCCAGCCTTCGAGGACGTGTGGCGGCCCCGCCGCCATCGCGGCGAAGGCGAGCCGAGACAGGGCCGCAGCAACCGTCGCGGCGATCGCAATCGCGCCCCGTCACGCCGCCCGGCGCCGGCCGGCAGCGAGGGGACGCTGGCGGGTGACGACACAGCACACGCCGCAACCGCCGCCAACGCTGACGGCGCGGGCCAGCCCCCCGGTGGTGGCCGCCAGCGCGAGCAGCGCCGGGGAGAGCGCGGCGGTCGCGGCCGTGATCGAGACCGCCAGCGTGGTGACCGCCCTGCCGGCGCCATGCCCGATGGCGCACCCGCCAGCGCATCTGTCGGTGATAGTGCTGACCCGGCCAAGCAAGGCCAGAGGCAGCGCGATCAGCGCGGCGGCCTCGGTGGCGGATCGCACGCGCCCGGCGCCTCCGGCGGCGAACGACCTGGCGATGGGCGCCATCGGGATGGACGCGGCCGTGACCGTGACGGCCGGGATGGGCGCGGCCGCGAGGGTCGTGGCCGCGACGACAGGCGCCGCGAAGAGCGTCGTCCCTTGGAGGTGCAGTCGGCCGGGCCGCGCCGCAAGTCGGGCGCGGCAGACCCAGACTCACCGTTCGCAGCCCTCGGCGCCTTGAAGGAGGCCCTGCAGAAGCGCAGCGAGGAAAAGAGCAGCTCATGACCGTGCCGGCCGACGTCGACGGCGAGTTGGAGGACCTCGATGCCGGTCCCAACGCGCTGCGCATCGACAAGTGGCTCTGGTACACCCGGCTCGTGAAGTCACGCACGCTTGCCACCGCACTGATCACCGGCGGACACGTTCACCTGAACCGCAGCAAGGTCGATAAGCCGAGCCAACTGCTCCGGCTCGGCGACGTCGTGACCGCCACCGTCAGCCGGCGGGTGCGCGTGTTGAAGGTGGTGGCCTTTGGGCAGCGGCGCGGTCCGGCTGCGGAAGCTGCCGCTCTCTACGAGGATTTGACGCCGGCGCCGGCCGCCTCGAGCTCTGTGGCTGTTGGCCGCGCTGACGGCTTGCCCGCACCGGGCGCACGCCGACAAGCAGGGTCCGGGCGCCCCACCAAGCGCGATCGGCGGCGCATCGACCGCCTGAGGACTGCGGGGTATGAGGAGGAGTGAGCATGCCCGCAGGCCCGCAGCGTCACCTCACTTGAACTGCGCGCGCGCGGGCATTACGACGCTGCGTCGGACGTGAGAGCAGAGAGCCGCCGCAGACACGCGATCGAACGGAACAGGACGCGAGAATGACGTACATCGTCAACGACAAGTGCATCAAGTGTAAGTTCACCGACTGCGTCGAGGTCTGTCCGGTCGATTGCTTCTATGAAGGCGAGAACATGCTCGTCATCCACCCCGACGAGTGCATCGATTGTGGCGTCTGCGAGCCGGAATGCCCCGTCGAGGCGATTAAGCCGGACACCGAGCCCGGCCTCGAAAAGTGGCTGGAGCTCAACCGCGAGTACGCCGACAAGTGGCCGAACATCACGTCCAAGAAGGCGGCGCTCCCCGACGCCGACAACTTCCGCGACGAGGCCGGAAAGTTCGACAAGTACTTCTCCGCCGAACCCGGAACCGGCGATTGAGGCCTCTCGCCGTCGGCAGATCGCGCTGGCTCGGCGAACCCCTGCCGCGCACCGTGCGTCGACTCGAGCCTGCCAGCGCCGTGAGCCGATCGGCCGACAACTGCCGGGCAGTCGCGCCGAAATCGCGTCCGTCAAGCCGCGCGCCGAGCCAATACCGGCATGGACCCGAGCCCACTCGACATCCCGCTCCGGCGAGCGCTAAAGTCTCGGAACAGACATTGTCCCACTCCGGGACAGCGAATCAGTCTGGACTCGGCATTGAACAAGGTTAATGTCGACGGCTCTTCTATTTCCGTGAAGATTGTGTTACATTATAATTTAGGTGGCGTAGCTGCACAACACTTTCGACCGCAGCGCAGCATTGATGGCGGACCAGCCGGCGCTCGGAGCGCGTACGGCTCACAGCCTTGAGCAGGTTCATTCGACCTTGCATGCGGTGAGACTTGGTACGGCATAGCCAACGACAGGATCGCGTCCCGATGCCCAGTGAACCTGCGGCGTGGGGGCGCTGTTGAGTCTCGACACGCCACTCGTCGGCGTGACCGGGCGAGGTAACGCGTCGGCGCGGCGACAGGTCGAATGCGACCGCGTCGAGGCGACTGACGCGCAGATACTGTTTCGGAGCGGCAATCCCGCAGAGGCGCTCCGATTTCCGTGTGGCAAGAGGTGAGATGACGTACATGGCGCAGAAGACAAAGGCAAAAGCCAAGTCCACGGTTTCCGCAGTAAAGAGCAAGGCAGGCGGCAAGACCACGGTCAAGTCGAAGGCTGCCAGCACGCTCGCATCGCGCACCGTCAAGCTCAAGGCGTCGTCCTCCAAGATCGCAGCGTCCAAGAAGCCCGGCGCGGCAGCAAAATCAACCACTGTCAAGGCCGCCACTCTGAAGGCCTCCACTGCCAAGGCAGCCCAGTCGAAGCCGGCCACCCCGTCGGCGAAGTCGGCAACGCTTGCCAAGTCGCATGGCGCAGCGAAGCCGGCGTTGGCCGCCGCACGGAAGGCAAGCGCTCCGGCCGCTGCTAAGCCCGCTGCCCAGGTCGCGGCCAAGGCGAAAGTCGTTTCCACCAAGGATCGGGTCCGTTCCGCCGCGGCTCATGCGACACCCGCCGCCAAGGTATCGGGCAAGCCGGTTGCCGCCTCGCCCGCTGCGCGGGCCAAGGGCATCGGCGGCATCGTCAACCCGCCAGCCCCCGCACCGAAGCACATGCTTGCGGCGCGGCCGGCACCGGCTCCCGCGGCGGGCAACAAGTCCGCGCGCGCCGTGGCGGCCATGATCGCCGAGACGGCCGCTCAGAAGATCAGCGCGCCCGTCAGCGCGCCCAAGACGCCGAAAGAGCTCGCCGAGAAGGCTGCCGCCGCGCGCGCAGCCGCCATGCAGGAGAAGACCATCGAAAAGAAGCCCGTCAGCCAGCGCCATGGCTTCAAGACGAACGAGTTCATCGTGTATCCGGCGCACGGTGTCGGCCGCATCGTCGGGATCGAGGAGCAGGAGATCGCCGGCATGGCGCTCGAGCTGTTCGTCATCACCTTCGACAAGGAAAAGCTGACGCTGCGCGTGCCGACGGGCAAGCTCGAGTCGGTCGGCATGCGAAAGCTGTCCGACGATGGCATCGTGCGCAAGGCAATGGACATCCTCAAGGGGCGCGCGCGCGTCAAGCGCACCATGTGGAGCCGCCGCGCGCAGGAGTACGTCGCCAAGATCAACTCCGGCGACCTCGTCTCCATCGCCGAGGTGGTGCGCGACCTCTATCGCTCCGAGGCCCAGCCCGAGCAGTCCTACTCCGAGCGCCAGCTCTACGAGGACGCGCTCGACCGCATGGCGCGCGAGATCGCGGCCGTCGAGAAGCTCGATGAGCGTGGCGCCGTGCAGCGCATTACGGAAGTGCTGGCCAAGAGCGCGCGCAGCCGCCGGCAGGGCGCCGACGGCGAGGTCGTCGACGGCGAGCCGCGCGCCGCCTGATCAGCGCACTCCGCCTCAGCGATGAGCAGGAACACGACGTGTTGGGCCGGGGGAGCGATCCTCCGGCCTTTCTCATGAGTCCGGGCGCAGAGGACGAGTGCGCCCCTTCGCCTCCGAGGCGTTGCAATGCGCTCTAAAACACCGGCCGCGGCGTTGCCACGCCCTCGTGTGGTTGCCGCAGCGCCGCCGCGGAGCCATCGCCCCTCGCGCCATCGGTCGGCGGCCCGCCGGCGGGCGCCGCACCCGGCTTCGGTCCCGATCCATCGGCGGCATCGATCACGGCGACGCCGAACTTCTGCACCTCGAGCACGGCCAGACTGCGCTTGTTCAGTCCGCTGCTTTCCAGCCGCACCGGACCATCCACGCCCTTGAAGGCCGCCGCCGCAACGAGCGCTCCATGCACGTCCTCGTTGTCGCGCCGGCCGCCGCCGGCCTGGATGGCGAGCGCAACCGCATCATAGGCGAGGCTCGCGATGCGCGGGGGGGCCTGCCCGAAGGTCTGCGCGAAGCGCTCCGAGAACGCCTTGAAGCCGTCTGGGTCGGGGCTCGGATACCAGCCGCCGACGAGCACGTCGTCGCGGCCGACGTTGGGAAAATCCCACGCGCCCGTGCCGAGGAGTTGCACCTGACGCGTGTCGATCCCCGCGTAGGCGATCATGGGCGCGAGGCTCGACAGGGCATCCTGCCCGCCCGGCAGGAAAAGGGCATCGATGGGCGAGCCGAGGCTGCTCGTCTCCTTGATCGTCTCGAAGATGCGCTGCGCCGGCTCGAGCATGGCGTTGGCGCCCGGCTCGTAGCTCTCGATCGCCACGATCTCGCCGCCCGACTTCTGCACTGCCGCCCGGAACGCACGGTCGACCTCGCGCCCGTAGCCATCCTGAGGCACCAAAGCTGCAAAGCGCCGTTTTCCGCGCGCAACGGCATAGCTGACGATCCGCTCGACCTCCGCGTCCGGCAGATAGCTCATCAGATAGACGCCGTTGCCTGCGACATTGCGGTCGTTGGAAAAGGCGATGATCGGCACGCGCGCCTGCCGCGCCGGCACCGCCGCCGCTGCTACGGCGTTGGCGAAGACCGGGCCGACGATGATCTCGGCACCCTCGCTGACGGCCTGCTGCGCCGCTGCTGCTGAAGCCTGCGGAGTTTGGCCCGCGTCCTTGACGACGAGTTGTATCGCCGGATTGTCGATATCGAACAGAGCAAGCTCGCCGGCCTGCTTCATCGATTTCGCGATGATGGCGGTCTGCCCCATGCCGGCGAGCGGCAGCAGCATGGCGATCTTGACGGCCCGGTGCTGCTGGCGCCGGCTCGAAGGCGCCGCCTGCGCATGACCCGGCGCGGAATCGCCAGCGATGGCTCCCGGCAGGCCCGGTGCGACGCTGCCAAGGCTCGGCGCGCAGCCTCCGGCGAGCAGGCCTGCCGCCGCCACTCCCGCCAGCGCGACGAGCGCCATCGCGCTTTGTCCGGCGCGTCCGCGCAAATCGCGCGAAGTCTGCCGGGACAGCGGATACTGGGAGTTGGGCGTCGTGCGCCTCGTCATGCGGCCTCGCGTTCGTCGATCGAATCCGGATAGCCGGGTGTGGCAGTCGAGGGAAGCGAATTGATGTCACGCCGCCGGCCGTTTCCGCTACCAATCGAGGCGACGCCAGCTCTGACCCTGGCGCGACCACCGATGGAGCCGCCGCTTGCCGCGCTCGCCACGCCCCCCGCGCCCAGCGCACAGCCGCCGGACCGAGGCGGGTCCGTCCGCGCCGGCACCGGGCACCACCTCGCCCGACAGCCGTGACGACGTCATCGTCGCCCAAGTCGAGCGCCAGTTGCGTCGCGTCTTGCTTCAGCCTGTTTCACCCGGGCTCGCTCTCGTCGCGACCCCCATCGGCAACCTGTCGGACATCACCCTGCGCGCGATCGCGGTGCTCGCTCGCGCCGATGTCGTCTACGCCGAGGACACCCGCCACTCCGCGATCCTCCTGGCACACTTCGGCCTGCACACGAAGCTGGCCCCGTATCACGAGCACAATGCCGCGCGCGAGCGCCCGCGCATCCTGGCGGCTCTGGCGGACGGCCGATCCGTCGCGCTCGTCAGCGACGCCGGCATGCCGCTCGTTTCCGACCCCGGCTACAAGCTCGTGCGCGACTGCCTGGAGGCAGGTCACCGCGTGACGTGCATTCCAGGCGCTTCGGCAAGCCTCGCTGCGCTGGTGTCATCGGGCCTGCCGACCGATACCTTTCTTTTCGCGGGCTTCCTGCCGAGCCGCGGCAAGGCGCGTGCCGAGGTCATCGACGAGCTTGCTGCGATTCCAGCCACTCTCGTGCTGTTCGAAGCGGCCAACCGGCTGGCCGAGACGCTGGCCGACCTCGCCGCCGGCCTGGGCCCGCGCCAGGCCGCGATCGCACGCGAATTGACGAAGCTCAACGAGGAGGTGGTGTGCGGCACGCTCGACGAGCTGTCGCTGGTCATCGCCGGCCGCGCCGAGATCAGGGGTGAGATCGCCATTGTCGTCGGCCCGCCGGCCGCGCGCGAGGTCGACGACGCTGCGATCCTTGCCGCCCTCGACGCGGTTGCCAGCGATCGCTCCCGGCGCGATGCCGCGCGCGAGGTCGCCGCCCGCCTCGGCGTCGGCAAAAGTCGGGTCTACGCGCTCGCCCTGGCGCGCGAGCGCAACGGCGGTGGTGCTGGCGATGGTGGGGAGGAGGACGCCGACGATGGCAGCCGAGGGACCGATGAACCCGCCCCGAAATGATCTCCAGCACCGGCCGCTCGATGCCGGACCGCCCCCCGCCCACAAGGCCGAGCGGCGCCGCCGCTACGCCACGGGTCGGACGGCCGAGATCGTCGCCGCAGGCCGGCTGATGCTCGCCGGCTATCGCATCCTGGCGCGCCGGGTGCGCACGCCTCTCGGTGAAATCGATCTCATCGCCCGGCGTGGGGCCCGCCTCGCGTTCGTCGAGGTCAAGGCGCGCGCCACGCTGGCCGAGGCCGAAGCCGCGCTGACCCCGCGCCAGGGTGAGCGCATGCGCCGCGCCGCCGACCTCTGGCTGGCGCGGCGCCCGCATCTGCAGTCCTGCGAGCGGGTTTTCGACGCCGTCGTCGTCCTGCCGCGATCCTGGCCGCTGCACCTGCCGAACCGCATGTGAGCCCGGCAATAAGGCGGACACCGAACAAGCTACAGCCTCGCCCCAGCCGGCACTAAGTTCTTAATTTGTTCTTGTTGCAGGCACGCGCCTCTGCTAGCCTCAACGAGGCAGGGTGCGGTTGGCGCAAGTGCGGCGAGGCAGGGTGCCATGTACGCGCAGATTTCGACATTGGCCTTCGTTGGCATCGATGCCCGCCCCGTCGAGGTGCAGGTGCGCATCACGCCGGGTTCGCCGGCTTTCAACATCGTCGGCCTGCCCGACAAGGCCGTCGCCGAAAGCCGCGAGCGCGTGCGTAATGCTCTGCATGCCGTGGGACTGGGGCTCCCCTATCGGCATCTGACGGTCAATCTCGCCCCCGCCGATCTGCCCAAGGAGGGCAGCCACTTCGACCTGCCGATCAGCCTCGCGCTGATGGCAGCGATGGAGGCGATATCTCCCGTCGTGCTGGAGGACTACGTCGCCATCGGCGAGCTCGCGCTCGATGGTTCGATCCGCAGCGTGCCGGGCGCGCTGCCGGCTGCCATCGGTGCCAACGCCTGCGGCAAGGGCCTGATCTGCCCGGCCGCGTGCGGACCGGAAGCGGCCTGGGCCTCCGAGGACATGCCCCTGCTGGCGCCTGCCCACCTGCTCGCCCTCGTCAATCACTTCAAGGGCCTGCAATCCCTGTCCCGGCCTCTCCCCAATCTCATGCGCAGACCCGGCAGCGGCGTCGACCTTATGGACGTCAAGGGCCAGGAGAGCGCCAAGCGCGCGCTCGAGATCGCGGCGGCCGGCGGCCACAATCTGTTGATGGTCGGTCCGCCCGGCTCGGGCAAGTCCATGCTCGCCGCGCGCCTGCCGTCGATCCTGCCGGCGCTGTCGCCGGAGGAGATGCTCGAAGTCTCGATGGTGCACAGCCTCGCCGGCGCCCTCGACGGCGGCGCACTCGCCACCGAGCGGCCCTTCCGCGCCCCGCACCATTCAGCAAGCATGGCAGCGCTCGTCGGCGGCGGCACGCGGCCCACGCCGGGCGAGGTCAGCCTTGCCCACCTCGGCGTCCTCTTTCTCGACGAGTTGCCGGAGTTTGCCTCCCCCGTGCTCGACAGCCTGCGCCAGCCGGTCGAAACCGGCGAGACCGTCATCGCCCGGGCCAATCACCGCATCGTCTACCCCTCGCGCTTCCAACTCGTCGCGGCGATGAACCCGTGCAAATGCGGCGGCCAGGCCGGACCTGGATCGTCCTGCAAGCGCGGTCCGCGCTGCCGCGCCGACTACCAGGCCCGCATCTCCGGCCCGCTCATCGATCGCTTCGACCTCCACATCGAAGTGCCAGCGGTCTCCGCTGCCGACCTGATGCTGCCGGCACCGAGCGAAGGCAGCAGCGAGGTACGCACCCGCGTCGAGGCCGCGCGCCTCCGCCAGCGCGACCGGCTGGCGGCGCTGACCGGCGAGCCCTCGAGCGGCCTGGTGCAGGGCATGCCGAAATCGCGTCTGCGCACCAACGCCGACCTCACAGGTCGCCTGATCGACGCCGTTGCCACGCCCGACGAGGCCGGTGCGGCACTGCTGCGGCAGGCTGCCGAAGCCCTCGGGCTGTCGGCCCGCGGCTTCCATCGCACGCTCAAGGTCGCACGTACGATCGCCGACCTCGCGGGAAGGGACACGATCGGCCGGACCGAGATCGCCGAAGCCCTGTCGTATCGCAGCGAGACGCTGCGCCGGCAGGAAGCGGCCTGACGGACAGCGTGCGCAGGCTTCAGGACCACGCCGCGTTGTGCGCGCACCCCGCGTCTGTAGGGGCGGCATGGCACGCAGGCATGGCAGCCCTGCATGAGGCGCGCTGGACCCTCGCCGTCGCTGTCGCTATCGCTGGCTGCCACATGCCTGCGATTCCTGCCCCGACCGCCCCTCCGTCTGACCGCCCCTCCCACTGCCCACCGCCCCTCACACTCGCCCCTCCCCTTTCCCTCACCCACCGCTCCGATGCTCGACATCCTTCTTCTCATCGCGCCCGTGTTCGGCCTGATCGCCCTGGGCACGCTGTTCGGCAAGCTGGGCTTTCTCTCCGAGACGGCGGAGAAGGGCATCGGCGAGTTCGCCTTCACGCTTGCCATCCCCGCCCTCCTCCTGAAGACCGTCGCGACCTCGGATTTCTCCGGCCTCTCCATCGCCGGCGTCTGGGCGAGCTTCTACATTGCCGCCGCCGTAACCTGGCTTGCCGCAACGGCCGCCACAGCCTGGCCGCTCGCCCGCCCCGCGCAGGACGCGCCCTCGATCGCGATCGCCTCGGCATTCGGCAATTCCGTCATGCTCGGCATCCCGATCGCCTTTCTCACCTTCGGCGAGGCGTCATCGGCCACGGTCGCGCTCATTCTGTCCATTCACGCCCCGTCGCTTTGGCTGGCCGCCACGCTCCACGCCCGCCTCGTGGCGACGCCGGCTGATGGCGAGACGCCGCCGTCGATGCTGGAAGTGCTGCGCGACGACCTCGGCCGCAATCCGGTCGTCATCGGCGTTCTTCTGGGCGCGGCCTGGCGCCTGACGGGTGTGCCGATGCCAAAACCGGCGCTCGACATTCTCACTCTTCTCGCTCAGGCCGGCGTACCGGCCGCCCTCGTCGCCCTCGGCCTGTCGCTGACGCGCTTCCGCATCGCCGGGCAGATCCCGACGCTTGCCACCATCACGGTCTTGAAGCTTGTCGCCATGCCAGTCGTCGCCATGGCGCTCGCCTACGTCGTCTTCGGCTTGTCGCCGGTCTCGGCGGGGACGGTCGCGATCCTGTCCGCCGTGCCGACCGGTGCCAACGCGTACATCTTCGCCACGCGATCGGGCCGCGCGGTCAACTCGGCCTCCGGGGCCATCGCCCTCGGCACGATCGTCTCCGCGCTGACGATATCCTTACTGCTGGCAGTCATCACGCGCTGAGCGGCGCCACGACCATCCAACGGCGAATTGCGCGTCACCCCGCGCTCAGGCCTTGAGCGCCGCGGCCACGTGGGCAAGCCGCGCGATATGCTCGGCAAGCCGCTTCTCGACCGCCTTGTCGACGAGCCGGTCATCGGGACCGAACGCCTCGTTCGCCTTCGGCAACGCGAACTGCTCCGGCAGAACGATCGCACCGAGGCCGATCTCCAGCACGGAACGCACCGCAGTGAGGCCGCGCAGTCCGCCGAAGCCACCCGGCGAGGCCGACGCGAGCGCGAACACCCTCGTCCGGTAAACGGCGTTGGGCGCCTGCCCCTCGATCCTGAGCCTGCTGATCCAGTCGAGCGTGTTCTTCAGGAGCGGCGTGATCGAGGCGTTGTACTCGGGGCAGACGATCAGCACGCCATGATGCGCCATCATCGTATCGAGAAGCTTCCTGGCGTTGGGTGGCGGGCCGGCGGTCGCCTCGTCGTCGCCGTCGTAGAGCGGCATTGGAAAGTCGGCGAGGTCGACGAAGGTCGCCTCGAGGCCGGCCTCGACCGCCATGACCGCAGCAAGCCGCGCCAGCCGCTTGTTGAACGAGCCAGCCCGCGCCGAGCCCGCCATCACCATCAATCGCACGTGCGCCATCGTCCCTCACCCCTGCCCGGACTGCCTGTCTCCGGGAGCGCCATGCAACGCCGCACCCCCGAGAACCAACTTCGGCTCACTTCGCCGTCAACATCTCGATGTATGCGATCACCGCAGCGCGCTGGTCGGGCTGCGGCAGACCGACGTGGCGCATGCGGATGTCGGGCGTATCGAAGGTCGTCGCCGCGAGCCAGCCGTCGAGCGCGCCCGCCGACCACACCACGCCAAGGTTCTTGATGTTCGGCGAGTACGTGTAGCCTTCGACCGTACCTGCCTGCCGCCCGATCAGACCGACCAGCGGCGGCGCAAGCGAGTTCTCGCCCTGAACGATGGCATGACAGTTCGCGCAGCGTTGACGGACGAGAAGTTCTCCGAATGCGAGCCGGTCCATCGCAGGCAGCTGAGGCTCTTGCGACGGAGGTGCGGCGAAGCTCGGAGCCGGTCCGGCGGCGGAGGGTGAACCCGCGGCGGCCGGCGCTATGCCCGCAAGCACAATGGAGGCAAGCGCAGCAAAAGCCGCCGCCGGTTTCGTCCGTCCGCCGCTGCCGAATTGGCCCGCTCGTCCTTGCCTGAGCATCTCGATCCCGCTCCCCGTTCGCCGTCTTGTCGCGGCAGTAGCTGAAACGGACCGGATAGTGCCTCCGATCAGGTGGCGGTCGGCAACCCGTACGCGGAGGGCCCGGTGAGCGCCGAGACCGGGCTCCTCTTCACTCCTTGTCACGATCCTTGCCCTTGCCGCCGTCGAAGAATTCCATCATGCGGGCAAAGAAGCCGTGACTGTCCGGGCTCGTGTCGTTGCGGCTCTCGCGATCGAATTCTTCCAGCAATTCGCGCTGGCGTCGCGTCAGGTTCTTCGGCGTCTCCACCTCGACCTGAATATAGAGGTCGCCGAACGCCTTGGAGCGCAACACCGGCATTCCCTTCCCCTTGAGCCGGAACTGCTTGCCCGTCGGCGTTCCGTCCGGGATCTTCACCCGTGTCAGTTGGCCCTCGAGGGTCGGCACCTCGACCTGGCCGCCGAGCGCGGCCGTCGTCATGGCGATGGGCACCTTGCAGAAGAGGTCCGATCCGTCGCGCTGGAAAAAGGCGTGCGGCTTGATCGACAGGAAGATGTAGAGATCGCCCGCCGGCCCGCCCCGGAGGCCGGCCTCGCCCTCCCCGGCGAGCCTGATGCGCGTGCCGTCCTCCACGCCCGGCGGGATGCTCACCGACAGCGTGCGCTCGCGCGTGACGCGGCCCGCGCCGGAGCACGACGGGCACGGATCGTCGATGACGTCGCCGCTGCCCATGCAGTTGGGGCACGTCCGCTCAATGGTGAAGAAGCCCTGGCTCGCGCGCACTTTGCCGGCCCCGCCGCACGTCCGGCAGGTGACGGGCTTGGTTCCGGCCTTGGCGCCCGCGCCTTGGCATGTCTCGCAGGCGATGCTCGTCGGCACGCGGATCTGCGCCGTCTTGCCGGAATAGGCCTCGCCGAGCGCGATCTCCATGTTGTAGCGCAGGTCCGCGCCCGGTTCGCGCACGCGGCGGCCGCGACCAGGACCGCCGGCCGCCCCCATGGGACCGCGCCGGCCGCCCATGAACTCGCCGAACAGGTCGTCGAAGATGTCCGACATGGAGGTCGCGAAGTCCGGGCCGAAACCGCCGGCGCCGCGCGCTCCGCCACCCGCTTCGAATGCAGCGTGTCCGAACTGATCGTACGCGGCGCGCTTTTGCGGGTCCTTCAGAACCTCGTAGGCCTCGTTGATCTCCTTGAAGCGCTGCTCGGCCTTCGCGTCACCCGGATTGGCGTCGGGATGGAACTGCTTGGCGAGCTTGCGGAACGCGCTCTTGAGGTCGTTCTCGCTGGCGCTGCGGCCCACGCCGAGGGTCTCGTAGTAGTCGCGCTTGGACATGTGAGCGCGAATCCTTCCTGTTGAGGGCAGTTCGAGTTTGGCTCTCGCGTGGGTTCGTCAGCCTGCGGATCAGCATTGTGCGGGCCCGCGACAGCTTAGGCACACCGGGCAGGGGCTGCAAAGCTGGAACCTCGGGCTGGGTTTGCGGCATTCGCCTCCGGGCGGGAGGCTCGGCACTGCCCGTCACGGTGGTGCGGCCGGCCCCATCAGGGAAACCGGCCGCCGATCATCGGCTCCGTCGCTCTGACGAAGGCCCTTTCGTTACGCCGACTTCTTGTCGTCGCGGACCTCTTCGAAGTCGGCGTCGAGGACGTCGTCACCTGACGCGCCGCCGGGCTGTGATTTCCCGCCAGAGCCCGCCTCGCCCTGACCACCGCCCTGCGCGTAGACCGCCTCGCCGATCTTCATCGAGGCTTGCGCGAGCGCGGCAATCGACGCCTTGAGACCTTCGACGTCGTCCTTGCCCATCGCCGCTTTGGTATCGGCGATCGCCTTTTCGACGTCCCCCTTGATGGCCACGACCTTGGCGTTTTCGCCATTCTCCTTCAGCGACTTCTCGACCGAATCGATCATCGCCTCGGCCTGGTTCTTCGTCTCGACGAGTTCACGCCGCGCCTTGTCCTCGGCGGCATGCGCCTCGGCGTCCTTCACCATCTTCTCGATCTCGGCATCCGACAGACCGCCTGATGCCTGGATGCGGATCGACTGCTCCTTGCTCGTCGCCTTGTCCTTCGCCGACACGTGCACGATGCCGTTGGCATCGATGTCGAACGTGACCTCGATTTGCGGAACGCCGCGCGGCGCCGGCGGGATGCCGACGAGATCGAACTGGCCGAGCAGCTTGTTGTCGGCGGCCATCTCGCGCTCGCCCTGGCTCACGCGAATGGTCACCGCGCCCTGCCCGTCCTCGGCGGTCGAGAACACCTGGCTCTTCTTGGTCGGGATCGTCGTGTTGCGGTCGATGAGCCGGGTGAACACGCCGCCCAGCGTCTCGATGCCGAGCGACAGCGGCGTGACGTCGAGCAGGAGGACGTCCTTGACCTCGCCCTTCAGGACGCCGCCCTGGATTGCCGCGCCGACCGCCACCACTTCGTCTGGATTGACACCCTTGTGCGGCTCCTTGCCGAACAGCTCCTTGACCACCTGCTGCACGCGCGGCATGCGCGTCATGCCACCGACGAGCACGACCTCGTCGATCTCGGCGGCCTTGAGGCCGGCATCCTTGAGCGCCTGGATGCAAGGGCCCTTGGTGCGGTTGATCAGATCGTCGACCAGGCTCTCGAGCTTGGCACGCGTGAGCTTCATGGTCAGGTGCTTCGGCCCGGAGGCATCAGCCGTGATGAACGGCAGATTGACCTCGGTCTGCGTCGACGATGACAGCTCGATCTTGGCCTTCTCGGCCGCCTCTTTGAGGCGCTGCAGCGCGAGCTTGTCGCCGCGCAGGTCGATGCCGTTCTCTTTCTTGAATTCGTCGGCGAGGTAGGAGACGAGCTTCATGTCGAAGTCTTCGCCGCCGAGGAACGTATCGCCGTTCGTCGACTTCACCTCGAACACGCCATCGCCGATCTCGAGGATCGAGATGTCGAACGTGCCGCCGCCGAGGTCGTAGACGGCGATCGTCGAGTTCTCTTTCTTCTTGTCGAGACCATACGCGAGCGCAGCCGCCGTCGGCTCGTTGATGATGCGCAGCACCTCGAGGCCGGCGATCTTGCCGGCATCCTTGGTCGCCTGCCGCTGCGCATCGTTGAAGTACGCCGGCACCGTGATGACGGCCTGCGTGACGCTCTCGCCGAGCTTGGCCTCGGCGGTCTCCCTCATCTTCTGCAGGATGAAAGCGGAGATCTGCTGCGGGGAGTACTTCTTGCCGTCAGCCTCGACCCAGGCGTCTCCGCTCGGCCCCTCGACGATCTTGTAGGGCACGAGGCCCTGGTCCTTCTTGACGAGTTCATCATTGAAGCGGCGTCCGATCAGCCGCTTGATGGCGAAGAACGTGTTGGTCGGGTTGGTCACCGCCTGGCGCTTGGCCGGCAGGCCGACGAGCTTCTCTCCGTCGGGCGTGAAGGCGACGATGGAGGGGGTGGTGTTGGCGCCCTCCGCATTCTCCAGAACGCGCGGCTTGCCGCCTTCCATCACGGCCACGCACGAGTTCGTGGTGCCGAGGTCGATGCCGATGACTTTCGCCATGACTGCTGTTCCTTCCTGTTGCGGCAGACCGCTGGGCCCTGTGGCGGCGCCCGTCCGGACCATCGTCGTGTGGAGGCGCGACATGGCTCCCACAACGCGGCGTGACCGAGGCGGTCCCCTTGAGGTCATTTCTACGAATGGACGGTATATAGGCAGGGCTTTCGGCCGCGCAACGGGGCGCGGCCACAGGTCTGTGACGTATCTGCCTCCGCTCCCCTGCGGCGTATTTGGCGCAGCGAGGTTACCCGATGCTCGACGGCTTCCGCCACCTGCCTGCCGCCTTCGACCATTCAGCCCAGCGCGCGCTCGTCGCCGACATCGATGCCATCCTGCGCCGGGCCCCGTGGTACCGGCCGACCATGCCACGCACCGGCAAGCCGTTCTCGGTCGAGATGACGAACGCCGGCCCGCTCGGCTGGGTGTCCGACCGCGAGGGTGGCTATCGCTATCAGCCGACACATCCCGTGACGAAAGAGCCATGGCCGCCGATTCCTCCGGCATTGATCAGGCTATGGAACGAGGTGGGCGAGGCTCTGAAGCCGCCGCAAGCCTGCCTCGTCAACCTGTATCGCGGCCGCGCCCGCCTCGGCAGCCACGTCGACCGCGACGAAGCCGATCTCGAAGCCCCGGTGGTGTCGGTATCTCTCGGGGATGACGCCATTTTCCACATCGGCGGTGCGCGCCGGTCCGATCCGAAAGTGCGGCTGCGCTTGGCGTCCGGCGACGTCGTCGTTCTGGCCGGCGCCGCGCGCCTCGCCCACCACGGCATCGACCGCATCGAGCCCGGCACCAGCCATCTCATTGTGGGAGGCGGCCGCATCAATCTCACGTTGCGCCACGTCGGCAGTGCTGCAGCGCCCTGACCGCTGAAGGTTTAACGGAGGTTAAGGACGAACGACGGTAATTGTTCCTTGATTTGAACGAAGTATACGGATGTAAACATCGCTTCTAGAGCATCATCCGAACGAACGGACGTGCTCTTGCGCGTCGTCGTTCGGATAAAGATGCTCTAGAAACATGCATCCAGAGCAGATCCATCCGATCGAGCGATCGCTTGGGCGATCGCGTCTAATCGGATACTGCGCTAACGCCGCGAGGTGTCGTCCGTGATTTACGTTCTGTTTGGCATATTGGCAGTCGTCGCGGGCGTTGCGCTTCTCGTTCGCAACTTGAAGGCCGCGACCACCACTCTCCCGGTACCCGCTGGCGAGGCGCCGGGCCGGCTCGGACGCCTCGGCGGTGCGGCGAGTGGCGCTTCCGGTATCGTGCTCGGCGCCGGTCTCGTCGCCTTCGGCCTCTTCCTGCTCGCCTCGACCTCGTTCGTCTTCATCGACGCCAACCGCGTCGGCCATCTGAAGCGCATCTATGCCTTCCAGGAGTTGCCCCCCGGCCGCATCGTCGCGCTTCCGGGCCAGAAGGGTCCACAGGCCCGCATCCTGGGCCCCGGTTTCCATTTTCTGCCGCTCGTGCGCGTGCTCTACCAGGTCGAGCAGTACGACATCGTCAAGGTGCCGGAGGGCTTCTACGGCGAGATCGTCGCCGTCGACGGCCAGCCCATGCCCGAGGGCATGTACATCGCCCCGCAGATCCCCGACGACAAGCTCGGCCGCATGCTCGACGCCGAGACCTTCCTGACCGAAGGCGGTCACCGCGGACCCCAGGAGACGGTCCTGAAGCCCGGCGAGTACCGCCTCAACCGCTATCTCTTCGACGTGCAGGTCAGCCAGGAGACCAAAGCCACCATCATCCCCGCCGGCCACGTCGGCGTCGTCAAGTCGAACGTCGCCAAGCCGGGCGTCTCGTGCGTCGAGGTCGAGGTCAAGGCAACGGACGCGTCCTATATCGAAGGCGTCCTTTCGGTCCCCCTCGTGCCGCAGGGATGTGTCGGCATCTGGCGCGACCCGCTGTTGCCCGGCGCCTACTACCTCAATCACAAGGCCTACGACGTCACCCTCGTCGACACGCGCGTGCAGACTTGGGAGTACAAGGGCGGCTTCACCAAGCGCATCATCGACCTGAGCGTCGACCAGCAGGGCAACATCCGCCAGGTCGAGCGCACCGAGATGCAGCCCGTCACCAAGGAGGCTGCCGACAAGGCCGTCTTCGTCAAGGTCGAAGGCTGGGACATCCCCCAAGAGCTGCGCGTCCTCGTCCAGGTCAGCCCCAAGAACGCCCCCGTCGTGGTCGGTGCCGTCGGCGGCCTCGACGAGATCGAGAACCGCATCCTCACCCCTGTCATCCGATCGATCGTGCGCAACGTGGCAGGCTCCGAGATCGAGGTCGTCGATCCGGCCAACCCCGGCAAGAAGGTGCGCCGCCAGACGCAGGTCCTCGATCTCATCGAGAACCGCGATGCGCTGGAGCAGAACATCGAGGAGCTGGTCAAGCGCGAGGGCCGCAAGGCCGGCGTCGACATCCAGGAGATCCGCCTCGGCGAACCCGCCGTGCCGCCGGAATTGCTCGTCTCGCGTCTGCGCGAGCAGCTCGCCGAGCAGCTCTCGAAGGCCTACGAGCGTGAGACCGCCGCCCAGGCCAAGCGCATCGAGACCGAGCAGGCCCGCTCGACGGCCAACGAGCAGCCCCGCCTCGTCGAGGCGCAGATCGCCGTGCAGGTCGCCAATCAGCGCGAGGCCGAGCGCGCCGCCCTCGGCCGCGCCGAGCGGCAGTTCCTCGAGGAGCTGGCGCGCGGCCAGCGTGCCCAGGCCGACGTCCTCGGCCAGGACCGCGTCGCCCTGTTGCAGGCCCTCGAGAAGACGCTGTCGGCACTCGAGCGCAAGCCGGAGCTCGTTGGCCTCGTCTCGCGGCTCGTCCCCCACACGATGGTGTCAGGTGGTGGCGATGGCGGGCTTGCCGGCGCGGCGGCGATCCTCTCCGGCGTCATCGACCGCGGTCAGTCGGCGCCTGCCGGTACACCAGCGCCGCCCGCACCCCAGCGCTGAACAGCCACACGACCGGCACCAAGCCAATGGTGGCTCACGTCGTCCCGTGAGGTGTCGAGGAAGCCGCGCCGTCGTCGGACGCCTTCGGCTCGCTGTCGCCGGGTCCATTGGCTGCCGCTTCTGCTACCGGCTCCCTGACGGGTCGCGGCCCGCCGCGCGAGACGACGACCATCGCCGGCCTGAGCACGCGCTCGCCGATGATGTAGCCGGACTGATAGACCATCAGCACCGTTCCGGCCGGCACTGCACGGTCCTCCTGCTCCATCACCGCTTGATGCTGATGCGGGTCGAATGGCTCGCCCATCGGCTTGATGCGCTTCACGCCGTGCTTCTCCAGCACGTTGAAGAACTCCCGCTCGGTCATCGACACGCCCTCGACGAGCGCTCTCAGCATTGGATTGTCGTTCGCCGCGCCGGCTGGAACGGCCCCCAGCGCCCGCTCGAAGTTGTCGGCGATGCCGACCGTATCGCCGGCGAACTTCGATATGGCGTACTTGGCCGCGTCTGCCACATCGCGCTCGCGCCGGCGATGCAGGTTCTGGATCTCCGCGTGCGCCCTGACGAGGCGGTCGGTGAGGTCGCCGATCTGGCGTTCGAGTTCGGCGATCTTGCGCACGTACCCGGCATCCTCGGCGGCCATGGCCGCCTCGATGGCTTCGAGCGCCTCCGCGGCGGTCACCGCCTCCCCGCTCGGGCTGGCCGCACTGGCTTCGGTCGAGGGCGCGGGCGTCGCCTCGTCGGGGGGCGTGGCTGTGGACGCTGCCTCTGGCGCGGGCCGGGATGCATCGGGCGCGCCGTCCGCCGCGGCGGACGCTTTGGGTTCGTCGGACATGGTCACTCCGCTGATGTTGCGGGCAGCGCTGACGACGGAGCCGCGCATGGCGGCCCCGGCGCGCCGATCCCTCGATGATCGCGCCTTCGATATCAGTGCGCTTCCGGCAAGATCAAGGTGAAGTGATGACCCGGCTGACGAGCTTGGCCGTGTAGTCGACCATGGGGATGATGCGGGCATAGTTGAGTCGCGTCGGACCGATGATCCCGATCACGCCGACCACCTTGCGCTGCCCGTCCCGGAACGGAGCCACGATCAGCGACGACCCCGACAGCGAGAACAGCTTGTTCTCCGAGCCGATGAAGATCTTCACCCCGTCGGCCTTCTCGGCGAGCCCGAGGATCTGGACGAGATCGCGCTTGGCTTCCAGATCGTCGAACAGTTGCCGGACCCGCTCCAGGTCATCAGCGACGCTGACGTCCTTCAACAGGTTCGACTGGCCCTTGACGATCAGGCTTTTGCGGTCATCGAGCGCGCCAGACCACTCGGCAAGTCCCGTTTCGATCACCTTCTGGGTGAGTTGGTCGAGCTCCGCCCGTGCGCGTCCGAGGTCCGCCTCAATGCGCTGCCGCGCCTCTGCGATCGACAGCCCCTGGATGTGCTGGTTGATGTAGTTCGCCGCCTCGGCCAGCGCCGACGCGGGCAGCCCCGCCGGCAGCTCGATGACGCGGTTCTCGACCTCCCCGCCCATGCCGACCAGCACGACGAGGGCCCGTGACGGATCGAGCCGCACGAACTCGATATGCTTGAGCCGCACCTGCTGCTTCTCTGCGAGCACCACGCCAGCGCAATGCGACAGGCCGGAGATGAGTTCGCCCGCCTCCGTCAGCACCTGATCGAGCGGCTGACTTCGCCGGCCCGCGATCTGACGCTCGATATTGCGCCGCTCCTCCTCGCTGAGGTGGCCGATCTCCAACAGTCCGTCGACGAACAGCCTGAGCCCGCTGTGCGTCGGCAGGCGTCCCGCAGACGTATGCGGCGCGAAGATCAGGCCGAGCTGCTCCAGATCGGCCATCACATTGCGGATCGAGGCCGGCGACAGCGTCATCGGCAGCACGCGGGCAAGGTTGCGCGAGCCGACCGGTTCGCCCGTCGACAGATAGCTTTCGATGATCTTGCGCAGGATGGCGCGCGATCGTTCGTTGAGTTCGCCGATCCCGGCGGCCTTGTCGGCCTGCTCCACTTTGGCCTCGCCCCTCCCACTCTGACGCCGTTCGCTCGCCTCCCGCTGGACGAGGAGGGTTCGCCGACCCCGAAGTTTGCGGGCGTGCTGCGATGGCGTCAATCGTGCGGCTCTGTGCTCACGAGTGCTCCAGCGATTGCCGGTTGAACCTCGCCCGGGCCTTCTCTAGGGTCCGGGGCAATCCGAACCATGGTGTCAAGCGACCCGAACCGCCGGAGCCCCCGTCCCGATGCGCCCCTCCAAACGTGCCCCCGACGAACTGCGCCGCGTCTCCATCGAGCGCGCCGTCGCCATGCACGCCGAGGGCTCCTGCCTCATCAAGTTCGGCAATACGCACGTGCTGTGCATGGCATCCCTCGAGGAGCGCCTGCCGCCGTGGCTGAAGGGACAGGGCAAGGGCTGGGTCACCGCCGAATACGCCATGCTGCCGCGCGCGACGAACTCGCGCACGCGCCGTGAGGTGACGACCGGCCATCCTTCGGGGCGCACGCAGGAGATCCAGCGCCTGATCGGACGGGCCCTGCGCGCCGTTGTCGATCTGCCCAGGCTCGGCGAGCGCCAGATCACCATCGACTGCGACGTCATCCAGGCCGACGGCGGTACGCGCACCGCCGCCATCACGGGCGCGTGGGTTGCCTTGCACGACTGCATCGAGTGGATGCGCGTGCGTGACATGGTTAAAGGCGACGTGCTGCGCGACCGCGTTGCCGCCATCTCCTGCGGTCTGTATCAGGGTGCCCCGGTCCTCGACCTCGACTATGCCGAGGATTCCGCAGCCGACGCGGACGCCAACTTCGTCATGACGGGTGCCGGCGGCATCGTCGAGGTACAGGGCACCGCCGAGACCACGCCGTTCAGCCAGGAGAGCTTCGATGCTCTCATGGCACTTGCCCGCAAGGGCATCGGCGAGCTTCTCGAGTTGCAGAAGCTGACCGTGAGCTGACGCTACGAACTCCAGGCTGCACAGCGCGACACACATGCCTTCCACACCCCTCGCCCCCGGCGACCGCCTCGTTGTCGCCAGCCATAACCCGGGCAAGGTCTGGGAGATCAAGGAGCTGGTGCGGCCGTATGGGCTCGATGCCGTCTCCGCCGGCGACCTCGGCCTTGCCGAGCCGGACGAGACCGAGGCGACGTTCGCAGGCAATGCGCGCCTCAAGGCTCTTGCCGCCGCCACCGCCGCTGGCCTGCCCGCACTTGCCGATGATTCCGGCCTCGAGGTCGCCTGCCTCGGCGGCGCTCCCGGCATCTACTCGGCCCGCTGGGCCGGTCCCGCCAAGGACTTCGCGCGCGCCATGGCCAAGGTCGCCGAGGAGATCGGCACGCGCCACGGCTGGGCAGCGCCGGGCCCGCGCGCGAACTTCACCTGCGCCCTCTGCCTCGCCCGGCCCGATGGTGAGTATGCCGTTTTCGAAGGCCGCGTCGACGGCCACCTCGTCTGGCCGCCGCGCGGCGGCAACGGCTTCGGCTACGACCCGATGTTCGTACCAGCCGCAGAAGCACGCACCTTCGGCGAGATGCCGCCGGCCGAGAAGTACGCCATGTCGCACCGGACCCGCGCCTTCGCCCTGTTCGAGCGGGCCTGCCTCTCGCACCTGCCGCGCGCGTCCGCACCTGCCTACGGCGTGTCGGGAGAGGGTCTGTCGGCGGCGGCCGCGAACCTCTCGACGCGCGCAGAGCTGGCTGCCTTCATGGCAAACTTGGCGAACGACCTCGCCCAGCACCGCGATACATGGACGGCGCGCGACTTGCCGGCCTTCCTCGAGGCTCTCGCACGGGCGACCGAAGCCACATCGCCCCTGGACGGTGAGCCGGCCTGGCGCACGCTGGCCAAGGCCATGCTGGCCGCAGCCGGGCGCCGCCCATGAATGCTTCGGGCATGATCGCCGCTCCCGATCCGTCCGCTGACCCGGGCTTTTCGGTCTACGTCCACTGGCCGTTCTGCGCGCAGAAGTGCCCCTATTGCGACTTCAACAGCTATGTCCGTCACGGCGGCTGGGACGAGCAGGCGTTCCTCGCCGCGTATCTGACCGAGATCGACCACGTCGCGACGCTGACCGGCCCAGAGCCCGTTGCAAGCGTGTTCTTCGGCGGTGGCACGCCGTCCTTGATGCAGCCTCGCACGGTCGCCGCCATCCTGGAGCGCATCGCCGCTCGCTGGCGCCTGTCCGACACTGCCGAGATCACGCTGGAGGCCAACCCGGGATCGGTCGAGGCCGAGCGTTTCGCCGGCTATCGCGCCGCTGGCGTCAACCGCGTATCCCTCGGTGTCCAGGCCCTCGACGATGCGGCGCTAGAGGCCCTCGGCCGCATCCATTCCGTCGCCGAAGCCCTGCGCGCCGTCGAGATCGCGCGCCGCACGTTCGCACGCACCTCCTTCGACCTCATCTACGCCCGGCCCGGACAATCGCCCGACGCATGGTCATCTGAGCTTGCCCAGGCCCTGAGCTTCGAACCGGCCCACCTCTCGCTCTACCAATTGACGATCGAACCCGGCACGACCTTCGAGCGCCTGTATGCACTGGGCCGCCTCGTCATTCCCGACGACGAAGCGGCCGCCGGCCTGTTCGCCGTGACGCAGGAGTTGACCGCCGCCGCTGGTCTGCCGGCCTATGAGACCTCGAACCACGCCAGGCCCGGCGAGGAGAGCCGCCATAACCTCGTCTACTGGCGCTACGGCACCTACGCCGGCATTGGTCCCGGCGCGCACGGTCGCCTTCTCGGCCGCGACGGGAAGCGGATCGCCACGGTGACCGAGCGCCATCCCGAGACGTGGGCCGCCGCCGTACGCGCCGAGGGCCATGCCATCGTCGAAACCGAAGTCATCACTCCAGCGATGGCCGCCGACGAATTGCTGCTCATGGGCTTGCGGCTCGCCGAGGGCGTGAGCGTGCCGCGGCTCGCTGCGATCGGCGGCGTCGAGCCGTGTCGGGAGACCGTCGACGACCTCGTGAATCTCGGTGTTCTGGCGCGCTCTGAGGATGGTCAGCGGCTGATCGCCGTCGGCGAGGGTCGCTTCATCCTCAATGAGGTCGTCCTCCGGCTGTCGCGGAGCTTCCGGCCGCTGAGGCCGGCGGCCATCGCAGCCCCTGCGACCTCACCCGACACGCTGACCACCTCTTCCTAGAAAACGTCCGAGAAACCGACGGCATCCATGCTGCGCACCCTCTACGACTGGACGCTGTCGCTGGCCGCCCGCAAGACGGCCGAGGTCTGGCTCGCGGTCATCGCCTTCGTCGAAAGCTCGGTCTTTCTCATCCCCGCCGACGTGCTGTTCGTGCCCATGGCCCTCGCGCGGCCCGATCGGGCCTACCGCTACGCCATTATCGCCACCATCGCCTCCACCCTCGGCGGCATCGCCGGCTATCTGCTCGGCGCCTTCGCCTTCGATGCCATCGCGCGGCCCGCCCTGGAGTTCTATGGCAAGCTCGACGACTTCGAGGCTCTGAAAGCATGCGCGGGCCCGGAAACGACGATGATCCTTCTCGTCACCTCGGGCCTCGCGCATCTTCCGCCCATCAAGGTCGTGACGATCCTGTCGGGCGTCATCAACGTCGGCCTGCCGGTCTTCATCGCATCCTGCATCGTCGCGCGCGGCGCCCGCTTCCTGGCGCTCGCCTGGGCGCTGAACCGCTACGGCGAACCGATCAAGCATTTCATCGAAGCGCGCCTCGGGCTCATCGCCGGACTTGCGGCGGCGGCCCTCATCGGGCTCTATTTCCTCGCGAAATACGCGCTCGGCTCGGGCGTCTTGTCGTGCTGAGCGCGCCCACACAGAGGAGGCAGGGACCATGACCCCGCACGGCTCCGTCGCCCGCCACAGCGACGCCTACAAGCTCGGTGGCCTCCTGATGTTCCTCTCCGCTGGCGTCATTGCCACCGCGCTGGCCTTCGAGTTCGTCGGCGGCTACGCCCCGTGCTGGCTGTGCGGCGTGCAGCGCTACGCCTACTACGCCGCGATACCGCTCGCCTTCGCCGCCCTCGTCCTGACCAGCGCCGAGCAGGAGAAGGCGGCCGCGCTCATCCTCCTCTTCGTCGCCTGCGCGTTTCTCGCCAACAGCGGCATCGGACTCTATCAGGCTGGCGCCGAGTGGGGCTTCTGGCCCGGCCCCGAGACGTGTTCCGGCGCTCAGACCATGACGAGGCAGGCGGGAGATTTGCTGTCCGAACTCGGTGCGACGCGGGTCGTGCGCTGCGACGTTGCGGCCTGGCGCGACCCGGTGGTGGGACTGTCGTTCGCGGGCTGGAACGTGCTGGCCTCCTTCGGCTTGTTCGTCATCGGCCTGAAGGCGGCCTTCGCCGCCGCCGACGGAAGATAGCCTCAAGGAATATATTTGTATTTCAATAGTTTAAACGAATTTTTGGTCTCCAGCACGGCCTCCCGAGTCCATTTATCCACCGTCAAGCGAATTGCCCTGACGGAACCAAATTCCCGTCTTGTTGTTGCCCGAATGAGACGATTAATTCTCCCTCATCGACGGACGAGTTGAGCCGCCGGTGGGGTGAGGGGCAAGCATGGTCCGGTGCGTTGAAACGGCTCCCCTTCTCCTGAGTTCGTACGGTTCTTCTCTCAGCGTCTCGTCCGAGGATCGTCGCCGCCTCGCATCATCGTTGCGGCCGTCCCCCGAGTTGCGTCCCCCCACTTGTGCTGCGTCGTCCGCGTCGTCGCGTTGGTATCAGTCGAGTTGCGTAGAACCGAGTTCCACGATCGGCGCCCGGAGCATGCTCCTGGCAACGATCGAGCGATCCCGGGGCACCGCTCGGAAACTCAAGCGTAAGCGTATGGCCGAGCGGTGCTTCTCGCGCTGAGCCCAGAGCATTTTCCGACGAAGTGGACACTGCTTCGTCGAGGAAAATGCGAAGCAAGAGGGCGAGAGCGCCGCGAAGGCTCCCGAGCCGGGGTGTCGAGCACGAAGTTTCAGCGTTCTGGTTCCAGCGTCCCAGTTCCCGAGTTGTCGCGTTGGTCCTTAGCGTCTCGTGTTTGCGTCGTGCGTGATGCGTCGTTCCGCGTCGTCGAGTGTGCGTTCCGCGTCGTCAGCGTCAGCAGTCGTTGCAACCCCCAATCCACCCGCGCCGGGATCGTGGCGCCCAAAGCCCTCATGGGGCGCCGATCCCGGTCCCGCTTTCCAGCCCGCTGCGAGCGCGTAACGCTTGAACTGCCGGGCTCACAACAGAGGTCGCGTCGTGATGGATCAGTCGAGTGAGTGGCGTCCGTTATCCGCGGTGATCGCCGTTGTTCTCCTCGAGGCGGCGGCGGCCTCCGGCAAGCATTGAAGTACCGCGCGGCGTGCAACGAGCCGCCGTCAGAAAGTACGAATTCGGGTCGCCGCCTCACCCGCGCGGCCCACCGAGTTGGCAGACACGTCGAGCGCCCTGGGACTGCATCCCACGCGTGATGTCGCATTCCTCAGTACCCGCGTAGCGATATCGATCGCGTTCGGCGTGTCTGCCGCCTTCACGGACCAAGGTCCCGGCCACCAGCGGCACGCGGACCGTCAACACGTCGACAGGAGCTGACGACGATGACCCCCGACCACTTGAACCCCGCTCAATGGGCCCAGGCACAAGGCTACGCCCGGCAGGCCTGCGCGCGTGTGTTCCGCGACGGCGGCACGCCCGCCGAGGCGCTGGAGGCTTTCGGGGTCGACCATGGGGCCGATCGCGTCGACTGGAGCCGCGCCGTCGAGTTGATCGCTCATGCGCTGTGCGCGAGCCCGGCGCTGAAGCGCGCCGCCTGATCGGCCACTGATCCCGGTTTGTCGTAGAGGTCGCGCACCTGCGTGCGCTGTTCCGATGCGCCTCCCTGCCGGCGCTCCAACACACGCCTGTCGACGACATTCAAAGCGCCCCGGACAGACCCGTCCGGGGCGCTTTTTCGTCAGCAGCAGCATCGATCGACCACAGACGGTCAGGGCTCGAGTTCGGTGTCCCAGTACAGGTAGTCGAGCCAGCTCTCGTGCAGGTAGTTGGGCGGGAACATCCGGCCATTCCTGTGCAACTCGAACACCGTCGGCCGGTAGGGAGCCTGCATTGGGATCATGCCGACGACTTCGGGCATCTCGCCGCCTTTGGCCAGATTGCACGGCGCGCACGCCGTCACGACGTTGTCCCAGCGCGTCAGGCCCCCGCGCGAGCGCGGGATCAGGTGGTCGAACGTCAGGTCCTCGCGCGTGCCGCAATACTGGCAGGTGAAGCGATCGCGCAGGAACACGTTGAAGCGCGTGAAAGCCGGGTAGAGCGCCGGCTTCACGTAGGTCTTGAGTGAGACGACGCTCGGCAGCCGCATGCGGAACGTCGGGCTCGCCACGCAGCGCTCGTACTCGGAGACGATGTTGACGCGATCGAGGAACACTGCCTTGACCGCCTCCTGCCAGCCCCACAGCGACAGCGGATAGTAGCTGAGCGGCCGGAAGTCGGCATTCAACACCAGCGCCGGAAACGTCTCCGGCCTGGAGTTGCCCCTCAGCATGGGGGCCGAAACGATGTGCGCATGAGCATTCACGGGTCTCAGTCCTCACGGGTCCCGCGTGCGAATCGCGAGAGTTTTCCCCCGCGGCGGTCGAAATACTAACGATGCATGTCAACTCTGTGAAGCGAGCCTCTGAAGTTGCCACGTCATTGCGGACGAAATTGAGATCACGGAAATATGTCAGGCACTTGTGCGTTCGGCCTGGGCTGCCTTCAATGGCCCATAGGCGTGCCAGATGAGTGCCGCCGCGACGGCCCGCCAGGGCCTCCACGCCTCCGCCTTCTCCGCGAGCTGGCGTTCGGACGGCCGCTTTTCCTCCCCGTAGGCGAGCCGTACGCCCTCCTGCAAGGCAAGGTCGCCGGGTGCGAAGGCATCGCGCCGCCCGAGGCAGAACATGGCATAGATGTCGGCCGTCCAGCAGCCGATGCCCTGCACGCGGCTGAGGCGCAGGCGCACGTCGTCGAGTCGGGCCTGCGCAAGCCCATCGAGGTCGATCTCGTTGCCGTTGAGCGCATGCGCCAGAGCGCGCAGCGTCCTGATCTTGGGAAACGAGAGGCCAACGCCGCGCAGGCTCTCGTCGCTCTGCTCCGACAGCCGCGCCGCCGTGAGCGGCACGACGAGCCCTTCGAGCCGGCCCGCGATGGCATCCGCACTGGCGACCGATAGCTGCTGGCCGATGACGATGCGCGCGAGCCCGGGAAAGCCAGCCGGCCGTCTGCGCAACGGCGGATCGCCGTACGTCTCGGCAAGGCGGGTCAGCACGCGGCAGCGCCGGCGCAGGTGGGCCATGCCCTCGCGCACGTCCTCAGTGCTGTCGAGCGTCGCGAGCTCCTGCTCTGCCCTGACGGCGGGTCGGGCAGATCCGCTTTTGCGTGCTGACATTTCGGGCGGCCGGACCACGAGAATAGAGTTGATGGGCAAGCCTTGCACCCCGATGCCGGTGGCGACAAGCTGCAATCGCCGGCCAGCCGCGGCATACGCCTGAGGCGAGCCGGGCGTGCCCGGCGCTGAGACCACGACAACGATCACCGCCATGCCGAGCCACGTCTTCCGCTTCGCGCCGAGCCCCAACGGCCCCCTGCATCTCGGCCATGCGCTGTCGGCTCTGACCGGCTTCAGGCTTGCCCGCCGTCACGGCGGCCGCTTCCTCGTGCGCATCGAGGATATCGACACGGCCCGCACCCGCGAGGAGCACGTCGCCTCGATCCTCGCCGATCTGGCTTGGCTCGGCATCACGTGGGAGCAACCGGTCCTGCGGCAGAGCCGGCGCTTTGCCGCTTACGCCGAGGCCGCCCGCTGCCTCGATGCCATGGGCCTCATCTATCCCTGCTTTGCCACCCGCTCCGACATCGCAGCCGCTGCCGCTTCGAGCGGCCTCGGCAACGATCCCGATGGCGCACCGCTCTACCCCGGCATCGACCGGAGCTTGCCGCGTCGGGAGGCCGAAGCGCGCATCGCGGCCGGCGAGGCCGCGGCCTGGCGCCTCGACATGGCGCGTGCTCTCGAAGCCGTGGCGAGCTTCCCCGCAGCGCTGCCACTGTCGTTCAGCGAGTCCGCACCCGACGGCACGGCTCGCCCGATAGCCGCCGACCCATCCCGCTGGGGCGATGCGGTCATCCTGCGCAAGGACACGCCGGCGAGCTACCATCTGGCTGTCGTCGTCGATGATGCAGCCCAGGGCGTGACCTGGGTCACGCGCGGTGCCGACCTGTTTGCCGCAACCGACCTGCACCGCCTGCTGCAGACCCTGCTCGGGCTGCCGGAGCCGTTTTACTCGCATCACCCGCTGATTTTCGATGCCACCGGCGCGAAACTCTCCAAATCGGCGGGAGCCCCCTCACTTTCCGAATTGCGCGCCGCCGGATGGACGCCGACCGACGTTTTTTCTGCCATTGGCATCAGGGATTGATTTATTTTCCTCCCGGTTGTGCGATTTATTATCCTTGCCGAGTTTCGAAGCGTGGCCGATCCTTCGCTCTGAAATGTTCCGTTCGTTTACGCGTTCTTCGGCATTCTATTCGTCATATGGCGTAATGGCGCGTCGCGTTCAGCGCGCGTGCTCAGCGGTATCGTGTCGTTTCGCCCCCGGCCCTGATCTCCCGTGTTCGATTCGTTGCGAACGGCTCTTGCGCAGCATGACAACCGACCACCCACACGCGATAACGTGAAACGAGGAGCCGCAGGCATGATCGCCGAAGTGTTGATTCGCACCGGCGTCGAACTCTGGACCAGCGCCGTGGCGGCATTCGCGGCCATCGGCTTGGCACCCGCTCGCGCCGGCCTCGCACACAAACCGATCATCGCTGAGCGCAAGTCCGTCGCATCCTCCCGGCGGCCGGCTGAGGCTCCCATGGGCCGGCAAGCGCATTGGGAGAGGATCGAACGCGAGGTGCGCCGCTCCATAACCGCGGCCGAGACGGCCCACAGCCTGCACGGTGAGGCCGGCCGTCAGCTCGATGCCGTCGATTACGCCTACCACCGCATGATCGCCGAGTTGGCCGACTATCTGCCCGTTGGCGCAGCGGCAGCCGCACCACCCGCTTCGTCAGCAACGCTCGCCGAAAGCCTACCGCCACCAGCGCCGGCCAGCGCTGCCGCTCGCAGTTCGCACGCACCGTCTGCGCGCCACCCAGACAGCCGCGACCCGCTCGCCGCCTGAGCGAAAAAGCAAGAACCGCCGCGATACCCTCGCGGCGGTTTTCTTCGTGTTGGAAGTCACTGCACGTCGCGAGGAGTGAGGCTCGCCTCAGGCGTCGCCGGCAGCCGCCTCGGCGGCCTTCTTCGCTTTTTCCTCGAGTGCCTTCTGACGCTCCTGCGCCTTCTTCTTCGGCTTCATTTTTTCCGGGCTGACGCGCGCTTCGCGCTCGGCGACGCCGTTTACATCGAGAAACCGCGCGACGCGATCGGTCGGCTGCGCGCCGACCGACAGCCAGTACTTGGCCCGCTCGACATTGAGCTTCACGCGCTCGCCCGAATCCTTCGGCAGCATCGGATCATAGGTGCCGATCTGCTCGATATAGCGGCCATCGCGCGGCGATGAGGAATGAGCCGCGACGATGTAATAGTAGGGGCGCTTCTTGGCGCCACCACGAGCGAGGCGAAGTTTGACGGCCATTGGTGTTCGTTTCTCCTGATGAGGTGAGGTGAGGTGAGGTTTTGTGTGATGTGATGTGTTGCGTTGGTGAAGTTGAAAGGAGCGCCGCCTCGCCATTGTGCTGCAAAGTGGCGCTCGGCTGACTGGAACGGGCCGCTCCGCACTGGTTCAGCCCTTTTTCTTTCCGCTCCCTTGGCCGCTCCCCTGATTGGGTAGCCCCGGCAGGAGCGGCAGTTTCGGGAGAACTCCCCGTGCCGCACCCGGCAGCCCGGGCAGCCCCATGGGCGCCCCGCCCAGACCCGGCAGCTTGGGCAATCCGCCGCCGAGCCCCGGTCCGGACTTGCCACCCCCGGTGAGCCCCTGGACCTGATCGCGCAGTTCCTTCGGCAACTGCTCCAGGGCCTTGGGATCCAGTTTTGCGAGGTCGGCCTGCATGGCCGCGAGCTCCGCCTCGCTCGGATGAGCGCCTCCGCCACCCATGCCCGGCAGGCCGAGGCCGCCCATCATGCGCCCCATCATGCCCTTCTTGCCCATGACCTTCATCATGTCGGCCATTTGCCGGTGCATCTTGAGCAGGCGGTTTATCTCCTCGACCTTGGTGCCCGACCCCGCCGCGATGCGCCGCTTGCGCCGCGCGTCCAGCGCCTTGGGATTGCGCCGCTCGTAGGGTGTCATCGACGAGATGATGCCGCCCTGGCGCTTGAACACCTTGTCGTCGAGGTTGGCGGCATCGAGTTGGCTCCTCAGCTTGCCCATGCCGGGCAGCATGCCCATCACCCCGCCCATGCCGCCGAGCTTCTGCATCTGCTTCAATTGCTCGGCGAGATCCTCGAGGTCGAAGGCGCCCTTCTTCATCTTGAGGGCGATCTTCTGCGCCTTCTCGACGTCGATCGTCTGCGCCGCCTTCTCGACGAGGCTGACGACGTCGCCCATGCCGAGAATGCGCCCCGCCACGCGCTGCGGGTGGAAGTCCTCGAGCTGGTCCCACTTCTCGCCGACGCCGATGAGCTTGATCGGTTTGCCCGTCACCGCCCGCATGGAGAGAGCCGCGCCGCCGCGCCCATCGCCGTCCGCGCGGGTCAACACGATGCCGGTGAGCCCGATGCGGCTGTCGAAGGCCTTCGCGGTGTTGACCGCGTCCTGGCCGGTCAGGCTGTCGGCGACGAGCAGCACTTCGTGCGGCGCTACGAGTTCGCGCACTTCCTTGGCTTCGAGCATCAGCGCCTCGTCGAGCGTGACGCGGCCTGCCGTATCGAAGATCACGACGTCGTAGCCGCCGAGGCGGGCGGCCTGCTGCGCCCTCAGCGCGATTTGCTGCGGCGTCTGACCCGTGACGATGGGCAGCGTGTCGACACCGGCCTGCTCGCCGAGCACGCGCAACTGCTCCTGTGCCGCCGGCCGCCGCGTATCGAGCGAGGCCATCAGCGCCTTCTTCTTGAACAGCGTCTTGAGCCGATAGCCGATCTTGGCCGTCGTCGTCGTCTTGCCCGAGCCCTGCAGGCCGACCATCAGGATGCCGACCGGCGGCGCGGCCTCGAGGTCGATCGGGTCGGCATCCGAGCCCAGCATCGCGACGAGTTCGTCGTGCACGATCTTGACGACCATCTGCCCCGGCGTGACGGAGCGCACGACCTCGCGGCCGACGGCCTTCTCCTTCACGCAGTCGATGAAGGAGCGCACGACATCGAGTGCGACGTCGGCCTCGAGCAGCGCCCGGCGCACCTCGCGCATGGCTTCCGCGACATCGCTTTCCGACAGCGCGCCGCGCTTGGTCAGCCGGTCGAATACCGCTGACAGCCGATCCGACAGGGTCTGGAACATCAGTCGAACGCGCCTCCTGCGAACGTTTTCATGCGCCCGGCACCTTCATCGGCGTCCAGTCGACCATGACGTAGGTGCGATAGCCCGGCCGGTCCATCAGTCCCGCATGCCAGCGTTCGAGGTTCGGCAGGTGCGGCCGCTCGATCGGCAGCGTCGTGTAGCGGTGCATGAGGCCGCCGATAACGATGTCGGCCGCGCCGAGCCGATCGCCGACGATGTAGCTCCGCCCGTCGAGGTGCCGCTCCAGGATCGCAAGATTTTGCCCGGCCTTCTTTGCGCCGGCCGCCACTTGCGCGAGGTTGCGTTCGCTGGCGGGTGTGCGCACCAGTTGGATGAAGCAGTCGACGTTGATGTTGCGGAACGGTTCGAACTGGAACCAGTCGCACCATTGCTGCGCCAGCGCTCGCTCGCGAGAATTGCGCGGCCCGACGCGATCGCAGCCATAGCTGTCGAGGAGATAGCCGACGATGGCCCCGGACTCCCACAGCGTGAAGTCACCGTCCTGCAAAACGGGAATCTGCCGTGCCGGATTGAGCGTGGCGAATTCAGGCGTATCCAGCCCGCCGAACGGCCCGCCGACGTCGATCTGCTCGAACGCCTGTCCGGTCTCGGCGGCGGCCCACAGCGCCTTCTGCACGTTGACGGAGGTCGTGCGCCCCCAGATTTTGATCATGCCCAAGTCTTGATGGTGTTTCGTGTCGCGTCTCAATGGCGATGGCACAAAACGCGAGCGCACCCGCGGGCGAAACTCGCTGGCGGGTGGGGACCCCGTCGCCTCCGACCGATCGCTCGGGACGGCCATGGTGCGCCAGCCCGAAAATGAACGAGGTCCCGTGCGACAAGGCGGCTCGTCGAACGGCCGTCTGGATGTCAAGCGGCACCATGCGATCCGTCCGCGCCCTTGTCAATCGCGAGCGGTCGAGCGCCGCGGCACGTCGTTCGCCCCGAACGCGGCAGACTTCGACCTCACCGGCATGGACGGGGCGTCGCGGGCAGGTTAAGTGCGAACTCCGAGCGAGGAAGCCAAAATGCCAAGTCACGGCGCCAGCACGCCAAATCAATCGATGTGGGGCACAGCCAGGGGCATCGCGGCCGTGGCCATGGCTCTGGCCATGGGCGGCTGCGGCAGCGGCGGCGGCGTCAACCCGTTCGCCAAGGCCTCGGGCCCCGAACTGATCTTCATCAGCGCGGCCCAGACCTGGGACATGGACCGCAACAACGTCGTCACCTGCGACGAGTGGAAGCGCTACACCGCCGAATTGTTTGCGCCTGCCGACCGCGATGGCGATGGGGCTCTGACCGCCGAGGAATACAAGCAGCTCATCGCGCAGGATCGCCTGTTCGAAGCTGCCGGAATGGGCTTTTTCGACATGAACGGAGACGGCAAGGTGAGCCGCGAGGAACTCGCCGGCAAGCCGAACCCCGCTTTCACGATGCTCGACCGCGACAAGGACTGCCAGTTGACCTCCAACGAGATGGTGCAGACGCGGCAGATCGACGCTGCCAAGCCCGGCGGCAGCGGACAGCCCAACATCGGCGGCGCCGGGGGACCGGGCGGCGTCGGCCGGCCGTGAGGGAGGACGACGGCCCATGTCGCAGTCAATGCACACACCGCTCGTGCTGGCCATCGTCTCGATGCTCGGCGCGGTTCTGTCGGCCTCGAAAGCCCACGCAAGCGCGGCACTCGACGGCAGCTACTGGCGCGTAACGGCCCTCTCCGCCGAGGTATCGACGCTGGCCGGCGACATCCGCTTCAAGAACGGCGAGATAACCGGCGCGACCTCGTGCAACTTTTTCGACGGCACCTACGACGCCGACGCGCAAGGCAAGCTCGAGCTCACGATCGGCCGCATGACCCGGCGCGGCTGCTCGGGCGAGGCGCTCGACCTCGAGCGCCAGTTCGTCGAGGCGATGGGCAAGGCTGCCCGATATGTCCGCAACGGCGAAAGCCTCGAATTGATCTCCGCCGAAGGAACGCGCGTCGCGGTTCTGGCTGCCATGCCGGTGATCGATATCGAGGGGCGCCGGCTCAAGATCGTCTCCTACCTGCACGAGGGCGGGCTCTACAGCATCGCGCCCGACAGCGCGGCATGGCTGCGTCTCGAGGCCGGCAAGCTGACCGGTGCGACGGGTTGTGCTGAGTTCTCGGGCTCCTACAGCAGAATGGGTGACCGGATGACGGTCAGTGCCGCACCCCTCCCACCTGAGGCTGGCACGTCGCCAGCCGCCTGCGAGGGGCAGCTCGCCCGTCAGCACGCTGCCATCCTTGCCGACCTGCCGCTCGTCGGCACGTTCGATACCAACCGCAATCTGCTGCGCCTGCTCGACGGCAACGCCGAGCGGGCCTTGTTCTGGCTTACGCCTGACGACAGTGCCCCGTAATGCGCGCGGAGGAATCGACGGGCGCTCGTCACTTACCCGGCGGAGCGATGCGCAGGATTTCGCCACGCGTATCGTCGGTGAGCGCATAAATGGCCCCGTCGGGCCCCTGCCGCACGTCGCGGAAGCGGTCGCCCCGCCCCTCGGCCAGCGTCTCCTCGGCCGTCACCTTGCCGCCTTCGACGACGAGGCGCGAAATGCGCGATCCGGCCATGCCGCCGACGAGGAGGTTGCCTTTCCATTGCGGAAAGAGGTCGCCCGTATAGAGTTCGAGACCCGCGACGGCGATCGATGGGTCCCAGTAGTAGACGGGCTGCTCCATGCCCGACTTCGACGTGCCCTCGCCGATCTTGAAGCCCGAATAGTGCCGCCCGTACGAAATGACCGGCCAGCCGTAGTTGCGGCCTGCCTGGGGCTGGTTGAGTTCATCTCCGCCGCGCGCGCCGTGTTCCACGGTCCACAGCTTGCCGGTCACCGGATCGAGCACGGCACCCTGGATGTTGCGGTGCCCCATGGACCACACCTCCGGCGCCCAGCCCTCGGGCTTTGGATTGTCGGCGGGTACCGTTCCGTCCGGATTGATGCGGATGACCTTGCCGATGGTGATGGCCGGGTCCTGCGCCTTGTCGCTCAGGTTGCCGCGATCGCCAGTCGTGATGAACAGCGCGCCTGAATTGTCGATGACGATGCGCGAGCCGAAATGCTGGCCGGCTGAGCCAGCGAGGTTCTGCTGGAATATGCGCTTGACGTTTTCGAGACGCCCCCCGTCGCCGTCGAGGACGAGCCGCGCGCTGACGACAGCGGTGCCGGCCTTGCCGTCCCCGCGCGGCTCCGCGAACGACAGGAAGATGGTGCCGGCGCTTGCGAAGTCCTTGCCGAGACGCACATCGAGAAGGCCGCCCTGGCCGCGCGCATGGACGGCCGGCACACCAGCGACGGGCTGTGACAGCTTTCCGTCCCTGCCGACGATCCTGAGGCGGCCCGGCCGCTCGGTGACGAGCATGCGCCCGTCGGGGAGGAACTGCAGTCCCCAGGGATTTTCCAGGCCCGCCGCCACCGTCTTGATGTCGAGCGCGGTCTTTGGCGCGGCGGGCGCTTCCGTTACCACGGCCTCTGCCGGTCCGGCGGCAAGCGCCATCATGCTCACGACGGCGGCCGCCGTCATGCTCGTGCTGGTCAGCAACAGGGAGGTGGCACGCATCGGCAGGATCCCGCTTCCATTCTCGATTTTCGATGTTCCGTACGTGGGGACTAAATCGAGTTCGCCAATGGGGGTTCCCTCAACCATTCGTGACGCGGGCCGACAGCAGCGATCCGCTGCACGATGCGGTCGGGCGAGCCACGAGTCGCCAGCATGACGTGCTCATAAGCCACCGGCACGAGCCGGCCATGGACGGCTTCGCAAAGCTCTCCGGGCCGAAGCAGAAAGTCCGGGTTCGTCGGCCGGCCGAACCGCTCGTGCCCGGCAGCGAAGGTCTCGTAGATCAGGATGCCCGACGGACCGACGGCAGCGACGATATCGGCGAGGATGGGCCGCCACAGGTAATTGGTCACGACGACCCCGTCGAACAGCCGGCCGGCGACCGGGAACGGAGCGCCCGTCTCGAGATCGACCTCGAGCAGCGCGACGCGATCCTCGCCAAACCTTTCCGCGATCACCCGTGCGGCCGATGCGTCACGGTCGATCCCCGTGACGCTGAAGCCGCGCTCGGCGCACAGCGCCACGTGCCGCCCGCCTCCACATGCTACATCGAGCACCGCGCCGCCGGCGGCGACGCCACCGAGAAACCGCTCGACCCAAGCCGACGCCGCTCCGCCCATGCCAACCCTCCATTGCCCGCTGCCCGTTTCCCACTCCCCTACTCAACTCCGCACCCCTCCTCTACATAGAGCTCATGACCACATCCGCCGCTATTCCCTTCGCCAAGATGAACGGCCTCGGCAACGAGATCCTGGCCGTCGATCTGCGTGGCACGACGCGGCGCTTCTCCGCCGACGAAGTGCGCGCGCTCGCCGCCGCCCCCGCAACCCGCTTCGATCAGTTGATGGCGCTCCACGATCCCGTCAGCCCGGCAACGACCGCCTTCGTGCGCATTTACAATGCCGACGGCTCCGAGGCCGGCGCCTGCGGCAACGGCACCCGCTGCATTGCGCTCTACGACGCCGATCGCACCGGCCGCGACCGCTTCGTCTACGAGACGGCCGGCGGGCGCCTGCCGAGCCGCGTCGACGGCCCTGAACGCATCACCGTCGATATGGGCGAGCCGAAGTTCGACTGGCAGGACATCCCGCTGGCCGAGCCGTTCCAGGATACCCGCGCCATCGAGTTGCAAGTCGGCCCGATCGACAATCCGAGCCTGCATTCGCCCGCCGTGGTCAACGTCGGCAACCCCCACGCCGTGTTCTTCGTCGACGACGTCGCCGCCCACGATCTGGCCCGCGTCGGCCCTTTCCTCGAAAACCACATGCTGTTCCCTGAGCGGGCCAACATTTCGCTCGCCCAGGTCGTCGACGACGGTCACATCATCGTGCGCACATGGGAGCGCGGCGCCGGACTGACGCAGGCCTGCGGCTCAGCGGCCTGCGCTGCCGCTGTCTCCGCCGTACGCCGCCGCCGCACGGGTCGCCGCGTCACCGTCAGCTTGCCGGGCGGCGATCTCGTGATCGAATGGGCGGCCGACAATCACATCCTGATGACCGGCCCTGCCGCCTTCGAAGCGCGCGGCACGCTGCCCTGAGCGGGTGCCGGACTGGCGCGGAACACTTGCCAACGCCGATCGCGGGTGCCAACTGACTTTCTTCCGGCGGCGCTGCTGCTTGCAAGCTCTTGCAGCACCGACGCAGCCGCTCCACGACACAGTCACTCCACCACACAGTCACTCCAGCAAAGCCGATCGCCCGCGATGAAGACGAAGACCGAACCGACCGTCGTCTCCCTCGGCTGCCGGCTGAACGCCTACGAGGCGGAGGTGATGCGCGGCCACGCGCGCGCTGCCGAGCTCGAGGATGCCATCATCGTCAACACGTGCGCCGTGACCGCCGAGGCCGTCCGCCAGGCGCGCCAGACGATCCGCAGGCTCCGTCGCGAAAAGCCAGAGGCGCGCATCATCGTCACCGGCTGCGCCGCCCAGACCGAGCCCGAGACGTTCGCCGCCATGGGCGAGGTCGATCATGTCATCGGCAACGACGCAAAGCTCGAAGCCAAGACCTTCGTCGACCTCCTGTCGCCCGACAGCGAGCGCGTTCGCGTCAACGACATCATGAGTGTGACGAAGACCGCATCGCACCTGCTGTCGGGCTTCGGCGGGCGGACGCGCGCGTTCGTGCAGGTGCAGAACGGCTGCGATCACCGCTGCACGTTCTGCATCATCCCGTTCGGGCGTGGCCCGTCACGATCCGTGCCGGCCGGCGAGGTCGTCGCCGAGGTCCGGCGCCTCGTCGCCGCGGGCACGCGCGAGATCGTGCTGACCGGGGTCGACATCACGTCCTACGGCCGCGACCTGCCCGGCGCCCTCACGCTCGGCGGCCTCGTGCGCAAGATCCTGCGCCTCGTACCGGAGTTGCCGCGGCTGCGCCTGACGTCGATCGATCAGGTCGAGGCGGATGCCGACCTGCTGATCGCGCTCGCCGAGGAAGAGCGGCTCATGCCCCACCTGCACCTGTCGATGCAGGCAGGCGACGACCTGATCCTCAAGCGCATGAAGCGCCGCCATCTGCGCGCCGATGCGATTGCCTTCTGCGCCGAGGCCCGCCGATTGCGGCCCGATATCGTGTTCGGCGCCGACCTGATCGCCGGCTTTCCGACCGAGACCGAGGCGATGTTCGGCAACACCCTCGACCTCATCGAAGACTGCGGGCTGACCTTCCTGCACGTCTTTCCGTTCTCGCCGCGCCCCGGCACGCCGGCTGCGCGCATGCCGCAGGTCGACCGCACCCTCGTCAAGCAGCGCGCAGGCCGGCTCCGCGAGCGCGGTGAAGCGAGGCGATCGGCATTTCTCTCGCGTGAGATCGGTCAGCGCCGCCACGTGCTCGTCGAAGCGCTCGCGACCGGCCGTACGGAGCATTATGCCGAGGTGACGGTGCCGGCCGACCTGCCGCCGGGGGTGATCAGCCCTCTGGTCATTGCCGGAAGCGACGGCACGCGCCTGACTGCGCGTCTCGAGGTGCACGCATGAGTGCCGAGGACAAGCGCGCCGACGACAAGCGCGGCGGCGGACTGTTCGGCCGCTTGCTCGGCGGCGGCCGGCCGAAACCGGCGGCACCGGTGGAGGCAGTGCCCTCCGCCGACGACGCCACTCAGCCCTCGATCGAGGTGCCGGCATCCGACCCGGCGCCCGCCGAAGTAGGCGCCGCTGCATCAACCCTGCCGACCCTGCCGGCCACCGCGCCGCCAGCCGAAAAGCGCGGCTGGCTGAGCCGCCTGACGAGCGGGCTCGGCAAGACGTCCCAGCGCCTCACCGAGAGCATCACCGGCCTTTTCACCAAGAGAAAGCTCGACGCGGCGACCATCGACGAGCTGGAGGACCTGCTCATCGAGGCCGACCTCGGCGTCGAGGTCGCCAGCCGCATCACAGCCACGGTCTCTCGCGGCCGCTACGAGAAGGGCGTGTCCGCCGATGACGTGCGCGTCCTGCTGGCCGCCGAGGTCGAGCGCGTGCTCGCGCCGGTCGCACGTCCGCTCGTCATCGATGCGACCTTAAAGCCACACGTGATCCTCGTCGTGGGTGTCAACGGCACGGGCAAGACGACTACCATCGGCAAGCTCGCCGCGCGCTATAGGGCCGAGGGACGCCGCGTCATGCTGGCCGCCGGCGACACCTTCCGCGCCGCCGCAGTGGAGCAATTGAAGATCTGGGGCTCGCGCACGGGTGCGGCCGTGATGGCACGCGACATCGGCGCCGACGCCTCCGGTTTGGCTTTCGACGCCTTGAAAGCGGCCCGTGAGGGTGCATATGACGTGCTGATCGTCGATACGGCAGGCCGGTTGCAGAACCGGCAGGCTCTCATGGACGAACTCGTCAAGGTGGTCCGTGTGCTGGGCAAGGTCGATCCGCAGGCGCCGCACGATGTTCTGCTCGTGCTCGACGCCACGACGGGTCAGAATGCTTTGCAGCAGGTGGAAGTGTTTCGCGATAAGGCAGGCGTGACCGGGCTCGTGATGACCAAGCTGGATGGCACGGCTCGTGGCGGAATTCTTGTCGCCATCGCTGCCAAGCATGCGATCCCGGTGCATGCCATCGGGGTCGGCGAGGGGGTCGACGATCTGCAGGCGTTCGATGCCCGCGAGTTCGCCGCCGCCATGGTCGGGGCCTGATGGCGGGAGCGGACGGGCGAAGTTCAGTCGGGCGCACCGGCAGCGCTCACAGAGGTAAGCGAAGTTTCAAGGGCTTGAGGCCACTTTGAGGGGCTCCGCCACAACCAAGGACGATCACGTCATGCTGCCCAGCACCGCGCCGAAGACCAAGCGGACGGGACTTGCCCGCCTCTACCCCTTCAACGCCGAGCAGACCGTAAACCTGTTGAGCGAGTTCGGCCCGCTCGTCACGCTGTTCGTGGTCAATGCCATCTACGGCGTGACGGCCGGCATCTGGGCGCTCATCGGCACGACGATCCTGTCGCTGATCGTCATGTGGATCGTCCTGCACCGGTTGCCGATGTTCGCGTTGATCGCTGGCGGCATCACGCTCATCTTCAGCGGGATCAGCCTCTATTACGACGACCCGATGTGGGTTCAGCTCAAGGTTACGTTGTTCAACGCAGTGTTCGCCCTGTTCTTGGCTGCCGGACTTGCGATGAACCAGAACTTCTTCAAGTACACCTTCGGCAAGACTTTCCACTATTCGGAGGAAGGCTGGAGCCAGTTCACCAAGAGCTTCATCGCCTTGTTTCTGTTCCTAGCTCTCGCCAACGAGGCGATCCGCATCTACTTCTGGCACTCCAACCACTACGATCTGTTCGGCTGGAAAACCGACGGTCTCAACATTTGGGTGATGTTCAAGGTCGTCGTCGTGATGCCGCTGACGGGCCTCTACGCCTTCATCATGACGCGCCGCCTGCAGAAGTACGCGATCGATCCCCCGCCGACTGCCGATCCCGCGCCAGGAGGGGCCACCGGCCTGAAGGGGAAGACGGCCAGTGGTCTGACGGCTGCGGAATAGCGTTGCCGATAGGACGTGCAGGGAAGAGCAGTCGGCGTCGGTCCGGCTCGGCGAGGTCGACGCTACGCCATGACCTTGCGACGACGACGATCAGCGATCCCGCTCGATCGAGAGCGGTCCGGCAGAGTACGGAGTGAGCGTGACCAACAGCGATAAAGAGGGGTTGAGCCTTCGGATGCCGCCCGATGGGGCCGTTTCGCCGCCACAGCATGATGCTGCCTCGCCCGAAGCACCGCCGCTCGGCAAACTTCTGCTCGAGATGGGTCCGCTCGCCGTATTCTTCCTGACCAACACCCAGGCCGGCATCTTCTGGGGTACCGGACTGTTCATGGTGGCGACAATCGCCGCCCTCGTCGCCTCGCGTATGCTGTACGGCCGCATCCCGGTGATGCCTCTCGTCTCCGGCGTATTCATCGTGGTGTTCGGCGCGCTGACCCTGATCCTCCAGGACGACCTCTTCATCAAGCTGAAGCCGACCATCGTGAACCTGCTGTTTGCGGGGATCCTGGCGAGCGGCCTCTACTTCGGTCAGTCCCTCCTCAAGTACGTGTTCGGCGAGGTGTTCAAGCTGACCGACGAGGGTTGGCGCATCCTGACGGGTCGCTGGATCGCCTTTTTCATCGTGCTCGCGATACTCAACGAAGTGGTATGGCGCAGCTTCTCGACGGACTTCTGGGTCGCCTTCAAGGTGTTCGGCATCTTCCCGCTGACGCTGACCTTTGCCATGGCGCAGCTTGGGCTGATCAAGCGGTACCAGGCCGCGCCATGAGCCGCCTCGCAATGCAACTTTGGCTTACGAACGTGCACCCTCAGGACAATTCTCCCAAATGTCTCGATGAGGAGCATGAAGTAACGATCGCCAAATTCTGATGCGCGAAGGGTGATCGGCGCATCGTAATGGAACGTTTACAAAGTAATAATTGAACACCGATCGGTGGTGGTGTAGACGCCGTTGAAGATCTGTTTTCAATTCGATGGGGATCAACCAGCGTCCAGCTCCGGGCGCACGCCAAAGATGCACGCGCTGACTACAAGTTGTGTGCGCAGGAAAGGTGCGAAACGATGGGGAAAAGTCCGAGCCAATCGCTAGCGAGCCGCGTGGCTTCCACCAAGGACGCGCCCGCCATGTCGCTCGAGCATTCGCCGATCCACCTCCTGCATCGGGCAGGTCAGTGCGCCGGCGACATCTTCCTCGCTGAGATGGGCGGCGAGGATCTGACGCCGCGCCAGTACGCAGTGCTCGTGGCCATCGCCCACAACGAAGGCCTCAGCCAGACCAATCTCGTCACCATGACCGGCATCGATCGCTCGACGCTGGCCGACATCATTCGGCGCATGCTGAAGAAAGGCCTCGTGCAGCGCCGGCGCACGAAGGAGGATGCCCGTGCCTACGCGGTAAAGCTCAGCGATCAGGGCCGGCGCGTGCTCAAGGCAGCCGAACCGCTTGCCCGCCGCGTCGATCAGCGCATCCTCGATGCCCTGCCTGCCTCCGAGCGTGACCGCTTCGTCGCCGATCTCGTCAAAATCGTCGACGTGCTTGGCCGGCTCGACGCGGCCATGGCGGCAACCGTGAAGGCAGACCTGCGGCCCAAGCCGCTGCGCCGGAAGTAGGTCGGGAACGGCACCCCCTCCTCCCAGAGGGGCCGACCGGCCGAGACGCTGCGTCCCATGTGTCCATGCCGGAGCGCCGCACACATCGCGGCCAGTCCCGGCATGGCCACCGAACACGTGCGGCGCCCACCCAATACGGGGCGGATCGCGCGTTCATGCCTTCCGCGACTTCGCCTTAGGCTTCTCCGGCCAGATTGCCCCGCCAAGCCCCTTCAAGAGGAACTCGAGTTGGCGGCGCGCTTCCTCGCGGTCGTAGAGGTCGAGCTTCGCCTCGATCGACAGATAGACGATGCCATGCGCTGCGGAGAACAGCGCTCGCGCAATGCTCTTGCGCTGGGCCGGATCGCTGATCTCGCTCGCGAGCAACTCCTCGAGCAGGCCGAACAGTCTCGCCTGATCGGCCTTGTAGTCCTCGGGCATCGGCATGCCGTCAGCGGTCCGGTGCTCGAAGACGGCACGCCAGCGATTGGTGTTGTTCTCCGAGAAGGCGAGATAGGTCATCGCCAGATCGATGATGCGATCGGTCCCAGGCCGACCTGCCGTGCGCTCGAGCGAGGCGATCATCTCGCGCTCCATGAGCCGCAGCGTCCGCCGATTGACTTCGATGATGATGGCCGTGCAGCCGTCACAGATATTGTACAGTGTACCGACAGCGAACCCGGCTTTCTTGGCTATCTCGCGCGCCTTGGCAGCATCGAGGCCGCCTTGTTCGATGAGGTCGACAGCCGCGGCGAAGATCGCCTGGCGTTTCTGTTCCATCAATTCGCCCGGAGTCCTCGGAGGTCGCATGATCAATCCATGGCAAGTATGGCCCCCAATGCACGCTAGGCAGGCCCTCTCGGGGACGCGGGCAGGTGTCCGATGGCGCGAACACTGCGTTAACCAATAGTTCAATGCGCCGCCTGCAATTATGCGCCGCGGGCACACAACTGCATCGGCAAACCGCAGCCTAAAGGGCAGCGAACCGCGTGGCACCGATCAGGTGCTCGAGTGTCGACCGAACGAGAAAAGCTTCGAGGACTTCCACCCTCAGCGCTTCGAACAATTGTTCGACGTCAATATGCCCACTACCCCTATTGCCTATTTCTTCAGCAATCGCCCTTCCACCAATGCTTCCGCAATCTGCACCGTATTGAGAGCTGCTCCCTTCAGAAGGTTATCCGATACAACCCAGAGCGCAACACCATTCTCGACAGTCGCATCCTCACGGATTCGTGAAACATAAGTGTCATACTCGCCGGCCGCCTCGATCGGCGTCACGTAGCCGCCCGGCTCGCGCTTGTCGACGACCGCCACGCCTGGCGCCTCGCGCAGAATGGCACGCGCTTCTGCCGCGCTGATCGGACGCTCGAACTCGATGGTGACGGCTTCCGAATGGCCGACGAATACCGGCACACGCACGCACGTCGCGGTCAGCTTGATCTTCGGGTCGAGGATCTTCTTGGTCTCGACCATCATCTTCCATTCCTCTTTCGTGTATCCGTCCTCCATAAAGACGTCGATGTGAGGAATGCAGTTGAAGGCGATCTCCTTGGGAAAGCGCTTTGCCTCGACCTCCTGGCCGGGCACGTACTTGCCCTTGGTCTGCGCCCACAGCTCGTCCATGGCCTCCTTGCCGGCCCCGGACACGGACTGATACGTCGCGACGACGACGCGCTTGATGCCGGCGGCGTCGTGCAGCGGCTTCAATACGACGACGAGCTGCGCCGTCGAGCAGTTCGGATTGGCGATAATGTTCTTTTTGGCAAAGCCCGCGAGTGCCTGCGGATTGACCTCGGGCACGACGAGGGGCACGTCCTGGTCGTAGCGCCAGCACGACGAGTTATCGATCACGACGCAGCCCTGCTGGCCGATGCGCGGGCTCCACTCCTTCGAAACCGCCGACCCCGCCGACATCAGGCACAGGTCGACGCCCTTGAAGTCGAAGGTCTCGAGGTCGCGGCACTTGAGCCGCGAATCCCCGTAGGAGACCTCGACCCCGATCGAGCGGCGCGAGGCGAGCGCGATGACCTCGTCTGCCGGAAAGCGACGGTCCTTGAGCACATTCAGCATTTCTCGGCCGACGTTACCCGTGGCTCCGACGATGGCGACCTTGTAGCCCATGTTGCATGTCCTCGGGCGATGGCTGGGGCGCGCGGCAGGAAGCGGCGTCCGGCGATCGCGTAATGTGCAGTGCGAGGGCGGACACATACGCTGGGCCAGCGCAGGGAGCAAGGGAGCAACAGCGCCGATCGTCGCGGCGCCGGACGCCGAGCATCGCTTTCCTGCCCGGCCCGTGGTGCCGAGGTGAGACCGCCGTTTCGGACGCGCCACAATCGCGAGCGCTTTGCCGGATAGTCCTTGCCTCTCGGTCCCGACCGCCCCCGCCCAGGGAGACGCGCTTTGCTCCGCTTTCGCCTCGCTTCCGCCCGCGCCCTCGTCGCCGTCCTCTGGCCTGTCGCGGCACTGATGTTCGCCTCGCCGTCGCTGGCCGCGCCAACCTGGATGACGGAACAGGATATCGCGTCGGCCTTCTCGGGCGTCACCATCGACGGCGAGTACGCCGACGGCCGCCGCTTCACCGAGCGCTACAATAAGGACAAGTCCCTCAATTATCAGGAGGGCCCCATGGAGATCGACGGCTACTGGTCCGTGACGGCGGGCACGTTCTGTACCATCTACGCCGATGACGCCACCGGCGGCTGCTATCGCGTCACGCGCGTCGGCCAGAACTGTTACGAGTTCTATTTCGTCACGCGGACCGAGGAGGAGGCGGCAAGCCGCCCGTCCGATAAGCCGTCGTGGACAGCGCGCGGCTGGCATCAGGGCGAGCCGGCCTCCTGCCGCGAGGGCGCCAGCGTCTGACCGGCGGCCGAAGTCGACAGACGCGCTGTTCAGCAGCCCTCGCCGCCGGCAGGATGGTCAATCGATCAGCCGGCCGAACATCCAGCAGTGCACCTGCACAGTGCCGCCCGGTACGATGCTGCCACTGACGACATCGGGTGCGGCGACCACGTCGAACTGCGCCTCCAGACCATCGACGAGCAGCCACAGATAGCGTTGTCCGGTCGCCTCATTGACGTATTCGGCGGTCTCTGCGACGCGCCCGGCGAGCAGAGCGTGCGAGGAAGGCGAGGCCGCCTCGTTTCCGTCGGCGGCGGCGAACAGTCCGACGGGAAAGAACGACTGCGGCGCAAAGCCCGGACCTTCGGATTGCGCTGCGATGAAGTCGTCTTCGCTCGCATAAGCCTTAACTTCGCGCGCGAACCCGGTCAGCCTGACGCGCCGCTCGGCCGGCCATTCGCGCTCGAGGTGGGCGGCAAAGTCGACGGCATCGAAGACGATCGGATAGGCGCCCGCGCCGTCGTCGTCGGGCCCGACCCACGCGTAGAAGGCGCCTTCGAACGGGTTGTCGTCGGCCCGATGCACGGCATGAGAGACGAGCAGGCGCGCCTCGCCCTTGCCCTCGTAGAACGGCGTCAGCCCGACGATCTCGCGATCGCCACCGGGCTCCGTCTGAGCTGTCCCGGGCGTCACATGGAACCATACCTCCGCGCCCGACCGCGACCGCCAGATGGCGTAGTCGCCCGCGGCCGTCGCCAGACGCTCGCGGGCCTCTACTGCAAGCCGGTTCACGAGGCCGACGAGCACATCGGGCGAACCCGTATCGAGACCGATGGTGGAGAGGTTGCTGGCCATGTCTATCTGGCCTTTCCACACGTTCTGAGGTGCGCGCCTCGCGCACCCGTGCTCAGCCCATCAGCGCCTTCAGCTCATCGAGCACTGCCGTGCCCATTTCGGCGGTGCCGACCTGTCTCATGCCGTCCTGCATGATGTCGCCGGTGCGCAGGCCCTTGTCGAGCACGCGCGCGACCGCCGCCTCGATCTTGTCGGCCTCTGCCGCCATGTCGAGCGAGTAGCGCAGCGCCATGGCGAAGCTCGCGATCATGGCGATGGGGTTGGCGAGCCCCTTGCCGGCGATGTCGGGAGCCGTGCCGTGCACCGGCTCGTAGAGCGCCTTGCGGCGGCCCGTGGCCGCGTCGGGCGCGCCGAGCGAAGCGGACGGCAGCATGCCGAGCGACCCGGTCATCATCGCCGCTTCGTCCGACAGGACGTCGCCGAACAGGTTGTCGGTGACGACGACGTCGAACTGCTTCGGATTGCGGATGAGCTGCATCGCGCAGTTGTCGGCCAGCATCAACTCGAGCTTGACGTCGGGCGCATAGGACTTGTGCGTCGCGACCGTCACGTCCCGCCACAGCACGCCGGTCCGCATGACGTTCCACTTCGCGGCCATGTGGACGAGCTTGCGCCGCTTCCTCGCCAGATCGAAAGCGACCTTGGCGATGCGCTCGATCTCGAACGTGGTGTAGACCGTCGTGTCGACGCCGCGCTTTTGCCCGTTCTCGAGCGTGACGATCTCCTTGGGCTCACCGAAGTACGTGCCACCGGTCAGTTCGCGCAGGATCAGGATGTCGAGCCCCTCGACGAGTTCCCGCTTGAGGCTCGAGGCCTCTGACAGGGCCGGATAGCAGATCGCCGGCCTGAGGTTGGCGAAAAGGTCGAGGTCCTTGCGCAGCCTCAGAAGGCCAGCCTCCGGCCGGATGTCGTAGGGAACGTTGTCCCACTTCGGCCCGCCGACGGCGCCGAAGATGATGGCGTCCGCCGCCAGGGCCCGGCCCATGGCCGCTTCGGTGAAGGCGACACCATGCGCGTCGATGGCCGCGCCGCCGACGAGATCGCGCTCGATCTCGAACTTCGCGCTGCCGGCCCCGGCGTTGAGGAAAGCGATGATGCGCTCGACCTCGGCCATGATCTCGACGCCGATGCCGTCGCCGGGCAACAGGAGAAGTTTGTGCGTGGCCATGTCCGTTTTCGCTCCCCGGTACGGCTTCGTTGCTGTGCTGCCGACCGATCTATCGCCTCGTATGCCAGGCCACAAGCCGCCATCTGCGCGCAATGCGGTCTCGTGGAGCACCGTCGACGACGTCAGCCGATACCGGGGATGGCGACCAGCATCAGATACCCGTTGAGCGTGAACAGCGTGCCGAGCACGCCCACGACGAAGCTCATGCCGAGCAGCGCCGTCCCGCCCGAGATGATCGCGATCGAGGCCAGCACGATCGCGATTTGCAGGAGCGCCTGGCCGTAGTCGAAATAGGGGTCGCGCGCCATGGCCGCGTCGCGCTCGGCATCGAGCGCCTTGCCCTTCGAGAACAGCTCGTCGAGCCCCTCGCCGCCCTTGGGATCGCTGGTCAGGAGTTTCGCCGTCTGCTCGTGTGCGGCGAGCGTCTTTTCGAGCGAAGCCTTGGCCGCGGCATCGAGCCCCGGCGTCGTGATGAGCGCGAGGTTGACGGCCTCGATCTGCGCACGAACGACCTGCCGGCGCATGTTCTTGGCCTGGAAGAAGGCCCACGTGTTGGTGGCCGCGATCGTCTTGAGGGTCGCTTCCTTGCTGGCGTTGTCGCCGCCCATGGAGCAGATGGCGAGGATGACGGCGAGGATGCCGATGAACACGCCGATCCAGCGATCGCGGTCGCCGCGGGCATCCGTCGGGGGTTCGAGGTCACCGATCGCCATTCATCTCGTCCGCTACCCGCTGTCGCCTACGGTCTCTTCGCCCCGTCAGGCGACGAGGTCGCGCCGGTCCATGACGTGGCCGTGAGCCGTCAGCCGGTAGATCATCGGGGCTCCGGTCGACACCTCGCGCTCGAGGATCTCCTTGGCCGACAACTCCTCGAGATACATGATGAGAGCGCGTATCGAGTTGCCGTGCGCGGTGACGACGACGTTCTTGCCATTTTTGATGTCGGGCCAGATCCGCGTCTTGTAGAACGGCAGCACGCGGGCGGCGGTGTCCTTGAGGCTCTCCCCGCCGGGCGGCGCGATATCGTAACTGCGCCGCCAGATCAGCACCTGCTCCTCGCCCCAGCGATCGCGCGCCTCGTCCTTGTTGAGGCCCGACAGCTCCCCGTAGTCACGCTCGTTGAGTGCCACGTCGCGGATGATCGGCAGGTCGCTCTGCCCCATCTCGTCGAGCAGCAGGTCGAGTGTGCGCTGCGCCCGCCGCAATAGGCTCGTATAGGCGATATCGAAGTGAAAGCCCTGTGCCTTGAGCATGCGCCCGGCGCGTTCGGCCTCCGAGATGCCCTGTTCGGTCAGGTCAGGATCGCGCCAGCCGGTGAACATGTTGAGCCTGTTCCACTGGCTCTGACCGTGACGCACGAGCACCAGCACGTTGTCCATTCCCGCCTTGTCCCTGTTGCCGACCGTTCTCGGCGCATCGAGAGCGCCAGGGCCGACCGCCTCAAAGCCCGAGCACGTCCATCATCGAGTAGAGCCCCGGCCGCCGGCCGTGACCCCAGATCGCCGCCTTGACCGCGCCACGCGCGAAGATCGAGCGGTCTTGAGCTTTGTGCGTGACCTCGATGCGTTCGCCCTCGCCGGCGAAGATCACGGTATGGTCCCCAACGACACTCCCGCCACGCAGCGATTGCATGCCGATGTCGCCACGGCGGCGGGCACCGGCATGGCCATCACGCTGCCGGACGGCATGCTCGCCGAGAGCGATGCCGCGACCCATGGCCGCCGCCTCCGCCAGCATCAGCGCCGTGCCGGAGGGAGCGTCGACCTTGTGCCGGTGGTGCATTTCCACGATCTCGATATCAAAATCCGCGTCGAGTGCGGCGGCGACTTTTTGCACCACCGCCGTCAACAGGTTGACCCCGAGGCTCATGTTGCCGGCCTTTATGACGACGGCGCGGCGGGCAGATGCGGCAATCTCGGCTTCCTCGGCGGGCGACAGTCCAGTCGTGCCGATGACGTGCACGATGCCGCGCTCGGCGGCGATGCGGGCGAAGCGCACGGTCGCTGCCGGCGCCGTGAAGTCGATGATCGCATCGACGCTGCCGATAACGCTTTCGACGTCCCCCGACACGACCGCACCCAGCGACGGAAGGCCGGCGAGCACGCCTGCATCCTGCCCGATCACCGGCGAACCGGGGCGTTCGGTGGCCCCCGCCATGATCGCGCCTGCCGTGCCATGGACGGTCCGCACGAGCTCGCGGCCCATGCGGCCTTCCGCGCCCATCACGGCGATCCGAACCCCGCTCATGCAACGCTTCCCGATCGGCTGGCCCCGATGTCCAGTGCCGCACCCCCATCGCCATCGGCGACGGGCGGCACGCGGAGGCTCGACCTCAATCCTTCGATTTGGCCCGTTCGACCGCTTCCATCAAGAGTTGCTTGGCCTCGTCGACGTCGCCGAGGCGCTTGATCTTGACCCACTTGCCCGGTTCGAGATCCTTGTAGTGGGTGAAGAAGTGCTCGATCTGGCGCATCGTGATCTCGGGCAGGTCGGTATACGACTTCACCCGGTCGTAGCGCCGCGTCAGCTTCGTCGAGGGGACCGCGAGCAGCTTCTCGTCGCCGCCGCCATCGTCTTCCATGATCAGCACGCCGATCGGCCGGCAGTTCATCACTGCGCCCGGAAAGATCGCCCGTGTATTGCACACGAGCACGTCGATCGGATCGCCGTCGGGCGACAGCGTGTGGGGAACGAAGCCGTAGTTCCCGGGATAGTGCATCGGCGTGTAGAGAAAGCGGTCGACGAACAGCGTACCGGACGCCTTGTCCATCTCGTATTTGATCGGCTCACCACCGAGCGGAACCTCGATGACGACATTGATGTCGTGTGGCGGGCTGTTGCCGATGGCGATGGCATCGAGACGCATGGGTCTGGCCTCCCTTGTTCTTGCCTTGGCTCGGATCGCTCGGGGCGGGCGTCGTTGGCCGGGATTTCCTCGGCACTGGGCAGCGTGCCTTCCGCCGTCGACCTCATTTCGCGCCCGGCCCCGGTTCCCCGTGCCGTCGTGCAGCCCTGCTGTTGGGCGGCGGCGCTCTTGACTGCACCGCGCGGCCGGCAACCGCAATGCCGCTTTGGTAACAGGATGACTGCGCATGAAGCCGCAGCACGTCCGCGGTGCCTCGGTGAACGGGCCGCATGTGCCGCGCCCGCGTCGAGCCATCAGCCCCACTCGTAATGCACCTTGGGAAGCGGCGTGCCCAGGCTATGGTCGATGGACTGGCGCGCAACCCGGCCTCCGCGCCGCTCGTAAAAGCCACGCGCGATTCTGTTCTCGGCGAGCACGCCGACGGTCAGTCCGTTGAGGCCGGCCTCGTCGAGACGGCAGCGCGCCGCCTCGAACAGGAGTTCGCCGAGCCCCACGCCCTGGTGATCTGGCGCCATGTAGAGCTCGAAGATCTCGCCACGCCCGCGTCCCCCGCGCCGCGCGGTGCCGATCTGCACGTAGCCCGCAACCGTGCGCATCGCCTCGAGCACCATGAGGCCGTCGCGGCGCGTGATCGACGAGCGCCACCACCCGGCGTTGCGTCGGCGCAGAACCTCGTTGAGCTTCTGATGCGGGATGATGCCGGTATAGGCGAGCCGCCAGCTCTGCGCGCAAATCTCGGTGAGCCGTTCGGCGTCCCCGCCGACAGCCTCGCGCACGCCGATGTTGGCGCTGAACCCGATCATGCGGGCAAGCTTAATCGAGCTTGCAGTCCGACTGGAAGAGGCTTTTGCCGGTCGCTCGGCGCCGACTCGATGCGCACGAGAACCCGAGCCGCGCAGCGCCAGAATGCAGGTGTCGCGCAGCACCCCGAAAACAGGAGGGGCGCGGAACCCTCCGGCCCGCGCCCCCCTTCATCACAGTGTCGACGAGAGCGAGCCTCAGCCCGCCTTCTTCATCTGCTCAAAGCTCTTCGCAGCCGCCGAGTTCATCGACTCGAACGTCTGACGGGCGACCTTCGTCGAAAGCTCGAACAGTTCCTTGGTCTGCGCGCCGGCGACCGCGAACTGCTGCTGGAAGAAGTTGGCCTGGAGACGCGCCGCCTCGGGCAGCGTCTTGGCGCGGGCGATGGCCTGGGCGGCGTCGAAAGCAGCTTCCGTGTTCACGGCCGTGTTGTGCAGCATGCGCTCACCGATCGCCTTGGCGCCGGCCTGGGCTGCGAGGAACACCTCCTCGACTGCCTTGGCGTTGTCCTGGGCGACCGTCGTGATCTTGGCGAACGCATCGCGCGACTTGGCGACGGCGTCCTCGGCGAACGCCTGGAAGTTCTCAGGAATGCGGGCATCCTTGGCAGCCGCGAACATGTCCTGGGCCTGGCGGGTGAACTGCTCGTTCATGACGGTCCTCTTGTTTGGGCAACGGGAAGATGCGGCAACGGCCGCGGTTGGGTCACGTCGGTATGTTTATTTTTGTGAGACCGGCGGGGCGCATACGGCCTTGACCCAGCGCAACTCATCGGCTCGAGGGGCAATATAGTGCGGTCATGCTGCGACGCAACAAGAAACAGTGGGGTTGCAGTCGCGACATTTTGCGTCGCACGAACAGCGTAATCCTACCGTCTGGATCGACATTTTCAGAAATGTACCGAACGTGATCAGATCGTCTACTTCGCAAATGCACCATAAGAAATGCGCACAATTAGATTGTAGTCAATTCAATGGATTGCCTCTGGTCAGATGCGCTGGAACCGGTCGCGATAGCCCAAGGCGGCCGGGTCGAAGCGGATATCGTGCGGCCGCAGCGGGCGGGCCAGCGTCAGTCCCTCCATCGACCGGCAGCGCGACAGCGCTACGTAGGCCTGCCCATGCGCGAACGTTCCGCGCCCAAGGTCAATGTAGACGTTGTCGAGGGTGAGGCCCTGCGCCTTGTGGATCGTGAGCGCCCAGGCGAGCCGCACCGGAAACTGTGTGAACGTCCCCGCGACGGTCTCGACGACCTTCTCGCGTGCCTGATCGAACGCATAGCGCCGCTGCTCCCAGGCGACTTTCTCGATCTCGATCTCCTTGCCGCCGACCGCGACGAACACCTGCGTGTCCGTCAGTCGCGTGACGCGCGCGATGGTACCGTTGACGTAGCGCTTGTCCGCATCGTTGCGCAGCAGGATGACCTTGGCGCCGGTCTTCAGCACGAGCGTCATGTCCGTCGGGTGCGCCGCCGCGCTGAATTCCCCCGTCACGCCGGCCTCGAACGTATGCGCCCGCCCCGGCAGCGCATCGAGGTAGGCGATGTTGATGCGCTGCGCGGCCATGTTGGTGGGCGTCAGGATGACGAAGGGGTCGCCCTCGCCGAGCGTGCGGATGGGATGGACGCGCGCGTTCAGGCTGGCGAGGTCCTCGTCGGTCACGTCGCCCTCGCGGATGCGGTTCAGGACTTCGATCAGCTCCGCATCGCGCTGGCGGAACACCTCGGTCAATTCGACGAGCGCGGTTCCCGGCCCTTCGCTCAAGCCAGGCACCGAAAAAAAGTACGGCCCGCCGAACTGCGTCTCGAGATGCTCGGCAACCTCCGCCTCCTGCACGACCGGCGGCAACTGATGCAGATCGCCGAACATCAAAAGCCTGCAGCCGCCGAATGGCTCGCGCGGACGCCCTCTGTTGATGCGCAGCGACTGGTCGATCGCCCACATCAGGTCCGAGCGCACCATCGACACCTCGTCGATGACGAGATGCCGCAAGCGCCGCATGACCCGCCCGTTGCGGCTGCGGCGGATGTCGTCGCTGCGGATGAGGCGGGGCGGTAGTCCGAAAAAGGAATGGATCGTCTGGCCGCCGACATTGACGGCGGCAAGCCCCGTCGGCGCAACGACGACCATGTCGTCGCCGGCCACATCGCGGATGAGTCGCAGCAGGGTCGATTTGCCCGTGCCGGCCCGGCCGGTGACGAACAGATTGCCGGTCTCGTCCTTCACGTAGGCAAGCGCGCGCATGTAGGCGTCGGTCGGCGTCAGGTCCCGAGGCCAGCCCGCCGGCACGGTGACGGGTGATTTCGCAGGGTCCATCGACGCAAGGCTCCGCGATACGTCCGGCCACGTGGCCGGCCCGCCGAGCTACGCGCAGGTGAGCGATAATGTCAAAACCCGCGCGCTCCGGCGCCGCCCGGTTCAGCCGCGACGCCTGGGGATACCCGCAACGCCGGACCACGACGCGACCTAGCGAAGCAGTATACTTCCGACATCAGTCGTTGCTGTGAGTCGGCCGTGCCGGTCGCGCATCACTTGCGCGTGTACTTGCTGTCTGCTGCCGGTCGCTGCCCTACCGCTGCTGCGTAAAGATGCTAATTCCCTCTCAGGTAGGAGCGCGCGCGAGAATGGCCGGATGCGGCCGCCGCGACAGCGCCCGGCGGGGCGCCTCCAATGGATAAGGACACGTGCACCATGACCACCCGCTCTCTCGCATCCGCGGCAGGTATCGTCCTGGCGGCAAGCCTCCTCGCTGGCGATGTCGCCGCCGCGCCGAAGGGCGAACTCTCCGGCAACTGGACCGGCGGCGGCACCGTCACCCTGCCCAGCGGGCAGACCGAAAAGGCGCGCTGCAAAGCGCGCTTCGAGCCCTACGGCCCGCGCAGCTTCTCCATGAGCGCGGTCTGCGCAACGCCGTCGGCGCGTGTCGAGCAAGCTGCGCGCGTGCGTTCGACCGGCGGCAATACCTACGCCGGCAGCTTCCGTAATCCCGACTTCAACATCGTGGGCATCGTGCGCATCACGGTGCGCGGCAACTCGCTGACCGCGTCCCTGGCAGGCGGCGGCGGCACCGCACTTCTGTCGATGAAGCGCTGACGGAACGGACCGCTGACAGGAAGGACCATTGCGAGCCGTCGACCCTTGCGGTCGGCGGCCGCGACAAAGCGGTTCATCCCGCCTTTGCCGCCGCCACTTCGGCCTCGCGCTTGCGCTCCTGGCGCTTGCGCTCGTTGGGATCGAGCCAGCGCTTACGGAGCCGGATGCTCTCGGGCGTCACCTCGACGAGTTCGTCGTCCATGATGTAGCTCATGGCCCGCTCCAGCGAGAGCTTGATCGGCGGTGACAGCGTGAGCGCGTCGTCTTTGCCGGAGGCCCGCACGTTGGTCAGCTTCTTGCCTTCGATGACATTGACGACGAGATCGTTCTCGCGCGTGTGCTGGCCGATGATCATGCCCTCGTAGACGCGCGTCTGCGGCGTGATGAACGAGGGGCCGCGGTCCTGCAGGTAGAACAGAGAGTAGGCGGTCGCTTCGCCGACCGCGTTGGAAATGAGCACGCCGTTGCGCCGTCCGGCTATCTCGCCCTTGTAGGGCACGTAGGCGTGGAAGATACGGTTCATGACGGCGGTGCCGCGCGTGTCCGACAGCAGTTCGGACTGATAGCCGAGCAGACCGCGCGTCGGCGCATAGAACACCATGCGCGTGCGCCCGCCACCCGAAGGCCGCATCTCGATCATCTCGCCCTTGCGCTCGGAGAGCTTCTGGACGACGGCGCCCGTGTGCTCCTCGTCCACGTCGATGATCACTTCCTCGACGGGCTCTAGCCGCGCCCCGGTCTCCGGGTCGGTGGTGAACACGACGCGCGGCCGTGACACGGTGAGCTCGAAGCCCTCGCGGCGCATGTTCTCGATCAGGATGGCGAGTTGGAGTTCGCCGCGGCCCGACACGAGGTAGGCGTCCTTCTCCTCGGGCTCGGAGATGCGGATGGCGATGTTGCGCTCCGATTCCTTCATGAGCCGGTCGCGGATGACGCGACTTTGCACCTTGTCGCCCTCCTGGCCCGCGAACGGACCGTCGTTGATGCGAAACATCATCGACAGCGTCGGCGGATCGATCGGCTGGGCGCGGATCGGCTCGGTCACGGTGGGATCGCACAGCGTGTCGGCGACGGTTGCATCCGTCATGCCGGCGATGGCGACGATATCGCCGGCCTCCGCCAGATCGACGGCCGTGCGTTCGAGGCCCCGGAAAGCGAGCACCTTCGTGACGCGGAAGTTCTCGACGAGCGACCCGTCGTGACGCAGGGCCTTGAGCTGCATGTTGGGCTTGATGGTGCCCGACGTGATGCGCCCCGTCAGGATGCGGCCGAGAAAGCTGTCGGCCTCGAGCGTCGTGGCGAGGATGCGCGTCGGCCCCTCGACCACCGTCGGCGGCGGCACATGGCTGACGATGAGGTCGAACATCGGCGCGAGGCTTTCCTGCGGCCCCTCCGGCGACAGCGCCATCCAGCCGTTGCGGCCCGAGCCGTAAAGGACAGGAAAGTCGAGCTGCTCGTCGCTCGCGTCGCAGTTGGCGAACAGGTCGAAGATGTCGTTCAGCACTTCCTGGTGCCGCTCGTCGGGCCGGTCGATCTTGTTGATGCAGACGATCGGCCGGATGCCCTGCTTGAGGGCTTTCGAGACGACGAACTTGGTCTGCGGCAGTGGTCCCTCCGACGCATCGACCAACACGATCGCCCCATCGACCATGTTGAGGATGCGCTCGACCTCGCCGCCGAAATCGGCGTGGCCCGGCGTGTCGACGATGTTGATGCGCGTGTCCTTCCACACGACGCTCGTGCACTTGGCGAGGATGGTGATGCCCCGCTCCCGCTCGAGATCGTTGGAATCCATGGCCCGTTCCGCGACCTTCTGGTTGTCGCGGAAGGCGCCGGACTGTTTCAGGAGTTCATCGACCAGCGTCGTCTTGCCATGGTCGACGTGGGCGATGATCGCGATGTTTCTGAGCTTCATTGAGGTCTCGGGGTTGGCGGCCGCGCCCCCGGGCTCACGCTCCGGCCGCGATCGGCGGCGGGCACGGTGACGCGGCGGCAGGCGCTGTTGCAGCGCAAAAATGTGCGCGTGAGCTAGCACATCGCCACGCCGCCCGCCAGACGGCCCGCTGCGGCGGTTTGGGGTGCGGCAAGCCCCGACGGGTCCCGTGCCAGCCCGCCGTGCCCACCAGGAAAGGGGATTTACCGCACGCGGCGCGGGTTCTTGTAGAGATCGGCTTCCTGGCGATCGAGGTCCGGCGCGATATCGCCGGCGACAACGCCCTGCCACAGGCGCCACATGTGCCAGCGCGACTGCCGGTTGAAGATGACGAGCCCCGCGAAGAGCTTGAGGGTCGTCAACAGCTTCTTGTCCATGTGGTCTTCGCGCAGCGCGCCGTGCCAGCAGCCGGCGACCGTGAACAGCTTGCCGTCGATATGCCCGATGGCCTCGTTGTGGTCGTCATAGAGGGTGTAGTCGCCGGTCACGGTGATGAAGGCGCGCCGCAGCCGGTAAAACTTCGGCTTGCCGTCGCGAATAATGAAGAACGAGAAGTTCTCCGGCAGGAACGGCCACTTCAGCGCCGAGCGCTCGAGGTAGATGATGAGGTCGTCCTCGTTGGTGTTGATGGAGTAGGCGGTCACCGGCGTGCCGCGCGCACCCATGGTGAGCTGCAGCGAGCGGCCGACCATCAGGTCCATCGTCGCGCGCCAGCCGAGCGAGGGCGTGAACAGCTTGAACACGAGCCGGCGATCCATGCCGGTCGCATCACGCCAGGCGTCCTTGCGGTAGCCGATGAGGCCGGTGCGCTCGCCGTTCTCGATGACCTCGGCATAGATGTCCATGTCGGACGAGAACTGGCGCGACTTGGCGCGGTTGCGCTGCCGCTTGTAGACGCCGAACTCCGTGGGATTGAGATCGGTGAGCCAGATATCGACGACGAAGCGATGCCAGCCATCGCTCGAGGTCGAGGCCTTGATGGTGCGCCGGCTCGGCTTCTCGTCGGCGGCGGGCGGCGGGCCGGCCTTGTCGTAGACCTCTGCGCGAGCCTCGCGCGCGGCGTCATTGGCCGCCGCTTCGGCCTCGGCATCGATGGTGCGCGCGCTCGTGTCCATGGCTCTTCTCGTCTCCCGCTCCAAACGCGACCAACGACGCCTGCCACACGAATCGAACCGAGCCAGACACTAGCATCTGGCGGCCGGAGTGCTGATCGGGGCGCGGGCAAGAGCTGTGGACGGCGCGTCGAGCTACCGGTGGCTCGGCCGCCAGAGCCTCAGGCGAGGCGCAGCAGATGGTTGTCGAAGGCCGTGCCGGGCCACGTCAGGCGCGGAGCGCTCTGCGCGGCCCTGTCGACGATCGCCACGTCACCGAGCCCTGAGCTGACCGCGATCTCGCGCGCTCCAGCCGGCGCCACGCCGCAGCAATCGGCCATGTCGAAGCGTCCGACGAGCCGACCCGACGCCGTGTCGATCAGCACCGTGCGGCCGGCGCGCGGCGACGAGGCGGCGAGTATCCGGCCATCGGCGCTGGTGGCGACCGAGCCGACGTAGCCGTTGAGCTGCGGCCCGAAGTCGGCGAGCGGGTCGAGCAAAGCGATGGGTTGGTCGGGCCCGGCGCGACCGATCAGCGTCGGCGACAGGTCGACCCGGCCCTGCCACTGGCCGCCGAACCAGATGCGACCCTCCGCGTCCGCCGCGAGATGGCGGATCGATAGCGCGGCAAGCTCTGCGATCAGCTCATGGCACGCGACGAGATCCCCGCTGTGCCGGTCGATGAAGGCGAGCGAGGGCCGCATGCTGTCGAGGTTGAGCTTGGCGCGGCCAGAGTCCGGGTGGGTTTCGATGCCGCCGTTCGCAACGCACAGCGTTCGCCCATCGGCGAGCAGTGTCAGGTCGTGCGGGCCGACGCCGTGTGTCGGCAGTTCACCGATTCGCTGAAAGCCGCCGGCCATATCGTAGACACCGAGCACGCCGCGCGCGCCATCGAAGTCGTTCTCGGTCGCATAGAGCAGGCGGTCGTCCGGGGAGAACAGGCCGTGCCCGTAGAAATGGCGGTCGGCGCGCGCTGAGATGACGACCGGCGCTTCGCGGTTGGCGAGGTCGATGACGACCGCGAACGTGCCCGGCCGGCGCGCGAACACGACGAGGCGGCGGCCGTCATGGGATTGCACGATGTCGTGGCCGCGCGCCGACAGCGGGAACGAGCGCTCGACCTCGCCGCGCGCAGAAAAGACGATGACGCCATAGCTGCCGTCGGGCAGCCGGGCCGCGGAGGCATAGCGCTCGGCAGGCGCCGGGTCCTCGCCTTCCCCCGGCACTGTGCCAGCGACGAGCCGGGCCGGCCCGATGGCGACGCCAGCGGCGGCCAGACCAAGCAGCGTTCTGCGATCAATCGCCATCGAGGTCGTTGAACCCGATGAGAAGGTTGGCGCCCGGTGCGATCTGCCGCCCGATGATCTGGCGCAGGCCGTTGCTGTAGAATTTGACGCGCCGCAAGTGATCGATGTCGGCAGCCTCCTCGGCGGCGAGCACGGCCGGCAGGCGCAGCGCCGCGCTGTCCCGCGTCAGCGTGCCGTAGGCGTTGTCGAGCCAGCCGACGATCCAGCTCTGCCCGTCGGCCCCGAGTTTGCGGGCAACCGCATCGAGCCTGAGCGCCTGATGCAGTTCGCGCAGCGAGGCGACCGCGGAGGCAACGTACGCCTGCGACAGACCCGACCGCTCGAACGGCAGCCCGGCCCAGGCGCGCCGCTTCTGCGCGGCATCGATCCACGGCGTGATCTCCTGCTCGCCGACGATCTGCAAGCCGGCGAGCAGCGCCTTCAGGAGTTCGGCCGCCGCCTCGGCATCGGTGTGGTAAGCGGCGTTGCCAGGGCCGGCGGTGCGCATCCGATGAGCCCAGCCGTCCGCGCTGCGCCAGCCCACGTCGACCTCGCCGGCCAGCTTCGCCACGTTGGCTGCCATGGCCGCAACGAGCCGGCACCGGTAGCCGTTAGCATCTGATGTCACATCGGCCGGCGCATCGAGCAGCACCTCGATGGCTGGCAGGCCCTGCACGGCCGCCGACTGGCGCGCGATCCCGCCATCCGCGACGAGGTCGGCGTCCCGGTCGGCCAGCGCCTTGGCGACCTGCCGCCGCACGACGCCGCGCGGGTCCGGCCAGAACGAGATGCGCGGCACGCGGTTGGCGTCGCGTAAGGGACCAAAGCGCAGGTATTCGATGCCGGCCCATTCGGTGGCCGCCGCCCGGAAGGCATCGACGACCTCGGCGGGAGGGTCGGCGGGTGGGGCAGTCGCTGCCGATGCGCCGGGCCCATCGCACCACGCCGCGGTGACATCAGCCAGCCTGTCGGCTCGCGCTCTAAACGCACCGACCCTCGGCAGCACGACGTCGCGGATCGCCCGGTCGACCATCGCGGCATGGCTCGGCGCAGCACGCTCGAGGGCACCTGCGGGCATCTCGCGGGCGCCGTCTGCCGCCATCACGGCGGGCGCTGAGCCGGTCCAGACGACGCCGGAGCTGACCGCCACCAACGCCGCCGCCGTCCACGCGGTGAGCCTTCGGCTGCCTGAACCCTTCACGGCCTCAGTGCCCCTCGACCTCGTCGGCTGAGGCGGCGTTCAACTGGCCGTAGTTCTCGACGCCGATCTTCTTCAGAAGCTCGAGCTGTGTCTCGAGGAAATCGATGTGGCCTTCCTCGTCCTCGAGGAGTTCCTGGAACAGCTCCATCGACACATAGTCTTCCTTCTCGCGGCACAGCGCGCGGCCCTTCATGTAGTGCTCCTTGGCGATGTACTCGCCCTTGAGGTCGCACTCGAGGACTTCCTGAATGTTCTGGCCGATCATCAGCGGGGCGACGTGCTGGAGGTTCGGATGGCCCTCCAGGAAGATGATGCGCGCGATGATCTTGTCGGCGTGCTCCATCTCCTCGATCGACTCCTTGCGCTCCTTCTTGGCGAGCTTGGCGAAGCCCCAGTCGTCGAGCAGCCGGTAGTGCAGCCAGTACTGATTGACGGCGCCAAGTTCGAGTTTCAGCGCCTCGTTCAATACCTTGATGACCTCTTTGTCGCCCTTCACGTCAGGCCCTCCATCGCTTCCAGACGACACTTGTCTAGAACGATGGGCAGCCGCCGTCCATGACCGTTCGACGCGCCTCGGCTCATACCGCGACGGGCAGCGGACGGCGCTCGGCGGGTGCGGCGGGTTGTGCTGGAGACGCCGGCCGGCGCATGCGATTCATGACGTTGGCGCAGGCGCATGGACAGATGAGGCCCTTCGCCTCCAGCGCCTCGAGCTTCGCGTAGATCGTCTCGACCGCGAGCGGCGCGCAGCCGCAGCAGTCCATCTTTTTTGTGAGGTGTCGCCAGACCACGCCTGGCGTGGGCAGGGGCGCATCCTCGCGGATCATGATTTCGAGCAGCGCCAGTTCGATGTCGGCATCCGAGACGACGGCGCAGGAGCAGATCAGCACGCAGTGGCCCCCATCAATGCGGATAGGACGCGGCAGGATCGACGAACGCGTTGGCGTTGACGATCCACGTCGGCGGCACGACCTGATCGATGCTGCGCATCATCACGGCATACGTCTCGGCTTGATGGAGAACATCATCGACGAGCGAGCTGTCGATCAGCGCGTAGGCGCAGGCCCGCATGGCCGGACAGGTGTCGTGCTGGCTGGCGGCCACCATCGATATGGCGAGGCACTCGTCGCGGCAGAAGCCGCACGCATCGAGCGGACGCACGCGCAACGGCGACCGGCAGGCAGCGTTCACGGATTTGGCCCATGCCGCGAGGCTGCCGACGGCGAGCTCCGCGCGGTCCGCCCCAAGATGGCTGGCGTAGAGCCGCCACACCTTCTCCCAGCAGCCGACGTCGCCGGTCTGGTAGCCGGCGATCCAGCCCCGAAAACCGTAGCCGACGAGGAGTTCAGGTGGACTGGCGCGTGTGGCGCCAGCGGATGGCGAGGACGTTCCGCCCGCCTCGGCTCGCGCGAGCGCTTGGCCCGCAGCTCCCGTGCCGAACACGGGACGCATGGTCTTGGTCATCGTCTGCTCCAATCGAAGAGGTTCAAGGCCCCGACATCGGACGTGAGAATTCTTGTATCCCGGCGGTAAGCAAACACTCTCCTGCCCGGCAAAGTCAACTCGAAAACGTGCCGCGTCGCACCTTTTCGCGGTCCGCTATGCTTCTGGAATTATTCCAGAATAGAAGGCTTCCAGTGAACGCGGCTGAGGCGGATCGAGCGTCGGCAGCAGATGCCCTTTCAGTGCTCGCTCAATGCTGGTTCGCTCGGCCCGCCGAAGCCCGCCCAGCGGCCATCGAGCCTCCCGATTTGGCGCTCGTCGCCGATTTCGGCTTGCGCCCACCAGCCCGCGTCGCCCCATCGGCCGCAGTGCTGCCGGCAACATGCGCGCCAGCCAGATCGGCGATCGAGTTCTGATTGAGGACCTTGATGAAGGCTTCCAGCGCCTCGTCGAACAGCGACAGGCCCGCCTCGCCCGGCACCGCCTCGGCGACGGCGGTGCTCTGCTCCTCCTGGAACAGTGTCTCCATAGCGCGCACCACCTCGCCGACACGAATGTCGGCGGCTGGCCGCGCCAGCGCAACCCCGCCACGGCGCCCGCGCATGGCCCGGATGAACCCTGCCCGCGACAGCAGGTGCACGAGCTTGAAAGTGTTCTGAGGCGTCAGGTCGAGCCGCGCCGAGAGCTCGGCGACCTTGATATACTCCGTCTCGATCGTCGCGCAGGTCGTGAGGATGCGAATGGCATGCGTCGTCGTCTTGTTGAGGCGCATTGCGTGTCCCTGCCTGACGTCGACCCGGCCGGCCCTGCCAGATCATCCTGGCGGGCCGCGGGAGCAACTCCCAACTTCGCTGCATTGTTCGCGGCTTGCGCCAGCGACGCAACGAGTACTTTATCTCGTGGCGAAACAAACTAGGCCAGGAGGCCGAACCGGCAGCTCAGCGAACCGGCTCCCGCCTTCCCGCACCACGCCACGCGGCGTTTACTATCATGACGCGCGCAGTATAGAACTTGCGCGCCCGCTTGCCAATCGCCCGCCCGGCAACGCGCGAGTTCAGCAACGACGCGCTGAGCGCATCGAGCTTCGAGGTTCACATGAGGCCGCATCGATTGACGACACGACGTGGACGATCGCCCATCGCGTTCATTGCCATGACAGGCTTCGTCCTGGCCGCCACCGCATCGCCGTCCCTCGCCAAGTCCGACGCAGGCGTGCTCGCCACATACGCCGATATCGCAGCCGCCGGCTACGCCGACAGCCTCGCGGGCGCCAAGGCGCTGGAAGCGGCGATCGCGCGCCTCGTTGCGACGCCGAGCGAGGCCACGCTCGCGGCGGCGCGGCAGGCCTGGATCGCCGCCCGCGTCCCCTACCAGCAGACCGAGGTCTACCGCTTCGGCAACAGGATCGTCGACGACTGGGAAGGCAGGGTGAACGCCTGGCCGCTCGACGAGGGCCTCATCGACTACGTCTCGACCGAGTACGGCACCGAGGCGCCGGAGAACGAGTTCTACGCCGCCAACGTCATCGCCAATCCGACGCTGAAGATCGGCGGCGAGACGATCGACGCCACTACCATCACCAAGGACCTCATCGCCGACAAGCTGCAGGAGGCCGGCGGCGTCGAGGCCAACGTGGCGACGGGCTACCACGCCATCGAATTCCTGCTGTGGGGGCAGGATCTCAACGGCACGGGCCCCGGCGCCGGCACCCGTCCGGCCAGCGACTTCGACGTCGAGGCCTGCACCGGCGGCAACTGCGCCCGCCGCATCGCCTACCTCGAGGCGGCGACGAGCCTGCTCATCGACGACCTCTCGCATATGGCCGATCAGTGGGGGGCGGGTGGTGCCGCCCGCGCCGCCGTGACGGAGGCACAAGGCGACAAGGGCTACATGATGATGTTCAGCGGCCTCGGCAGTCTCGCCTATGGCGAGCTCGCCGGCGAGCGCATGAAACTTGGCCTCCTGCTGCACGACCCTGAGGAGGAGCACGACTGCTTCTCCGACAACACCCACAACTCTCACTACAATAACACGCTGGCGCTCGCCAACGTGTACCTCGGGCGCTACGTCCGCCCCGACGGTTCGACGGTGTCGGGAGCATCCTTGTCGGCCCTCGTCGCGGCGAAAGCACAAGAGACCGATGCCGCCGTGCGCCGGGCCCTCGATGATGCCCTCGCCCGGATGACCGCGATCAGGACGCGCGCCGAGACGGTCGAACGCTATGACCAGATGATCGGGCAGGGCAATGCCGAGGGCAACGCCACGGTGCAGGCGGCCATTGACGCGCTCGTGCGTCTCGCCAAGGAGTTCGAGCGGGCGATGGTCGTGCTCGGCGTCGGCGGCGTCACTTTCGAGGGCTCAGACAGCCTCGATGCGCCCGATAAGGTCGGCGGAGACCGTGGATGAGGCACGGCCGGCGAAGCCCGCCCAACGGCTCCGCGCGACTGGCGGCGGGCGCGGCGCTGGCCGCTGGCCTGGTCGTCGCGGCGGGCACGTTGCACCAGGCCGATGGCGCTGGATCGGCCGGGCCAGTCCGCCAGCGCGTCGCCGACGCGAGCGAGTTGCTGCCCGGCGGCACGGCGACGACGCGCGGCTCCGTCGACAGCCGCGACGCCTTCTCGCGCGCGTCCCACGGCATCGGCTTGTCGGGCGAGGCACGCTTCAAGCTGGGCAACGCGGTGTTCCGCAAGCTGTGGGTCTCCGCCCCGGCCTCGACGAAATCGTCCGACGGGCTCGGCCCGCTCTACAACGCGCGCGGCTGCCAGAACTGCCACCTGAAGGACGGTCGCGGCCGGCCGCCCGAGCCCGGTGAGAGCGCGGTGTCGATGGTCGTGCGGCTGTCCGTGCCGCCCGGCACGCCGCAGGAGATCGCCCGGCTCGCCGCAGGCGATATCGCAGCGCTGCCCGAGCCGACTTACGGCGGCCAGCTCCAAACGTTCGCGATCCAGGGTTTCGCTGCCGAGGGCCGGGTCGCGATCACGTATGTCGAGGAGCCGTTCACGTTTCCCGACGGCACCGTCGTCCACTTGCGCCGGCCGCACCTGAGCATCGCCGATCCTGCCTACGGTAGCCTTCATCCCGGCGCCATGCTGTCCGCGCGCATTGCCCCGCCAATGATCGGCCTCGGCCTCATCGAGGCCATACCCGAGGCCGACATCCGCGCCCGCGCCGATCCCGACGACCGCGACGGCGACGGCATATCGGGCCGTGTCGCCGAAGTTTGGGACCACGGGGCAAAGCGGCTCGCGCTCGGCCGCTTCGGCTGGAAGGCGGGCCAGCCCACGCTGCGCCAGCAGAGCGCGGACGCCTTCCTCAACGACATGGGTCTCTCCACCTCGCTGTTTCCAGTCGCCTGGGGCGATTGCACCACGGCCCAGCCGGCCTGCCTCGCCGCCCCAGACGGCAACTCGCCGGGCCCCGGCGATCCGGAGGTCGGCGACCAACTCCTCGACCTCGTCACCTTCTACGCGCAGAACCTCGCCGTGCCGCTGCGGCGCGGGGCGGAGACGCCGGAGGTCGTGCGCGGCCGCGATGTGTTCGCCGCGACGGGGTGTGCGGCGTGCCATGTACCGGGCCACGTCACCGGGACGGTCGAAGGCCAGCCGCATCTGTCCGGCCAGCGCATCTGGCCCTACACTGATCTGCTGCTCCACGACATGGGCGACGACCTCGCCGACGGGCGGCCCGAAGGCAGCGCCAGCGGACGGGAATGGCGCACGCCGCCGTTGTGGGGCATCGGTCTCACCGAGACGGTCAACGGCCACACTTATTTCCTGCACGACGGCCGCGCGCGCTCGGTCGAGGAAGCGATCCTGTGGCACGGCGGCGAAGCGGAGGCCGCGCGCGATCGCTATGCGCGCTTGCCCAGGGCCGACCGCGCGGCGCTGCTCGCGTTCGTGGCTTCGCTGTGAGCGCGCGGCCGGACGCGGTGCGTTCGCCAGACACCGCGACGAGACGGCGGATCGCGGCGCGGCAGGCGACATGCCCCGCCACGCGCAGCAGCGGCGCAACGACGAGGCGATGACGCGGTTGCACTTGCGCAGAGCGCGCCGAGCGACTAGAAGGTCGCTTCCGCGATAGCCTCGCTCCTTATGGGCCGTCGATCGCGTGTGGGCGCTGCCGGTCCTGACCGGCCCGCCACGGCAAGCACCGGTAGCTCAGCTGGATAGAGCACCAGACTACGAATCTGGGGGTCGGGAGTTCGAATCTTCCCCGGTGCGCCAACTCACTGTCCCCTCTTCTGGCGACGGCAAGGCGAAGCGGTCGTGTCCGCCATCGTGCGTACGCCCGATGGCTGCCAACATCCTCGAACGTAACCCAGAGTGAGCGGCCAGCGACCCGGCGGACCCCGGCCGGGGCCATGGTGAAGACGCTGCTGGCATGAGATTGCGCAGCCAACGTGCTACGTCAGTCGCATGGGACCATTCCTGCGAAACAGCATCATGACCACCGCGCGGCTTCATGGAAAGATTGCTCACGTTACGGGCGCTGCGCGCGGCATTGGCGCCGCCATTGCGCACGCCTTCGTTCGCG
>JANRIT010000024.1:0-47965 GCA_033764645.1 Hyphomicrobiaceae bacterium
TCGACGAGAATGACGCCAAGCACGCCGGTGAGCTCCGAGCGCAACTCGCCGCCGCGGGCACGCCGATCGGACCTTACGACATCCTAATCGCCGGCCAGGCCCTTCGCCACGGCGCGACTCTCGTCACCGCAACCACCACCGAGTTCGCGCGCGTCGATGGCTTGAAGCTCGAGGACTGGAGCACACACTGAACTACACAGTTAGCAGCACCCATTAGGCATTCAGCATTTGCCTAACCAATCCGATGTGAGACCAATATACCCCCTGTTTAAGCCTATCAGGATCGTCCAGTCTGTAGCGTCTTCCGTTAAAAGCAAAAGAAAAGGAATCATCGAAGTCGTTCATATCTTCCAATGAACTTTTTCCGGCGCGCGCAATCTTAGCGTCACTCGCTAACACGCCGCCCAAATTTCTATCGAAAAGTTTTTTGATATCGGCAACTGTCGTTATATCCCGCTCCCTCAATTCGTCCAACAATTTGTCAAGATCGTATTCATCCGAAGCCGATTTATTAGCGGGAGGAAGAAGCTCGTCCAATACCCTTCTCAACGAATCGACGTTCAACGTTTCCTCATTCCGATCGATCGATTGTCCGCTTGTGTATTCAGCTTTGGATTGAAGGACTCGATCAAACTCAAGATCGACAGTTTCGAGCAACGCGGAAACTCTACTAATTGACCTCCGAATATGCGACGGCACCGAAGCCTCGTTTTTGTATTGAAGAACGTGAGAAGCGGCGGCCCAAATATGTTGCGCAGCCGTCCGCACCTGAAGCTCTACTTTTATGTCTCTAAACTTTGATAATGTGGGTAACGCAAGCCAATCAGCCGGCAAGGCAACGATAAAGTGATGCGACTGGTAGCCAAAAACATCTACTCCCAGATCGCTCGCCTTGTCTTCTATCGACCGCACCGACAGTGATTGCCCAATTATCTCAATTGCAGCGTCAAGATCTCGCTTGAATAGCAGTATCACACGCACGCCGATAAAATCATCAAGCTCTAAGATGTTGCTAATTGCGATTTGATCCCTTTCGATCTTATCTTGGCAAGACCTCCATCCTTTGATGCGGCGCTCTATTGGTACTGCGAGAGATATTGCGCGACTGGAAAACAATTCTTCTAGCTGCTCGACAAAGCGCGCGAGAAACGCCTCCGCTCGGGAGTATTCCGAGTCAAACGTCTTTTTTAGCGCATCGACGTCCGCCATCCGCACCCCCTAAAGCGGAATATTATCGTGCTTCTTCCAGGGGTTCTCGACCTTCTTGTTGCGCAGCATGTTGAGTGCGCGGCAGATGCGGATGCGCGTATTGCGCGGCAGGATGACCTCGTCGATGTAACCCCGCTCGGCGGCGACGAAGGGGTTGGCGAAGCGCGCCTGATACTCGTCGATGCGTATCTTGATCTTGGCCGCGTCGCCGAGGTCGGCGCGATAGAGGATTTCGGCAGCGCCTTTCGCCCCCATCACGGCGATCTCGGCCGACGGCCAGGCGTAATTGACGTCGCCGCGGATGTGCTTTGAGCTCATCACGTCGTAGGCGCCGCCATATGCCTTGCGCGTGATGACCGTGATCTTCGGCACCGTCGCCTCAGCGAAGGCGAACAGCAGCTTTGCGCCGTGCTTGATGAGTCCGCCGTACTCCTGCGCCGTGCCCGGCAGGAAGCCCGGGACGTCGACGAAGGTCAGGATGGGGATTTCGAAGCAATCGCAGAAGCGCACGAAGCGGGCGGCCTTGCGCGAGGCATCGCTGTCGAGCACGCCGGCGAGCACCATCGGCTGGTTGGCCACGATGCCGACCGTGCGGCCCTCCATGCGCGCAAACCCCGTCACGATGTTGCGCGCGTAGGCCTCCTGAATCTCGAAGAAGTCTCCCTCGTCGACGACCTTGCCGATCAGTTCCTTGATGTCGTAGGGCGTGTTGGGATTATCGGGAATGAGCGTATCGAGCGAGACCTCGACCCGGCTCGATACGTCCCGTGTCGGCAGCTCCGGCACGCCATCCTTGTTGTTCGACGGCAGGAAATCCATGAGCCGGCGCATCTGCAGCAGCGCCTCGACGTCGTTGTCGTAGGCTTTGTCGGCGATCGACGACTTGGTCGTATGCACCTTGGCCCCGCCGAGTTCCTCCGCCGTCACCGTCTCGTTCGTCACCGTCTTCACGACGTCGGGGCCAGTGACGAACATGTAGCTCGTATCGCGCACCATGAAGATGAAGTCGGTCATCGCCGGCGAATAGACGTCGCCGCCAGCGCACGGCCCCATGATCACGGAAATCTGCGGGATGACGCCGGAAGCGAGCACGTTGCGCTGGAACACCTCGCCGTACCCGCCGAGCGCATCGACACCCTCCTGGATGCGCGCGCCGCCCGCGTCGAACAGCCCGATGATCGGCGCCCGGTTCTTCAGCGCCATGTCCTGGATCTTCTGGATCTTCCTGGCATGCGTCTCCGACAGTGAGCCGCCGAACACGGTGAAGTCCTTGGCGAATACGTAGACGACACGGCCGTTGATGGTGCCCCAGCCGGTGACGACACCATCTCCGGGGATCTTCGACTTCTCCATGCCGAACTCGGTGCAGCGGTGCTCGACGTACATGTCGAACTCCTCGAACGAGCCGGCGTCCATGAGCAGTTCGATGCGCTCGCGCGCTGTCAGCTTGCCGCGCGCATGTTGCGCCTCGATGCGCTTCTCGCCACCGCCGAGGCGGGCATTGGCGCGTCGCTTCTCGAGCTCCTCGATGACGGCTTTCATGGTGGCGAACCTCTTTCCGTGGCGGCAGGACTTCGCGCCGCAAGCCAGGCGGCTGGCGCAGACCGGCCGACATAGCACGGTGCATTCCAGCCGCAAACGCCGCAATCGGACGAAGGGCTTGGCGTTTCAGCTCATCCCGTCTCTGATCGACCGGCCGGAAACAGCCTGCTCAGACGGCGCGCACTGGCCTCTGCAAGCGCCGCAGCAGGTCGGCACCCGAGATTTCGAGCCCCCCGGCGACGAAGTCGTGCTCGGGGCAGAGGGCGTGGCCCCGTTCGGCGAGCCACGGCACGATGGTGGTCTCGAAACGCTGGAGCGAAACGTCGGTGACGAACATCTCCGCGAACGGGCCGACGAGGCGCTGCTCGGCCGTATCGCGGTCCGCCCAGCAGGGCAGCACGAGCCCACCGACACAAACACAGCCACCGCCACCGCCGCCAACACTGCGGGAGGAAACGACGAGCGCTAGCCCGCTGCCATCCTCGAGGACGAACAGCCGGCCGCCGGCGATCACGCGCGCGATGAAGCGATCGACCACCGCGAGGCGAAGACGCTGCGCGAGTTCGGCCGGCTCGTCCTCGGGCTCGACATCGTCGGTGGTCCAATCCGATCCGACGGCACGGCGAGCGCGCTCGAGGCCCGGCAGCAGATCCGACAAGACCTCCGCCAGGGCGATCTCCTTGACACGCGGCTGGTCGGCGACCACTGACGCCCACCGCTCCGCCTCTGCGCGCTCAGACCAGACGAAAGTGGTCTCGCGACCGGGAAACTTCTTGCACGGCGCGCGCGCCAGCCCCTCGGCACCCGAAACGACGAACAGGCGCTGGCCCTGCGCAACGGCGCGCACGAAGCGGTCGCGGCGCGCAGCATCAGGGCGGCGGATGGTGAGCGGCATGGGTGCACACTGGTGTTGCGTATCTGACGCTTGGTCCCCAGTTGCTGCCAGACGCGGAACCAAGCGTCAGATCCACAAGCAACACGAGGATCATAGAGTTACTCGTGCTCCACTTGGCCCCGACATTTGCTCGCGAGGGCTCGGTGAGGGGAAGCAAATGTCGGGGCCGGAGCACGTGCGTACGGCCATTGTAGTGAGGCAGCCTATGCCGGCAGCCGTTAATCAGCCGTAAGACCACCAGCCCCCGACCAGCCCACTGCGCGCACCCAGCCAACAAAGCCCACTCGACCCGGCAACGCCGGTCAGACTTGCTTATGCAGTACCAGAAACCGGTGCGCCGCCTGCATCTCCTGCCAGCGGCGCTCACGGCGCTCGGCTGCCTCGGTGTCCTCGCCCCAATGACGGATCTGGTGATCCTCGTCGACATGCGCGGCCGCCCAGGCATCGGCGACGCCGAAGCGGCCAGCCGCCACCGCCATGGCCAGGACCGCCGAGCCCGTAAGCGTGGTCATGACATGCAGCGCGACGAGCTCCAAGGCATCGCACCTGGACAGTGCCTGCCGCATCGCTGCGATCGAGGCCGCACTCTGGGCAACCGGCATGACGCCCTTCGTCGTCACGAGCAGCACGCCGAGTTCCTCCTCGGCCCAGGCCAGGGCCGGGTCCCAGTAGGCGGCCTGGTCGGCGACGAGTTCGGCGGGATGCTCCGCCCGGTAGCACACGAGATCGGAACCGGCGAAGGCGGCGATATCGGCCGCCACCGCCGCCTCCTTGCCGACGACGCCGTCGAGGGCCGTGTTGGCGAGCTTCGTCAGCGGCATCGAGGCCGGGACCACGAACTCACCCTGCCTCTGCCATTCTTCGGCGATCGCAGCCGCGAGCGCTTTGCTGTCGAGGCGGAGCACCGAGCGGGCCGGCGTGCGCACCTGCCGCCCATCGAGCAGGATCGCAAAGCCGCCATCAGGCAGGCCGCCCGCAGCAGCAGCCGTATAGAAGCGCTTCATGCCGGTCGCAGCCGCCCTCGCTCCCGCCTCCGCGCCGCTGCCCGGAGCGCCCGACGTTCCATCGGCCGTCACGCGGCAGCCTCTGGCTCTGGCAACAGGCGATCCACGCTTTCCACGAGCCCGGCGAACTCGCTGACGAGGACGTGCGCACCGGCGGCAATCAGCGCAGCCGACGAATGATAGCCCCATTCGACGCCGACGGCCGTCACCCCGGCGCGCCGGGCCATCTCGATATCGAACGTGGTGTCCCCGATCATGACGGTGCGCGCAGGCTCAGCAGCAGTCTCTGCGATCGCCCGCTCGATCATCGACGGATGCGGTTTGGAAGGGTTGTCATCAGCCGTCTGGATGGTCGCGAACAAGCCCGTGAAGCCCTCGCGCTCGAGGAGCGCGTCGACGCCCCGGCGCGACTTGCCGGTCGCTATGCCGAGGCAGATGTCGTCGCGGGCCGCGAGCGCCCGCAACGTTTCCTCCGCGCCGGGGAACAGTGGCTCGCGGTGCACGGCCTCACGCCGCAGGGCCGCGAACGCACCCTTGTAACTGTCGGCCAAGGCAGCGATGTCAGCCGGGTCGCTCGACGGCACGAGCCGCACGATCGCCTCGCTCAGCGACAGACCGACGACCGCAAGCACCGCCGCCCGCGATGGAGCCGGCCGGCCGTGATCGGCGAACGCCCGCTCCATTGCCGCGACGATGGCATGCTGGCTGTCGACGATGGTGCCGTCGCAATCGAAGATGACGAGTTTGGCCGCTGCTCTGCGCATCGCAAGACTATAGCGATCACCCACCCAGCCGTGAACCGCCCGATCGGACAGGTCGCTCCCACTCGCAAGGGGGGATCATGCCGCTGCCAACTTGGGATGACCCACCGACGGAATAGCTCGTCTACCCCTCACGCCTCCCACCGCTCCGCATCGAGGCCGAGGAGGTCGAAGGAGGCGCGCATGTGGGCCGGCAGCGGCGCCGTCACGTCGAGCTTGACGCCGGGCACGAGAGGGTGTGGCAGCACGAGCCGACGCGCATGCAGGTGGAGCTTCACCTCCATGTTCTCCGCCGGCAGTCCCGTATCGCCCTCGTACTTGTTGTCGCCGAGGATCGGATGGCCGATCAGCGCCATGTGCGCGCGCAACTGGTGCTGCCGTCCGGTCACTGGCTTGAGCGAGACCCAGGCCGCCTTCTGGCCGACCCGGTCGATCACCGAATAGTGGGTCGTCGCATGCATTGCCTTGTCCTGCTCGCCCTCGCGCGATTTGCGCACGCGGTCGCCGTCCGGCCCGGAATCCTTGACGAGGGCTGCCTCGATGCGGCCCTGCGCCGGCTTCGGCACGCCCCTGACCAGCGCCCAATAGGTCTTGGCCGCCGACCGCGTCTGGAAGGTCCGGCCGAGTCTGGCGGCGGCATCGCGATGCTTGGCGACCAGCAGAACGCCGGTCGTGTCCCGGTCGAGACGGTGCACGAGCCGGGGCCGGTCGCCGAAGCGGTCGACCATCCCGGCGAGGATGCCGTCGATATGCCGCTTCGTCTTGGTGCCCCCCTGCACGGCCAGCCCGAACGGTTTGTTCAGCACGAGCACATGCTCGTCCTCGAACAGGATCATGCTCTCGATCAGGCTTCGGTCGGCCTTCGACAGTCCCGGCGGCGGCTTCACCGACGGCGACCGCACCGGCGGCAGGCGCACCACCTTCGGCACGCGGATGCGAGCCCCCTCCGTCAGCCGCTCGTTGGCGAGCACCCGCTTGGAATCGACCCGCACCTGGCCCGAGCGCAGCAACTTCTGCAGGTGCCCGTAGGTCACGTCGGGATAGTGCATCTTGAACCAGCGGTCGAGCCTGAGCCCATCCTCGTCGCGAGCCACCGCGATCGTCTCCACAGGCCCGTCGTTGCTCGCCTTATCCGTCATCACCACACCTGCCGTGCGAGCCACAAGCCGAGATAGAGCGCCACGATCGAGACACCGACCGAGGCGGCGACGTAGAGGCCCGCCATCAGTTCCTGCTTACGCCCGACGAGGACCGAAAAATCGAGCGCAAACGCCGAGAACGTCGTGAATCCGCCGAGCACGCCGGTCGCCAGGAACACGCGCAGTTCCTGTGAGCCGTTCAAGCGCAAGGCCAGCGTCTCGATGAGAAAGCCCATCAGAAAGCAGCCGACGACGTTGACCACGAGCGTCGGCCAGGCGAAGGCCGCCGATACGCCGAGCCAGCGCCCCATGCCGACCCCGACGAGATAGCGCGCTGCCGAGCCGATGGCGCCACCGCAGGCCGCGAGCAGGAGAAGCTTCATGGTTCCAAGCCTGTTGTGCGTCACCGGCGACGCAAATGGGCAGCCCGCCCGTGCGAGCACCGTCGGAAACCCCGGCATACCTCAGCAATAAACCGCGCGGCAGCGGGCGCCAATGCGCTGCATCGCCCGCCCACTCACCTCTCGTCATCCCCCGACCGGGTTGCAGATGCGGCAGGCACGGCATCGCCATCCTCGTCGGCATCGGCGCCGCCGGGCACCGCGTAGACGCCGCCAAGCCAGCGCGAGAGGTCGATATCGGCACAGCGGCGCGAGCAGAACGGCCGGAAATCTGGCGCCGTCTGCGCCTGGCATATCGGACACGTGGCGCCACGCCGGGCCGATCGGTCGGTCATGTGCGCGGTGCCTGCACGCCCATTTCAACTGGCATCGATGTCGCTCGCCCTGACCCAGGTATAGTGAATGGGGAAGCCCTCGCCGACGAGCAGCCCGACAACCTCCGTCAACGGCAGTCCGACGACGTTGGTGTACGAGCCTACGATCTTCTGCACGAAAGATCCGGCGAGCCCCTGGATGGCGTAGCTGCCAGCCTTGCCCCGCCACTCGCGCGAGGCGATGTAGGCCTCGATCTCGGCGCGCGACAGATGCTTGAAGCGCACGCTCGTCTCGATGACCTTGAGACGCACGCGATCATCCGGGGTCATCAGGCACACACCAGTCATGACGCGATGATTGCGCCCCGACAGCAGTTGCAGCGCCTGCACCGCCTCCTCGAGCACCTGTGGCTTGCCGAGGATGCGCCGGCCGACGGCGACGATGGTGTCGGCGGCGAGCACGAAGCCGTCGGCGATATCGCGGTCGTTGGCGATCTGGTCGCGCGCCACCTCTGCCTTCTGCCGGGCGAGCCGCTGCACAAGCCCGCGCGGCATCTCGCCCTTGCGCGGCGTCTCGTCGATGGAGGCGGGCCTGAGCGCGTCCGGCACGACGCCGACCTGCGCCAGCAGTGCGAGCCGGCGCGGGCTGCCGCTGGCCAGCACGAGCTTCGGCCGCACGCCCTGAGCGCTCGTATCGCCGCGACTGCGTGCGAGTTCCCGGCGCAGCGTGTCGCGGCGCGGCCCGTCGGTCCGGTTGAGCACGGCGAGCAGTCCGGATTTGGCAAGCGACATGTTGGTTCAGGTCTCCGGGGGATCGGCGCGCGTCCCGGCCCGGGTCTTGCGCGCGGCCGGAGAATGCGAAGTCGCCCGGGCAATTGCAAGGGAGCGCCGGGTGAGCCCGCCGACAATTCCATTGCCTTGATCGCCAGCGCGCCCGATAAATCAATGCGCCGTTGCGGCCGCGCTCGCGCCCGGCCCTGCTTGCGCGAAGCCTGCGGCTTCGGGAGCCTGCCCCCTGCGAGAGCCTTGCTTATGTCAGCCAAGATCGACCTCAGCCGCCTGATCGCCGAGACCCGCATCTTCGCCGACCTCGACGAGGCCGGCTGTAAAGCCATCGCTCAGGAGATGCGCGAGGTCGGCTTCGACGCCGGCCAGGTCATCTTCGCCCGTGGTGATGAAGGCCGCGACGTCTACCTCGTCGCCGAAGGTCGCGTGCGGCTCTCCGTGCTGACCGCCGAGGGCCGCGAACTGTCCTTCGCTCACGCCGAGCGGGGCGCCCTGTTCGGCGAGATCGCCATGCTCGACGGCGGTCCGCGCTCGGCGGACGCCACGGCGGCGACGAAAGTGACGGCCTATGCACTGTCGCGCGGAGCCTTCCAGCGCCTGATGGAGCGCGAGCCCGCCATCACCACGGCGATGCTCAACTTCCTGTGTCAGCGCATCAGGGAGGCCGACCAGCAGTTGGAATCGATCGCGCTGTGCCCGATCGAAGTCCGGCTTGCCCGCTTCTTCCTCGCCGCCGCCCGCACGCGCGATCCCGACACCGAGGAGCCGACCGTGGAGATCCCCTTCGCCATGTCCCAGAGCGAACTCGCCCTGCTGATCGGTGCCAGCCGGCCGAAGGTCAACACCGCGCTGTCGCTGCTCGAGTCGAGCGGCGCCATTAGGCGCGGCAACCAGTCGATCATCTGCGCCATCGACGAACTCGAGGACATCGCCGCCATCTGAGCCGTGCCGAACGCGCGGCCGACGCACTGGGCATTGGATCTGCCCGCAGCGTGTTCCCGCCGGCACACGCGCGCGCCGCAGTCAGAGGTAGCATCGCCGCATCGAAAGGTTCCCGATCGAGGCCGCGCTGCCATGAGGACACCGACCCCGCCGCTGTCGAGAACTGCGTCGGCACTTCGGCCGGCCGAGGCCACGCGCGCCTCTGCTTGGCTGCTCGGGTTCTACCGCACGGTCTCGCGCGCAGGCACGGCCGGCTACCCGCCCGACGTGCGCCGCCGCCTCGTCGTCCTCAATCTGATCGCCTACCTGATCGCGGCCTCGACGCTGGGCTATGCCATCCAGCACACCTTCATGGATTTCGCGACCTATGCGCCGGTCATCTACCTCAACCTGGCGCTGGTGCTGACCGCCGTCGTCGTACCCTTCTCCCACCGCTTCGGCGATCTCGCCGGCGGCCTCGTCATCGTCGTCAGCGAATACGCCTCGCTCCTGCTGTTCACGCGCTACCTCGGCCACGACGCCGGCGTCCACATCCAGTATTTCATCGCCGCTGCCGCGACCTTCGTCGTGTTCGGCGTCCACCGCTGGCGCCTGATCCTGCCGCTCATCGCCATCGCCATCGGCCTGCATCTCTACGCCTGGATGGCGTTCCCGCCGGAAACGGCGCTGATCCGGGCGCCGCGCGAGGTGATCGACGGCATCTTCGTGCAGGCCGTCGTGACGACGTTCCTGCTGATCGCCGCCTCCGTCTACTACGCATTCTCGCTCGCCGAGGCCGCCAAAGCCGAAGCCGACCATCTGTTGCGCAACATCCTGCCCGACGACGTGGTGACCCGCCTGAAGGAGAGGCCCGGCGAGCCCATCGCCGACAGCGTACCGGAAGCCTCGATCCTGTTTGCTGACATATCAGGCTTCGTGGCGCTGGCCCGCGACGTCGGCGCGGCGAGGATCGTCGCGCTGCTCGACCGCATCGTCTCGGATTTCGACGAGCTCGCCGCCCGCCATGGCGTGGAGAAGATCAAGACCATCGGCGACGCCTACATGGTCGCTGCCGGTGTGCCCCGTCCGCTGCCCGATCACCTCGAGCGCCTCGCGCTGATGGGCCTCGACATGCTGGCCGCCCTGGCCGCCGTGCGCGCCGAGACCGGCCACGACCTCAGGATGCGCGTCGGCTTGGCGACCGGCCCCGTGATGGCCGGCGTCATTGGCTCACGCAAGTTCTCCTACGACATCTGGGGTGATGCCGTGAACCTTGCCGCGCGTCTCGAGAACCGGTCGCTGCCGGGGCGCATTCTCGTCTGCCCGGCCTGTGCCGACCGTTTGGCCGGACGGTTTCATCTCGAGCGCCACGGCGCCATCGACATCAAGGGCGTGGGCACGCGCGAGACATGGTTCCTGACCGGCGTTGTCGCGAGCTGACGAGTGCTCCGGCCCCGACATTTGCTTCCCCTCACCAAGCCCTCGCGAGCAAATGTCGGGACCAGTTGGAGTACGAGTAACTCTATGGTCCTCGTGGTGCTTATCTAACCGGCGCTTGGTTCCGCGCTTGGCAGCAACTGGGGACCAGGCGTCACATGCGCAACACGAGGTAAGCGACCTGCCGAGGCGTCAGACGCTCGGCCCGCCGAGAAATCCGAAACGCTGCTTGATGCGGCGGAACAGGTGGTCGCGCACCATGCGATAGGAGGCGAGCACCTGCTCCTCGTCGCCGTGGCCAAGGACCACCGTCGCATCGAGAGTGGGCCAGTACTCGACGTCGGCAGGCATCGTGCGCGTCAATTCCAGTGCCTGATGGTGCGCTTCCGGCGACAGCGAGACGACGAGATCGTAGTCCGGCTCGTCGAGATCGCGCAGCGCGCACGGCTGGTGCTGGGACACGTCGATGCCGATCTCCGACATCACCCTGACGGCCATGGGATCGAGCAAGCCTGCCCTGACACCGGCGGACGCCACGCCGACATCCTCGCCCGCGAGGTGGCGCAGCATGGCCGCCGCCATGGGCGAGCGCACCGCGTTCAGGCTGCACGCGAACAGCACGTTACGCGGTTTCTGGGCCGTCTCGCCCGCCACGGTTCAGCCCCGCCAATGGAGAGCGCACAGCAGCGTGAACAGGCGCCGCGCGGTATCGAAATCGACCGCCACCTTGCCCTCGAGCTTCTCGGCGAACAGCCGGCTGCCCTCGTCGTGCATGGCCCGCCGCGACATGTCGATCGCCTGGATGCGCGATGGTGGCGCGGAGCGGATCGCCTCGTAGTAGCTGTCGCAGACGATGAAATAGTCCTTGATGATGCGCTTGAACGGCGTCAGCGCGATCGTGTGCACACCGAGCGCCACCTCCGCCTCGTTGCCCACCGTCATCACGAGCCGGTCATCGGCAAGCCCGAGCGACAGGCGATAGGGGCCGGCGTCATGGCCGACGAGCTTGAACTCGTTGGATTCCAGAATGTCGAAGATGGCGACCTCGCGCTCGTGCTCGATCGTCTTGTTGGTGCGGGCGATCGAGGCATCGTCGAGCGAGATGGCATAGAGCCGCGAGCGGGACGTCGGCGAAGGCGCATACTCGGACATCGTCGGATCCTTCTTCTTGCGGCACGCTGTCGGGAACGCCGGTGCGGCTCAGAGCTCCTGGCCGAGCCGCACCGCCACCGACCGGCGATGGCCGTCGAGCCCCTCGGCGCGCGCGAGCGTCATCGCTGCCGGTCCGAGCGCGGCGAGCCCGGCAGCGTCGAGCTTGAGCAGCGAGGTCCGCTTCATGAAATCCAGAACGCCGAGGCCGGAGGAAAAGCGCGCCGAGCGCGCCGTCGGCAGCACGTGGTTGGAGCCGGCCACGTAGTCGCCGATAACTTCCGGTGTGTGCGCACCGATGAAGATCGCGCCGGCATTGCGGATGCGGCCCGCCAGCGCCTCTGCGTCGGCGGTGGCGATCTCGAGATGCTCGGCGGCGAGCCGGTCGGCCAGCGCGGGCGCCTCGTCCAGCGAGCCGAGCAGGATGACCGCGCCGAACACGCTCCAGCTTTCCCTGGCGATCCTCCCGCGCGGCAGGCTCGCGAGCTGGCGCTCCACGGCGGAAACGACCCGGTCGGCGAAGACGGCATCATCGGTCATCAGGATCGATTGCGCGGCGGTGTCGTGCTCGGCCTGCGCGATGAGATCGGAGGCGATCCACTCCGGGTCGTTGTGAGCATCCGCGATGACCAGCACCTCAGATGGCCCGGCGATCGAATCGATGCCGACCTTGCCAAACACCTGCCGCTTGGCCGCCGCGACATAGGCATTGCCCGGGCCGACGATCTTGACGACGGGCGCGATGGTCTCTGTTCCGTAGGCGAGCGCCGCGACAGCCTGGGCGCCACCCACGCGATAGATCTCGCGCACGCCCGCGAGCTTGGCTGCCGCCAGCACCAGCGGATTGATCTCGCCGCGCGGGCTCGGCACGACCATGACGATGCGCGGCACACCCGCCACCTTGGCCGGCACCGCATTCATGAGCACCGAGCTGGGGTAGGACGCCGAGCCGCCCGGCACGTAAAGGCCTGCGGCCTCGACCGCCGTCCAGCGGTCGCCGAGCTCGACACCGGTCTCGTCGCGATAGCGGTGACTGACGGGAAGCTGCCGCTCGTGATGCCGGGCGATGCGGTCGTGCGCGAGCTGCAGCGCGCGCCGCTCCTCCGCGCCGACCGAAGCGGCGGCCCGCTCGATCTCCTCTGACCCGAACGCGATCCCGACCGCGTCGAGGTCGACGTGGTCGAACTGCCGCGTGTAGGCGACGAGTGCGCGATCGCCGCGCTCGCGTACTCCCTTGATGATGTCGGCGACACGTCCATCGACGTCGGCGGAAACTTCGCGCTTCTCCGCGAGCAGCGCCTCGAACTGGTGCGCGAAATCCCGATCGGAAGTGACGAGCCGCTTGGCCATGCCCTGTTTCGTGTCCCTCTAGGCGATCCACCTCGTCCGTCCCCGCTGACAGGGATCGACGACTGCTATCGATGCCCGGCCGCGGCTCGCGGCTCAGCCAACCGCGAAGACGGCCCTATCGACATCCCTCACGCCCCGCCGTGCCGGGGCTTTCTCGCGGTCGCCCACGCGGCCCCGAGATCCTTGAGCTCGGCCTCGATGCACTCGACCTCGAGTTCCAAGCGCGGGCCGCCCGAGAACGTGAGGATGATGCGCCCCGACGGTGGGTCCGTGACCGTGAAGCCGAGGGCGAGCAGCGCCAGAACGTCGTCGGGCCGCTCCCGGTTTATGCCTGTGCTGCGCACGCGCGCCACTTTCTCGAAGCGAAGCCCCGCACGCCGCCGCGCATATCGCGGCACGAGCCTCCGCCGGTTCGCCTCCAGCCAGTCGAAGCGGTTGATGACCATGGCGAGCCGCCTGGCCGCCGCATCGTAGGCGATATCACCCGCGCGCACGACGGCATCCTGCACGTGTGTCGAAAGCACGCCGAGATCGTCCGCATCGAGCGCGATCAGTTTGAGCTCTGGCATGAGGTTCGCCAAACATCACCGTCAGGCCGGCGAGCCCTGAGCCGGGATCGCCGCCGCGCCACCAAGCGTGTCTGATAGCGAGACCGTAACCGCTTGGCAACACAAGCGGCCTGTCGGTGGTGTCTCAGTTTGAATATTAGTCTCTCATCAGTTGCCGAGCGTATGCCGCCAAACCGGCAACTATCGCTCCCATGGCTGCCCAAATCGAAGCATCAAGGATGTTGTGCCACAGCCAGAAACTGAACGACCCTTGAGAATCCATTGCGACGTAGTAGACGGCAACAGCTACGATCGCGCCGACTACCATCAGCAGGACGATTGCGGATCGAATTTCACTAGGCATCAATTTGTCTCTGACGCGGCGCGCCTCTTGCACGTCTTCGGCCGCCCCGGCTTCGGCGCGACGGCATCCATCACCGCCACCACGTCCTCCATGCTCCAAACCCTATCAGTGAGCCCAGAAGCCATGGCCGGCGTCACCCGCAGCGTCTTGTGGATGCGCGTGAAGTTGTAGCACACTGTGTAGAGCCCGACCATGTGGACGTGGCTCTCGAATTTCTTCGAGAAGGCGTTGGTCAGGCGCGTGAAGCGCCGGTTGTGCATCCGCATCGTGAGGTTCGACCGTTCGACGTAGCTCGTCGAAACGTGCTTCTCATCGGGCTCGCCCTCGATGCGGGTCTTCTTGATGCCGGTGCACTCGGCCGGACTGTGGCGGCCCTTGGCGCTCTCCGCCGAAGCGCCGTACATCTTCACGAGCTGGGAATAATCCACGTCGGCGCCGAACGCACCTTCGACGGCTTGAAGGTAGGCCGCGTGCCCGTCGCTGGTGAGCTGGACGCGGTTCGCAAGGCGAGACGCTAGATCGCTGATGAAAGCGTTGGCGCATTCGGCATCACGCCCGCCGACGAACCAAGCCGCGATCAGCTTCGAGTCGGCGTCGATCGCCGTCCACGTCCATGTGTCGCCAGCCTCGGCAGGCGCTGATTTGGCCGTCGCGACGTTCTTCGCCTTGGCGTAGGTGAAGCTCCAAATCTCGTCGACCTGCACGCGCTTCGCCGTGACGCCGCGCACCTTCTCGTCGTGGAAGGCCATGGAGACCTTGCCAGCGTCGGCCAGCAGCTTCGCGACGGTGTTGATCGACACGTCGCAGACGCGGGAGATCGACCGCATGCTGCTGCCCTCGCAGAGCATTGAGAGGATTTGGACGCGCTTGGTGAGGGGCAGCTTGTTCATGCCATAAATATATGATACACGATGCCTAGCGTCAAGTGCCATAGCAAGTATCCAACCATTCTTGCTTGCTTGATGTCAGAATCGAAGCTAGTAAGCAAGCACAACATGGAGGTGCCTGCTAATGGCGGATGTTACAAAACAAACAAAGGGGGGCTTGGCTCGCGCCAAGTCTCTATCACCGAAGAAGCGGAGCGAGATCGCATCGAATGCAGCGCAGGCGCGATACGCGGCCCTGCAGGCAACGCATGGATCATCAGACCACCCGCTGCGCATCGGCGATGCGGAGATCCCCTGCTACGTGCTTGAAGATGGCACACGCGTACTCTCGCAGCGTGGACTGCAAACGGGCATCGGGATGTCCATTAGCGGCGGCACACTCGGCGAGCAGCGGATGGCCGGATTTGTTGAAGGATTGGCAAAAAAAGGAATTGATATCAAAGACTTGTCGGCGCGCATCAGAAACCCAATCCGCTTCAGATTTCCAGGCGGCGGTAGGACGGCTTACGGACTAGAGGCGACCATTCTTGCCGACATCTGTGATGTCGTACTTACAGCCAGGAAAGCGAAGGTGTTGGTTCCCCAACAGGAACACATTGCCGATCAATGTGAGCTTCTTGTTCGAGGGTTCGCTCGGGTTGGAATCATTGCACTTGTTGACGAGGCAACTGGTTATCAAGCAGACCGCACGAAAGACGCGCTATCCAAAATTCTGGAAGCTTTTATCGCTAAGGAATTGCAGCCGTGGTTGCCGACGTTCCCGGCTGACTTCTACCGGGAACTTTTCCGGTTGAGAGGCCTGCCATTTCCATCAGACACCGTTCGTCGGCCGCAGTATTTCGGTTGGCTGACAAATGATATGGTGTATCGGCGAATTGCACCAGGAGTTCTTGAGGAACTACAGAAAGTTACTCCACGCTCTGACGAAACTGGTCGCTACAAGTATAAATTTTTTCAGAGGCTGACAGCCAATGCCGGATATCCAAAGCTAAGGGAACATCTAGGGTCTGTTGTCTCAATCATGAAGCTCAGTACCGATTGGGCTGACTTCAAGGCAAAACTCGACCGTATCCACCCAAGGTTTGACAAGACATTGGAAATGCCGTTCGAATTCAAGGACGATGACGGAAAGGGTCTTTAGCCCTTTCCCCAACGCTTCGCCGCAGCCTTCTTAGCGATCTTCGAACGCTGATCTGGCGTCAGCTTCTCAGCCCGTGCTTTGCCGCCACGCCGCCCCATGGACTGTGCGGCCTTGTCCTTGCCGTCCTCGGTCTTCTCCTCCGGTTCTTCGCCGGTCGCGATCTTCATCACCTTCACGGCGTTCGCGATGACGTCGGCCGGGCGTTTTTCACCCTTGGGTCCCTTGGGCATGGTTGCTCCTAGCTACTGCCTGACGCTAAGCATAGCAGGGACGTGAGTGGCTGGCGAACCGCCGTCAAGAGTGTCAGATTTCAAACTGAGACACCACCGGCCTGTCCGGCTGCCGCCGCCGTCTCCGGCGCGCTGCACCGGGTTCACCCCGTCGACAGCCGCTCGATCTGCGCGCCGCACCGCGACAACTTCTCCTCGAGCCGCTCGAAGCCGCGATCGAGATGATAGACGCGGTTGATCATGGTCTCGCCATCAGCAGCGAGCCCGGCGATCACGAGCGACACCGAGGCCCTGAGGTCGGTCGCCATGACGGGTGCTCCGCGCAGTTGCGGCACGCCGCGGATCGTCGCCGTATCGCCGTGCAACTGGATGTCCGCACCGAGGCGGGCGAGTTCCTGCACGTGCATGAAGCGGTTCTCGAAGATCGTCTCGCGGATGACGCTCGTGCCCTTGGCACGCGTCATCAGTGCCATCATCTGCGCCTGCAGATCGGTCGGAAAGCCGGGGAAGGGCTGCGTCTCGACCGTGACAGGGGCGACCCCACTACCGTTGCGCCTGACGCGAATGCCGTCGGGCACGACCATGACCTGCGCACCCGTCTCGCTCAGGACGTCGAGGGCGGTTTGCAGATGCTCCGCCTTGGCGCCTTCGAGCAGCACGTCCCCGCCGGTCGCCGCGACCGCAAAGGCGAACGTGCCAGCCTCGATGCGGTCCGGCAGCACGGTGTGCACAGCCCCCTCCAGCCGGTCACGGCCCTGGATACGCAACGTGGAGGAACCGATGCCCTCGATGCCGACACCCATCTTGACGAGGCACTGGGCGACGTCGCCGACCTCCGGCTCGCGTGCGGCATTCTCGATCACCGTCTCGCCGCGCGCCATGGCCGCCGCCAGCAGCACGTTGTGGGTCGCCCCGACCGAGACCTTGGGGAACGTGACCCTGTTGCCGACGAGCCCCTTGGGCGCCCGCGCGACGACGTAGCCGCGGTCGATGTCGATCTCCGCGCCGAGCGCCTTGAGCCCTGTCAGATGCAGGTCGACGGGCCGCGTGCCGATGGCACACCCGCCCGGCAGCGAGACCTTGGCCTGCCGCATGCGCGCCAGGATCGGCCCGAGCACCCAGAAGCTCGCCCTCATGCGGCTGACCATCTCGTAGGGCGCCGTCGTGTCGACGATGTCGCGCGCGGTCAGATGGAACGTCTCACCCAGATGCATGGTGGGCCCCGCCCGCTTGCCGTCGACGGCGAGATCGACGCCATGGTTGCGCAGGATGCGCACGAGCAGGTTCACGTCGGCGAGGTTGGGGACGTTCTTCAGGGTCAGCCGGTCGGCCGTCAGCAGGCTTGCGATGAGCAGCGGCAGGGCCGCGTTCTTGGCTCCCGAGATGGGCAGAGTTCCGGTGAGCGGCGCTCCGCCGACAATTTTGATGCGGTCCATGGAAGCCTTGTCTGGTCGACTGGTGAACGAACGCATGACCGCGAGCGGGCCACGCGCCAGCGTGCATGTGATGTGGCAGTCTACACGTGACCCCGACCGATTCGCGCTCGTGCGCGTCGACTGTGGCCCGCTTGTGACAGCGTGCTGCCGACCGACCTGTCCGATCGTTCTCCGGATGCCCCAGCGTCCGTGCGCCTCATGGCGAGTTGCCTCGCGGTTTTTCATCTCTGCCGTCGACCTTTCGGACCTCGCCGTCGACGCGCGGCTCGCTCCCCTCCGGTCGCCCCGATGCTTCGTCCGCCCTGCCAGCACGCTCTCGCGCCTGATCCTTTCTTTTGCGCAGGTTTTCGCGCAAGGCCTGCTCCAGCCGCCGCTGTCGCTCGCCAACGCCCGTTCGGCGGCTTCCCGATTGAGACATGAGCGCCCCCAAGACCACGGTTACCCGATCCATAATTCTGTTAATCTGAACTATTGAACTGCGCAAACCCGACCCGATGTGATAGGCCATGACTGACGTCTCAGCCCAGCCCCGGCGGGAATGGCGGCCAACGCGAGCGCTCCATAGCATGGCACCGATCATCTCCATCACAGGCGTCACGAAATCCTACGCCAACGGCTTCACGGCGTTGCGCGGCATCGACCTCGATATCGAGAAGGGCGAGATCTTCGCGCTTCTCGGCCCGAACGGTGCCGGCAAGACGACGCTCATCAGCCTCGTGTGCGGCATCGTCACCGCGACCTCGGGCACCGTCACCGTCGCCGGCCACGATCACGTCCGGGAGTTTCGCGCCGCCCGCTCGCTCATCGGCCTCGTCCCTCAGGAACTCGCCACCGACATGTTCGAGACCGTATGGGCCACGGTCTCGTTCAGCCGTGGCCTGTTCGGCAAGCCGCGCGACCCCGCGCACGTCGAGGCGGTCCTGCGCCAGCTTTCGCTGTGGGACAAGAAGGACGCCAAGATCATGACGCTGTCGGGCGGCATGAAGCGCCGCGTCCTCATCGCCAAGGCCCTCGCGCACGAGCCCTCGATCCTGTTCCTCGACGAGCCGACGGCCGGCGTGGACGTCGCGCTGCGCCGCGACATGTGGGCTGCGATCCGCCGCCTGCGCGAGACGGGCGTCACCATCATCCTGACCACGCATTACATCGAGGAGGCCGAGGAGATGGCCGACCGGGTCGGCGTCATCAACGCCGGTGAGATTGTGCTCGTCGAGCGCACCGCCGACCTCATGCGCAAGCTCGGCAAGAAGCGCCTCGTGCTCACCCTGACGCGCCCGCTGGCGGCGATCCCGGCCGGCCTCGCCCACCATCCGCTCGAGCTTGCCGCCGACGGCCGCGAGCTCGTCTTCACCTACGACACGCGCGGTGAGCGCACCGGCATCACGAGCCTGCTAGCCGAGCTGCGCGAGGCGGGCATCCACTTCCTCGATCTGTCGACGACAGAAAGCTCACTCGAGGACATCTTCGTCGATCTCGTGAGGCCTCACGCATGAACTGGCGCGCCATACGGGCGATCTACGTCTTCGAAATGTCCCGCTGGGGCCGCACGCTGTTGCAGTCGATCCTGTCGCCGGTGCTGTCGACGTCGCTCTATTTCATCGTCTTCGGCGCCGCGATCGGCTCGCGCATCGCCGAGATCGACGGGGTGTCGTACGGAGCCTTCATCGTGCCTGGGCTCATCATGCTGCTGCTGTTGACCGAGAGCACGTCGAACGCCTCCTTCGGCATCTATTTCCCGAAGTTCACCGGCACCATCTACGAGCTGCTGTCGGCGCCGGTCTCCCCCTTCGAGATCGTCGTCGGCTACGTCGGCGCGGCGGCTACGAAATCCGTCGTGCTCGGCCTCATCATTCTCGCCACCGCCAGCCTCTTCGTCAAAGTCAGCGTGGCTCATCCCGCCCTCATGCTGACCTTCCTCGTCCTGACGGCGGTGTCATTCAGCCTGTTCGGCTTCGTCATCGGCATCTGGGCCGATGGCTTCGAGAAGCTCCAGATCGTGCCGCTCCTGGTGTTGACACCGCTGACGTTTCTCGGCGGCACCTTCTACTCGATCGACATGCTGCCGGAGTTCTGGCAGTGGGTCAGCCTCGCCAATCCGATCGTCTATCTGATCAACGGGTTCCGCTGGAGCTTCTACGAGGTTTCCGACGTCGACGTGCGCGCGAGCCTCGCCATGACGCTGGCCTTCATGGCCCTGTGCCTCGCCGTCATCTGGGCGATCTTCAAGACCGGCTACCGCCTGAAGGCGTGAAGCGGCGGATGCGAATTCAGGCGGCGGCCTGTGCTGCCGCCGTTCGCACGCTCTCGCAGATGTCACCGACGACGCGGCGGACGAGGTCGAGGTCGTCGCCTTCGGCCATGACGCGGATGACGGGCTCGGTCCCCGACGGGCGGATGACGAGGCGGCCGGTGTTGCCGAGCCGCGCGCGGGCCGCCTCGATGGCCGCCTTGACGCGATCGTCCTCGAGCGGCTTGCCGCGCGAGTAGCGCACGTTTTCCAAGAGCTGCGGCACCGGCTCGAAGCGCGCGCAAACCTCCGATACCGGCCGGTCCGTGGCGACCGCGACCGCCAGCACCTGCAGGGCCGAGACGAGCCCGTCGCCCGTCGTCGTGAAATCCGACAGCACGATATGGCCCGACTGCTCGCCGCCGACGTTATAGCCGTGCTGGCGCATGTACTCGACGACATAACGGTCGCCGACCGGCGTGCGTGCCATGTTGAGGCCGCGCCCGGCGAGATAGCGCTCGAGGCCGAGGTTCGACATGACGGTCGCGACAATGCCGCCGGCCGCGAGCCGCCCGCGCCGGTGCCAGCTGTCGGCGATCACCGCCATGAGCTGGTCGCCATCGACCGCGCGGCCGGTCTCGTCAATGATCACGACGCGGTCGGCATCACCGTCGAGCGCGATGCCGATGTCGGCGCGCACCTCCCTGACCTTGTCGATGAGTGCTTCCGGCGCCGTCGAGCCGCACTTGTGGTTGATGTTGCGCCCGTTCGGCTCGACGCCGATCTTGATCACCTCCGCGCCGAGTTCCCACAGCGCGTCGGGTGCGACCCGGTAGCCCGCGCCGTTGGCGCAGTCGATGACGATCCTGAGGCCATCGAGCCGCAGGTTCTTCGGCAGCGTCCGCTTGGCATACTCGATATAGCGCTCCTGCGCGCTCTCGACGCGCGTCGCCCGGCCGATGGCATCGGGTGCGGCAAGCAGGCTCGCCGGATCGGCCTCGATCAGCTCCTCGATCTTGAGTTCGACCTCGTCGGAGAGCTTGTAGCCGTCCGGGTCGAACAGCTTGATGCCGTTGTCGTCGAAGCGGTTGTGCGAGGCCGAGATCATGACGCCGAGATCGGCGCGCAGCGAGCGCGTCAGCATGGCGACCGCCGGCGTCGGCATGGGGCCGAGCAGGAACACGTCGAGACCGACCGCCGTGAAGCCCGACATGAGGGCTGCCTCGAGCATGTAGCCCGACAGGCGCGTGTCCTTGCCGATGACGACGCGCGGCCGGTGCGACTGGCCGCCGTTGCGGAACATGGTGCCGGCGGCCATCCCGACTTTGAGTGCCACCTCCGACGTCATGGGGTGGCGGTTGGCGAGCCCGCGGATGCCGTCAGTGCCGAAATAGCGTCGTGCCATGCCTTGAGACCTCTGCCTGCCGTTGCGGTCCACTCACCCTCATATCTGCGTCGCGAACCCGGCGGGCATCACTTTCCATGAGCGAAGCTTACAAATGCTTGGCGGCAGGTTGCGGCTGCACATCAGGGACCGGAGTGCTCAGTGCCGCGGCCTTGCGAAACCTGTCAAGCCAGACAGCCAAGCCGGCTCGATAGTGCAAGGGGCTGACCTCGCGTCGGAATCGGGCCATAGGTCCAGGTTAAGGCGTGGCGTAGGGTCCACAATGGCTCGGCCTGGGCGCGCGGCCGGCACCGCCGATGATCGGAAGTCGAGGGTTGGGTATGGGCTATTTTCTGGCGGTTGCGAACCGCAAGGGCGGCGTCGGCAAGTCGACGGTATCTGTCATGCTGGCGCACGCCTTCGCGGTGTGGGGCGGCAAGCGCGTGCTGCTCGTCGATCTCGACGCCCAGTCGAACTCCTCGCTGATCCTGATCGGCAACGCCAACTGGATCGAGGCCCAAAAGTCCTCGCGCAATATCGCCGCCTACATCGAGGACAAGATGTACGGCCAGAACCCGATCACCGACTACATCGTCCGCCAGGTCTCCGACATCGAGACGGACGCCGGCAAGCCACCGGCCATCTCGCTGCTGCCGGGCTCGCTGCGCTTCGAGGATATGCAGGACGAGCTCATCTCGTTCTACTCGCGCAACAGCACGCCCTTTCGCCAGGCCAAGAACAAATGCGCCGACCACTTCCGCCGCGCCTTGCAGGTTGCCGGCCCCCTCGCCGACCTCGTCATCCTGGATTGCGCGCCCGGCATCTCGAACGCGACGGCCGCCGCACTCCGCCTCGCCGATACGGTCATCGTGCCGTTCCGCCCCGACTCGGTATCGGAGTTCGCCGTCGACAAGATCGCCGAGATCGTCGAGGGCAAGTTGCGCAAGGACGAGGTGATGGACATCCCGCCGGAGAAGCGCCGCTACCGCTGCCTTGCCAACTACGTGCGCCCCGTCGGCGCCGACCGGGTGATGATCGAGACGATCGCTGTCGACCATCCCACCCTGACGACGCAACTGCCCATGCTGCCGGACCTCGCCAATGCATTCTTCTGGTCCGAGGAACGCCAGACGCTCGCCGAGAAATACGGCGCGGCGACCGACACCATGCGTGCTCTCTATGCCGAGTTGAGTGGCGTGCTGCCGGTGTGAGGACGGCGGGCCAGACCCACGAACGAAGCGGAGTGAGGGCCATGTCCAACGATACCAAGAAACTTGCCGGCCCGGCCAAGGACCGCTTCTTCCGCCGTCTTTTCGCGAGCGATCCCGCCCTCGACATCGCCACCGCCGATCGCCTCGCCGTACGTACAGCAAGCCTTGTGACATCGCTGCGCGTGCGCCAGGCGGGATTGTCGGCGCTCGAGAAGGAGGCCACGCTCCGGCGCGCGTCGGCCGCGAGTGCCGCCGAGACGCTGGAGCCCGGACTCACACAGGTTGCCGCGCTGCCGGAGCCGAAGGCTACAGATACGGTCGCGGGAGCCGCGGCCGAAGCGGCCGCGCGCGCAGAGCCCGGCGCCACCCCGACCGCCATCGAGGCGGCTCCAGCCGAGACCCAGCCTTCGCCGCCAGCGTCCGCGCCGCCGTCGACCTTCGACCCCTTCGTTTTCGGTCTCGTCCCGGTCTTCAAGCGGCATGGTGCGGATGCGCTCATCGTCCGCCTCGCCGAGATTGCCTCCGCCGACGACCTGCGCGCCATGGCGAAGGCACAGCAGATCGTGCTGCCGCGCGAGATCAGGACCGGCCCGATCGACCTCGTCACCCTGCGCACCGCCATCCTCGACGCCGTCGAGAAGCGCGTCGCCGACCGCAAGGCCTCGCTCTGACGGTCATCGTGCCGACTGTTTCACAACGTCGGTTTGAGCTAAATAGCGCGCTGAACTTAGCGGCTGTCATGCGGGAGGGTGCGATGATCGGGTCAATCTGCGGCTTGCGATCGCCGGTTGCCGTTGCCGTCAGCGTGCTGGCATGCCTCCTCGCGGCCGTGCCCGCCGAGGCCCGCAAGCTGTGCTCGATCAGCGGCTGCTCGGACATGGCCGGCACGCTGCAATCGGAGATCAAGCGCCAGCTCAACCAGCAGTCGTTCGGCTACGAGCACGAGACGGTAGCGGCCATCTCCGAGGAGATCCTCCAGGTCGCCGGTCTCAGGCCGAACTTCGTGCTCATCCGCACGAGCGATGTTCCGAACGCCGCAGCCGTCATCGTCGATGCCGACGACGGCTCGAAGGTGCGCGTGCTCGCTTACAACCCGGGCTTCTTCGACGAGTTCGTGCAGGACCGGAAATGGTGGATCTACGGCATCATGGCTCACGAGATCGGCCATCACGTGCAGGGCCACACGCTCCTGCCGGGTGGCTCCAAGCCCCCGACCGAACTCGAGGCGGACGAATACGCCGGCTTCATCCTGGCCGGCCTCGGCGCGAGCCGCGATAAGTCGCTGGAGCTGTGGAAGGAGTTCCCGCCGCAAGGTTCCTCGACCCATCCCGGCCGCGAGGACCGCCTCGCCGCCGTCGGCACCGGCTGGGAGCGCTGGACGAGCCGGTATGGCCAGCGCGAGACGCCGGAGGCCGCCCGCGAGACCGCCGAGTTCCTGTTCCCCGACAGCGACAGGCGTGAGCTTGCCTTTGCCGAGCTGGCCGGCCTGAGCCCCGCCCAGCTCCGCATCGGCCGCAACGAGATCTTCGCCCGCCACGGCTACGCCTTCGACAGCCCCGACCTGCAAGCCCATTTCGGCCGCTTCTCGTGGTATCGCCCGCGCGGCAAGTCCGTGGCTCTGAGCAGCGTCGAGAAGGCCAACGTCGAGCTGTTCCAGGCCGCCGAGGGGCGCGGCAGCGTGCGCGCGGCCGCCGAGTTCATCTTCCCCGACAGCTCGCGGCGGCGACTGCGCCGCGACGAGGTTGCCCGCCTGCCCAAAGGGCAGCTCCGCATCGCACGCAACGAGATCTTCGCCCGCCATGGCTACATCTTCAACGCGCGTGAGCTTGCCGACTACTTCGGCCGCAAGTCGTGGTATCAGCCGCTCTCATCGTCGGTGCGCCTGACACCGCTCGAGAACGCGAACGTGCAATTGATCCGCAGTTTCGAGTGAGTCGCGACAAGGACTGATGGGGAAAGCCGGCGGTGCGCCGCCAGCTTTATCGCCTCACGTGCTCACCACCATGTGGGCCCAAATTTCACGCTCACATCGCGGAACCGCGATGGAGTGCAGAGCGGCGCGGCCCAATGACGGCGCATTGACCACCAATTACGCCCGCTCCTTCAGCGCTTTCTGCGCCTGACCGATGACGCCGGGATAGGCCTTGCCGGGATAGAATGGCGTCTTCTCGAGTTCGGCAAAGCCGGGGATCGTCGCCATGTGCTGCACCATGCGCTCGCGCATCGCCAGGTCAGGCAGCGGCCCGCGCAGTGCACCCATGTTCTCGGCCGCATGCGCCGGATTCGAGGTCGCAGGAATCGCACACGTGACGGCTGGATGCGAAATGACCCACTTGAGGAAAAACTGCGACCACGTCGACGCGCCGATGTCCCTGGCGAAATCCGGCAGCGGCCGCCCCTCGACGAGCTGCATCAGACGCGCCTTGTCGAGCGGCATGTTGACGAGCACCGCCGTGCCGGCATTCGCAGCCGCCTTCAGCACCTTATCCTCCGCCTTGCGATTGGCGATCGAGTAGCGCACCTGCACGACGTCCGGCTTCATGCTCTCGACCGTGCTGGCCAAGAGGTCGAAGTAGGGCGGCTCGTGATGGGTGACGCCCGTGTAGCGGATGCGCCCTTCCTTCTGCCACGCCTTGAGCACGGGCAGGATGATGGCAACGTTGGTCAGGCTGTGCACCTGCATGAGGTCGAAACCAGAGCGCCACAGCCGCCAGCGCGATTGCTCGAAGCTCTTCTCCGCATGGCTGTCGTCGGCGAGATAGTCGCCCGTCGACCAGATCTTGTTGGCGACGAAAAGCTTGTCGGCAATGCCGAGCGCGGTGGCGAAATGACCGACCGTCATCTCTCCCGTGCCATAGAGAGGCGAGGTATCGAGCACGCGCCCGCCGCCCTCCCAGAACACGCGCATGACCTCCTTCAGGTGCTCGCGCGGGGCGCCCGGCAGGGTATCGAACGTCAGGTACGTGCCGAGCCCGGTCGCCGGAACGAGTTCGCCGGTACGCGGAATGGGCCTCTTGATGACGTCGGCGGGGAAGGGCGCGCCACTGGCCGGCGCGGACGGCGACGGCGCTGCGCCTGAGGGGCCCGCCCCGCCCGCCTGAGCCAGCACCCGGCCTGGTGCGGAGAGAGCTCCAGCACCCGCCACAGCGAGCCCCACTCCCGCCACGCCAGCGGCCTTGAGCATGTCCCGCCGGGCGATCGCATTCGTCGTCGCGTCCGCATTGCTCATCGTTACGCCCTCCGTTTCTGGCCAGCCCACAGCCTTGCATCTTCGCATGAAGGAACGATGGCATGCGTCATGCCAGATCATGGGTGGTGGCCTGCCGGGCAGGAAGCCCGCGCGTGGTCACGCAGGTGTGCGCCCCGCCGCGGCGGCCTCGTCGCCAAACAGCGCCGCCTGCCAGACGGCAATCGCCTGCCGCGTCGCGGCCACGTCGTGCACGCGCACGATCTGCACGCCCTGCGCGACCGACGACAGCGCGGCCGCAATGGACCCCGGCACCCGCTCGGCCGGCGCCTCGACATTGCACAACTGCCCGATCAGCTTCTTGCGCGAGGCTCCGAGCAGCACCGGCACGCCGAGCCCGTGATAGAGGCTCATCGCCGACAACACCGCGACGTTGTGGGGAAGATGCTTGCCGAAGCCGATGCCGGGATCGACGACGAGCCGCGCCTTGGGGATGCCGGCCGCAACGCAGGCTGCGATGCGTCGCTCGAGGAAATCGAACACGTCGAGCGTCACGTCGGTGTACTGCGGATCGTCGTTCATGGTCTTCGGATCGCCCTGCGCATGCATCAGCATGACCGGCAGTCCTGTGGCCGCCGCCGTCTCCAAGGCAGCCGGATCGTGTGTCAGAGCCGACACGTCATTGAGGATGTCAGCGCCAGCCTGCGCCGCGCGCGCCATGACCTCGGCTTTGCGCGTGTCGATCGAGATGAGCTTGTCGGTGCGCGGCCGCAGCGCCTCGATGACCGGCAGCACGCGGGCCAACTCCTCCTCGAGGCCGACCGCATCCGAGCCGGGCCGCGTCGATTCTCCGCCGATGTCGAGGATGTCGGCTCCCTCCTCGGCGAGCCGCACTGCGTGCTGGACTGCCGCATCGACCGAGTTGTGCCGTCCGCCGTCCGAAAAGCTGTCGGGCGTCACGTTGACGATGCCCATGATGCGCGCACGGTCCATGGCGAGCCCCGCGAGCCGCTGGCGCGGCGCGCTCAACGCCTCGAACAGGTCGGCAGCCGGCAGTGTGTGGCGTCCCCAGTCGCGCTCGAAGAACTCGCCGAGGCTGGCAATGCGCCGGCTGACGCCGCGGCCTTGCCGCTCGACGATTTCGATGGCGGTGAAAGCGAGCGGCCCGCCGGCGAGCGGCAACCCGCCCCATACGCCGCCGTCCTCGCCACGCGATCGCGCCGCCAGGAAGCCGACCGGCCGCAGATAGATCGAGCGCTGCATCACCATTCTCTCATGTCGGCGGCGGGGACGCGAAAAACGCCTCGGATCACGCCGGGATTGCAGACGCAGACTTGTACGTGCGTTTTGCTGAGGAAGCCCGAGCCTTCGTAAAGTGGTGTTCCCTCCAAGAAGATGCCGCGCACGGTATCGACCGCAGCCTGCCCTGCCTCACTTCTGACCCCATGCAACTGCTTGACGACCGCGCAATCGAGCCGCCGGAGCAGCCGATCGGAACCGCCAGAATTGGATGGCAGCGGCTTCCCGGCAACCGACATCGTTGCCGACAGGACCTCGTAAGCCTCGCTCAGTGCCGTGATGCCGGCAGCCGTCGACACATCGAGACACAGCCCGAGTTCGATAACCGCACCGACGACCCTCGGCTTCCACCGTGCTTTATCGCGGGCGCGTTTCTCCTCGGCGAACTGCCGGGCACGCATCGGGTTCGCCTGCCAGAAATAGATGCCAGGGCCCAACCAGTCGTAATCGTTATTGCTCGCCCTGAACGTCTGCCGGCCAGAAAAAAGCTGCTCGGCGACAGTGTCGGAGCAGCCGTGGTAGCCGAGAATGAACGCCGAGTTTAGCCGGTGCATTACTTGTAGTTTTTGCTCAGTCGGCCCGAAGCTGTAAGGATGCCCATGTCGCGCAGCTTCTGCCGTGCGATGTCAGGGCTGGACGTGTTCTCGGCGATCATGCGCTTGGCTGTCTTCGAAAACTGCCGCTGCTCGCGCGCTTCGACGCTTACGTCGAGCAAAGCTGCCGAAGCGCGCTGCGAAATCCCCGATCGTCGACCGACCTTAAACATCTTGCCAGCCATGACGGGCCCCCTCACCCCTGCGGTTGCGGCTCCATCCCGCCCGTGTCTGGCTCCTCGCGCGGGCGGGGCGACCGGCCGGCAACAGGCACGGCACTGCCGGCCGGCCCCTTGCCGGCGTCATCGTCCGAACGCCGCACGATCTTCTCGCCGCGCATGAGCGTCATGCACTCCTCGCCCGAGATCGTCTCGAACTCCATGAGAGCCTGCGTAATCGCCTCGAGTTCCTTGCGGTGCACCGACAGAACCTCCCAGGCCTTGGCGTAGCCTGCCATGACGATGCGGCGCACCTCCTCGTCGATGAGCTTGGCCGTCTCCTCACTCATGTTCTGGCGCTGCGTGATGGCGTGGCCGAGGAACACCTCCTGCTGGTTCTCGCTGTAGAGCAGCGGACCCAGCTTATCGCTCATGCCCCACTCGGTGACCATGCGCTTGGCGATGCCGGTGGCTTGCGTGATGTCGGAGGAGGCCCCCGTATTGAGGTGCTCCTTGCCGTAGACGAGTTGCTCGGCGACGCGTCCGCCGAAGGCCATGGCGATCTTGCCCTCGCACCATTCCTTCGAATAGCTGAGCTTGTCGCGCTCGGGCTGGCTCATCGTGACGCCGAGCGCGCGGCCGCGCGGGATGATCGTCACTTTGTGCAGGGGATCGTTGCCGGGCACGACGATGTTGACGATGGCGTGGCCGGCCTCGTGGTAGGCGGTCGCAAGTTTCTCCTCCTCGGTCATGGCCATCGAGCGCCGCTCGGCACCCATCATGACCTTGTCCTTGGAGTCCTCGAATTCGGTCTGCGTCACCATGCGCTTGTTGCGCCGCGCCGCGAGCAGAGCCGCCTCGTTGACCAGGTTGGCGAGATCGGCGCCCGAGAAGCCGGGCGTGCCGCGCGCCAGTACCCTGGCATCGACGTCGGGCGCCACGGGCACCTTGCGCATGTGCACGCGCAGGATCTTCTCGCGCCCGCCGACGTCCGGGTTGGGCACGACGATCTGCCGGTCGAAGCGGCCGGGACGCAGAAGTGCCGGATCGAGCACGTCGGGCCGGTTGGTCGCGGCGATGATGATGATGCCCTCGTTCGCCTCGAAGCCGTCCATCTCGACGAGGAGCTGGTTCAGCGTCTGCTCGCGCTCGTCGTTGCCGCCCCCGAGACCCGCGCCACGGTGGCGGCCCACTGCGTCGATCTCGTCGATGAAGATGATGCACGGCGCATTCTTCTTGGCCTGCTCGAACATGTCGCGCACGCGGCTCGCGCCAACGCCGACGAACATCTCCACGAAGTCGGAGCCGGAGATGGTGAAGAACGGCACGTTGGCCTCGCCCGCGACCGCGCGTGCGATCAGCGTCTTGCCCGGGCCCGGCGGGCCGACGAGCAGGCAGCCGCGCGGGATGCGCCCGCCGAGCCGCTGGAACTTCTGCGGATCGCGCAGGAACTCGACGATCTCCTGCAGGTCGGATTTCGCCTCGTCGACGCCGGCGACGTCCTCGAAGGTGACGCGCCCGTGCCGCTCGGTCAGCAGCTTGGCGCGGCTCTTGCCGAAGCCCATGGCGCGCCCCGAGCCCGACTGCATCTGGCGCATGAAGAAGATCCATACCGCGATGAGCAGCAGCATGGGGAACCAGTTGAGCAGCATGCTCATGATCGACGGCACGTCCTCGTCGCGCGGTGCGACTTTGAAGCGGACGTTCTTCTCGCGCAGCCTCTCGACGAGGCCCGGATCGTCGGGCGCGTAGGTCGAGAACGCCCCGCCTTCCTTCAGCGTGCCCGTGATCCGGTTGCCGGCGAGCGTGGCTTCCGTGACGTTGCCGCCCTCCACAGCGCCGAGGAAATCGGAGTAGGTGATCTCGTCACCCCGGCGGCTCTGGGCCGGATTGTTGAAGAGATTGAACAGCGCGATGAGGAGGACGATGATCGCGCCCCAGATTGCGAGATTGCGCAGGTTGGAGTTCATCTCGATCCCTTGAGGGTGACCCGACGTGCCTCGGGCGGGCGGGTAATCCGGCGCCTCGGAGGGCTGGATGGCCCGCGAGGTATGCGACGAAGATAGGGGTGGGCCACCCCTTTGCCAAGTTGAACGGCGATTTCTCGGCAGGAGACCACCGCTGGCCGGTCCACAAGCTTGCAGAACGCGGTGTTTCGTTTCCGTAAGCGGCGGGCCGGGGAGGCAGTCAGCGACCGGTTAACGGCGGAATTTTGTGCAGGCCCGTGAACGTCGCCGCGACGCTGCCCGCCTCGGGCCCCAGCGCGCCGAAGTAAGCCGCCCTCGCCTCTGCCTCGCAGTCGGCAAGGCGCGCAGCCAGCCACGGCACGGCGACGAGCCGCCCCGACCGCCAAGCCGCCGGCAGGCCCGATAAGGCCGCCGGCAGGCCCGCCGGGGCGGCACGCGGCACGCCCGCGAATTCAAGTCCGGGCACCTCCCGCACCAGCACGCGCCAGCCTTCTGCGCCGAGCGGAGCGATATCGACCGCCGCCGCCAGACCGCGATCCGCGGTGAGGGTGAAGCGCCCGCCATCCCAGGCGACCATCCCTCCCGGCGCCAGCACCGACGATGGCAGGGTGCCGTCCCGCATCTCGCGAAACACTCTCAGCGTGCGGCCCGCGCCCGCCGGTACAGCACCGTGGCCGTCAGTAGTGGCCCGTTCGCGATCCCCGGCGGCCTCACCGTCAAAGACGACCTCGACATGGCACCCGCCCAGCGTCGCAGCCCGCCTTCGACCGCTCATGAGTTCGCTCCATAGCGCTTCGATCTCCGCCAGTTCCGGGCCGCGCGCTGTGCCGCCAAAGGCGGCCAACAGGTGAGCGACCACCCGGACCCCGCCGTAGGCGCCCGCCACGTCGGCGAGCACATCGAGCGGAAGGGTCCCCATCATGCCTCCGTGCCAGTCGGCCAACTCGTCGAGCTTGCGCCGCAGCAGGCTGTCGAGAGCCGCCCGCGCTTGCCCCAGCCGCCGCGCCGACAGACCGATCGCCTCCACGCCGACGCCCGCCTCTCGCAGTGCGCCGAGCGCTTCCCTGACGCGCACCCGTTCGAAGCGCCGGTCCGTATTCGAGGGGTCCTCGATCCACATGAGCCCGCGCGCGCTGAGCGTCGCCACGAGGCGTTCCCTCGGCACGCCGAGCAGCGGCCGCATCAGCAAAGCCCTCACGCCGAACGGACGCTCCGGCGTCGCTGGCGCCGCCAGGTGGTCGATGGCCCGCATGCCGGACAATCCATCGATGCCGCTGCCGCGCGCCAGACGCATCAGCACCGTTTCGGCCTGGTCGCCGAGGTGATGGGCCATGACGGCAACGAAGCCCGTCTCGCCGTCTTCACGAACGACGCCACCCGCCGCTTCCCTCGCGTCGGCGAGCGCGGCGAGGACGAGCCTGCGCCGCTCGTCCCGGGCCCATGCCTGCACGCCTGTCGCCGGCGCCGGGCCGGACGCTCGCAGGATGCGGGCCTCGAAACCGAGCGCGGTGGCGGTCTCGGCGACGAAGCGTGCCTCGCCGGCCGCTTCGGCTCTGAGCCCGTGATCGACGGTGAGGACCACGACAGGCTGCGGTGCGCCCGCCGCGGCCCGCGCCACTCCGGGACGGCCGGCCGCCTGCCAGCCAGCGACGAGGTGCATCAACGCCATGCTGTCGGCGCCACCCGAGACGCACAGGCCAACTGGTGAGGTGCCGAGCATGGCGAGGAGGCTGTCGCGCTCCGCGGCCTCGATAGGGGCTGCACCTGTCAGACTGTCGCCGGCCATGACGACCTCCAGGACGGCTCACCCGGACGCAGATTCACGCGCTGAGCCACACCCGCCGTCGCATCCGTTCAGCAGCCGATGCGGCGGCGCTCGGAGGCGGCGCGGTTCTTCACGTGCGGCAGCGCGTTGGGAAAGCGCGTGCCGAGTTCGGCGAACGAGGAGCAGGCGGCATCCTTCTGGCCCAGCCGGTCGAGCGACATGGCGAGCTTCAGAAGGCTGTCGGGCGCCTTCTCGGAGGTTCGATAGGTCTCGTATCCCTTGAGAAACGCGTTGGCGGCAGCCTTGAAGTTGCCGCGCATGTAATAGGCATCGCCGAGCCAGAACTGCGCGCTGCCCGCCAGCCGATCACCGGGATGGCGCTCGAGGAAATCGGTGAAAGCCGTCTCGGCGGACGCGTAGTCCTGCTGCAGGTAGTAGCCGTAGGCGATCTCGTAGAGCTGCTTTGGATCGTCGCCACCCGTGCCGGGCAGAGCCGCCAGTTGCTCCCGCTCGAACGACGACGGCCGCTCGCTGGCGAGGAAGCCGCCGATCGGATCGCGCGCGGACGGCTGAGCGCTCTCGGGCGTCACGACCGTCGAGCCGAAACCGCCCGTATCCGGCCGCCCCACGGGACCGGCCTGCGGCGCCTCGGCATAGCCCACCGGACCGCCGTATGCTGGCCCATCCCCGCGCCGTGCCGGACTTCCACCGAGGGCGCGCACCTGCGCCGTCAATTGCTCCACCTGCGCCGTCAGCGCACGGATCTGCGTTTCCATGCTGTCGATGCGGGCGAGATCGGCTGCCCCCGCACCGCCGGCGGGTGGCGCGTAGGCGGCGGCTCCTGCGGCTGGCGCGGCGCCGCCGGACCGGGCCAGCGATTCCAGCGTCCCGATGACCACCTGCATGTCGACGAGCTGCTCGGCAAGCTGGTCGACCTTGCGTTCGAGATTGGCGGCCTTGTCAGTTCCCTGCGACCGCGCATCGTGAGCCGACGCCAGCACCGCAACGACGAGCATCGCAGCAAGGCGAGCAAGGTGAACGGCACGGCGTGGACGGCTGGTCATCGACGTCATCGAAATGGCTTCCGGTTGCTGCGCTGCGGCAGGGATAGCATCGCTCGTCGCATGGCGACAGAGCCTCAGGTTCACGTCGCGCCGGCTTCTGCCCGCATCGGCAGTGAGATAGGGGACCCGTGCGCCAGGAACCGCACCGCACCGCCGGCCACGGGCGATGCTCGGGCGGCCCACGATCTATTCTGCCGCCGCTCTGAGCCCGGTACGAACTACCTGACCGCACCGTTGCCTCGGCCGGCCGGTTCCCCGACGCGCGCTTCCGCCCTGAGCACGAGCGTGACGACACGCCGGTTCTGTGCAGCGCAGGCCGGGCCCTCGCACGGCGCCACGCGCTGCTGATGGCCGAGCGCGAGGGTCCTGATCCTGTGTGGCGGAATGCCCTCCTCGATCAGCCGGAGGCGAACGGCTTCCGCGCGGCGGGCCGCCAGCACGGTATTCTCTTCCTCCGAGCCGGGATCGTCGGCGTGCCCGACGATCAGGATGGGCGCTGCCACCTGCCCGCTCAGAAACTGCGCCTGCCTGGCAATGACGAGGCGCGCCCGCGCCCCGAGATCGGCACTTCCACCGGCGAAGAACACGCGGTCGCCGGCGACCGAGCCAAGGCGAAAGCTCGCATTGGTATCGGTTGCAGCCAGCATGTCAGAGCTCCGGGCCGGCGAGGTCGCGAGCGGCAGCCCCGGCGCGGGCTGATCGGCGGGCGGATCGGCGAGCGGCGCCAGCGGCGATGATTCGACCGCCGATGATCGCCCACGCCCCGCAGGCCCCTGTGCCGCTCCCTCACTGCCGCCTGCGTTTGCTGCAGACGGGTTCGCGGGATCGAGGGCGGCGTAGATCCGCGCAAGCTCACGCCGTGCGCTCAGTGCCTCGGGCGAAGCAGGATAGGCCGCGACGAGCCGCTCCAGTCGCAACTGCGCTTGCGTCACCTGCCCGAGTGCCAACAGGCGCCGGGCCTCGGCCAAGTGCGCGGCCGGGTCGGCAGAGGTGGCATCGTTCGACACGGTGGCGCTGGCGCCTCCCGAAGGCTCGGCAGCGTCCGTAACGCCGGGATGGAGGACACTCAGCCCCGCGAGGAGCGCGCCAGCCCCACGCGCCAAATGGACCCGTCTTCCCGCGCGGCAGGGAGCGGGGGCGAAGCCGAGGAGGAGATTTTGCGCTTCGGCCGGTGGCATCGACGACGGCACCCCGCGGCGGGCTCGCTCGGCGGGCGCGTCACACTCGGCGCGTCACGCCGGCCAGACATTCTGGCGACACGAGCAACATCGCGGCAGATTGCGGCTTTAAATGGGAGCGGTCGACTGACGGCCGGCTGGCGAGACCTCGACGCGGCCCCCCAAGGCTCTGAAGGTAGTCCGCCCCTCCGGCGGGCGGGGGGGCTAATGGCCTCAGCCGGCGACGCGGCTGTTCAGCACGGTCTGCGCGCGTCGGTTCTGCGACCAGCACGAGATATCGTTGCAGACGGCGACGGGACGCTCCTTGCCGTAGGAGATGGTGCGCACGCGCGAGGCAGTGACGCCATTGCGCGTGAGGAACGCGCGCACCGCAGTCGCTCGCCGTGCACCGAGCGCGATATTGTATTCCCGCGTGCCCCGCTCATCGGCGTGGCCTTCGATGGTGACCGAGTACTGCGGGTACTGGCGCAGCCACTGGGCCTGCTTCTGCAGCGTCTGCTGCGCCTCGGGCGTGAGATCGCTGCTGTCGACGGTGAAGTAGACGATGTCGCCGACGTTGACACTGAAGTCACGCTGCGAACCCGGCGTAGCAGGCGCGCCACCGTTGGGACCAAGTTGGCCTTCCGGCGTCAACTCCTTCTGCGCGCAGCCGCCAGCCAGCAGCGCCGCCACCAGAGCGACGGCCAGTGCCATGCGGGTTCGGTTGCTCGTCATCATCACCACATCCATTCGTTTCCGCGCGGACCTCAGTCTCGAATTCTCGGGAAGCAGCGCATAAGGCCACGGCACCGCTCACCCGCCCGTCGACGCCACCGCCGGTACCGAAACGCCACGCCCACCAGCGGCACCACTCCAACCACGCCACCGAACGCGAGCCTGCACTGCGCCACTTCACAAGCTGGTTAGCCCAGCCCTCGCGCGAAATTGTGACGGAGTCGACCATCACCGCCCAGTGCCGTTGGGCCTTTTCGCACAGCTCATTGCGGTGCGACACACGCGAGGGCCGGCATCATCGTCGCATGTGCGCACGGAAAGGCGCCTGCGGCCCGTCTGAAACGTCCCCCGAGTCGAGCCCGCGAGCCCGAGAGACGACACCAAAGCGCCACGCCCGCGCGCCGTATGAAGCACGAAAAAAGCTGAGCTGCGACCGCAGACCGCGATCGCAGCTCAGCTTTGTGAATTCCGTTCCGCCAGCACAACCGGCGGTGGACAGCTCTTAGCGAGCGACCTGGACGGAAGCCGGAACCTCGGCGCCGAGCTTCATCGGCGTGTGAGGAACCTCACGGCGGCAAGCGCCGAGAGCAACAGCGGCAACAACGGCGAGAATGAGTGCGCCCTTCATGTCAGTTCTCCTAGTTTGTCCCTGGCCTAATGCCAACTTCTGTTCAGCGAGCCACTTGCGCGGTCGCCGGAACGTCGGCACCGAGCTTCATCGGCGTGTGCGGAACCTCACGACGGCATGCACCAACCGCTACGGCCGCGACGACCGTCGCCAGAACGATCAGCCCCTTAACACCCTGCATGGTCTTCTCTCCTGATGCTTGATCGGCACTAGCCGACTACTGGGGTACCGGTGCAGGGGAATTCGATCAAGAAGCGAGGCCCGGCATGAGCCGTTTTCGGCCACTCTTGATGCGAAAATGCCACTGCGTGTTCAATGCTCCTCAGGGATTGGCAAGCCGTTTCAGCGACAGACGCAAGGCCCTGATTCTACGCCACTAAACCCGGCTCGCCACGAGCCGGTTATGGGCGCAATTGAACACCCTGCGCAGTTAAAATGCAATTAAGAGCCGTCCGGTTTCTGATCAATTGAGCAAAGGCGACCACGCCGGATCGGAGGCAAACGACGGCGTCGCTACGACCTGTTCGTTATATCCCGTGATATCAACGGAGTAGATTCGCGCGCCTGCACCCTCGCCCTGCGATTCGCGGAAGAACATCAGCACACGGCCGTTGGGGGCCCACGTCGGCCCCTCGTTGTGGAAGCCTTCCGACAGGATGCGCTCGCCCGAGCCGTCGGGCCGCATGACGCCGATCAGGAAGCGGCCCATGAGCTGCTTGGTGAAGGCAATGTAATCGCCGCGCGGCGACCAGACCGGCGTCGAGTAGCGGCCGTTGCCGAAGCTGATGCGCTGCGCATTCGAGCCATCGGCGTTCATGACGTAGAGCTGCTGCGTGCCTTCACGATCCGATTCGAACACGACGCGCCCGCCGTCCGGCGCATAGCTCGGCCCCGTATCGATCGCATCGGGAACGTTGGTCAGGCGCCGCGTCTGCCGCGAGCCGAGGTCCATCTCATAGATCGACGATCCGCCGCCTTCCTGCAGGCTCATGATGATGCGGTTGCCGTCTGGCGAGAAGCGCGGCGCGAAAGTCATGCCGGGGAAATCACCGACGACCTGCCGCTCGCCCGTCTCGAGGTTCATCAGGTGCACTCTGGGCTCGCCGCTGCCGTAGGACATGTAGGTGATCTCCTGCCGCGTCGGCGAGAAGCGCGGCGTCAGCACGAGGCTCTCCCCGCTCGACAAGACGCGCACGTTCTCCCCGTCCTGGTCCATTATGGCGAGCCGCTTGACGCGCTGGCGCTTCGAGCCGGTCTCGTCGATGAAGACGATGCGGCTGTCGAAGTAGCCCGTCTCGCCGGTCAGCTTCTGGTAGACTTGGTCGGAGATGATGTGGCCGATGCGCCGCCAATTGACCGCCGTCGTCGTGAAGCGCTGCCCGGCGAGCTGCTTGCCGGTCGCCACGTCCCACAGCCGGAACTCGGCCGTCAGCTTGCCATCCCCGCCGCCGACCACGCGCCCGACGACGAGTGCGTCGGCCCTGACGGCCCGCCAGTCGGCAAAGCGCGGCGGCTTGTTGGGGTCCGTGATGACCTCGAGGAACGAGCTTTCGTCGAGCGGCACGAACAGCCCCGAACGCTGCAGGTTGCCGGCGATGATCGCCGAGATGTCGGCGGCGAGCTTGGGGTCGTCGCCCGTGAAGTTGGTGATCGCGATGGGGATCGGTGCAATCGTCGCCTGTCGCTGCGTACCCCTGAGCCCGCCCTCCTCCTGCGCCACGGCGAGCCCCGCCGGCGCACTGAGCATAAGGCACGCCGCCAGGATCACGAGCCAGCGCAGGCGGCTCGCCAGCGCGATGCGGACGATCAGCGTTCGGGGCATGGGCAGGGTCCTCGGTGGCAACGGCGGACGAATGAGAGCCTCGGCAAGCGATGGAATAAGGTGCCATTGCTGCAGGCGTTGGACGACAAGGTGGCGCTGCGGCGAAACGGCCGCTCTCACGATGGTGTTCCGTTACAGCATGGCGCGCGGATCGAAGTCCCAGGTGATGTCGCGCCAGAACTTGTAGCGGTCGGGCGGCAGGCGGAAGGGCGCGCACTCGGTGACCGCCGCGATCGCCGCGCGGGCAGCGGCCTGATAGACGGGATCGTTGCGCGGCCGCACCACCTCGGGCAGGCCATCGAGCTCGCCGTTGGGGCGCAGCCGCCAGCGGATCGTGACGACAGCCGCCTCGATGCCGCCGCCGCCGCCCGGCAGGCGCCAGCAGTTGCGGAGTTGCCCGGAGAGCTGGCCCTTGAGGAGATCGGCTTCGCGCGCCGTCAGCTGATCGCCCGTTCCCTCCCTCTCGCCAGCGGTCGGCCCCTTGTAGTCGGTCTCGGTCGAGGTCCCCGACTGCGGGCTGCCGCGCTTCTCGGGCGTCTTGTCGATCAGCGCGGCGATGCGGTCGGCATCGAACTTCTTCTTTTTTTCCTCTTCGCGCCGCTTGAGCTCGGCAAGGCGCTTCTTCTCAGCCTCTTCTTTTTTCTTCTTCTCGACTTCCTTACGTTTCTTTTCTGCCTCTTCCTTTTTCTTCTGCTCCTCGGCCGCCTTCTTGTCAGCTTCCTCTTTGGCCTTTTTCTCGGCCTCAGCCTTGGCGGCAAGCTCGTCAGGCGTCGGCACCGGCGGCGCCAGCGCGGCGATCTTCTCGGCGATCGGATCGGCCGGCGGAGGCTCGGCTTTCGCCGGTTCGGGCGGCGTCTCGGCGGCCTTCGGCGGCTCGGGAGGCGGCGCGGCGGCGGCAGGCGGCGTCGGCGTCGGCGGCTTCGGCTTGGGTGCCTCCTCCTCCGACAGCTTGGGTGACGGCGCGTCGGCGGCGCGCGCCTCCGTCTGCTTGGCGTTGGGATCGCCCTGCCGCAGCTTGGTGAATTCGGCGAGCGTGATGAGCTCCGATTCGATCACGGGTGCAGCCGGCTCGGGCAGCGGGCCGGTCGCATCGAACGAGCCGACCGCCCAGGCGATCAGGCCGGCATGCACCAGGAGCGATATGAGGAGCCCGCCATACACGGCTCGTCAGCCTCCGCCTTCCTGATCCGTGACGAGCGATATCTTCTTGAAGCCGGCAGCACTGATGCGGCCCATGACGCGCGCCACTGCGCCGTAGGGCACCCCGTTGTCGCCGCGCACGTAGATGGTGCGGTCGAAGCCCTCCGGGCCATTGCCTGCGATGGCCTTCAGTTTGGCCTCGATTTCCTCGACGGTGACCTTCGTCTCGCTGATGAAGATGTCACCAGAATTGCTGACCGAGATCGCCAGCGGCTCGACGCTGGCCTTGAGTTGCGGCCCCTTCGACTGCGGCAGCTCGAGCGGCACGCCGACCTGCAGCAGCGGTGCCGCCACCATGAAGATGATGAGCAGAACGAGCATCACGTCCACAAACGGCGTCACGTTGATCTCGGCGAGCGGCGCGTGCCGGCGGGCGCGCCTGCGCCGGCCGGTGTTCTGATGCTGCGCCTTGATGCTCGCACCCATTGGGACGCCTCCTGCGGCCGCGCGTGGCCCTAACGTGATGGGCCCGTGCCCGGCGGCCTATCCCCAGCAGCCGGACTTCGGCGACCAGCCGTCAACTGCGTACGTCGATCTGGCGCGATACGATGGCCGCGAACTCGTCGGCAAAAGCTTCCAGCCGCTGCCCGATACGCGCAGAATCAGCCGAGAACTTATTGTAGAAGATGACGGCCGGAATTGCGGCGAGAAGGCCGAGCGCGGTGGCGAAAAGGGCTTCGGCGATGCCGGGCGCCACGACCGCCAGCGATGTGTTCTTCGAAGCCGCGATGGCCTGGAAGCTCGACATGATGCCCCACACCGTGCCGAACAGGCCGACGAAGGGAGCCGTTGCCCCGACGGTGGCGAGGAACAGGAGCCGCCGGTCGAGACGCTCCATCTCGCGCGAGATGGTCACGTCCATCACCTTTTCGACGCGCAGTTGAATGCCACCCAGCGCCTTCGTGTTGCCTTCGACCGAGCGCTTCCACTCGCGCATCGCCGAGACGAACAGGGCTGCCGTGGCGATCGGCTGGCCGCGCGCAAGGCCGTTGTAGAGTTCATCCAGCGACTGGCCGGACCAGAACAGTTGCTCGAAGCGGTCCGCCTCGCGGCGCGCCCGCGCGAACGCGAAGAACTTCTCGACCACGATGGCCCACGACCAGATGGATGCGATGACGAGCCCGACCATCACCGCCTGCACGACGATATGCGCTTGCAGGAACAATTCGACGAAAGAGAAGCCGGCCGCGGGAGCCGCGCCGAGGCCCTGGGTCGTCACGTCGCTCGGTGTCATGTTGCCGTCATGTCCTGTCCGCCACGCCTCGGAGCGGTGGCCCTCGGGAAGGGGGAACGGTCGCGAAGCGTGGCCACCGGCCACATCCCACGCTGTTCCGGCCGGGGCCGCCCGTCGCTTCTGGCCCAACAGGTCGCGTGACCGCGTTTAGCCGCGCACCGGTTGCCGGCGTCGAACGCGATCCTGAGCCCGCAGACGCTCGAAGATTCCCTACCCGCTCCGCTTGTTGCCCTGCAATATGTTCAAACGAGGGCCCACAGCCAGGGCCCTGACGGGCATCAACACCCGCCGAACCGGGGCCAACCCGCGGCCGACCCGGCGCATGCTCTATGCTGCATTTTGGCCGCCACAGAGCCGCTCAGGGACACGCCTCTGCGGCTCACAAAGGCGCCGCCGGCGCACCTCGTCACGCCCGGGCGCGGAACGCGCCCCGCATCATGTCGGTGAGGCGCATCGGCTTGCCGGCGACCGATACCAGCACCACAACCACCTCGGCGCTGAACACCGGCCGCCCGTCGCGGCTCACCTCCTGGGTCAGCGTGAGAGAAGCTCCACCGATCTCCTTGACCCTCGTCTTGACCAAGAGCAGGTCGTCCATGCGCGCCGGCCGCAGAAACTCGAGGCTCATGCGGCGCACGACGAACACGGCCGGCCCGTTGACGGCTTCGCCCGTGATCATGGCGCGAGCATCGATGCCAAGAAGGCGCAGATAATCCGTGCGGCCTCGCTCGCAGAAGCGCACATACGAGGCGTGGTAGACGACGCCGCCCGCATCCGTGTCCTCGAAGTAGACGCGCACCGGCAACTGATGGCACGGCCCCTCGGCATCCTCGATCAGGCGGCCGCTCACATCCGGCCAGGACATGTCCTGCGTCATGCCGTGCGCTCGCTCCCGACGTCGATGACGACGATCTCGGGCGGCGCGCCGAGCCGCAACGGCACGCCGGAAACACCGAGCCCCGACGTCACGACGAGGTGCCGCCCGTCCTCGACGATGTGCCCGTAGACGTAGCGCGCTCCGAAGGCCGAGGGCACGACCGGCGTCCAGCCGAGCAGGCTGATCTGGCCGCCGTGCGTGTGGCCCGAAACGGTGAGCGCGACCCGATCGGCGAGCGGGCCCATGCGCGCGAAGATGTCCGGCTCGTGGGCCATCAGCACGACGGGGGCGTCGTCCGTCACCTGCATGAGCGTTGCCGGCAGGTCGTCAACGCCCTGGTACGGGATTCGGGCCGAGCGCCATGGCTCGCCCGCGCGCGGCCAGAATGCCCACTGATCGCCGAGTCCGGCGAGCCAGAACGGCTGCCCGCCCTTGGCCAGTCGAACGACCCGGTTCTCGTAGACGGCAATTCCTGCGCTCGCCAGCGCCTGCGCCGCCGGTACGGGTCCGCCACGCCGCTCCTGCACGCCGATATCGTCCCACCAGTCGTGATTGCCGAGCACCGCATGCACGCCGAGCGGAGCCGACAGCCGGGCGAGCTCGCGGGCCCACACGTCGTTCTCGATCCTCCCCTCGCCGAAGAGCCGCCGCGCCCATTTCTGCATGCCGTGGCTCGGCACGTAGTCGCCGAGCAGGAGGACCGCGTCGGCTTCGAGCGCATTGGTGCGCGTCACGATCTCGCGCACGCGCTCGAGGCTCATCCAGGGGTCGAGGACATGAATGTCCGAGACCACGGCGAGCCTGAGGTCGAGCCCGGACGGCCAGCGCGGCAGCCGCACGCGATGCGTCGTCACGCGCATACGGAATGGTTCGGCAACCGCGTAGCCGCCGATGGCAAGCCCGCTCGCCCCCATGGCGATGAGCCCCCGGATGAACGCCCGCCGCGTGATCAACCCGGCCTCCGCCGGTGCGAAGGATCAGCCGCTGGCCCCGCCTCGGTGTAGCCAGTGTCCGCGTCGGGCTCCTCGAAAAGCGGCAGCTCCGCAGCCATGGCCTTGGGCCCGCCGGAGAGCCCGAGATGGCGGTAGGCCTTCAGCGTCAGCACGCGACCGCGCGGCGTGCGGCCAATGAAGCCCTGCTGCAGCAGGTAGGGCTCCACGATCTCCTCGAGCGCGTCGCGCGGCTCCGACAGCGCCGCCGAAAGCGTCTCGATGCCGACCGGGCCGCCCTCGTAGGTGCGCCCGATGCAGGCCAGATAGCGATGATCGAGGGCATCGAGGCCCTCCTCGTCGACCTGCAGCATGCGCAGTGCCTTGTCGGCGACCTCGGCGCTGATGCTGAGTGCACCGGCCACGGCGGCGAAGTCGCGCACGCGGCGCAACAGCCGGCCGGCGATGCGGGGCGTGCCGCGCGCCCGCCGGGCGATCTCGCGCGCGCCGTCGGGCGCCATGGGTGCGCCGAGCACGCGCGCGCCGCGCTCCACCACGCTCTGCAGCTCGTCGACCGTGTAGAAGTTGAGCCTGATCGGGATGCCGAAGCGATCGCGCAGCGGGTTGGTCAGGAGCCCCGCCCGCGTCGTCGCGCCGACGAGCGTGAATTTGGCCAAATCGATGCGCACCGAGCGCGCCGCCGGACCCTCGCCGATGATCAGGTCGAGCTGATAATCCTCCATGGCGGGATAGAGGATTTCCTCGACCGCCGGGTTGAGCCGGTGAATTTCGTCGATGAACAGGACGTCGCGGTCCTCGAGATTGGTCAGGAGCGCGGCGAGGTCGCCGGCCTTGGAGATGACCGGACCCGATGTCGCCCGGAAGCCGACGCCGAGCTCCTTGGCCATGATCTGGGCGAGCGTCGTTTTGCCGAGACCCGGCGGGCCGGCGAACAGCACGTGATCGAGAGCGTCGCCCCGCGCGCGGGCCGCTTCGATGAACACGCGCAGGTTGGCGCGTGCATGCTCCTGGCCGACGAAGTCGTCGAGCGACTGCGGCCGGATCGTCGCCTCGACGACATCCGCCTCGCGCTTCAGGCCTGTAACAAGCCGCTCGTCCGTCATGGGTTGGTGGTGCACGCGTTCGCCAGGGGCGTCAAGGCGCACATCCGGCCGCAAGGGGCCGATGGCACGGTAGAGCTCAGCTGCGCCCCGGCAGCAGGATACGCCCTGAGATCAGCGCCGAGCGCACAGCGAGCGAGACCAGGCCGCCGACGAAGGCCGCCGAGGCTGCGACCTCCGCAGGCGGCTGCCCGGTCAAGGCGCGGGCGGCCATGACCGCGACGACGCCCGCGACCGCGGCGAGGAGCCAGTGCACGCTGCCACGCCGGATAACGCCCGGCAGCACGCAGGCCGCCGCCAGCGCCGAGGGCAGTGCCGCCCACACGTAGGTGCCGGCCGCGGCCACGCCGAGCGGCGGCAGCCCGGCCGACAGGTGCGCGGCAACTCCCAGGATCGGCGCCAGGATGAGAACGGCCGCCACCAGGAGCCCGGCGAAGAACGGCCCGATCAGCATGTAGCCGAGGAAGGTCCATAGTGCCCGGCTCAGGTTGCTGATGCCCTCGTCGTCGCCCGCCGCCATGCGCCCCATGCCCCCAGCTACAGTTGCGTCCGACCCCGTGTTAGACTGATCGGCGTTGGAGGTGAACGATGAACATGATCCGTCCCCAGCGCCGCGACCGCATTGATCTCGCCGACTTCGACGAGATGCTCCTCAACAAGCCCGAGGAGGAGAAGTGGGAGCTCATCGACGGCCGCATCATCAAGAGCATGGTGGGGGCGCGGTGGGAGCACCACCTCATTGTCTCGAACATCCAGTTCGCATTGGAGAATCATTTGCGCGGCCAGGGCTCCAAGTGCCGCGTCTTCCGCGAGACCTTCTTCCTCAAGAAAGCTTCAGATCAGCTCGCCGCTCTCCCTGACGTTTTTGTCCATTGCGGTCCGCTCACACCCGACCAGGCTTCAGTCGACGACGCGCTCCTTCTGTTCGAAGTGTTGTCACCCGGGACCGCCGCCAACGACCGTATGATCAAGCGCGTCGCCTATCAGCGCTTGGAAAGCCTGCAATCCTACGTCCTGGTCGAGAGGGATCAGCCACTGATCGACATCTACCGCCGCAAATCCGACGGCTGGCACGGCGACCCGCCGTTGCAATGCATGTCCGACCGTTTGCGGCTGCCCGAGATCGACTTCGAGATGACGCTCGCCGACGTTTATCGCGACGTCATCTCCGACATCTCCTGAACGCTCACGCCGCCCAACTGATGACGATGATGCCGCCGACGATCATGGCCGCTCCGACGAGATAGGTCGGCGTGATCGGCTCGCCGAACAGGGCCGCTGCAAATGCCGGCACGATGACGAAGCCGAGCGCGGCGAACGGGTAGGCGTGCGACAGCGGCATGACGCGCAAGACCATGACCCAGATGATCGTACCGACGCCGTAGATGGCAAGCGCCAGCACGAGCCACCAGTTGACGAGGCCCCAGGGAAACGGCTGGTCCGCGCCCTTGACGGCCGCCACTTTCAAGAGGATCTGGCCGACGGCGAGCAATAGTGCGAAGGCGACGAGGCCGACGTAGTGCATGTGAACTCCCGTATGCCCCGGCCCGACTGCATCCCGCCCGGCCACGGTTCTATAACGCTACCGCCATGAGTTGGCGCCGTCGTCATGGCCGCAGCACCGATTGACCGTGTCGAGCCCAGCCGCCCGCACCGCCGCGACCTCCCCTCACAGCCGCGCCAGCTCCTTCAGCCCGCGACGGATGAGGTCAGCGGTCGCCGCCGCCTCGCCCAGTTCGCCGGCCGCCGCGGCGATCGCTCTGGCCGCATCGAGCGGCGCGTAGCCGAGATTGCTGAGGGCTGAAATGGCCTCGGCCTGAGCACGGCCGGCGGGCGTTTCAGCGATCACACCAGCCGACACGGCGCCTGCGCTCGCCTCCCCCTTGCCGAGCGCCGCGATCGACAGCTTGGGCGCCTTGTCCTTGAGTTCGGCGACGATGCGCTGCGCCAGCTTCTTGCCGACGCCGTTGGCCTGCTCGACCGCCGCCCAGTTGCCGAGCGCGATGGCGTTGCCGAGTTCGGCCGGCGAGAGCACGCCGAGCACCGCCAGCGCCACCTTGGCACCCACCCCCTGCACCGTTTGCAGCGAGCGGAACCACGTACGCTCCACCTCGGTCGAGAAGCCGTAGAGCCGTATCGCGTCCTCGCGCACGTGCGTATCGATGGTCAGAACGGCGCGCGCGCCGACCTCGATGTGACGCAGGGTGCGCGCTGACGCCTGCACCTCGTAGCCGACACCGCCGACGTCGAGGATCACCACACTTTCGCCCACCGCCTCGACCACGCCATGCAGTCTTCCGATCATGAGGAGGCTCCCTGCCGCACATTCGCACTCGATATCACAGTGCAGTTGGGGCAGCATGCAGGTTTAGGGAGGCGGCATCCGCTGGCGGTCGGATGCCCCCGAGGACAACAACAGGCGATGCGTATTCCATCACGCCAAGGTCTGACCCTGAGCGGGTTGAACGTGACGGTTCCTGGCGACTTCACCGGCCGTCGCAACGCGCTGCTGGTCGCTTTCGAGCGCAGCCACCTCATTGCCTTCCCGGCCTGGCGGTCTGCGCTGCGGCCCGCGCTCGCCGCCGGCCGGCCCGGCGCCCCCGACGTGGCCGGCTATTACGCGATCCTGATCGCCCCGCCTGCCCCGACGTGGTTGCAGCAGATGTCGGTGTGGGCGCTGCAATTCGAGGTGCAGGACCCATTCGAGCGCGATCACACGGCGATCCTGCATACCGACCTCGACGCGTGGTCGGGCGAGGCTGGGCTCACACCGTCCGAGGAGCCGCTGCTCGCCGTGGTCGGCGCGGACGGTACCGTCTACGCCACCGCAAGCGGCTTCCCCGATCCGGTCAAGACGCACACCATCCTGCGTGTGCTCTCCCACAGCAGCGCGGGCCGGCCTCAGAACTGAATTCGTCCGGCAGGCCTCAAGTCCCGGGCTGGCGCAGCGCCGGGTTCGTCCGATGATTGGCGTGGCAGATGGCAATGGCGAGCGCGTCGGCTTCGTCGGCGTTGGCGAATTTCGCGCGCGGCAACAGCACGCCGATCATCGCCTGCACCTGGCGCTTCTCCGCATGGCCGGCGCCGACGACGCTTTTCTTGACGAGGTTCGGCGGATATTCGGCCACCCTCAGGCCGCTGAGCGCGGGCGCGAGCAGCGCCATGCCGCGCGCCTGCCCGAGCTTGAGCGTTGCCCGCGCATTGTCGTTGACGAAGGTCTCCTCGACGGCGGCCTCGCGCGGCGTGAACTCGGCGATGACCGCCTTCAGCCCCTCGAAGATCTGGCGCAGGCGATAGGCGAGGTCGTCCTCGGGAGAGGACGCGACGAAGCCCGAGGCGACGTAGGAAAGCCGCACGCCGTCGCTTTCGACGACGCCCCAGCCCGTCCGCCTCAGCCCCGGGTCGATGCCGATGATCCTGATGGAGCGGGAACCCTGCATGCCATCCGGCTAGCACAGAACGGCGATTCGTGGACGCCTCGACGCCCCGACACTAAGCGCCGCTCACGCCGCCGCCAGCTTGCGCAACACGTCCTCGGACACGTCGAAGTTGGCGTACACGGCCTGCACGTCGTCGTCGTCCTCGAGGTAAGCGATGAGCTTCATGATGACGCTGGCGTTGTCCTCGTCGACTTCGCTCGTGATGTTGGGCCGCCAGACCGCCTTGACGCTCTCCGCCGCTCCAAGGCTCGCTTCCAGCGCGGCGGCAACCGTGCCCAGGCTGTCGAACCGGCAGGTGACGAGATGGCCCGTTTCGTCGGACTGCACGTCGTCTGCGCCCGCCTCGATGGCAGCCTCCAGCACGCCGTCCGCCGAGCCGGCCGCCAGCCCGTAGCGGATTTCTCCGACGTGATCGAACATATGGCTGACGGAACCCGTCGCGCCGAGGTTGCCGTTGTGCTTGGTGAAAGCGGCGCGCACAGCCGGGCCGGTGCGATTGCGGTTGTCGGTCAGAGCTTCGACGATGACGGCGACACCGCCCGGCGCGTAGCCCTCGTAGCGGATCGCCTCATAGGCGTCCGCGTCGCTGCCTTCGGCCTTCTTGATGGCACGCTCGATGTTGTCCTTCGGCATGTTCTCGGCGCGCGCGGCCGTGACGGCGAGCCGCAGCTTCGGGTTCATGGCCGGGTCGGGCAGTCCGGACTTGGCGGCGACCGTGATCTCGCGGGCGAGCTTCGTAAACATCTTCGCGCGGGCAGCATCCTTCTTGCCCTTCTTGTGCATGATGTTCTTGAAGGCTGAATGGCCGGCCATGGCGCGTATCCCGGGGGTTTGTCACGTGGCAAGGGGGTCTTGACGTATGCGTCCGGGCCCGCCGGCCGGTCAAGAGCCGAGCGCTCCTCACCGATCCGGCAGCCCGACCGCTTCACGCACGGCCATCAGCGGCATTGGATCGATAGGCCGTCCCGCCTCGATCACCTCGAAATGCAGGTGCGGGCCGGTCGCCAGCCCGGTCGCTCCGATGCGGCCGATGACCTGGCCCGACGACACGCACGCCCCCGCTTCGACCGCGAGCGCGCTGAGATGGGCATAGAGCGTCTCGCGGCCGTCGCCATGTCGGATCACGACGGTCTTGCCGTACTGCAGGCGCACCTCCGCGGCGATCACCTCACCACCCGCCGCCGCCGTGACGGGATCGCCGACGAGCCCCTGGTAGTCATGGCCGATATGAAGCCGCACGCTGTCGAGGAGGGGATGCTGGCGCACTCCGTAACCGGCGGTGAATGGGCCCGTGGCGGGCCGCGCGAGGCGGTGCGCGCCATCGGCCGGACACGCCGGCCCTGCGGCCGGTGCGGCAAGCGCCGGGCTGGCGGAAAGCCAGACGAGGATAATTGCCGGCGCGACTCGTGCCTGCATGGGACATGCTCCCCTTTCTGCTGACCTTACCCGTTCGAGCAGACGAGGAGATTGTGGCAGCGCCGCGCCAGCGCCACACGCGCGGGTATCACGCGAGCCAGAACTGCGGCTCCGCCGGGCTCAGTTTGCCGCCGATCCGCACGGGCGAGGTACGCAAGGCAAGCCCCGTCGCATCGTCGATCTCGACGGCGACCCCCGACAGCGTCGCCGGACCGCTGGCCGGCTCGAAGCGGCCGCGCGGTATGCGCGTCAGGAAGCGGTGGATGGGCTCCTCGGGCTCCATGCCGAGCACCGAGTTGTAGTCGCCACACATGCCGAGGTCGGAAACGTAGGCCGTCCCCCCCGGCAGCACCCGGTCATCGGCGGTTGGAACATGCGTATGCGTCCCGACGACGAGGCTCGCCCGGCCATCGACGAGATGGGCGAGCGACTGCTTCTCGCTGGTGGCCTCCGCGTGCATGTCGATGAGGATCACGTCGGCGCCGACACCAAGCGGCGAGGCGGCAAGCGCGGCATCGACGGCGCGGAATGGGCAGTCGAGTTCCTGCATGTAGACCCGGCCCATCGCGTTGATGACGAGGACCTCCGCGCCGTTGCGTGCGCTGACCCGTGTGGCCCCGCGTCCGGGCGTACCAGGCGGATAGTTGATGGGCCGGATGAGGCGCTCGTGCCGGTTGATGTAGACCAGCGTCTCCTTCTGATCGAAGGCGTGATTGCCGAGCGTCACGACGTCGGCGCCTGCCGCGATCACTTCCTCCAGGATCGCTTCCGTGATGCCGAAGCCTCCGGCCGCGTTCTCGCCGTTGATGGCGACGAAGTCGAGATCGTAGCGCCGACGCAATTCGGGCAGTGCCTCGATAACGGCGGTTCGGCCCGAGCGGCCGACGATATCGCCGAGAAACAGCAGTCGCATCACACCTCGTGGCGGTCGAACAGGGAGAAGCCCGACGGCGTCAGGAGCCCGTCGAGCCGCTCGTCATAGCTCTCGCGCGGCACCGCGTCGACAAGCTGCGCGTCGTAGGCGACGCCGATGGCGA
>JANRIT010000026.1:0-56244 GCA_033764645.1 Hyphomicrobiaceae bacterium
ATCTGCGCGCCGTTTTCCACCTGGCTGCGAGCAATGGCGAGCGCACTTGCGTAATCGCCCTGCTCGATGAGCTTGCGGAATTTCGCCGAGCCGGTGACGTTGGTGCGCTCGCCGACATTGATGAAGGTCGTGGCGGCGGAGTCCGCTGGGACGGGGGCGGGCGAAGGCTCGTCCGCGGCGGGGATTGGCTTTGTCATGTACTCAGATGCCCTCGGCGATGTCGAGACGCCGCTGTTTCAATGGGCGGACCGTCGCTATCGTTTCAAAGTCACGGTCCAAATGCAGGAGCGTCATTTCCTGATTGATCGCTATTTCGGCGACGAGGCAGTCTAGAACGCTACGAACCGTCCTGCCTTGGCGACGAAGTTCGAAGTGCGTACGAGCAGCAAGTCGCCAGCATTCCGGGACTGGCCGCAGTATTTCCTGTCTTGCCAAGACCACTTCGATTCGACGCCACTCCCCCTCGTCCCTCGCTCCCTGCAAAAGCTCGATCTCAGCGATAGACGTGAGAAAGATGTCCAGGTCCGCGATCGCTGCCGCGAACTTTGTTGAATAATCATCACTGCGGGACCGAACGAGAGGCACGAGTAGTGATGTATCAATAATCGCCATTTCCCCCCGCTCTCAATGCCTTGTAGTCGTAGTCTTCGCGAAGGATGTTGGAGCCGGCAAGTTCCAACAAAGCTGCGACCTTAGATCGACGTCGGATCATTTCCCTAAGGGCCTGTTCGACGACACGCACCTCGTCCGTGCCATCCAAAAGCTTCTGTGCCGTGCTAAGTAGATCGGCATCAACTTCTATCTTCACGATAACGCCCACGGCATCCTCCAAAAGCCTCACCCTAAGCTGTAGCACACTCACTCACCCATGCACGAACGGCTCGAGGCCGGACAGGCGCATCTTGGGCGCGATGGCGGGCAGCGGGCGGGGGGAAAACTTTGCCACGTGCTCGCGGATGTGAGCGATGTGCTCCGGCGTCGAGCCGCAGCAGCCACCGACGATATTGACGAGGCCGTCGGCCGCCCACGGCTCGATCTTGCAGGCCATCTCGTGGGCCGTCTCGTCGTATTCGCCCATGGCGTTGGGCAGGCCGGCGTTGGGGTAGGCAGAGATGCGCACGTCGGCGACGTGGGCGAGCTCTGCCACGTAGGGACGCATCTTCTCGGCCCCAAGCGCGCAGTTGAGACCGATCGAGAACGGACGCAGGTGCCGCATCGAGTACCAGAACGCTTCCGCCGTCTGGCCGGTCAGCGTGCGCCCGCTCTCGTCCGTGATCGTGCCCGAGATCATGATCGGAACTTCGAGGCCCAGTTCCTCGAACACTTCCAGCGTGGCAAAGCCCGCCGCCTTGGCGTTGAGCGTATCGAAGATGGTCTCGATCAGGATGATGTCGACACCACCCTCCATCAGCGCGCGCACCTGCTCGGCGTAAGCGACGCGCAACTCGTCGAACGTGATTCGGCGGAAGCCCGGGTCGTCGACCTTGGGCGAGATCGAAGCGGTCTGATTTGTCGGCCCGATGGCCCCAGCGACGAAGCGCGGCTGGCCGGGCGTCAGCGCATTGAACTTGTCGGCGGCTGCACGAGCAAGCCGCGCGGCCGCGAGGTTCATCTCGTAGGACAAGTCCTCCATGTGGTAGTCGGCCATGGACACGCGCTGGGCGTTGAACGTGTTCGTTTCGATGATGTCCGCGCCGGCAGCCAGGTATTGCTCGTGAATGTCCTGGATCCAGGCGGGCTGGGTCAGCACGAGCAAATCGTTGTTGCCCTTGATGTCGCTCTTCCAGTCGGCAAAGCGCGTGCCGCGATAGTCGGCCTCCGTCGGCTTCAGCTTCTGGATCATGGTGCCCATGGCCCCATCGATGATGAGGATGCGCTCGGCGGCGGCCTTTTCGAGCGCGGCCCATGTCGGCTTACGCTTCATGTCGTTCGTTCCGGTTGTATGGCGGGCTCAGGCTGCGTCCGCGCGGTGCGTCGGCGTACGCAACGGGCGCAACCCGAGGAGATGGCAGATCGCATAGACGAGATCGGCGCGATTGAGGGTGTAGAAGTGGAACTGCTTCACGCCTTTGTCGACGAGGTCCATGGCCTGCTCCGTGGCGATCGCGGCGGCGACGAGATGGCTAGTCGTCGGGTCGTTGTCGAGGCCCTCGAAGCGGCGCGCGAGCCAGGCCGGCATCGACGCGCCGGTCTTGGACGCAAAACCCGCCACCTGCTTGTAGTTGTGGATGGGCACGATGCCGGGCGTGATCGGCACCCAGATGCCGGCCGCGCGCGCCCGCTCCAGGAAACGCAGGTAGTGCTCGTTGTCGAACACGAACTGCGTGATGATGCGGTCAGCCCCCGCGTCGACCTTGGCCTTGAGATTGTCGATGTCGGCCTCCGGCGAGGCGCTTTCGGGATGCTTCTCCGGATAGCCGGCAACCGAGATCTCGAAATCCGCGATCCGCTTCAAACCCTCGGTCAGTTGCGCCGCGTTGGCATAGCCGCCGGGCGTCGGCTCGTAGCGCGCGCCGACGCCGGCAGCAGGATCGCCGCGCAGGGCGACGATATGCCGGACGCCCGCTGCCCAGTAGGCGCGCGCCACATCGTCGACCTCCTGCCGGGTCGCATCGACGCACGTCAGGTGAGCCGCCGCCTTGAGACCCGTCTCACCGACGATGCGGGCGACCGTGTTGTGCGTGCGCTCGCGTGTCGTGCCGCCCGCCCCGTAGGTCACTGAGACGAACTCCGGGCGCAGCGGCTCCAGGCGACGGATCGAGGCCCACAATGCCTCCTCCATCTTCTCCGTCTTGGGCGGAAAGAACTCGAACGAGACGTCGATCTCGCCCGAGCCCAGCAGCCGGCTCTTGCGCTCCATTTTTTCGCTCTCCTCTCACGAACTCTCGGTGACGGCCGGCCCCGGCTCTCGCGGAGCCGACACGGCCGGGCGGCAAACCGCCGTCCAGATCATCACGGTCAGATGCGAAGCGGGCCGCGCCTCCGCGCCTGCCAGCGCATCCGCGGTGAGCGCTTCGGTTGCGACGAGGTCGAGACCGGCTTCCGCACACCATTGCGCTACTGCTTCAGTTGCAAATCCCAGGCGCTCGTGGGCCTGCTCCTCGCGCAGGAACTCGTGGTCGTGCGGCGCGAAATCGACGACGACGAGACGCCCGCCCGGGCGCAGGATCCGCGCTGCTTCGGCCAGGGCCTGCTGCGGCTCGGAGAGATAATGCAGCACCTGATGCATGACGACGGCATCGGCGGACGCATCCGGCAGGCTCAACGCATAGAGATTGCCCTGGCGCACCTGCGTGTTGGTCAAACCCAGCCGCTCGATGCGCGAACGGGCGTAGGCCAGCATCGCCTGGCTGATGTCGAAGCCGATGGCGCGATCGGCGCGCGAGGCGACGAGTTCTAGAACCCGGCCCGTCCCCGTCCCGACGTCGACGATGAGTCCGAACGGCCCTGCACCCAGGCTTGCGAGCAGCCCGGCCTCGACCTCCTCGTCGGCCACGTGCAGGCTGCGGATGCGATCCCACTCTCCCGCATAGGCGGCGAAATAGCGCTGCGCGGCCTGCTCGCGCTCCCGCTTGAGGGCCTCGGCCCGCTCGCGGTCACGCACCACCTGCGCGTCACCCGCTCCCATGTTCGACAGGAGCGTTCTCACGAGCCTGCCGCCGGCGGTACGGTCGGAGACGTGGAAATAGACCCAGCTCCCCTCGCGATAGCGCTCGACGAGACCCGCCTCGCTCAACAGCTTGAGATGCCGCGACAGCCGCGGCTGGCTCTGGCCCAGGATGAGCGTCAGATCCTTGACCGACAGCTCACCCGAGCGCAGCAGCATGAGCAGGCGCAGCCGCGTCGGCTCGGCCGCGGCCTTCAGGGCCGTGACGAGCGTGGCGGCCGACATCTCGACGGGCTGGGGCGACAGGTCGTTCATGCGCCAAAGATATAAACATATCTTTATGTGTCAAGCGCTGGATTGATCCCCGCCAGCGCGATGACGGCCGTAACGGTGTGACAAAGACGGGCTAGCCCCTTCGCATCGTCGGATTGAGACGCCCAGTCCGTTGCTTAGCCCGGACTTAACCCTGTGGCTTTAGGCTCCGCCGAGCTTGAACGTCCTGGCAGAGACCCACCCCCATGCGCCACGCTGCGGTCGATATCGTCACTCCCTCGCAACCGCCCGGCAGTCTGCCCATCGGCCTCGACCAGCGCGCCTCCCTCCTCTCCGCTCTCGCCACGCTGGCCATTGCGGTGCCTGCCCTGGCCGGGCTTGCCGCCGTCGGCGCCGGCATCGCAACGGCCGCCAGCGCTGGGCCCATGGTCGCCGCACCGGCCGGCGTGAACGCGCTCGCGCTCACGCTGATCGCGCTCGGACTTGCCATCTGGGCCGCGCTTTTCGGCATTCCGCTGAGCCGCTCGCTTGCAGCCCTGGGGGCACGGCGCAGCGTCGTGATCGACCATCATGCCGTCGCCGTCTCAGACCGGGGGCTGCTGGCGCGGCGGACATGGCGCGAGCCGCTCGCTGCCTACAGCGGCATCGTCCACCACGTGCGCACGAGCGTTTCCGGCGCCCGCCATGAACTCGTCCTCGTGCATCGGTCGGCAGGCCGCTCCGTGCTGCTCGCCGTCGGCGAGCGCATCGGCAAGGACGAGATCGAGAGGATGTGCGCGCTGCTGGCACTTCCCGAGCTTCCCGCCAGCGCACTTTACGTCAAGCCGTCGCCGCCGCGCGCCCCCGCCGGGAACGGCTCAGCGCCGGCACCGGTCCTGGCGGCAGCCTGAGCATGCCGCCTTCCACACAGCGCTGTTTGCGCTGCCACGTCTCTGCCACTCTGTCCCCTTACCTGACGCTAGCGGGGCGGGTTCACGCGCTTTTTTATCGATGCGCATGGCACGGGCTCCGTATAGTCTCGCCGCGGCTCGACGGGTCGGCATGACCCGATCGAGTGAGACCAGCCGGGTATCGAGGGCACGGAGAGCACGGATGAGTGGGAGAGTTGCAGCGTCCGCCGAGAGCCTGGCCGGTCGCGGTGATGGACGTTCGGCTGTTGCGCGAGGAAGCATGCTCATGCCGGCGCGCGGCGCGGCGCGCTCGCTGTGGCAGCTCGCAGGCGTCATGGCCCTTCTCTGCTTTGCGCTGCTCCCTGAGCGCGCAGCCGCCCAGCAGCCGGCGCGCTTCATGCAGTCGGTCGCCAATGAGCTCATGAACGCAGCCAGCGGTGCCAGCGCGAACGCCTTCCACGAGGTGTTCAAGCGCCACGCCGACCTGCCCTCCATCGGGCTCTACTCGCTCGGCTCCTACGCCAACTCCCTGAGCCGCGAGGATCGCGATCCGTTCTATTCGGGCATGGTCGGGTTCATTGCCCGCTATGCCGCCTCCCAGGCCCCCCAGTACCCCGTCGAGCGCATGGTCGTCGTCGGCCAGACCGAGGAGACGCGCACCGGCGTCTATGTCGATACGGTGGTCTATCTCAAAGGTGGTGGCAGCTACGAGGTGCGCTGGTGGCTCATCCGCCGCAGCGGCACGTTCAAGGTCGGCGACGTGCAAGTTCTGGGCGTCTGGGGCCGCGAGGAGCTCAAGCGTCTGTTCGAGGGCTACATCAGCCAGAACGGCGGCAACCCGAAGGCTCTCCTGCTGGCCCTCAACCGCTGAGCAGCACTGCGCGGGCGGCAGGCACGCCGTGGCGCCGCGCCCGCCCGAAAGGCCGGCATGCCGACACTCCTTCTGCTGCGCCACGCTAAATCGAGCTGGGACGATCCCGAACTCGGCGATCACGAGCGCCCGCTCAACAAGCGCGGCAGCAAGTCGGCGCCGCGCATCGGCCGCTATCTCGATGCCGCAGGCCTGATCCCTGATCTTGTGCTGTCGTCGGATGCCGTGCGCACGCGTGCGACCGTCGCTCTGGTGCTGGCCGAGTTGTCGAACTCGCCACGCGAGGTGCACTACGAGGCCGGGTTGTATCTCGCCGAGCCGGGGGACATCCTGCGCCGGCTCCAATCCCTGGCGGCGCCGGAAAAAACGGTCCTCGTCGTCGGCCACAATCCGGGCCTGCACATGCTGGCGCTCTCGCTCGTCGGCGGCGGCGCGGCACAGGCTATCGCACGTCTCGCGCAAGGGTTCCCGACGGCCGCGCTCGCCGTCTTCGACGTCAAGGGCAAGGACTGGTCCGATCTCGCACCTGGCCGTTGCGCGCTCACTGACTTCATCGTGCCGCGCGACCTCGACTGACGAGGTCGCATGCCGGCCACGCCGGCACTTGGAACCCATGGCCAAACGGACATGCCGGCTTTCAATGCCGAGCAATGCCCGCCAAAATGCCCAGGTGATTTGATTCGTTGGCTGCCGACATGCCGAGGGCAGCCTTGCGGCCGAGGTGCGTAAGCCGAAAGCCCGGCTCGATGGGCGCGACGTGAGGACCGACCCAATGCACGCATTCTCTGCCATGTTCGGCGGTGCCGCTTCGCTCCTGCTGGCCTCGCAGGTAATGGCGGCCGGCGCGGATGGCACGCAGCAAGTCCCGCCTCAGACCACGGGCAGTATCGAACGCCCCGCCCTGCCAGCGTCGACACCGCCGCCCGTACCGCGCGAGGTCTCCTCGCCCCTTGCGGTGCATGTCGCAGCCCGCATCGAAGCACTCGCCGGAGCAGCCCCGCCAGCAGCCGCTCCCAAGCACGATCCGCGCTCCGACCTCGAAGCGCTGAGGTCCCACTATGCGGCACGCGCCAACGAGCCCTTGTGGATGGCCCTCGACGGCCCGACCGATCTGGGGCGCGCCCTGGCATCCGCTCTCTCCGATGCGCCCTCGCACGGCCTCGATCCGGCACTCCTCGCCATACCCGCGCTCGATGCGAATGCCCTTGCGAACCCGGAGGCCATCGGCCGTGCCGACGTCGATCTGTCGCTCGCCGCACTCGCTTATGCGCGCCAGGCGCGGGGCGGCCGCATTCCCGATCCGGCCTCGATGCTCAACTCCAACCTCGACCGCAAGCCGCAGCTGCACGAGCCGGTCGAGGTGCTGGACCGCCTCTCGACCGCGGTCGACATCGGTGCCGCACTGTCGGCCCTCAACCCGGTCCATCCGCAATACGCCGCCCTGCGTCGCGCCTATCTCGCCGAGACTGGTGGCGATGGCCGCGGCAAGCTGACGGCGGCCGCGAAGCGCCTGCGCGCCAACATGGAGTTCTGGCGCTGGATGTGGGACGACCTGGGCGATCTGCACGTCTTCAACAATATCCCCGAGTTCGTGCAGCGCGTGTATCGCGACGGCGAGGTCATCCGCACCGAGCGCATCGTCGTCGGCGAGCTCGCCAACCCCAGCTCCGTGTTCTCCCGCCAGCTCCAGTCCGTCGTGCTGCGCCCGCGCTGGCGCGTGCCGGAGAGCATCATGGTGCACGAGGTCTGGCCGAGCCTGCTGCGCGGCGGCGGCATGATGCGCAAGTACGGTCTGGAGATCACGACCAAGTCCGGCGAGCCGCGCGACTGGCGGACCATCGACTGGACCATCGACGACATCCGCAACTACCACGTCTGGCAGCCGCCGGGCCGCAACTCGGCGCTCGGCTTCGTCAAGTTCTCCTTCCCGAGCCAGCACACCATCTTCATGCACGACACGCCCGACAAGTGGATGTTCAACGCGCGCCAGCGCACCCTGAGCCACGGCTGCCTGCGTCTGCGCAATCCCATGCAGCTCACCGAGATCGTGCTCGCCTACGACAAGGGCTGGGATCGCGCCAAGATCGAGGATCTGATCGCCAGAGGCCCGCTCGACAACGATATCCGCATCGAGAAGCGGCTGCCGATCCACCTCGCCTACTTCACCGCCTGGGCCGATCCAGCCGGCGGCATCAGCTACTTTGCGGACATCTACGGTCACGAGAAGCGTGTCACCCAGGCGCTCGACGGCGACTGGAAGAAGATAGCCAAGGGCCGCGATCACCTCGCCAAGGTGCAGCCGAGGTTCGATCCGCGCAGTGTGGCGAGCGAACCGGCGCAGAGCCGCCGGCAGTCCGATCCATCCGTCGGCGACATCATCGGCAACATCTTCAATCTCGGACTGTAGCCGTCACTCCGCTACTCTCCGAGAGCCGGGCGGCGACGGCGGCGCAATGGCTCGGGCCCGCGCCAGACCCGCCACCGGCGTTGACATGCCGCCCGGCCGGGCTATCCATCACGCATGGCCGGCACCCGCCACGGCCGGCCGAGGATGCTCACGCCCATGCTCCTGCTCATCGATAACTACGACAGCTTCACCTACAATCTCGTCCACTACATCGGCGAACTCGGCGTCGAAAGCATCGTCCGCCGCAACGATCACATGACGACGGCCGAGGCCCTGGCGCTGAAGCCGCAGGCCATCGTACTGTCGCCCGGCCCGTGCACGCCCAACGAGGCCGGCATCTGCCTCGATCTCATCGCGGCGACCGCCGGCCGCATTCCGCTCCTCGGCGTCTGCCTCGGCCACCAGTCGATCGGGCAGGCCTACGGCGGCAAGGTGATCCGCGCTCCGGTACCCATGCACGGCAAGCTGTCGCGCCTCTCGACGACGGGCAAAGGCCTCTTCGAAGGGCTGCCGGAAACGTTCGAGGTGACGCGCTATCATTCGCTCATCGTCGAGCGCCAGAGCCTGCCTGCCTGCCTCGAGGTGACGGCCGAGACCGACGACGGCATCATCATGGCGCTGGCACACCGCACCGACCCGGTGCACGGCGTGCAATTCCATCCAGAGAGCATCGCGTCCGAGCATGGACATGCGATCCTCGCCAATTTCCTGCGCATCGCCGGTTTTCCGGTGAAGTCGGTGACGCGCAGCATCCCGCCGCGTGCGGCGTGACGCGCCGGTTGGGATGTCCCGAGCCGACCGAGGTGAAAGCATGGCCGACGCCGCCAGTGTGAAGCACGCTCTCGAGGACGTGGCGAGCGGCCGGCCGCTGACCCCGGAACGCATGGCCGCGGCGCTGGCGGCCCTGACCGAGGCGGTCGCCGACGATGCCCAGCGCGCAGCCTTCCTGATGGGCCTGCGCGTGCGCGGCGAGACGATCGACGAGATCGCCGCTGCCGCCCGCTTCCTGCGCTCGCGCATGCTTGCCGTCACGGCACCGGCAGAAGCGATCGACATAGTCGGTACGGGCGGAGACGGGCACGGCACCTATAACATCTCGACGGCAGCCGCCATTGTCACGGCAGCCGCCGGCGTTCCTGTGGCCAAGCACGGCAACCGCTCGGTCAGCTCAAAGTCCGGCTCGTCCGACGTGCTGGCCGCTCTCGGCGTCAAGATCGATCTGCCGCCGGCGGCCACAGCGCGCGTCCTCGCCGACGTCGGGCTCGCCTTCCTGTGGGCGCCGATGCACCACCCTGCCATGAAGGTTTGGGCGCCCGCGCGCGCCTCGCTCAAGCTGCGCACCCTGTTCAACGTGCTCGGTCCGCTGTGCAATCCTGCCGTCGTGCGCCGCCAGGTGCTCGGCGTCTATGACGCCGGCCTCGTCGAGCCCATCGCCATGGCCCTGCGCGACCTCGGCACCGAGCGCGCCTTCGTCGTACACGGCTCCGACGGCATGGACGAGCTGACCACGACGGGGCCGACGCGGGTCGCCGAGATCGTCGATGGCACCATCGTCGTGTTCGACGCCGAGCCGGCCGACGCCGGCCTGCCGCGCGCCCGGCTCGCGGACCTTCAGGGCGGCGACGCGAGCGCGAATGCTGCCGCTGTTCGCCGCCTTCTCGACGGCGAGCAGGGGGCCTATCGCGACATCGTCGTCTACAACGCGGGTGCCGCACTCGTCGTCGCCGGACGCGCCGGCTCCCTCGCCGACGGCGTTGAGCAGGCCCAGCGTGCCGTCGATAATGGCAGCGCCGGCGCCAAGCTCGAAGCCCTCATCGCCGCGACGAACCGGGAGACGAACGCCTGATGGCCGACATTCTCGACCGCATCACCGCCTACAAGCGCGAGGAGGTTTCCGCCGCCAAGGCCGCAGCACCCTTGCAGGTGTTGGCCGAATACGCGCGCAGCGCCGCTCCGCCGCGCGGCTTCAAGACGGCACTCGCCGCCGCGATCGCCGACGGCCGCCCGGCACTGATCGCCGAAATCAAGAAGGCGAGTCCCTCGAAAGGGCTTATCCGGGAGAACTTCGATCCGCCCGCGCTCGCCCGTGCCTACGAGGCAGGCGGTGCCACCTGCCTGTCGATCCTGACCGACGGCCCCTCGTTCCAGGGCTCGCCCGACTATCTGCGCGCCGCCCGCGCCGCCGTGCGTCTGCCTGTGCTGCGCAAGGACTTCATGATCGATCCCTATCAGGTGGTCGAGGCACGCGCCTGGGGTGCCGACTGCATCCTCGTCATCCTCGCTCAGGTTGATGACGCAAGCGCCGCCGACCTTGTCGCTGCCGCGCACGACTGGGGCATGGACGCGCTGATCGAGGTGCACGACGCCGCGGAACTGGCGCGGGCAGCGCGTCTGCCGGGAGGGCTCATCGGCATCAACAACCGCAATCTGCGCACATTCCAGACGCGCCTCGACACGACCGAAGAGCTGGTCCGGCTTGCACCGCAGGACGCGCTGCTCGTCTCCGAAAGCGGCATATTCGGCCCCGCCGACATCTCCCGGCTGCAAGCCTGCGGCGTCAACGCCTTCCTCGTCGGCGAGAGCCTCATGCGCGCCAGCGACGTCACCGCGGCAACGCGCGCGCTGCTGTCCCGGGAGGCCGCATGAGTAGCCTGACCCACATCGACGAGGCGGGCGAGGCACGCATGGTCGACGTCTCGGCCAAGGCCGTGACCGAGCGCAGCGCCACCGCCGAAGGCTTCGTTGCGATGCGCGCCGATACGCTCGCGCTCGTGACGTCTGGCACAGCCAGGAAGGGCGACGTGCTCGCCACTGCGCGCATCGCCGGCATCATGGCCGCCAAGCGCACGCACGAGCTCATTCCGCTGTGCCACCCCCTCGCCATCACCAAGGCGGAGGTCCGCATCGCGCCACGCCAGAGCCCCGCCGGTCTCCACGTCACCGCGACCGTGAAGGTCGGCGGCCAGACCGGGGTGGAGATGGAGGCCCTGACCGCCGTCAGTGTCGCCTGCCTGACGATCTACGACATGCTGAAGGCGGCCGACAAAGAGATGGTCCTGGGCGGCATCCGCCTCCTCGAGAAGTCGGGCGGACGCTCGGGCCATTACATCGCAGAGGATGCGCCGCCTCCCGCCGGTTCAGCGACGGGCTGACCGATGGCTCGATCCGCGCTGACCGTCGAGGAGGCCCTCGCTCGAATCCTGGCGGGCGTCGTACCCGGCCCGGCCGAGACGGTCGACTTGCTCTCGGCAGCAGGGCGCACGCTCGCCGAGCCTGTCGTCGCCATGCGTACGCAGCCCCCCTTCGATGCCTCCGCCATGGACGGCTACGCGGTGCGGGCCGCTGACGTATCGGCACTGCCCGCCGCACTGACCCTGATCGGCGAGGCGGCCGCGGGGCGCGCCTTTACTGGCAGGCTCTCGCCGCACACCGCCGTTCGCATTTTCACGGGCGCGCCCCTGCCTGCCGGCGCGGACGCGATCGTCATCCAGGAGAACACGAGGCGGACGGACACGGCAGTCGAGGTCGTCGAGGGAGCGCCCGATGCCGGCCATGTCCGCCGCGCGGGCTCGGATTTCCGGGCCGGCGATTGCCTCATCGAGGCCGGTACGCGGCTTGCTGCTCGGCACGTCCTGCTCGCCGCCAACGCCGGCCATGCGCACCTCCAGGTTCACCGCCGTCCGCGTGTTGCGATCCTCGCCACGGGTGACGAACTCGTCACGCCAGGCGACATCCCCCGCGACGACCAGATCGTCGCGTCGAACGGCTATGGACTGGCCGCACTCGTCGCGGCCGCCGGTGGCACGCCACAGTATCTCGGCATCGCCCGGGATACCCTCGACGCCCTGGCCGGCAGCATTGCAGAAGCGCACGACGCCGACGTCCTGGTCACCATCGGCGGCGCCTCGGTCGGCGACCACGACCTCGTCGGCAGGGCACTCACCGACGCCGGCTTCACCATCGATTTCTGGAAGATCGCGATGCGCCCGGGCAAGCCGCTCCTGTGCGCGCGGCGCGGCCGCCTCACGGCGATCGGCCTCCCCGGCAACCCGGTCTCGTCGCTCATCTGCGGCCGCGTTTTTCTGGTGCCGCTGCTGGCGCGGCTGTCGGGGCGCTCGGGCGCAGATGGGGCACCAAGACCGATGATGCTGGCCGCTCCGCTGCCGGCGAACGGGCCGCGCCGCCATTACCTGCGCGCGCGCACCGTGGCCATGAGCGACGGCTCGGCCGGCGTCAATCCACTGTCGTCGCAGGACAGCTCCCTGTCGGCGCTGCTCGCTTCGGCCGATTGCCTCATCGTGCAGCCGGAGAACGATCCCGGCGCAGCGGCGGGCCAGACCGTGCCGGTGCTGCCGATCGATTTCTGAAAGCGAGCGAGTTGTGCATTGAACTCTTGCGGAACGATGCGGGAACGTCTACCCTCTGTTCGTGATTTGTGCGCGCTCGTAGCAACTCGAGACTTTCCGGACAGGGGACACCCGAACATGCTGACCCAGAAGCAGAAGGAGCTTCTGCTGTTCGTCCACAGGCGGCTGAAGGAGGATGGCGTTCCGCCGTCGTTCGACGAGATGAAGGACGCGCTCGACCTCAAGTCGAAATCGGGCATCCACCGGCTGATCACGGCACTCGAGGAGCGCGGCTTCATCCGCCGGCTCCCCCATCGCGCCCGCGCGCTCGAAGTCATAAAACTCCCCGAAGGCGCCGATGCGCCGCAGGCACGAGGGGCTGGCTTCCAGCCTACCGTCGTGGAAGGCGGCCGTGCACCAAGCGAAGTCATGGTGCGCCCTGGATCGACGATCGTCGATTCGCGGACCGTCTCGGTCCCTGTCATGGGGCGCATCGCAGCCGGCGTACCGATCAGCGCGATCGAGGATCACACCCACGACATCGCTTGTCCACCCGACCTGCTGACCAACGGCGAGCACTTCGCGCTCGAGGTTCGCGGTGATTCGATGATCGATGCGGGCATCCACGACGGCGATCTCGTCATCATCCGCCGCTGTACGTCGGCGGAGAACGGCGACATCGTCGTAGCCCTCGTCGAGAAGGAGGAAGCAACCCTCAAGCGCCTGCGCAAGAAGGGGCCAACCGTTGCCCTCGAGGCGGCCAACCCGGCTTTCGAGACCCGCATCTTCGGCGCCGACCAGGTCGATATTCAGGGCAAGCTCGTTGGCCTCATCAGGCGCTATTGAGGCGCGGAGCGGGGCGGAGATTGGACGTCGCTGCGACCTCGGTCGCCGGCTTGGTGGCCGAAGGGATCGTTGAACGGGGCCGGCTCCGTGGTGGCACGCGTCCGGCGTTTGCCGGAGCGCTTGGGCGGCGAGAAGCGAGCCTCGGCGGTCCAGGGTCGCGTGCCTGAGCCCGGGCGGGCACGCGTGACACGCAGTGTGCCGTCCGGCTGAAATGCGATCGAGGCCGCGCCGCGCTGGCCCAGCGCCCGGCCATCGAGAACGAGCGACGGCCCGCGGCACGCCCCGCGGATCGGCCAGCGATAGACGACGACGGCAGCCTGCCGGCAGGCAGCGCCGACATCTGCGCCCCGCCGCACGAGCGCGACGACAATGTCGCCGCCGGCAGTGCTCGGCGCAGTCGCGGCTGATGGCGACGGCGGTTCGGGTGTCGCCATCTGCTCTGCCGTCGTCTGGGCCACCAGCGGTTCGGAGCCGGGATTGTCCGCTGCATGGTTCGCCGCGCCGCTGCCGTCAGGTCCCGCCCCTCCGGCAGGCTCGGTCGGTTGCAGCACCTCGCGCCGCTCCCCCGCCAGGTGCCCTTGCTCTGCGATCCGCAACGCTTCGTCATTCCGCCGCGCTGCCAGCCGCATCACACATGGCCCGTCGCGGCATTCCGCCATGCTGGCAGCAACCGCTTCTGCCGACCGTCCGTCGCCGTCGCGCGCAAGCCAGCGTTCGATCGTGAAGTCGTCGCTGCGCGCTCCCGCAAAGGCAAGCCGCCCATCCGCACCGCGCACCGCGATGACGTCCCCGCGCGCCGAAACGAGGCCATCGGGCCGGTCGCCGAAGGGAGCAGCGGCCAGCCCCGCAGCCACGGCGACGAAACCCGCCCAGCGCAGGCGCGTCGACAGGAAGGCGAGCCACAAGCCACCGAAGCCGATCAGTGCGATCGCCGCATCGGGCATGGGCGCCACCCGGCCGACGGCGCCACCCAGCCCAGCAACGAAATGGGCGACGGCGATCATGCACTCGATGCCGAGCGCCATAACAGCGAGCGGGCCAGCCTCCAACCCGAGTGGCATCGCCAGCAGCGTCGCCAATGCAGCAGGCATGACGACGAAGTTGCACAACGGCACCGCCAGCAGATTGCCGACGACGGCATAGTGCTGCGTCTGCCCGAAGTGATACGCCGCCAGCGGAGCAATCGCCACGGAGGCGATGATCGTGGTGGCCATGATGGTGGCAAGCCACGCAACCGGCGCCGTCACGACCAACGGCCATACGCTCTCGCGAGACCCCCGCCGCCGCGTCAGCGCCTCGTGACTTGCAACGAGAGCGATGACGGCCGCAAACGACATCTGAAAGCCCGGATCGACGATGCTTTCCGGGAACGCGACGAGCAGGAGGCTTGCCGCGAGCGCGACGTTGCGCAGCGCCAGCACCGGCCGATCGACGAGAACGGCGGCCAGCATCACCGCGAGCATCACGAACGCGCGCAGCGTCGCGAATGCCGCCCCCGATACCAGAAGGTAGCCGAACGCCGCCAGGATCGCACCGACGGCAGCCCACTTCTTGATCGGGTAGACGAGCGCCAGTCGAGGCACGGCCGCCAGGATGGCCCTCAGCGCGAAGAACACCGAGCCCCCCATGATCGCCATGTGCAGCCCCGAGATCGACAGGATGTGATAGAGGCCCGACGCGCGGAAGGCTTCGTTGATGCTGTCGGGAATGGCGCCGCGCTCGCCGGTGATCAGCGCCGCCGCGATGGCACCGGCAGGCCCGGGCGCGGCCGACGTCACCCGCTCGGTGATGTTCTGGCGCAGCACCGCGATCGCTCGCAGCAGGTCGCGCAGATTACTGGACGCTCCGTCGCCGGGCATGGGCGCCTCGACGCTGCGCAGCGGCCCCCTCGCATAGCCGACCGCGCCGATACCTTGGAAATAGGCATAGCGCGCGAAGTCGTAGCCACCCGGGCTCGCCGGTCCCGGCGGCGGCGATAGCCTGGCCGCAAGCGCGACGACATCGCCAGGGCGCGGCGCAACTGCGACCGCCTTCACCGTCACTCGCACGCGTACCGGCGCGCGTTCCGTCTCCGGCAAGCCCCGCATGTCGAGTGGTGTGAGCGTGAGCCGCAAGCCACCGCCATCGCGCACTTCCGCATGCTCGACGATGCCCGTCATCTCGACATCGACATCGATGACGCCGAGAACGGGTGCCGCGAGCCCCTCTACGCGCAGCTTGCCAGCGACGAAGCCGATCGCCATCGCCACCATTCCCATGGCCGCGAGACGCCCCGCCCCGGTGCGCCCGGCGACGAGGCGCAGGCCGGCCGCGGCCAAGAGCGCGGCGATGGCAACGGCGAGCGAAGGCTCGTCTTCGAGCAGCAGATAGACGAGTGCCCCGGCACCCATGAGCACCGGCCACCACAGCACGGCCCCCGGTCGCTCAGCCTCGACATGAGCGCTGGCGGCAAGCCAAAACCCCACCATGCCGCCCGGGCGGCCCTGCGGCCGCTGCAGCCGATCGGCGACCTCGCGGGCATTCGGCTCGGGTGCGGCATCGGCCATTTCGCCCCCCGGTGCCCGTTGCCCTTCAACCGCGCGCGCCCCTCATGCTACATCGCGCGGGCAAGCGATGGCCAGCTGCCGTCGCAGGGACGGAGTGAAGGGGCACATGAGCAAGTCGCAGGACGCCAGCGCGCACCAGGTCGTGGTTCGCTTCGCCCCATCACCGACCGGCTTCCTGCACATCGGCGGCGCGCGCACGGCACTCTTCAACTGGCTCTACGCGAGGCGCCATGGTGGCCGCTTCCTCCTGCGCATCGAGGATACCGACCGCGAGCGCAACAGCCCCGAGGCGGTCGCCGCCATTCTCGACGGACTGACCTGGCTCGGTCTCGAGTGGGATGGCGAGGCCGTCTCCCAGTTCGCCCGCGCCCCGCGCCACCGCGCCGTCGCGGAAGCGATGCTGGCGAGCGGCCACGCCTACCGCTGCTACCTGACTCAGGATGAGCTTGCCGCCATGCGCGAGGCCGCCGAACGCGACAAGCGGCCGTTGACCATCCGCTCGCCGTGGCGCGAGCGGGACGCGGCCGACGCGCCGGCGGGCAAGCCCTTCGCCATCCGCTTGAAGGCGCCCCGCGAGGGCGAGACCGTGGTTGTGGACCACGTCCAGGGCCGCGTAACGTTCCCCAATAAAGACCTCGACGACCTCATCATCCTGCGCTCCGACGGCAACCCGACCTACAATCTCGCCGTCGTCGTCGACGACCACGACATGGGCATCACGCATGTCATCCGCGGCGTCGATCACCTGACCAACGCCGCGCGCCAGACGCAGATCTACGAGGCCATGGGGTGGACCGTTCCGCAGTGGGCCCACGTCCCGCTCATCCACGGGCCGGACGGAGCGAAGCTGTCGAAGCGCCACGGCGCGCTCGGCGTGGAGGCCTATCGCGAGATGGGCTACCTGCCGGCGGCGCTGCGCAACTACCTCGTCCGCCTCGGCTGGTCGCACGGCGACGACGAGATCTTCTCGACCGACCAGATGACAGCCTGGTTCGATACCGCCGACATCGGCAAGTCGGCGGCGCGTTTCGACTTCGCCAAGCTCGAGGCGCTCAACGGCCATTACATCCGCAACGAGCCCGACGATCGCCTGTTGGCAGCAGTGGCGGATGTGCTGCCCCACATCGCGGGCGGAACGGCGATCGCCGCCTGGCTCGACGGCGGGGGGGGCGCGAAGCTCGCCGCACTGATGCCGGCCCTCAAGGAGCGCGCCAAGACCGTGCGCGACATCATCAGCGGCGCAGCCTTCCTCTGGGCTGACCGTCCGCTCGCGCTCGACGACAAGGCGATGAAGCTCCTCGATGCGGAGGCTTCAGCCGTTCTCGGCACGTTGACCTCGCCGCTCGGCGCGGCGCCCGAGTGGACCGCTCACGCTCTCGAAGCGCTCGTCCGCGCCTTCGCCGAGGAGCACGCGCTCAAGCTCGGCAAAGTGGCTCAGCCCCTGCGCGCGGCTCTCACGGGATCGTCCGTCTCCCCACCCGTGTTCGACGTGATGGCGGTGCTGGGCAAGGCCGAGACACTCGCCCGGCTGAACGATGTGCAGCAGAACAGCGCCGCCAATTCGTGACGTCTTTGGTTGCATCGCAACGGAGCAAAAGGTGCGCGCGATCGGCTGTGAGGCGGCCTAAACCTTGGCATATCCCTGCCAAGTGCTGTCTTGCCGCACCACGGTAACTCGGCTACGAGACTCCTAGAGCCTCGCGATGATGCAGCGCAGCATCGGTCCGCCCCGCGGCCTCCTGCATCAACGGCCCGAGCCGCTTCAAGCCTCGAGGATGCACCACATGACGATCCAGAACCCGATGCAAGAGCGCACTGCCAGCGTCTCGATCGGCGAGACCTCGACCGAGTTGCCGATCCGCTCGGGAACGGTCGGGCCGGACGTCGTCGACGTCGGCAAGCTCTACAAGGACACCGGCTGCTTCACCTACGATCCGGGTTTCACGTCGACTGCGAACTGCATGTCGCGGATCACCTACATCGACGGCGACGCCGGCGTTCTCCTGCATCGCGGCTATGCCATCGACCAGCTCGCCGTCCACTCGAATTTCCTCGAGGTCTGCTATCTGCTCCTCAACGGCGAGCTGCCCAACAAGGCCGAGTTCGCCGCCTTCGATGCGGCAATCACGCGCCACACCATGGTGCACGAGCAGATGACCCGGTTCTTCACCGGCTTCCGCCGTGACGCCCACCCCATGGCCGTCATGTGCGGCGTCGTCGGCGCCCTCTCGGCCTTCTATCACGACTCCACGGACATCAACGATCCCGAGCAGCGCACCATCGCCGCCCGCCGCATGATCGCCAAGATGCCGACGATCGCCTCGATGGCCTATAAATACTCGATCGGCCAGCCCTTCATCTATCCGCGCAACGACCTCGACTACAGCTCGAACTTCCTGCAGATGTGCTTCGCGGTGCCGTGCGAGCCTTACGTCGTCAACCCCGTCGTCGCCCGCGCTCTCGATCGCATCTTCATCCTGCACGCCGACCACGAGCAGAACGCCTCGACCTCGACGGTGCGTCTCGCCGGCTCGTCGGGGGCGAACCCCTTCGCCTGCATCGCCGCCGGCATTGCCTGCCTGTGGGGGCCCGCGCACGGCGGCGCCAACGAAGCCGCCCTCAATATGCTGAAGGAGATCGGCACGGTCGACCGCATCCCCGAGTTCATCGCCAAGGCGAAGGACAAGTCGTCCGGCTTCCGCCTAATGGGCTTCGGCCACCGCGTCTACAAGAACTACGACCCGCGCGCCAAGGTCATGCAGAAGACCTGCCACGAGGTGCTCGACAGCCTCGGCATCCGCGATGAGCCCTTGCTGAAGGTCGCGATGGAGCTCGAGCGGATCGCGCTCGAGGACGAGTATTTCGTATCGAAGAAGCTCTACCCCAACATCGACTTCTATTCCGGCATCACGCTCAGGGCGATGGGCTTCCCCGTCGACATGTTCACGGTGCTGTTCGCGGTCGCCCGCACCGTCGGCTGGGTCGCGCAGTGGAAGGAGATGATCGAGGACCCCGAGCAGCGCATCGGCCGCCCGCGCCAGCTCTACGTCGGCCCGACGCAGCGCGAGTTCGTGCCGATGGGCGAGCGCGTGTGAGATAACCCCCAAGGCTCCCGCACACGGCGGACCTACGGCAAAAATCCGTACACGTAACCCGTCGCCGTGCCGATATAAATGGCGCCATCGACGATGCACGGCGATGAGATGATACGCCCGTCGACCGCTGTCCTCGAGATCAGCGCCCCGCTCTTCGCATCGAGCACGTAGAGATGCGCGTCGCGCGATCCGAATACGACCTTGCCGTCGACGACGCACGGAGACGACCAGATGGCGTCGCCGGTCGCATGGGTCCAGATGACCTTGCCCGACCGCGCGTCGAGGCAGTGCAGGTTGGCGTCGTCGCCGCCGACATAGAGCCGGTCGCCGACCACGGCCGGCGTCGACCAGTACCCCTTCGGATTGCCCCCATACCGCCAGACCTCCTTGCCGCTCTCCCGCTCGAAGGCGAACACGAACGAGGAGTTCTCCTCGGCGGCGGCATAGATGAGGTCGCCCGCGACGACGACGGATGCGTCCGTGTCATCGCCGGTCTCGGCCGTCCACTTGATGCGCCCGTCCCTGATGTCGAGGCAGTAGAGCCGGCCATGGTAGTCGACCGCGAAGAAGTCGCCGTCAACGACGGCGGGCGAGCTTTCGACCCCGTTCGAGCCGGGCACCGTGCCGGGCTCGATGCCGCCGAGAAATGACTTCCACAGGAGCTTGCCCGAGCGCGGATCGAGGCAGCGCGCGTAACCATTCTCACCAGCGATGTAGAGCCGGCCATCGACCACGCACGGGCTCGAGTCGAGGTCCTTGCCCGTGTCGTGGCTCCACAAGAGCCGACCCGTCGCCGCATCGATAGAGCGCAGGAGGTTGTCGGTGTTGCCGATGTAGATGCGGTTCTCGTAGGCGCACGGCGACCCCTTGAACATGCCGGCCCCCTTCAACTGCCAGACGAGCCGGCCCGTGGCCGCCTCCAGGCAGTAAACATAGCCGCCGACGGACCCGACGAAGACGTAGTCGCCGAGCTTGATGGCAGTGCCGGTCCAGCCCGTGCCGGTCCACGTCATCGGCGTCCCGCGCACGACATTGTCGATGCGCGCGGTTTGAAAGCGCCAGGCGAGTCGCGGGCTGTCGGGAACAGGCCCGGTGCCGTAGAAAGTGTGCGCAGGATTGCCGCGAAACATGAGAACCGTATCGCTGGCGAAGCTGCCGGAGCCATAGCGCCAGGCGGGCAGCTCGGCGACACCGCCCGCCGCAAGCGCCGCTGGCGGCGCGCCGGCAAGGCTTGCGCCGGCGGCGCACAAGCCACCTCTCACGATGTCGCGTCGGGTCGGGCGCATGGTCGATCCTGCTGGCTCGGTGTGGCAGATCAGCGATCAGCGCGGCCGCAGGGCACGAACTGCATCGAGTTGGGCGATGACGACGTCGGCGGCGGCCGCGCTCGGGCTCGGGCCGGCCTGCCACATGCGCTCGGGGATGCGCGCCAGAGCCTGCAACTGTGCGCTCCGCTCCGGCGTGTCTTTGAGGAGTAGCTCGAGGGCATCGGCGAGCCGCTCGGGCCGGCAGTCCTCCTGCAGCAGCTCCGGGAATGCCTTCTCCCCCAGCACGAGATTGGCGAGCACCACCGACGGCACCTTGACCAGAAACCGCAGATTGGCCGCGAGCCCGTCGACGCGGTAGGCGACGACCATAGGCGTACCGGCCATGGCGAGTTCGAGCGTCACGGTGCCGGACGCCGCGAGAGCGCAGTGTGCGAGCTTGAAGGCGCGGAACTTGTCCTCCTCGCCCTCGACGAGGTGCGGCACCACCGGCCAGCCGGCGAGCTTAGCCTCGATGAGCGCGCGAACGCTGCGCACGGCGGGAATGATGACATCGAGTTGCTGGCCACGCTCGACAAGATGACGGACGGCACCGCCGAACGGGTCCATCAGCCGGCTCACCTCGCTGGCGCGGCTGCCGGGCAGAACGACGAGCACCTGCCGCCCGTCGCGGCCGAGCCCGAGGCGGCTGGCGAACCCTTGCGTATCGAGAGTGTCGAGCCACGCCTGCCGCTCGACCATGGGATGGCCGACGTACGTGCACGGCGGGCCGCCGAGGCGGGCGTGCGCCTCGGGCTCGAACGGCAACAGCGCCAGCACGTGATCGACATAGCGTGCCATTTTGCGAGCCCGGCCCGGCCGCCACGCCCACACCGTCGGAGACACGTAATCGATGATCGGGATGTGCGGCAGGCGCTTGCGGATGCGCTTGGCGATCGGGTGGGTGAACTCCGGGCTGTCGATGATGATGACGGCATCGGGCTGCGCAGCGACGGCGGCCGCCACCGTGCGGTACACCCGGCGCACGAGGCGCGGCAGGCGCGGCAGGATCGACAGCGGCCCCATGACGGCGACGTCGGCCAGCGGAAACTGCGAGACGAGCCCCTGGCGCTCCATATCCTCGCCGCCAACGCCGAGATAGCGCACACGGCCCTCGAGCCGGCGGTTCAGCTCGGCCATCAGCTTGCCACCGATGAGGTCGCCGGAGTGCTCGCCCGCGACGACGAACAAGCGGTACTGGCGGCTTCCCGCATCGATGACGACGCGCTGCCCCGCCTTGCGTGCCTGCACGATGGCCTCAGCCGCTCGCGCCCGCGCCACCTCATCGCTGTCGTCCATATGGCCTCCCCAGCCGCCGGGCCGCAGACTTGCCCCACATGCTAATCGAAGCGACCGCCTGCTTCATCCGGCATCGACACCCGCCATGAACAGGCCGAGCGCATCGGCACGCGCGACGACGGGCTCGGGCACGCTTGCTGCGAACTTGCGCAGCCGTACCGCGACACCCGCAAGGCCCGCGGCATGCGCGGCCTCGACGGCAGGAACCGTCGCTTCGCGCCCAAGGTCGAGGACCGCCACACCGAGCCGTCCGCGCCAGCGCCGCTTGCCCCACTGGTCGAAAGCGGCCGAACGGGCAATCGCGGCCTCGGCCCCTTCGCCGGCCTCGACGACGAGAACGTGCCGGTCGGCGATGACGACGGCCCGGCTTGCGCAGTAGGCGCCGAGCGCGGCGATCAGGTTGGCGGCCCGCCAGATGTCGTCAGCCGCAGCCGGCGGGATGGCCTTGCGTCCAAGACGGCGGATGGCGCCCTTGGGGACAGCCCCACCGCCAGCCGAGCGTGCGCCGTGTACATCATTGCCCTGCCCCGCAGGGCTTCTGGCTTCGCCGATGCCTCTGGGTTCGCCAGTTCCTCCGGCAACTCCTGTGACGAACAGCCGGTGAGCGTCCGCGAGGCGCACCGTCTCGGCCCGCTCGGCGACGAGCACCCGTCCCGCCTCCACCGCAATGCCAGAGAGATCGGCTCCGGCCGCACGGCGCACGGTGTCCGGCCCGATCACCGGCAGATCGACGCGCAGCTCCTGGCCCGGTTTGGCGCGCTTCACGACGAGGCCGCCTGTCGCCGCCTCACCGGCCGCGCGTTGCGCCAGCCGCCCTGCCGCGAAGCGCTCGATCATGGCGTCCGTACCTTCCGCCCCCTCGATGGCGACGACCCGTCCCTCCGCGACGATCACGGCCTGTCCGATATCGAAAGGCGCCATCGCCGCAATCGCCCTGAGCCCGAGGTCGGCGTCCGCCACCGCAGGAGCGTCCGGTGCGTGGCTCCCGGCCGGCCCCTCCGCCAGCGCCAGCTCGGGTGCGACATCGAGCGGACCGACGACGGCGAGCCCGCACCCCTCGAAGAAGGCGATGACACCGCGCAAAACCGCGTCATCGCCGCCGGCCCGCATCAGCCCGACGACGGTGGGCAGCGCGCGAAAGAAGCCGAGGTCGGGCCGGATGCGCGACAGATCGGGCCGGCTGATGGTGCCGGCGAAAACGACCTCTCGACAGCCCGCGCGGCGCAGGCTCGCGATGATGGCGCCGATCCTCCCGATATTCAGCACCGTCGGGCGGTAGGCAGCGAGCGTGCCGGTCGCCTCGCCCTCGAGGGCGACGACATGCACTTCCGCGCCGCGCCGGGCGAGACTGTCGGCGATCTCGCGCGGCAAGGTGCGCCCGCCTGCGATGAGACCGATGCGGCGGGGTGGGCTCGAGCGCATGATCGGAGCTGCTGTCCTGGCCGGCGAGACGAAGTAGCGAGCGGGCAATTCGTCAGAGGCCCGGCGCGCGCCTCACGCCTCCGGTGCGCCGCGCGGGGTGCACAGCGACCGCTTGCCGCCGCTGCGGATGAAGGCGACGATCTCGGTCACGATCGGATGATCGGCGAACTCGGCGGCGACGTCCTCCGTGCGTTCGGCGAGCGTGCCCTCCTCGGCGAACAGCAGGCGGTAGGCGCGGCGCAGGTCGTGGATCACCTGCCGCTGGAACCCCCGCCGTTGCAGGCCGACGATGTTGAGGCCGGACAGATGCGCGCGATTGCCCAGCGCCATGCCGTACGGGATGAGATCGTTCTCGAGGCCCGACATGCCGCCGAGGAACGAATGCGCACCAACGCGCGCGTACTGGATGACGGCCGCCCCGCCGCCGATGATGGCGAAGTCGCCGACCGTGCAGTGGCCGGCGAGCATGACGTTGTTGGAGAAGATGACGTTGTCGCCGACGTGGCAGTCGTGCCCGACGTGGCTGTTGGCGAGGAACGCGCACCGGTTGCCGACGACGGTCGTCATGCCGCCGCCCTCGGTGCCAGGGTTCATCGTCACGCCTTCGCGGATGATGCAGTCCTCGCCGACGACGAGCGTCGACGGCTCCCCCTTGAACTTGAGGTCCTGGGGAATGTGACCGATCGAGGCGAATGGGAAGATCCGCGTGCGCGCGCCAACCCGCGTACGGCCCGCCACCGAGACGTGCCCGATGAGCGCGACGCCCGCGGCGAGTTCGACATCGCCGCCGACATGGCAGAACGGACCGATCCGCACACCGTCGCCCAGCACCGCGCCGTCCTCGATGACGGCGCTCGGATGAATCTGTGTATCAGCCATTCTTGCTTGCGAAGGCGCGCGCCTCGGCGGTATCGGCCAGCATGGCGCTGATCTCCGCTTCGGCCGCCACCTGCCCCCCGACCTTGGCCTCGCCGAAGAACCGCCAGACCCGCCCGCGGTTCCTGATCTTCTTGACATGGTAGTGCAGCTGGTCGCCGGGCAGGACCGGCTTCCTGAACTTGGCCTTGTCAATGCCCATGAAGTAGACGAGCTCGGCCACGTAGTTTTCGCCGAGGCTGTGCACACACAGCGCGCCTGCCGTCTGCGCGAGCCCCTCGATGATGAGCACGCCCGGCATCACTGGATACTGCGGGAAGTGACCCTGGAAGAACGGCTCGTTGACCGTCACGCACTTGATGCCCACGCAGCTCTCGTCGCCGTCCATGTCGATAATGCGGTCGACGAGTAGAAAGGGGTAGCGGTGCGGCAGGAGCCGCATGACGCGCAGCGTGTCGGCCGTTGCCAGTTCTTTAGTGGTCGTCACCTCGTCCATCCTATCCTCGTTCACGCTACCCGGCCGCTTCCTGCGGGGCCCGGCGCCCGTCGTGGTGCGGCCGACCTCTGGGGGGCAGCCTCAGGTCTTCATCGCCCTCGCCCAGGCGCTCACCGCGCTTCCGCGACCCTCTCGTGCTGCCGCCCCGACCTTTGTTTCCCTTCACCGAGCCGTCGCGAACAAATGTCGAGGCCAAGTGGAGCACTCGTAACTCCATGATCCTGGTGTTGCGTGTGTATCTGACCCTTGGTTGCGCGCCTGGCCGCAGCTGGGGACCAGGCGTCAGATACGCAACACTAAACCCTAAGTGCCGTCTTCCGCGTGAGCCGCGCTGTCACCGCTGTTACTGCGCGCCAGCCGCGCGAGCGCGGCGAGTTCGCGTGCCCACTGCCGCAACGGCCGCGCCGGCGTTCCGCCCATGCGCGCACCCGGTGGCACGTCGTCCTTCACGTGCGAGCCACCCGCGATTTGCGCACCCATGCCGATCCGCACGTGGCCGACGGCACCTGATTGACCACCCATGACGACGAAGTCGGCAAGTTCGGTCGATCCCGCGATGCCCGTCTGGCCGACGATCACGCAGTGCCGGCCGATGACGACGTTGTGCCCGATCTGCACGAGATTATCAATTTTGGTGCCCTCGCCGATCACCGTATCCTTAAGCGCGCCGCGATCGACCGAGGTGTTGGCGCCGATCTCGACATCGTCCTGGATGATGACGCGCCCGATCTGCGGCACCTTGAGATGGCCGGTGCGGTCCATGGCGAAGCCGAAGCCGTCCTGCCCGATGCGCACACCCGGGTGGATGATGACCCTGTCGCCGACGAGGCAGTGAATGAGGCTCGCCTGCGCCCCGACATAGGTACCGCGCCCGATATGTACGCGCCTGCCGATCACGGCGCCGGCTGCGATGCGGCTGCCCCGCCCGATCCTCGCCCCGGGGCCGATCACGGCACCGTGCTCGACGACGACGTCCTCTTCGAGTTCCGCGCTCGGATCGATGGGGCCGGCCCCGGCAGCAGCGACCTGCGACCAGAGCGCATCGGGATAGAACAGGCGCAGCGCAAGCGCGAAGCCCCGGTACGGCTTCGCCGTCGTCAGCGCGATGGTATCGGCAGGCAGCCGGCTGGCGAAGGCCGGTGCGACGAGGCAGGCGCCAGCTTTCGTGCCGGCCAGTTGATCGAGATACTTTCGGTTGTCGATGAAGCTCACGTCGTCAGGCCCGGCATCGGCGAGCGGCTTCACGTCGGCAAATCGCCGAGCGCTCACGGAATTCGGTGTGCCGTCGGCGAGTGTCGCCGCAACCGCTTCGGCGACGGCCGCGAGCGTGAAAGGCCCGGCCCGATCGAAGAACCCCGGATGCTCCATGCGATCTCCGATGATGGCCCGGCACCGCGTGTGGCCGGACGAGATATCGAACACGGGCAGGACCATAGCGGCGATGGGCCGTGCGGGAAAGGCGCATGCACGTCACGGCTGAGGAGGAGCAATGACCGACGCGCTATGGCGTGGCCCCTCGCACGTAAGCTCGGCAGCGGACCCGAACTCCAAAACGGAAACAGGCCGCTCTGGCTCGCCCGCAGACCCTTCCTCTCAGGTGGCAGAAAACAGAAGGCCCGGCGATGCGCCGGGCCTTCACGCGTGACGGATGAGGGATGCCGCGAGCGACTTCGATCAGAACTTTGTCGATGCGCCGAAGCGGAAGAACTGATCCTCGTCGTAGTCCTCCTCGAGGACGTTGTAGGCGAAGTCCATGCGCAGCGGGCCGACCGGCGAGTTCCACAGCACGCTGCCACCGACCGAAGCGCGGACCGACTCGTCATCGACGAGGCAGATGCCGGGCCGGCCGAAGCGGCGGGCCTGCCCGTTGATGGTGATCTTGCGGCCGCACGTCAGGCTGTCGAGCTCGACCGCACGATCGGAGGCGTTGAACAGCGAGCCGGCGTCCGCGAACACGGCACCCGAGATGCCGAGCTCCTCAGGCAGGAACGGGATGGGGAAGCGTAGTTCGGTGGTTGCCGCCCAGAACGTCTTGCCGCCGAGCGCGTCCGTCGTGGACAGGTCGCGCGGGCCGTAACCGGCGCGATCGAAGCCACGGATCGTCTCGCCACCTTTGAAGAACAGGTCGAGCAGACGAACATCCTCGTCGCCCCAGCCCTCGATGTGGCCGCCGAGCACGCGGCCGACGACCGTCACGCCCTCGGCGATCGGATAGTAGGCACGGCCTTCACCCTGCACGCGGACGTACTGGACGTCACCACCGACACCGGCGAAATCGGTCGCAAGTTGCAGATAGTAGCCGCTCGTCGGGTTCGTGGGATGGTTACGCTTGTCGTAGGTCAGCGCGTTGCCGAGCGAGGACGTCCAGTAGACCTCGTCGCTGTTGGTGATGAAGTTGCGCCGGTTGTTAGGGTCCTGGGTGAGGCCGCCAGCGGCGTCGAGCACGGCGATCGAGGCGTAATCCTCGATGTCGTAAATCTGATCACGAGCGATCGTGTAGCTGACGGTGCTCCACAGGTCCTCGGCCAGCGGGAAGCCGAGACGCACCGAGCCACCCGTCTTGCGGCTGCGGAAGCCCGACTCGTCGCGCTGGTCGATCTCGCGGTGGAACAGGTCGAAGCCGGCGGCCAGGTTGCGGTCGAGGAAGCGTGGCTCGGTAAAGCTCAGATCGATCTGGAACCGCTCGATCGATCCCGACAGGCGCAGACGGAGAAACTGACCGTTGCCGAGCAGGTTGCGCTCCGTCAGCGAGATGTCCCCGATCACACCCTCGCTGGTCGAGTAGCCGGCACCGAACGACAGTTCGCCCGTCGACTGCTCCATGACCTCGACGTCGAGCACCACGCGGTCGGGTGCGGACCCCTGGTTCTTCTTGACCGTCACGCTCTTGAAGAAGCCGAGCGTCTTGAGCCGCTTCTCGGCCTGATCGACCAGCAGCGGATTGAAGGCGTCGCCCTCGGCAAGCCTGAACTCGCGCCGGATCACGTGATCCTTCGTCCGCTCGTTACCATAGATGTTGATCCGCTCGATGTAGACGCGCGGACCCTCGTCGACCACGTACACGACGCCGATCGTGCGGCCATAGAAGTCGGGCGTGGCGCGCGGGCGGACGCGGGCGAAGGCATAGCCCTTCTCAGCTACGGCCAGGGTCAGCCGCTCCACAGTCTTGTCGACGAGCGAGCCGTTGTAGATTTCTCCGGCGTAGGTCAGGACCTCGCCGCGAACCGATCCGCTGTCGAGCTCCGGCAGAGCGCTTTCGATGGCGACATCGCCGAAGCGATACTGCTCTCCTTCCTCCAGCGTGAACGTCAGGAAGAAGCCGGAGCCATCGCGATCGAGTTCTGCGTTTGCCGACAGGACGCGCGCATCCGCATAACCGTTCTTGAGGTAATACTGGCGCAGCAGTTCGCGATCGAGGTTGAGACGGTCCGGATCGTAGATGCTCGTACCCTTGAGGAAATCGAACCAGCCCGACTGCGTCGTCGAGATGATGTCGCGCAGTTGGCTATCGGTGAAGGCCCGATTGCCGATGAAGCTGATGCCTTTGACCTTGGTCGCCGAGCCCTCGGTGATCTCGAACACGAGATTCACACGGTTCTGCTCGATCTCGATGATCTTCGGCTCGACGTTCGCCGCGAACCGGCCCTGGCGGCGATAGACGTCGAGGATGCGCTGAACGTCGGCTTGTGCGCGAGCACGCGTGAAGACGGAGCGCGGCTTCAACTGCACTTCCGATTGCAGCGTTGCAGTGTCGACCTCCGAGTTGCCCTCGAAAGCCACCTGGTTGATCACCGGATTCTCGACGACCGTGATGACCACCGTCGACCCATTGAGGTCGATCTGCACGTCGGCGAACAGGCCCGTCCCGAACAGCGCCCGCAGCGACTGGTCGACCAGCGCGGAGTCGTAGCGGTCGCCAACCGTGAACTGGAGATAGGAGCGAACGGTCTCGGGCTCGACGCGGCGATTGCCCTCGACCTCGATGGCGCGCACGACCGTCTGGGCCGCGACGGGCGCGGCCAGCGGAACGGACATGGCGCTGAAACATCCGGCGGCCACCGCGAGCAGCCAGAACAAGGCTGCAGCCCTCTGCGGCGACAGTATCCGATACGTGGACATCCGCGGATCTGTCCTTTTCACTGCCGATCCCCCAAGACCAGCAGGCGTAATCCCGGTCGGCAGTGACCGTGCCTGCTTCATCTGCGCTGCTCTGACCCGGTACCAGCCACTCTGCGACACCTGACGCAACGCGCACCCGCCCGGGCCACCACCTGCTTCGGCAGCGTCTCGCACGGCACGGGGCCGTGCTCGAGACGCACAAGCGATGAGGATCCATCCATCGCGGCTCCCTCACCGCGATCCCCTGAACGGACCCTTCACCACGCTTCAGGTTTAACGATTCAGAAACCCCCGTGGAAGTGGCAAGACTACATCACCGGCCCTGATTCCACCCCGCCGTAGAGCCCATCGCCGTGCCCCAATTCCGCCACGTTACGTGAGCCACGCGAACCACTTCGCCAGGATGCCGCGATCATTGTAGAAGCCGAACACCATCAGCATGAGAATCAAGGCTAATCCGACCTTGAACGTGAACTCCTGCGTGGCCTCGCTGAGCGGCCGGCCGCGCACCGCTTCGAGCGCGTAGAGCACGAGATGGCCACCATCCAGAACGGGAATCGGGAACAGGTTCACGAGCCCTATGCTGACCGAGATGAAGGCCGTGAACAAAATGAGATCGACGAGGCCGGATGAGGCGAACTTTCCTGCCGTGTCGGCGATGCGCACGATGCCGCCGATCTGCTCGGCTCCCTGCTTGCCGGTGAACACGTCGCCGATATAGCTCAGCGTGCCGACAGCGATGGTCCACGTTCGCTCCACCGCAAGACCGACCGCCGCCGGCAGGCCGACCTGCCGCTCGACCACCTGGTTCGTCTTCGGCGAGGCCTCGATACCGATGACGGGGCGACGGTGCTTGCCGGCGATGGCATCATCGAGCTCCCTGAGCCGCGGCTTGACGAGGAGCGTCAGTGGCTTGCCGTTGCGGTCGACCTCGAATGCGAGTTCGCGCCCGACGTTGGTCGAGACGATGTGCTGCAGGTCGGCAAAGCTGCGGATCTTCGTCCCGCCGATCGCGGTGACGAGATCGCCCGGCTCGAAACCGGCTTCCGCTGCTGGAGTATCGGGCACCACGCGACCGACGCGCGGCTCCATCTCGCGCACGCCGTACAGCCAGAACAGCCCGGCGAAGATGATGATGGCCAGGATGAAGTTGGCGATGGGGCCTGCCGCCACGACCAGCGCCCGCTGCCACAGTGGCTTCAACTGGAAAGCGCCCGCGCGCTGCACGGGGTCCATCTTCTCGATGGCCTCGCGCGAAGGCTGGCTCGCCACCGACTCGTCGTCCATGAACTTGACGTAGCCCCCGAGCGGGATGGCCGCGATGCGCCAGCGCGTGCCGTGCTTGTCCTCGAAGGCGTAGAGTTCGCGACCGAACCCGATCGAGAAGGCCTTCACCGAGACACCGCACCACCGCGCGACGAGGAAGTGGCCGAGTTCGTGGATGAACACGACGATCGTGAGCGCGAACAGGAAGCCGACGACGACGATGAACACGCCCCAGGCGCCATCTCCGAGATGCGTCAGGAAATCCATGCGTGGTCGTCTCCTCAAGGGCGCTCTCGGCCGGGCCGGGCGTCAGAGGCCCGCCGACTCGTCGAGTTGCCCGCCAGATATGGCCAGACTGCGCGCCCGCGGCAAGTACGCCGAAGGCCCGCGAGCGTGACGAAGAGCCCGCTTCCCGGCCCGATGGACTGCCGCTTCGAGCCTTCCCGCGCCTCGATGAGCGCTCACCCGCGCAGCGAGCCGAGCGCTTCTGCCGCGAGCCGCCGGCCGGCCGCGTCTGCCAGCAACACGTCTTCGAGGCAGGAAGCCGCCCCGCCCAAGCCCTCCGAGACGGCCGCCTCGAGGCTCGTATCGACGGTTGCCGCGATATCGAGAACGCCGATGCGCCCCTCCAGGAAGGCGGCGACCGCGATCTCATTGGCAGCATTCAGCACGGCCGGCATGGTGCCCCCCGCCGCCAGCGCCGCGCGTGCCAGCCGCAGACACGGAAACCGGGTCTCGTCGGGCGGCTCGAAGGTCAGCGTACCGATCGCCGCCAGGTCGAGCCGCTTGGTCGGCGCCGTCATGCGCCGCGGCCAGGACAAGGCCAGCGCGATCGGGGTGCGCATGTCCGGTTCGGCGAGCTGTGCGATCACCGAGCCATCGCGGTAGGCGACGAGGCAGTGCACGATCGACTGGGGATGCACGACGACGCCGAGCCGGTCGGCTGGCACGTCGAACAGGTGATAGGCCTCGATCAGCTCGAGCCCCTTGTTCATCATGGTCGCCGAATCGACGGTGATTTTGGCTCCCATCGACCAGTTGGGATGGCGCAGAGCATCCGCTCGCGTCGCCTGCGCGATGCGCTCCAGCGGCCACTCCCTGAACGGGCCACCCGAGGCGGTGAGCACGATCTGCTCGATATCCTCGCCGCGAGCACCGACGAGGGCCTGGAAAGCGCCGGAGTGCTCGCTGTCGACCGGCAGGATCTCGACACCCTGGCGAGCCGCCTCGGCCATGAAGATCGCCCCGGCGCTGACGAGACATTCCTTGTTGGCGAGCGCGAGCCGCTTGCCTTGGCCGAGCGCCGCATAGGCAGGCTCGAGACCGGCAGCACCGACGATCGCGGCCAACAGGCAATCGGCCGGCCGTGCGGCCGCCTCCATCAGCCCTGCGCGGCCGGCGGCCACCGCGATACCGCTGCCGGCGAGCCGCTCGACGAGGCGGCCGTAGAGGCTGTCATGGCCGATGACTGCAAGTTCCGCGCGGTGCGCGATGGCAAGCTCGGCAAGCTCGTCGACGTTCGAATGGGCCGTGAGCGCCGCGATCGTGAAGCGGCCGGGATTGCGGCCGATGAGATCGAGCGTGCTGAGCCCGATCGAGCCTGTCGCACCCATCACCGTCAGGCGCATCGGCGGCGCGTCGGTCACGCTCGTGACGGCCGGCCGTGGTGCGCTGCCGAGCCCGGTCGTCGTGGCCTGCCCCACCCTCGTCACTCCCCGCTGCCGCGCACGCCGGTCACAGGGCGGCGACGATGCCTTCGGCGACGGCCCCCGCCCCCGTCACGAGCCCGCGCGCGGGATCGTCAGGAGCGAGCGCCAAGCCGATTACGGCGGCTACGATAGCAGCAGCGACGACACTGTCCACGCGATCGAGAAAGCCGCCGTGGCCGGGGATGAGGTTGCTCGCATCCTTGACCTTGAACAGGCGCTTCAAGGCACTTTCAGCCAGGTCGCCGGCCTGCGAGGATAGGCCGAGCAACACCGCCACCAGCGGCAGGTGGCCGAGCGGCGCGAGCGGCCAGGCGGCCTGCAACGCCACGCCCATGACGAGGCTCGCGCCCAACGCCGAGACGAGCCCCGCCCACGTCTTGTTGGGTGAAATCGAAGGCCACAGCTTGGCCCCGCCGACGGCCCGCCCCCCGGCATAGGCCGCCGTATCGGCACTCCACACCACCAGCAGGATGAACAGCACGGCGAAGAAGCCATATGCCTCGCTGTGGCGCATCGTCAGGAGAATGACCGCCGGCAGGCCCGTATAGAGGACGCCAGCGCCCGACAATCGGCCGCCCCGGCCATAGTTCATGACCGTCAGCAGCCCGGCCATGACCACGATGATGACGAGGGCAAGGCCCGGCCGCGCGAGGGCTGCCGCCCCGATCGCGACGAGGCTTGCGGCCGCATGCAGGCCGAACGAGAGATCGCCGGCGCGCGAGCGCACGATCCGCCCCCATTCCCAGCCGACGACGAGGGCAATGGCGGCAACGAAGCCTGCGAACGTGAAGCCGCCCGCGGCGACGGCGACGAGGGCCAGTCCGCCGAGCACGCCGGCCGAGGCGATGCGCTTGGCAAGCCCGCCGCCAGCACCTCCGGGTGCGCTCGCCAGCGCCGGCTTCGCCGTCGGGCCGGTACCGTGCAGCATATCGGCGCTCAAGCCGACGAGCGGCGTGACAGGCCACCGTAGCGGCGGTCACGGGACCGGTAGATCGCGATCGCCTGTTCCAGGTCCTTGGCCCCGAAATCCGGCCAGTTGGTATCGAGAAAGACGAGTTCGGCATAGGCGGCCTGCCAGAGCAGGAAGTTGGACAGCCGCTGCTCTCCGCTCGTTCGAATGACGAGATCGGGGTCGGGGATGCCGGCGGTTCCGAGCGCGCGTCCGATCTCGTCGGCCGTCACGTCCTCGGGCGCGAGCCGGCCCGCTGCCACCTCGGCGGCGAGTGTGCGGGCTGCGCTCGCGATCTCGTCCCGTGCGCCGTAATTGAAGGCGATGACGAGGTTGAGCCCGGTGTTGCGGCGGGTGAGCTCAACCGCCTCGTCGATCAGCGCGAGCAATTCCGCATCGACGCCCGTTCGCCCGCCGATGACGCGGATGCGCACGTTCGACTTGTGCAGGTCGGCGAGATCGCCGCGGATGAACCGCTTCATGAGGCCCATGAGGTCGGCGATCTCGTCGGCCGGACGCGACCAGTTCTCGGACGAGAAGCTGTAGATCGTCAGGAAGGGCAGACCCATGTCGCCAGCGGCTCGTACCGTTCGCCGGACGGCCTCGACCCCCTCACGGTGACCGAATGTGCGGGGCAGGCCGCGCGCTGTGGCCCAGCGCCCGTTGCCGTCCATGATGATGGCGATGTGCTCGATCCCTGAGATCGAGCCGGCGGCACTGGCGGCGGACTGCGGCGTATCGGGCAAGGACGGGGACTTTCGGGCAAGGGTGCGGCCGGACGGGGATGGGCTCGTCCAGCGGCAGATGGGCACGGGCCCCGCTGACAGCCGCCGGTATTCCGTCAGACGGTTTGAATTTCGGTTTCTTTCTGCTGCAGCGTCTGATCGATTTCCTTGATGAACTTGTCGGTCAGTTCCTGCACCTTCGTCGAGGACTTGTGGTGCTCGTCCTGGCTCATCAGTCCGTCCTTCTCGAGCTTTTTGAGAAGTTCCATGCCCTCGCGCCGCACGTTGCGCACGGCAACCTTCGATTTCTCGGCGTAGTCGTGGGCGACCTTGACGAGTTCCTTGCGCCGGTCCGCCGTCAGCGACGGAATGGGCAGCCGCAACAGTTGACCGTCGATGACAGGATTGAGCCCGAGGTTTGATTCCCGGATCGCCTTCTCGACGGCGCTGACGTTCGAGCGGTCCCACACCTGCACCGAGATGGTGCGCGGCTCTGGCACGCTGACGGTCGCCACCTGCACGAGCGGCATGCGCGAACCGTAGACCATGACCTGGATCGGATCGAGCAGGTGCGCGCTGGCCCGCCCCGTGCGCAGCCCGCCGAGTTCGCGCTTCAGGGCATCGATCGAAGCCCGCATGCTCTTCTCGAGATCGCCAAGTTCGAACGCTTTGGCTGCCATGTCATCTCCTCACCCGGTTGGCACCCGGCCACTGGCCGCTGGCCACTGGCGGCGCCCTCGCCCCGGCAGTGCGCTTGGCTCCGGCCGGATCAGCGGCGCGCCCGTGCTCAAGCGCCCTCGATGACGGTCGCCCGCGCCGAGCCATGCAACAGTTTCATGATGTTTCCCGGCTCTTCGATGGCGAACACAATTACCGGAAGTCGATTGTCGCGGGCAAGGGCGATCGCCGCCCCGTCCATCACCTTGAGGTCGCGGGCCAAAACCTCCGCGTAGGTGAGCCGGTCGAAGCGCACGGCGTCGGCGTGCTGCTTGGGATCGGCCGAATAGACGCCGTCGACCTGGGTCGCCTTGGCGACGGCATCGCAGTTCATCTCGATCGCCCGCAGCGTGGCCGCCGTGTCGGTCGTGAAATAGGGGTTGCCGGTGCCGGCCGCGAAGATGACGATCCGGCCTTTGGCGAGGTGGTGCAGTGCTTTGGGGCGGACGTAGGATTCGCACACCGTCGGCATCGGGATCGCCGACAGGACGCGGGCATCTGCTCCGCGCTGGGCGAGTGCGCCCTGTAACGCGAGCGCGTTCATTACGGTGGCGAGCATGCCCATGTAGTCGGCCGTCGCGCGGTCCATGCCGCACGCAGCCCCTTGCAGGCCGCGAAAGATGTTGCCGCCCCCGACGACCACCGAAATCGCGCAGCCGGCCGATGCGGCCTCGGCGAGATCGCCCGCCAGCCGGTCGACCACGGCCGTATCGAGGCCATAGCCGGATTTGCCCATGAGCGCTTCGCCCGAGAGCTTGATGAGCAGGCGCTTGTACCTGAGGTCTTGCATGGCGCACCGACCCTCCACTGTTGGGCAGCGAAACAGTCACACGCTGGACTATCGATTTCCTCAGTTCCGCGCAAATGCGACCCGCGTGATCGCAGCAAAAAGCGGCCAGCCCATCCGGGCCAGCCGCCTTGGTCAGCGCGATGAAGAAACAGTTACTTCGTGCCGGCGGCAGCGGCCACCTCGGCGGCGAAGTCGTCTTCCTTCTTCTCGATGCCCTCACCGAGGGCATAGCGCACGAAGCCGGTCACCTTGATGGGTGCTCCCACCGTCTTCTCGGCGGCCTTGATGGACTGTTCGACGGTCGCCTTGCCATCGAGCACGAACACCTGCTGGAGCAGCACCACCTGCTGGTAGAATTCCTTGCGCAGCCGCCCCTCGACCATCTTCTCGACGATATCGGGCGCCTTGCCGGAGGCGAGCGCCTGCTCGGTGTAGATCTTGCGCTCGCGCTCGATGACGGCTGCGTCGAGTTCCTCCGGCCGCAGCGCCAGCGGGTTGGCGGCCGCCACGTGCATGGCAAGCTGGCGGCCGAACTCGGCGAGCTTTCCGGCGTCGCCCGAACTCTCGAGCGCGACGAGCACGCCGATCTTGCCGAGGCCGTCGGCGACCTTGTTGTGCATGTAGGCGGCCACATGGCCTGGCGATGCGGCGAGCGCGCCCGTCCGGCGCACGGTCATGTTCTCGCCGATGGTCGCCACCATCTCGCGCACGTGCTCGCCGACCGTGTGGGACTTGCCGGGATAGGTGGTCGCGAGCAGGGCCTCGACGTCGCCTTTCGCGGCAGGCGCCAGCGCCGTGATGTCGCGCACCATGCCTTGGAACTGTTCGTTGCGGGCCACGAAGTCCGTTTCCGAGTTGACCTCGACGACGGCTCCGTGCGCGCCATCGGAGATGACGCCGACGAGGCCCTCGGCGGCGACGCGGTCGGCCTTCTTGGCGGCTTTCGACAGACCCTTCTTGCGCAGCCAGTCGACGGCGGCCTCCATGTCCCCGTCGGTCGCCGCCAGCGCGGACTTGCAGTCCATCATGCCGGCGCCCGTCTTCTCGCGCAGTTCTTTGACCTGTTGTGCGGAAATGGTCATGTCGTGCTCTCTCTGTGACGGGTCTGGTGTCGGGCTAGACCGCGATCGTGAAGACTGTGTGACGCACGGTTCATCGCGTCACGTGAAGCCGCCCGCAACGATGCGGCGCAATCCTGCGAGCTCTGCCCTGTCGACGTCCGAGGGCCCTTATCCTGCCCTCGCCCGGAAAGCGCGCTCGAGACCTGTGTGCCGGGCTTCGGCCGATGGACCACATCGGCCTCATGCAGCAGGCCGCGAGCCCGGACGGCAGCCTCAAGCTGCCGTCTGCGCGACGATCTGCTTGGCCTGATCGACCCAGCCGTTGGCGGCGATCTGGCCATTGAGCCGGAGCTGCCGGTCGAGCGCCGCCATGCTGTCGGGATCGAGGTCGGCGATCTGCCAGTAGTGGAATACGCCCGCGTCGTTGAGCTTCTGCTCGATCTTGGGTGTGACGCCGGTGAGCCGCTTCAGGTCGTCGGCCTCGCCGCGCGGCGCCTCGATGCCGCGGAACAGCGACAGGTCTTCGCTCGGCGGGGCGGCGGAGGCGCCGATGTCGACGCCGCTCATGGCTTGCGAGCGCTCCAGGCCGTCGAGTGCGGCGCGCGCGACGAGGTCGCAATAGAGCGTGATGGCGCGGCCGGCGTCGTCGTTGCCCGGGATCGGGAAATCGATGCCGTCGGGATCGCAGTTGGTATCGACGATTGCCACGATCGGAATGCCGAGCTTGCGGGCTTCCTTGATGGCAATCTGCTCCTTGTTCGTGTCGATGACGAACAGGAGATCGGGCGTGCCGCCCATATCCTTGATGCCGCCGAGCGACTTGTTGAGGTTGTCGCGCTCGCGCTGGATGTTGAGGATTTCCTTTTTGGTGCGCCCTGCCGGCTGAGCCAGCACCTCGTCGAGCTGCCGCAGGCGGCGGATCGACTGCGAGACCGTCTTCCAGTTGGTGAGCGTGCCGCCAAGCCAGCGGTGGTTCATGTAGTACTGAGCCGAGCGGCCGGCGGCCTCCGCGATGCCCTCGCTGGCCTGGCGCTTCGTGGCGACGAACAGCACGCGACCGCCACCAGCGACCGTGTCGGAGATCTTGACGAGCGCCTGGTGCAGCAGGGGCACGGTCTGCGTCAGGTCGACGATGTGGATGTTGTTGCGGGAGCCGAAGATGAACGGAGCCATCTTGGGGTTCCAGCGGTGGGCCTGGTGGCCGAAGTGCACGCCAGCTTCCAAAAGCTGACGCATCGTGAAGGCGGGAAGCGCCATCAGGGTCGTCCTCGTTTTCCGGTTAGTCCGCCGCGAGCCCTGTGAAGGCGGCTTCCGCACGGAAGTCCGCCACACCGGAGCGCTGCGACGGGGCTTTCGGTCCGCCGGGCGCGAGGCGCGCGTGTGAGATGAAAGCGGCTCGTTACATCACTTGGACCCGCTTGGCAAGCCGGGTCGCCGACCCTACGGGCCCCGCGGTGCGATCCCGACGGGCCCGCCGGGCGGCCCGCTTAACCTGAATTAAACACTGTTCCCTGCGGCACCGGCATAAACTATACAGTGCGTTACATACCTGTTTGCTCATTCCCTTTTTTGGACAGGCATCTCGAATGGCAATCCGCAAAGGCACGCGCGCCGCCAATGTTCTGCGCGGCACCGACAACAACGACACCATCTACGGATACGAAGGCAACGACCGTCTGTTCGGCGGCGGCGGCGATGATCTTTTGCTCGGCGGCCTCGGCAACGATCTGTTGTTCGGCCAGGGCGGCAACGATCGCCTCTACGGCGACGCCGGCAACGACAGTATCGATGGTGGCGCAGGCAATGACCGCATCTTCGGCGGGGCAGGCATCGACGTGCTGGTCGGTGGAGCCGGCATCGATCGCATCGATGGCGGGGCCGGCAACGACGTCATCACCGGCGGGACAGGCCGCGACATTCTGATCGGCGGCGCGAGCTCGGACGTGATCGTCGCCGATGACGGGCCAGACCAGCTCTGGGGTGGCAGCGGCGGTGACCGCTTCGTGCTTTCGACTCCGCAGAATGCCGTCCCCGGCGCGCCGCTCATTCCCTTCGGCTCGCCCGCTTACACCCCGTCGGGCGGCCTCGGCACCGGCACGATCAATGGCATCCAGCAGTACCTCCCCGTCATCGCCGACTACAACGACGCGGAGGACTTCATCCTGCTCGACATGGACTGGGTGTTCGATACCTCGGAACTCGACTTCCGCGTCGTGTCCTACAATCACGAGACCCTGCAAGGCGGCATCGTCATCACCGAGGCGATCCAGGTCGGCTACGAGGGCTACCCGATCGCCCTCGTTTACGGCGCACTGATCGGCCAGCTCGACGCCGACGACTTCGTTCTCGTCTGAGCGCCCCATCAGCGCAGACGCGCTGGATTCAGACGTCGGCGACGCTGATGACGCCGGGCAGCGCCGCGATCCTCCCGGCCGCCGTCGGCGTCACGTCGAACTTGCCCTTGAGCTTGAGTTCGATCTCGCGGCTGCGCTCGGCGATCGGCAGCACGATGCGGATTTCTCCGCCGGCCCTGCCGGCCGCCACGGGTTGCAGCGCCGACCTGAGCTTGGCCAGCATGGCTTTCGCATCGCGGCCCGCCGTTGGATCGACGGCGACGCGCAAGCCCCGCTCCACGCCGGCCGCCACGACATCGAGCGCCTGGACCTGCGCAACCCGCACTTTCAGCGTCTCACCCTCGCGCTCGGCCTGAACCGTCAGCACGACGGGCGTGCCCGCGACGAGGAGATCGCCGGCCGCTGCGAGCGGCTCGGAAAATATGACCGCCTCGAACTGCCCCGTCGGATCGGAGAACAGGCCGAAGGCGTACTTGCTGCCCTTCTGATTGCGCCGCTCGCGCGCGGAGACGACGATCGCGGCAAGCTTGCCCGTCACCGCCCCCTGCTCGCTTGCCGCATGGATCTCGGCAAACGTGCGCGCGCCGAGTTTGTCGAGCACGTGCCTGTAGGAATCGAGCGGGTGGCCCGACAGGTAGAAGCCGATGGCACGGAACTCCTCCTCGAGCCGTTCGAGCGGCGTCCACCCGGAGACCGTGCGCAACTCGAGGCCCTTCGCGCCGTCGCCACCGCCGAACATGTCCGTCATGCCCGTGGCGGCGTCCTGCTCGACACGCTGGGCGAGCGCCATGACCTGATCGGCATTGGCGGTGATGGCCGCGCGGTTCGCCTCGAGCGCATCGAAGGCGCCGGCCATTGCCATCATCTCGATGGCTCGCTTGTTGACGGCGCGGGGATTGAGCCTGCGCGCGAAATCGGCAAGCCCGCTGAACGCGCCCTTCGCGCGCCGCTCCGCCACGATCGTCTCGACGGCGCCCTGGCCCACGTTCTTCAAGCCTGCGAGCGCATAGCGGATGGCCCGGCGCGATCCCCTCTCCCCATCCTTCATGGAGGCAGCACCGGGGTGAGCGGCTGCGTTGGATCGAGGCTTTCGCGCAGCAGGCAGCCTCTCGACCCCGCCCGCCTCCCGCTCGCGCGGAGAGGGGGCGGGAGCCATCCCGACGACCTCGACGGCGAACTCCACCTCGGAGCTGTTCACACACGGCGGCAGGACGGGGATGCCGCAGCGCCGTGCCTCGGCCGCGAACACCGCGAGCTTGTCGGTATTGGCGAGATCGAGCGTCATGGAGGCTGCGAGAAACTCCTCGCAGTAGTTCGCCTTCATGTAGGCCGTCTGATAGCTGACGAGCGCATAGGCGGCCGCGTGGGACTTGTTGAAGCCGTAGCCGGCGAATTTGTTGACGAGCTCGAAGATGTACTCGGCATCCTTCTGCCTGACGCCGCGCTCCTTGGCACCGGCGACAAAGCGCGCCTGGTGACGCGCCATCTCCTCCTTGTCCTTCTTGCCCATGGCCCGCCGCAGCATGTCGGCCTGCCCAAGGGTATAGCCGCCCATGACCTGCGCGATCTGGATGACCTGCTCCTGGTAGATGATGACGCCGTACGTCTCCTTCAGGATGCCTTCCAGCATCGGGTGCAGACAGTCGACCGGCTCCTCCCCGTGCTTGCGATTGATGTAGGTCGGGATGTTGTCCATGGGGCCAGGGCGATAGAGCGCCACCATGGCGATGATGTCCTCGAAGCGGTCGGGTTTGAGCCGCTTCAGGCTCTCGCGCATGCCGGTCGATTCGAGCTGGAACACCCCGACCGTATCGGCCCGCGCCAGCAGGCCGTAGGACGCCGCGTCGGTCAGCGGCAGCGCGTCGAGGTCGACCGCGATGCCGCGCCCCTTTCGCACGAGGTCGACCGCCTTCTTCAGGACCGTCAGCGTCTTGAGGCCGAGGAAGTCGAACTTCACGAGGCCGGCCGCCTCGACCATCTTCCAGTTGAACTGCGTCACCGGCATCGACGACTTGGGATCGCGGTAGAGCGGCACCAGCTCGTCGAGCGGCCGGTCGCCGATCACCATGCCGGCGGCATGCGTCGAGGCGTGGCGGTAGAGACCTTCGAGCTTCTGCGCCTTCTCGACGAGCTGCGCCACGATCGGCTCGGCCTTGATCGCCTCTTGCAGCTTCGGCTCGCCGGCAATCGCTTCCGCCAGCGTCACCGGATTGGCCGGGTTGTTCGGGACGAGCTTCGTAAGCTGGTCGACCTGTCCATAGGACATCTGCAGCACGCGCCCGACGTCGCGCAGGACGGCTCGCGCCTGCAGCTTGCCGTGGGTGATGATCTGGGCGACGCGATCATGCCCGTACTTGCCCTGCACGTAGCGGATCGTCTCCTCGCGCCGGTCCTGGCAGAAGTCGATATCGAAATCCGGCATCGACACGCGCTCGGGATTGAGGAAGCGCTCGAACAGGAGGCCGAAGCGCAACGGATCGAGGTCGGTGATGGTGAGCGCGTAGGCAACGAGCGAGCCCGCGCCCGAGCCGCGGCCAGGGCCGACTGGAATGCCTTGGGCCTTCGACCACTGGATGAAGTCGGCAACGATGAGGAAGTAGCCGGGGAACTTCATGCCGGCGATGACCTCGACCTCGTAGGCGAGGCGGTCGGCATAGTCCTTTTCGGTGAACCCAGGCGCGGGCCCATGCGCGGCGAGCCTGCGGGCGAGGCCCACCTCGGCCTGCCGCTTTAGTTCGCCAGCCTCCTCCGCGAGGAGTTCGCCATCCGACTTGCCGGCGGCAGACGCAACGAAGCGCGGCAGGATCGGCTTCCTGCCGAGCGGCCGGTAGGTGCAGCGCCGGGCGATCTCGATGGTGTTGGCGAGCGCCTCCGGCAGGTCCGCGAACACCACGGCCATGTCGGCGGGCGTCTTGAGGTAGTGCTCGCCCGTCAGGCGGCGCCGGTTGTCCTCGACGACATAGCGGCCCTCTGCAATGCAGATCAGCGCATCGTGCGCCTCGTAGTCGTCCGGCCCGGCGAAATAAGCCTCGTTCGTTGCCACCAGCGGCAGTGCGAGCTCATAGGCCAGCGCCAGGAGGCGTGGCTCGACGGCACGTTCCGAGGCCGTGCCGTGGCGTTGCACCTCAACGTAGAGACGATCGCCGTAGATGTCGGCGAGGCGCTTCAGGCGCGCGCGGGCAAGCGCCTCACCGCCGGCTGTCCCGCGCGCCGCATCAGCATCGGCAATCAGCCCGTCGACGGGTCCATCGGGCCCGCCCGTCAGGGCGATTATGCCGGCGCTGCGCTCAGCGAGAATGCCCGTGTCGACGTGCGGCGGCTCGCCGTCGGCCACGCCGAGATGAGCCGTGCTGACGATCTTCATGAGATTGCCATAGCCCTCGGCCGTCGCGGCGATGAGCGCCAGGCGCCCATCGCGAAAGGGCCGCTGCGCCATCCCATCGCCAACCCCCGCCGCTCGTCCGGCAAGTGCGGCCACCTCCCTGCGGCGGTCGCCGAAATCGACAGCGAGCGTCACGCCGACGATGGGCTGCACGCCGACACCGGCAAGCTTCTCGGCGAACTCCAGCGCACCGAACAGGTTGTTCGTGTCGGAGATGCCGAGCGCCGGCAGGCGCATTTTTTGCGCGAGCTTGGCTAGCGTCGGGATCGGCAGCGCGCCTTCCAGCAGCGAATAGGCCGAGTGCACGCGCAGGTGGATGAACGGCGGCAGCTCGACTGCGGCTCGTTCACCTGAGGCGATGACATCACGAATCGGTGCGTTCATGGCGTCAGGATAGCCAAGTCGGCCGAGCTGCACCGCTTCTTCGGGCGCATCTCGCGACAGCACACGCCGGTTGCACCCGCTATTCACACGTCACGGCGATGCCGGTGCCCGCTTGCCCCGCGTCAGAAGATGCACCAACAGACCGAACGGACCCACCATCAGCGTGAAGAACAGCACGACGGCGAGCCACAGCCGATTGCCCCCGCGCTCAGCCCCGTCCCGCGCGACCCAGGCGCCGACCATCAGGTCGAAGCAGAGGTAATGGACCCAGCCGGCGAGCGCGGCGATCGGCGCGGCGAGCAGCGAGCGGATACCGGAAAGGCTCGTGAAATCGGCGTCCGCCGGCACCGCGCCGGAGGCGACGGCCGAGATCAGGAGGACGCTGTAGAGGACGGCGAGCAGTCCCGGCACGAGGCCCGAGTGTACCAGCACCTGCGTCGGCCGAGCCATGGGCGCCAACGCCAGCAGCAGCCAAGCCGGCAGCACCGCCGTGTTGGCGATGGTGAACAGGAGTTCGAGGGTCGGCTCGCTCACGTGACGTCGGCCGGCTCGAGGCCGAGGTCGGCGAGCCGCAGCGCCAGGCCGGGAATCGCGTGCGGCGTGAGCGGCTGATCGGCATGCAGGGTCGCCTCGAAGGCATAGCCCGCTGGCGCCGGCTCGCGGCGCACGTGGGTGACGAGACGCTCGGCGTCGATCACCCAGACCTCGGGCACCTCGAGGCGTGCGTATTTCGGCAGCTTGATCTTCAGGTCGTAGGACAGCGTGGAGTCGGAAATCTCGATAACGAGGAGAACTTCGCGGCCCGACAGCAGGTGCGGCTTGGGCACGGAAGGTGTGAGGAGGTAATCGGGCTCCATATAGGTCGATCCGTCGGGCCGCCAGCCAGGCTCAGAATAGTAGGCGACTTCGCGGTCGAGGTGGCGACGAAACCAGTCGTGGAGCGCCAGCCTCACCATCTCGTGCCGGTTGCCCTTGGCGCTCGAGGCGATCAGTTCCCCGTCGATGAGCTCGACATTACGCCCTTCGGGGATGATCCCCGTCTCGGTCAGGCGGTCGAGATCTTGAAGCGTCCACCGCCAGCGCTGGAACGGCTCCGTGGGCGACTCCGGTTGGGCGTGGATGGTGCGTGAGATCGTGTTCATGCCGACAACCTACCACGTCCGGGGCGCGAGTTCACCCCAGCGGGCTCTCGCCATAGCGCTTCCACAGCCGGGGAAAGCGGGCGCTGAGATGGTCCTCGTCCTCCTCGAACGGGTCGCCCTCCGGCTCGTCGAGCCCGGCGGGAACGTCGACGTGGTCACCGATGGCGCCCGTGCCTCCGCGCGCACGCCAGACGGCGGCGGCGACCTCTCCGAACTCATCGAACGCCAGGATGCCGTCCGGGCCCGGCTCCAGGTCCTGCCGGGCCAGCCATTCGGGATCGTTGAGAGCGGTCTCGAAGGCCTCCCGGCCCTTCGACAGCAGCCACACGCGAAACGCCTCGAAGGCCTCCTCGGAGGCTTCACCATGAATAACGTAGCAGGCCCCCCACAGGTCCCATGTGAAGGCCCGGTCGATGGCCTCCCGGAACGCCTGCTCGAAGCCGGGCAGGTGCTCGAGAGGCAGGGCCGTGAGTGCTTTCTCCAGGCTCTTGATCTGCGCCGCCGGATTGTCGGCATGAACTGCCGTGCGATCGATGATCGCCCAGAAGCGCTCGTCGTTCATCGCAGGTGAGGTCATCAGGTCGTCCCCAACGGTTGGATCGCTCGAGAACGATCGGCGTCAGACCGGCTGGCCGGGTGCCACCTCGTAGAGATGGCCGTCGGCGAGTCGCAGAATGCGGTCCATGCGAGCGGCAAGATCGAGGTTGTGGGTCGCGATCAGCGCCGACACACCAGTGCGGTGAATGAGCTCGATGAGCTGCGAGAAAACGTGCTCGGACGTGCGCGGATCGAGATTGCCGGTCGGCTCGTCGGCCAGCAGCAGGCGCGGTGAATTGGCGAGAGCGCGGCAGATGGCGGCGCGCTGCTGTTCGCCGCCCGACAACTCCGCCGGCCGATGGTTGAGGCGCTCGCCGAGGCCGAGCGCGGCGAGCAGCAAGCCAGCCCGCTCCCCCGCCTCGCGGCGCGAGCGGCCGAGGATCATCTGCGGGATGACGACATTCTCGAGCGCCGAGAACTCCGGCAGCAATTGATGGAACTGGTAGACGAAGCCGATCTCCGACCGCCGGATCAGGGTGCGCTCTGCGTCTCCCAGGCTCGCACAATCCCGCCCGCCGACGAGCACCCGTCCGCTGTCGGGATTTTCGAGCAGCCCCGCGATGTGCAACAGCGTCGACTTGCCCGCGCCCGATGGCCCGACGAGCGCAACGGCCTGGCCGGGCAGGATCTCCGCGGAAGCGCCATCGAGCACACGGATTTCGCGGGGCCCCTGGCGGAAAGCACGCACGAGCCTTTCGAGGCGGAGTGTGGCGGGGGCGGGGGTGAATGTGGTCACGGGCTCCGGTCTCATTCGTAGCGCAAGGCCTCGACGGGATCGAGCTTGGCAGCCCGCCATGACGGGTAGAGCGTCGCCAGCACCGATAGACCGAGCCCCATGGCGACGATCATCGCCGTCTCCCAGGGGTCGATCTTGGCCGGCAGCTTGGTGAGATAGTAGACCGACGGGTCGAACAGCTTGGTGCCCGTCAGCCACGCCACGAACTGGCGCACCTCCTCGATGTTCCAGCAGAAAACGATGCCGAGCGCGAGGCCGGCGATGGTGCCGATGACCCCGATCGAGGCGCCCGTGATCAGAAACACGCGCATCATGCTGCCGCGCGAGGCCCCCATGGTCCGCAGGATCGCGATATCGCGACCCTTGTCCTTCACCAGCATCATCATGCCCGAAATGATGTTGAGGGCGGCGACGAGGATGATCAGCGACAGGATGATGAACATGACGTTGCGCTCGACCTCGAGCACGGTGAAGAAGGTCTCGTTGCGCTGGCGCCAGTCGGAGAGTTGCACCGTCGGCCCGGCCGCCTGGCGGATGGCGTTGGCGTAGGCCTCGACCTGCTCGGGATCGTCGACGACGATTTCGAGCACGTCGACCGTCCCGCCGCGCGAGAAGTATTTCTGCGCTTCGGCGAGTGGCATGAAGATGACGGAGCGGTCGTACTCGCTCATGCCCATCTCGAAGACCGCCGCGATCGGGTAATTCTTCGTGCGCGGCGCCGTGCCGAAGGGTGTCGTCGCGCCGCGCGGGGAGACCAGCGTGAGCGAATCCCCGACCGTCACCCCGAGCGACGACGCAAGCCTCGCCCCGATCGCGATGCCGCCTTGCGCCTGAAAGTCGTCGAGCGTGCCGATGCGAACATTGTCCGAAACGAGCCGCAGCGCCTTGAGATCGGCATCGCCGAGCGCGCGCACGAGGCCGCCCGTCGCCTGCACCCGCGAGGACACCATCACCTGGCCCTCGATGAGCGGCATGGCATGGTGTACGCCCGGCACGGCCTCGATGCGCTTCCTGACCGCATCATAGTCGTCGAACGGCTCGCCGATCTTGATCGCGATAATGTGGCCGTTGAGACCAAGGATCTTGGAGAACAGGTCGTCGCGGAAGCCGTTCATCACCGCCATCACGATGATCAGCGTCGCCACGCCGAGCATGATGCCGAGAAACGAGAAGCCGGCGATGACGGAGATGAAGCCTTCCTTGCGCCGCGCGCGCAGGTAGCGCGAGGCGAGCATCCACTCGAAGGGTGCGAACGGCGGTGTGCCCACGGGCGTCGCCGGTCTCGTCTCGCGCGTCCCCGATACCATGCTCGACCTGATCCCCATCTCACCCGCTTTAGTCAGTGAACTGGCGCGTCGCTGCGCGCCGGCCCATTCGCTTGGAGGCAGCCCGCCCACGCCGCCCGCGTCACGCGCCGTGCCTCAGTATGCGCGCGCGACGAGCACGTTCTCGACCGCAGGCCGGCCCGTGAACAGACATGTACCCGCCACCTCGCCCTGATCGAGCGGCGCATTTCGGATGGTGAGCTTGAGCCCCTTCAGCCGCTGTGCGACGGCTTCCAGCTCAGCCCCCTCTGGCCGCGCCCATGCCACCTTGGCCCAGCCTTTGAATTCGCCGCCCGCCTCGTCGTCCGACTGGGCCTCGCCGAAGTAGGCGGCCAGCGCCTCGAAGTTCTCGATGCCGCTCAGGATGTTGCCGTCGAGCCGGGCTCTCGCCTCGGCGTAGAGGCCCGCCTGGATATCGGCGAGGAGTGCTGTTGCTCCAGCGACGAACTCCGCGACCGGCATGGCGGCCGAGACGACCTTGTCGCCATCGCGAAGCCTGTCGCGGCGCATGTAGGTCACGTTGCCGGCAGCGACATCACGCCCGCCGACCTCGACGATGACCGGCGCGCCACGGCGCACCCAGTTCCAGCGCTTCTCCGCCGATTTTTGCGGCTTGCGGTCAACGAGCACGCGAATACCATGGGCCTTCAGCGCCTGTTCCATCTCCGCGCAGAAGGCGACGATCGGCGCGTCCTCCGGCTTGTCGCGCAGCATCGGCACAATGACGATCTGACGCGGGGCGATGGCCGGCGGCAAGCGCAGACCGTCATCGTCTCCGTGCGTCATGATCACGCCGCCGATGAGCCGCGTCGACACGCCCCAGCTCGTGGTGTGGCAGTGCTCGAGCGTGCCTGCCGCGCTCTGGTACTTGATGTCCTGCGCCTCGGCGAAGTGCGTGCCGAGATAGTGGGACGTGCCGGCCTGCAGGGCCTTGCCGTCCTGCATCATCGCTTCGATCGAGAACGTATTGTCTGCTCCCGGAAAGCGCTCGTTGGCCGGCTTCTCGCCAGCCACGACAGGCATGGCGAGCACCGTCTCGGCAAACTCACGGTAGACCTCGAGCATGCGCATGGTCTCGGCCATGGCGTCGTCGCGGTCGGCGTGCGCGGTATGGCCTTCCTGCCAGAGGAACTCGGCGGTGCGCAGGAACAGCCGTGTGCGCATCTCCCAGCGCACCACGTTGGCCCACTGATTGACGAGCAGCGGCAGGTCCCGATAGCTCTTGATCCAGCGCTGGAAAGCGTCGCCGATGATTGTTTCCGACGTCGGCCGCACGATGAGCGGCTCTTCCAGCCTCGCCTCCGGGTCGAGCACGAGCGTCCCGCCGACGTTCTTCAAGCGATGGTGGGTGACAACCGCCATCTCCTTGGCGAACCCCTCGACGTGCTCTGCCTCCTTGGCGATGAAGCTCATCGGGATGAACAGCGGGAAGTAGCAGTTGTCGTGACCCGTTTCCTTGATGCGGGTATCGAGCTCTGCCTGGATGCGCTCCCACACGCCCCAGCCCCACGGCTTGATGATCATGCAGCCGCGCACGGGGCTCGTCTCGGCCATGTCGCCATCCCGGACAACGGCCTGATACCACTCGGGAAAATTATCGGCACGGGCGACACCGAGCGCACGTTTGCTCATCACCACTGACCCCCACGCCGGGCGCTGACGTGCTGCGTGGAACGGCAGCGTGCAACGGTGCGGTTCGGTCGACGGCACATCATGCTCAAGAAGTCCGATCCTGGTGCCGGCTCAGCGACAAACGAGTTGCCGCTGGCAACGCCTTGCCCGGCCGATGCGAGGCCGCGATCGTTCGCCGATACCGGCTATCGGCGACGCGGGAGGTTGGGGCCTCTTAACCAGGATCGGGCAGCGTTGCAATCCTGGCGGGGGCCGCTTCCGGCGCCCGAAGAGGGACGTTGCCGCCTTTACGTGCAGCACTGCGCGCAGGCCATTGGCGACTGGTCGGACAGCATTTCTGTCAAGCTCATTCTTGATGCAAGCAGCGCATTTTTTTGCTCACCGGCCCGTGACAGTCGGACGCGCCTCCGCTAGGGTGCGCCCGTTACAGAAAAGGGACGCTGCCTATGTTGGTTTGGCGACGAGCCCAAGTCTAGGGAAGGAAACGGAGCAAGCCTGAACAATCAGGCAGTTCCGCTTGGTGAGTGGGCCGGCAACTGAACGAGATGCCGGTGTTTATGATGTGTGCGGCGCTTGTCTGCCGCCCCACGGAAGGAGCGGAGCCGTCCGCTCCTTCCGTCGTTTTCGGGCCACTCGGGCCACCTCGCAAATTGTCATCATCTCGTCAGCCTGGCCTCGCCGCAGCAAGGTGGCCGCAGTCGGCACCACGCCGACCGCAGACGCGAACTCCGGCCAGCCCTCAAGTTCGGGACGTCGGTTCGCTCACACCGGCGAGCGGCTGATCACGGAGAACGTATCCGTGTCAATCAACTCGTAGGTGATCACCGCCCATACGCCGGCGAAAACGATCGCCGCCACGACGGTGTTGATGGCAAACAGCCGCACGAGATCGGGCCGCGCCGGCGCGCTCTCCGGCGTGCCGGGCACGACGCTGCCGGCCTCGTCCTGCGTGCGCACGCCGAACGGCAGCACGGCGAAAAGCACGAGCCACCAGATGATGAAGTAGATGGCGATGGCAAAGCTCAAGCTCACGCCGAACGCCCTCCGGGCCCTGCTAACTCAGTGGTGGCGCGCGACATTCAGGCCTGCTCCAGTTCGGTCAGCGTGCCCAGGAAATCCTTGGGATGCAGGAACAGCACGGGCTTGCCATGCGCGCCGATGCGCGGCTCGCCATCGCCGAGCACTCGTGCACCCTCGGCCTTCAGTTTGTCACGCGCAGCGATGATGTCGTCGACCTCGTAGCAGACGTGATGGATGCCGCCTTCGGGGTTGCGCTCGAGAAACTTTGCGATGGGGGAAGCCGGCCCCAGCGGCTCGAGCAGCTCGATCTTGGTGTTGGGCAGCGTGATGAAGACCACCGTCACGCCATGCTCGGGTTGTGGCAGCGGCGGCGTCACGACAGCGCCGAGCGTCTTTTCGTAGACCGACGTCGCCGCAGCGAGGTCCTTGACGGCGATGGCGACGTGGTTGAGGCGTCCAATCATGATCTTCTCCTGGTCTTGTCGCTGACGGCCACGTGGCGCGGCACGGGCCCGTCAGGCCTTGGCATCGACGACGTGCAGCAGCACTTTCACGATCGGCTTCTTGCCCCATTCCTCGGCGATCGCCGCCCGCACGGCCCGTCGCACGGCCTCGGCAACCATCTCGGTGTCCTTGCGCCGCCCTGGCGGAATGCTCTCGAAGGTACCATCGACGGCATCGAGCACCACATCCTCCATGCTGTCGCCGCCGGCGACAGTTGCAGGGATGCCGTCGAGAACGATCTCCGCCTCGCCGATGGGCTCACCCTTGCGTGTGAGCGCGACGGAGACGACCGCGATACCCACCGCAGCGAGTTTGCGGCGCTGGCGGACGGGACCATCATCCGTAGCCGGGATCAGCAGCTTGCCATCGCGGAAGACACGGCCCACCGGGGCGTCGGCGACGATACGAGCAGGCCCCGGCCACAGCCGCACGATCGATCCGTCCTCGGCGAAGATCGCCTCCTTGGCTCCAGAAGCCTCGGCCAGCTTGACGTTCTCGCGCAGGTGGCGCGGCTCGCCGTGCATCGGCACGACGACCTCCGGCTTCAACAGGGCATAGAGCTTGCGCAGCTCCTCGCGGCGCGGGTGACCCGTAACGTGCACGAGGGCTTCCCCGTCGGTCAGCACGTCCACACCAAGCCGCGCCAGATTGTTCTGCACGCGGCCGATGACCTTCTCGTTGCCGGGAATGTTGCGCGAGGAAAAGATGACGAGGTCGCCCTTGGCGAGCTTCACGTCGGGATGCTCGTTCTCGGCGATGCGGGAGATGGCAGCACGCGGCTCGCCCTGGCTGCCGGTGCACAGCAGCACGACCTCGCGCCGCTCGAGGTACGAGAACTCCTCCTGATCGAGGTACTTGAGATCCTTCGGCAAGTAGCCGGTATCGATCCCCACCTCCATGACGCGGTGCAGCGCCCGGCCGGCGACGACGAGATGGCGCCCGCACGCACGCGCCGCCTCCGCCACCGCTCGCACCCGCCCGACGTTCGAGGCAAACGTCGTCACCGCCACGCGGTGGGGGGCCTTGGCGATGATCTCGGCGAGCGACCGCGCCACAGCGCTCTCGGACGGCGAGGAGCCCTCGCGCAGAGCATTGGTCGAATCGCAGATGACGGCACGCACGCCCTCCGCGCCGAGAGCGGCAAGCCGCGCCTCGTCCGTCGGCAAACCGATCACCGGCTCGGTGTCGATCTTCCAGTCGCTGGTGTGAAACACGAGGCCAGCCGGCGTGCGGATGGCGAGCCCCGACGTCTCGGGAATGGAATGCGCCATCGAGACGAGCTCGACATCGAACGGGCCGGCCTGAAAACGGCCGCCGATCGGAATCTCGACGAGTTCCGGCTTTAGCTTGCCGCCGAACTCCCCGAGCTTGGCTTTCAGCATGCCGAGCGTGAAGGCGGTGGCATAGACCGGCACGCGCAGCTGCGGCAGAAGCTCGATGACCGCGCCGATATGGTCCTCGTGGGCGTGCGTGATGACGAGTCCGCGCACCTGCGTGCGCTGCTCTGCCATGAAGCGGATGTCGGGCAGGATGACGTCGACGCCGGGCTCGCCTTCACCTGGAAACGTGATGCCGAGATCGACCATCAGCCAGTCGCGCCGCGCCGGCGGGCCGAAGCCATAGGCGTAGGCGTTCATGCCGATCTCGCCCAATCCGCCGAGCGCGACCAGAACGAGCTCGTCCTGGCCTGATTTGCTGGCTTGCGCCATCCGCACCGTCTCTTTCCTGTGGCAAGGCGCGAGATGCGGCTCTTGCGGTCATGGCCCCGGCAACGACCGCCAGGCCCCGGCGATCGCCGGCATCAATCCGAAGGCAGGTCGACGTCGCCGAAGTGGAGCGCCTGCGTAACGCCGTCGGGCCCCGTTACGACGAGGCTGCCACCTGGGTCGATCCCTGCGTAGACACCCCGCACGATACGCTCGCCGGCGTTGACCGTGATCGCAACGCCGAGCGGGCCCGAGGCAGCGAGCCAAGCCTCGCACACCTCCGGAAAGCCCCGTCCTTCGCGCCACTGTGTCAGGCGCGTGGCGATGGCGCAATCGAGTGCGTCAAGAAGCTCGTCCCGGCTCGCCGACATCCCATGTGTGCTGAGCGACGTGACCAGCCGGTCGAGCCCTGCGGGAGCGACGGCAACGTTGACGCCGAAGCCGATCACGAGAGCATACCCCTGCGCGCCTCCGGCCGCGGGATCGGCTGGCCGCAGCGTCGTCTCGACAAGAATGCCGGCACACTTCGCCGGCCCGATCATCAGGTCGTTCGGCCATTTCAGGCGCAGGTCCCGAGGCGGGGAAGTGGCGCTGACGGCGACAACGGCATCGTAAAGGGCGAGCCCGGCGACGAGGGCCACCTGACCGAGCGACGACGGCGGACACGCCGCCGCCCCAAGGTAGCTCGCCTGCAGGTTATCGGCATGGCCCGTCCAGCCGCGTCCGGCCCGCCCCCGCGCGCCGGTCTGTGCGTCGGCACTGATCCACAGCGGCCCCGTTTCGCCGGCAAGGGCGCGGACCATCGCCTCGTCGTTGGTCGAGCGACAGGTCGCGAGGTGGCAGCGCGGCGTCCTCACCGCTGTCCCGCCCCCATCCTCACAGGCGCAGAGATCGCGCCGCAGCACCTGCCGCCTCGACGATCGGCGTGCCGATCTGGGGAATCGAGAAGGCGAACAGGAACACGACACTCCCGGCCATGACGAAGCCGAGCCGGCCTGGCACCGGCGCGAAGCGCTCGCGCGGCTCGTCGAAGAACATGATCTTGACGACGCGCAGGTAGTAATAGGCGCCGATCACGCTCGCGATGACGCCGAGCACGGCCAGCGGGTAAAGCCCGGCCTTCACCACCGCCTGGAAAACGTAGAGCTTGGCGAAGAAGCCGGCGAGCGGCGGGATGCCGGCTAGCGAGAACATGAGCATGCCGAGTGCGAAAGCCATTGGCAGGTTCGTTTGGGCGAGCCCGCCGAGTTCGCCGATGGCCTCGACCATCTCGTCGCCGCGCCGCATGGCCAGGATGCAGGCAAACGTGCCGAGCGTCATGGCGAGATAGATCGCGAGATAGACGAGTACCCCTTGCGCGCCCTCCTGGCTGCCCGCCGACAGGCCGACGAGGGCAAAGCCGACATGGCCGATGGAGGAGTACGCCATCAGGCGCTTGATGTTCGACTGCCCGATGGCCCCGAAGGCGCCCAGCAGCATGGAGCCGATCGCGGTGAACCAAACGACCTGCAGCCATTGCTCTTCGAGACCGGGGAAAGCGTGCGCGAGCGTGCGCATCAGCAGCGCCATGGCGGCCATCTTGGGAGCGGCCGCGAAGAACGCCGTGACGGGCGTCGGCGCACCCTCGTAGACATCGGGCGTCCACATATGGAAGGGGACGGCGGAAATCTTGAAGGCGAGCCCGACGAGCACGAACACGAGGCCGACGACCAGCCCGATGTTCTGAGCCGCCCCCTGCGCCTCAGCGATGCCGGCGATTGCCGAGAAGCTCGTCGTGCCGGAGAAGCCGTAGACCAGCGATGCACCATAGAGGAGCATGCCGGAGGACAGCGCGCCGAGCACGAAGTACTTGAGACCAGCCTCGCTCGAGCGGACGTTGTCGCGCTGCACGGCGGCGAGCACGTAGAGCGCGAGGCTCTGCAATTCGAGGCCGAGGTAGAGCGCGACGAGATCTCCCGCCGAAACCATCATCAGCATGCCGATGGTCGCCAGCAGCACGAGCACCGGATACTCGAACACCATGGCGCGCTTGTCGCGCAGGTAGCCGAATGACAGCATCAGCGCGACTGCCGAGCCAGCCAGGATCAGAAGCTTGACGAAGCGGGCGAAGGCATCGATGACGAAGGCCCCGTCGAACAGGCTCACCGATCCGGCCGGCTGGAGCAGGATGGTGCCAGCCGCCAGCACGATGACGAGAATGGACAGCCAGCCGATCCGCTCGCCGGCATCCGCATCGTCGGCGCTGAACGCGCCCACCATCAGCAGCACGAGCGCACCGGCTGCGAGCACCAGTTCCGGCGCCATCGGGGCGTAGGCAATGAGGGCATCGAGGCTCATGTCGTGCGGTCCCGCATGGTGTGGGTCGGAGTGAGGAGTGGCCCCGTCATGGCACAGTGAGTGCGGCAGCCTGGCCGACCGCCGCCTCGTAGTTCATGACGAGTTTCTTCACCGACACCGCGATGACGTCGAGGATCGGCGCCGGATAGAAGCCGAATAGGATGGTCAACACGACGAGCGGCGCTATCACGGCGATCTCGCGGGCGTTCATGTCGGGCAGCGACTTGAGGCTCGCCTTCTCCAGCGCACCGAACACGACGCGGCGGTAGAGATAGAGCGCGTAGGCCGCCGACAGGATCACGCCCGTCGTCGCGAAGAAGGCGACCCAGGTGTTGACCCGGAACGCGCCGAGCAGGGTGAGGAACTCGCCCACGAAACCCGACGTGCCGGGCAGACCCACGTTGGCCATGGTGAACACCATGAAGCACACCGCGTAGATCGGCATCGTCTCCGCAAGCCCGCCATAGGATGCGATCTCGCGCGTGTGCAGCCGGTCGTAGAGCACACCGACGCACAGGAACAGCGCGGCCGAGATGAAGCCGTGCGAGATCATCTGGAAGATGGCCCCGTCGATGCCCTGCGTCGTGAAGGTGAAGATGCCCATCGTCACGAAGCCCATGTGGGCGACCGACGAGTAGGCGATCAGCTTCTTGATGTCCTCCTGGGCGAGCGCCACGAGCGATGTGTAGACGATGGCGACGACCGACAGCGTGAAGACGAGCGGCGCGAGATCCTGGCTCGCCAGCGGGAACATCGGCACCGAGAAACGCAGGAAGCCGTAGCCGCCCATCTTCAACAGGATGCCGGCAAGGATGACCGAGCCCGCCGTCGGGGCTTCCACGTGCGCATCCGGCAGCCACGTGTGCACCGGCCACATCGGCATCTTGACCGCGAACGAGGCGAAGAACGCGAGCCACAGCCACGTCTGCATGTCGTAGGGGAACTTGGTCGTCATCAGCGTCGGGATGTCGGTGGTGCCCGCGTGCCAGTACATGGCGAGCATGGCGATCAGCATCAGCACCGAGCCGAGCAACGTATACAGAAAGAACTTGAAGCTCGCGTAGACGCGCCGCTTGCCACCCCACACGCCGATGATCAGGAACATCGGGATGAGACCAGCCTCGAAGAACACGTAGAACAGGATGAGGTCGAGCGCGCAGAACACGCCGATCATCAGCGTCTCGAGCACGAGAAAGGCGATCATGTACTCCTTGACGCGGTGCTCGATGCTCTCCCAGCTCGCCAGGATGCACAGCGGCACGAGCAGCGTCGTCAGGATGACGAACGGCATGGAGATGCCATCGACGCCCATCTTGTAGCGCAAGGGCCCGAGCCAGGCGGCCTCCTCGACGAACTGGAAGTCGGCCGTGGTGCGGTCGAAGTTGAACCAGACGATGAGCGAGATCGCGAAGGTGAAGGCGGACGTGTAGAGCGCGGCATGGCGGGCGTTGCGGTCCCCGCCGGGCGTGCGTGGCAGGAAGGCGATGAAGAACACGCCGACCAGCGGCAGGAAGGTGATGATCGACAGGATCGGAGCCGACGCCACGGTCATGGTGTGATGCTCCCGGTCGTCATGAGGCCGCGCAGGAAGAAGGTGAGGATCAGGGCGACGCCGATCAGCATTGCGAAGGCGTAGTGATAGACGTAGCCCGTCTGCAGCTTGACGACGCGCCCGGTCGTCCAGCGCACGCCGCCCGCCGTGCCGTCGATGGTCCCGTCGATGAGCGCGCCATCACCGCGCTTCCACAACAGGCGGCCGAGGGCGAAGGACGGCCTGACGAACAGCCAGTCGTAAAGCTCGTCGAAGTACCACTTGTTGAGGAGGAACAGGTAGAGCGGCCGGAACGCGCGGGCCGTCGCTGCCGGCAGCCAGGGTGCTGCGATGTAGAACAGGTAGGAGAGCGCGAAACCGCCGAGCATGGCGAAGAACGGCGCCCAGCCGACCCAGCCGGGGATCGTGTGCATGTCGTGCAGGATGTGGTTGCCCGGCCCCTCGTAGAGCGCCTTGCCCCAGAACTCCTTGTAGGAGTCCCCGTAGAAGTAGCCCTTGAACACGAAGCCCGCCGCAACCGCGCCGATCGCCAGCACGCCGAGCGGGATGAGCATCGTCAGCGGGCTCTCGTGGGCGTGCTTGTAGACGTCGGGCTCGGCGCGCGTGCGCCCGTGGAAGGTCATGAACATCCGCCGCCAGGAGTAGAACGAGGTCATGAAGGCCGCGGTCACGAGCGTCCAGAACACATAGTTGTAGGGCGTATGCGCAGCGTAGGCAGCTTCGATGATCGCATCCTTGGAGTGGAAGCCGGCAAAGCCGATGACGTGCGGATAGCCGACGCCCGTCAGTGCCAGCGTTCCGATCAGCATCATGGCCCAGGTGAAGCGGATCTTGTGGGCAAGCCCGCCCATGTTGCGCATGTCCTGCTCGTGGTGCATCGCGTGGATGACCGAGCCCGCGCCGAGGAACAGCAGCGCCTTGAAGAAGGCGTGCGTGAACAGGTGGAAGATGGCGATGCCGTAAGCGCCGATGCCGCAAGCAGCGAACATGTAGCCGAGCTGCGAGCAGGTCGAATAGGCAATGACGCGCTTGATGTCGTTCTGCACGAGGCCGACGGTCGCCGCGAAGAAGGCCGTCAGCGTACCGACAAAGGTCACAACGACGAGGGCGTCGGGCGCGTGCTCGAAGATCGGTGACAGGCGGGCGACCATGAAGACGCCGGCCGTCACCATGGTGGCGGCGTGGATGAGGGCCGAGACCGGTGTCGGCCCCTCCATCGCGTCCGGCAGCCAGGTGTGCAGCAGGAACTGCGCCGACTTGCCCATGGCGCCCATGAATAGAAGGAGGCTGAGCGTCGTCAGGATATCGACGTCGTAGCCGAGAAAATTGAACGTCTGCCCCTTCGCCGTAGCCGCCGCCTCGAACAGCGGATCGAGGTTGACCGTGTTGAACGCGAGGAACAGGCCGAAGATGCCGAGCGCGAAGCCGAAGTCGCCGACACGGTTGACGACGAAAGCCTTGATGGCCGCCGCGTTCGCCTCGGGCTTCTGGTACCAGAAGCCGATGAGGAGGTAGGAGGCGAGACCGACGCCCTCCCAGCCGAAGAACATTTGCACGAGGTTGTCGCTCGTCACCAGCATCAGCATGGCGAAGGTGAACAGCGACAGATAGGAGAAAAAGCGCGCGCGCCCCTCGTCCTCGTGCATGTAGCCGATCGAGTAGAGATGGACGAGGCTCGACACGGTGGTGACGACGACGAGCATCACGGCGGTCAGCGCGTCGATGCGCAGCGCCCAGGCGACATCGAGTTCGCCCGAGGTGATCCACCGCATGACCGGGACGCGCGCCGTCTCCTGGCCGAGGCCGACGCGCACGAACACGATCCACGCCAGCACGGCCGCGATCATCAGCAGCGCCGTCGTGACGATCTCTGCGGCGCGATGGCCGATCACGCGGCCGAACAGCCCGGCGATCAGTGCGCCGACGAGCGGCAGGAAGACGATGGCGAGGTAGATCATG